>NZ_JBQFOO010000001.1:0-803952 GCF_056533565.1 Ruegeria sp. G12
TGCCCCCGGACCCCCGGGATACTTTTAGCCAGATGAAGTTCTGGATCTAGAATTCTACGGGGCCGTCGAGTTCGTGGACCTGCCATGGCAGGCCATGGGTGTTCAGCATGTCCATGAAGTCGTCCGGGTCCAGCTGTTCCATGTTCCATACGCCCGGCTCGCGCCAGTTGCCTTTCAGGACCTGCGCGGCGCCGATCATGGCGGGGACGCCGGTGGTGTAGCTGACGGCCTGGCTGCCGACCTCGGCGTAGCAGTCTTCGTGGTCGCAGATGTTGTAGATGTAGTAGGTTTTTTCGCCCGAGCCGTCTTTGGCTTGCCCTGTGGCGATGTCGCCGATGCAGGCCTTGCCCTTGGTTTCTGCGCCCAGATCGCCGGGGTCGGGCAGCAGGGTTTTCAGGAATTGGATCGGGATGATCTCTTTGCCGTCATGCATCACCGGGTCGATGCGGGTCATGCCGACGTTTTCCAGCACCTTGGCGTGAGTGATGTAGGCATCGCCGAAGGTCATCCAGAAGCGGGCGCGCTCGATCTCGGGGAAGTGGGTGCTGAGGCTCTCCAGTTCCTCGTGATACATCAGGTACATATTCTTGGGTCCGATGGCGGGGAAGTCGAATTCGACCTTGTGGGTCATGGCCGGGCTGTGCTGCCATGCGCCGTTTTCCCAGTGACGGACCTCGGCCAGAACTTCGCGCAGGTTGATCTCGGGGTTGAAATTGGTGGCGAACTCCTGATCGTTGCTGCCGCCATTGGCGTCCAGCACGTCGATCTGGCGGATCGTGTCCAGCTTGTGTTTCTTGAGCCATTTGGCAAACACGCTGGTCACGCCCGGATCGAAGCCCGAGCCGAGGATGGCGGTCAGGCCGGCGGCCTTGAACCGCTCCTGATAGGCCCATTGCCAGCGGTATTCGAACTTGGCTTCGTCCTCGGGCTCATAATTCGCAGTGTCGAGGTAGTGAATACCGGCCTCGAGGCAGGCGTCCATCAGGACCAGATCCTGATAGGGCAGGGCGAGGTTGACGAGGATTTCAGCGCCGGTTTCCTTGATCAGCTTGACCGTGTCTTCGACCTTGTAGGCGTCCAGTTCGGCGGTCTTGATCTCGACACCGACGCGGTCCTTCACAGCGGCGGCGATGGCGTCGCATTTCGATTTCGTGCGGCTGGCCAGAGTGATCTCGGTGAAGATGTCCGAGTTCATCGCCATCTTGTGCACGGCTGCGTGGGATACGCCGCCAGCGCCGACAACCAGTGTTTTGCCCATGGTCTGTCTCCTTCTTATTCGTAATAGGTGTAGCCGTTGATGCTGTCGCGATAGGCGCTCATCAGGGTTTTGCGGTCCTTGGCTTGCAGAGTACCGGTCGAAATCGCCTCGTCCACCATCTTGCGGAAGGCGGCGACGCAGTCGGCGGGGTCAAACTCGACATAAGACAGGACTTGACTGATCGTGTCGCCCTCTTGCTCGTCCAGCAGGTCAAAGCCGCCATCGGCGCGCAGGTCGATGGTGACCACATTGGTGTCGCCAAACAGGTTGTGCAGATCGCCCAGCGTTTCCTGATAGGCACCGACGAAGAAGACGCCCATGAAATACTCGCCCTCGTCGGGCAGGGAGTGCACCGGCAGGCTGGGCGAGACGCCGTCGGCCAGAATGAACCGGTCGATCTTGCCGTCGCTGTCGCAGGTGATGTCGGACAGGACCGCGCGGCGGTCGGGCCGATCGTTCAGGCCCTGCAGGGGCACGATCGGGTGCAGCTGGTCGATGGCCCAGACATCAGGCAGCGACTGGAACAGCGAGAAATTGCAGTGGTAGATATCGGCCACTTTCTCAAGCTGATCGTCCACATCCGTGTCAAGATCGTCACTGGCCGCCAGCGCCTTCAGGCGGGCCATCAGCGACAGGTAGATGCGCTCGGCGCGGGCCATCTGGCGCAAATCGACATAGCCGCGGCGGAACAAGGCGCGGAGTTCGTTGCGATAGAAGGTGGCGTCGTTCCAGCATTCCTGCAGGCGGTCTTTGCTAAGGTAGCCGTGTACGGCGGCGAGGTCCGAGACCAGATGGTTGTCGTCAGGTTCCACATCCGGCGCGGTGGGCGCATCGTAGAGCGTGGTTTCCAGCACGTTGAACACCAGCATGGATGAGGTCGCCACTACGGCGCGGCCGCTTTCGGTGACCAATGTTGGGTGCGCAATCTCGGCCTCGTCCATGGCATAGGCGACAGTTTCCACGACGTTGGCGCAGTATTCTTCGACCGTGTAGTTGATCGAATTTTCAGCCGCCTTCTTTTCACCCGTATAGTCCACGCCCATACCGCCGCCGAGGTCAAGATGGGTCAGCGGCACGCCTTCACGCGTGAGTTCGGTGTAGTAGCGGCAGGCCTCACCAACGGCGCGGCGGACGTCGTTCACGTCCTGCACCTGGCTGCCCAGATGCGAGTGCTGCAGCTTGAGGCAATGCAACAGACCCGCCTCGCGCAGTTTGTCCACGGTGGCGACCAACTGATCGGTGTTCATGCCAAAGGCGGAGCGGTCGCCCGAGCTTTCTTCCCACTTACCGCTGATCTGGTTGGTCAGTTTCACTCGCACGCCGATCAGAGGTTCGATGTCGAGTTCCTTGTAGACCTCGATCACCGTATCCGCCTCTTTCGGGCTTTCCAGAACGATGACGGTATTGAACCCGATCTTGCGGGACAGGATCGCCAGTTGGATGAACTCGGCATCCTTGACGCCGTTGCAGACGATCAGAGCCTCAGGGGCCAGCCGGTGGGCCAGAGCCACGACCAGTTCGGGCTTTGATCCGGCCTCGAGGCCATAATTGTATTTCTTGCCGAACTCGACGATGCGGTCGACCACCTGCGCCTGCTGGTTCACCTTGATCGGAAACACACCGCGATAGGGGCCTTTGTAGCCCACCCGCGCGATGGCGTCGGCAAAGCTCTCGTTCAGATGCGCGATCTCATGTTCCAGATACGAACTGACGCGCAGCAACATCGGCGCCTTGATCCCACGGTCATCCAGATCGCTGAGGATACCGGGCAGGCTGATCGCGTCCGCCTCGGGCGCCATCGGATTGCGCAGACCGATCTCGCCTTGCTCCGTCACCTCGATGAGGCCTTTGCCCCATTTCTCAACCCCGTAGATGGAATGCGGTGCGTCGGGCGTCTGTTTCAATCAAGTCAGTCCTTAACCAAGGGGTGCCGGTTTCGCGCCCGCCAATACGGCAGCAGTTTGATTCTTCCAAGTGTAAACTATGTGACAGTGAAATCCGAGTTTTACGCAGGTTGGCGGATCGGGATCAGGTGGTTGTCCCACTGACACTTTGCGTGGGCCTGGATCGCGGGGCGCGTGTTCGTCACGGTGCCAAACAGTCCGGTTCCCGTGGTGAAGACCAACCCGTTTGCCCCGGAACCGAGGCCGCAGACATCCTGCAACGCGTACGCCGTTTGGAATGCGCGGCTGGCCACATCGAACGCGTGCAACGCATTGCCGCGTGGGCAGGTGATGGCGATTGTTTCGCCATCTTGGGAAAATGCGATGCTGCCCGCATAGCCTTGAAGCCCGCTCTGGTCCGCTTCGGGCGCGGCCAGCAAGACCGGGCTTTCGCTGCGACGATGCAGTCCCAGAAGCGGCGGGTGTTCTGCCGTACTGCCCTGCCATTGCATTGCGAACCCGACCAGCCCGTCGGGGCGCACCGCCAGATGGCGGATCGAGTTCTTGTGCAGCGAGCGTGGCAGCTCCACCTGTTCCAGAACGGTCCCGGACAGATCGACATAACTGAGGTTTGGGCGCATCGTTGGCAGGTTCAGCTTGGTTCGACCGCTGTCGGGGTGGGTCTCGATCCCGCCATTGGCGACCACCAGCGTCTGGCCATCGGGCATCAGGCAGACGTCATGGGGACCGATGCCGCCCGAGGAGACTTCGCCCAAACGTTCGAAATTGCCCGCGTCCCAGATGCTGATCAGGCCTTGCCCGGCTTCGTAGTCGTTTTCCGTTGCATAGAACCGGGACCCGTCCGCCGAGAAGGTGCCGTGGCCGTAGAAGTGCCGCCCTTTGGGGGCCTGAAGGCGGGCCAGTTCCGTGCCGTCGGCGCAGTCGATCACGACGGCATAAGTGCCGGGGCGGCGGGCGAAGGCGATGGCTAGGGCTCGGAAGGGGTGAGCGGCGGCGGCATGTCCGCGCGCGGGTAAGGGCAGGGCGAACAGGATATCCCCATGCTGGTCCAACCCCGCCAACCGGTATGTCCCGTCGGGGAACAGGGCCGCGGCCAAAAACGCGGGCGCACCAACGGAGGCCCAGCCCGATAAGGGCGTCAGGGTTGAGGCGGCGAGACCGGCCAGAAAGCTGCGGCGACTGGTCATAGGTCAGTCCCCGTCCAGCGAGTTGAAGCCCGCGCTGATCCCCAAGGCCGGGCCCAGCTCGGTTGCTGTAATCTCGCGGATATCGTTGATCGCCTGTTGCAGCGCTTCGATGCGAAAGCGACTTTGGGGCGAGGCGACCCCGGCCAAGGCAGGATCATCAATAGACCGGGCGCTGTCGATGGCGCGGGCAAACCCCGCATCCAGATCGGCTGCGATCTCTGGGTGGTCCACAGACAGTCGCGTGGCCAGATCGCGCAGCGCAATCAGGGACAACTCCACATGCCGCAGGGATCGTTCGGACCGTCGCGCTTCAGCCCGGTTGGGACGGGGGCGGTCGAAGGTTCCAAGCGGGCGGCCCAGACGTGTATCGGCGGTGAACTCAAGACCGGTGGACAGGGCCCGGAACAGTTCCTGCATCGCCTCGTCCTGTGTGCGATAGGGGCCGTCCTCGCCAGGTTGCATCAGGGTGGGCGCGTAGGATTGCCAATCCACGTGGATGTTACCTGCGTTGCGGTCGATATCAGTGGCAATGGCCTGGATCAGCGCGCAGCGATAGTCGGCGTCGCCCTGATCCGCAAAAGCCAGGTCGAACAGCATCCGTTCCAGTGCAAAGAATCCGCGCCCGGCGATGGAGGTCTGGGCGAACGCCTCGGGGTCTTCGACCGCCGTATCTTCGGCGGCGATAAGTTGAGACAGGGCTTTCGGCGTGAACCCCTTGGTGTCTGGCCAGAAGGCCAGTGCAAAGGCGCGGTCCTCGGCTTCGGTCGGGCCGAACCTGAGATGGCTGGCGGAAATCCAGGCATCAAAAGCGGTGCCGTAGGCGGCAAGGAGGGTGTCTGACCCGGCTGTGCAATCAGACTGCGACGCTGTCATCAGGGTTTCGGTCGCCTGCGCCAGATCGTCAAAGCGGGGCAGGATATGGGCCCCGGTCACGTCCTCAAGAACAGCCGCGCGATCCTGCGCCTGTGCCGCCAGCGGCAGGAACAGAGCAATGAGAAAGGTAGACAGACGCATAGTTTACAGGCTTTCCAGAAATCGGATCAGGGCATCCCGGTCGGCTTTGGGCATGGAGACGACCGTATCACGGGCAGGCTGGGCCTCACCCCCGTGCCACAGGATCGCTTCGAGCAGAGTGCGCGCCCTTCCGTCATGCAGAAACTGAGTGTGCCCCGAGACGCGTTCGGTCAGGCCAACACCCCAGAGCGGCGGCGTGCGCCATTCCTGGCCGGTTGCGCGGGCCTCGGGGCGGTTGTCGGCCAGACCCTCACCCATGTCATGCAGCAGCAGATCGGTATAGGGCCAGATCAGTTGGAAACTGTGCTCGGGCCGATCCTCCATGCGGTGGGTGACATGGGAGGGCGTGTGACACGCGGCGCAGCCGGTTGTGTGAAAGACTTCTTTGCCCCGCAGCACCTGCGGGTCGCCTACATCGCGGCGACCGGGGACGCCCAGATTGCGGCTGTAGAAGGCGACAAGGTCCATGCCGGTCTGATCGATCTCGAACGCGCGCACGTCGTTGTCCCCATGGGGGGCTTGCAGGCAATTGACCTGCGCATCGGTGCAATCCCCATGCGGTGCCGGGTAGAGCGGGCTGGAGATGCCGATATCCCCGGCAAAAGCCGCCGACGATTGCTCCATGATGGTCGGCATACCCGCCTTGTGGCCGAACCGGCCCATCATCGGCGCGCCGTGTTCAATCGACCATACGATATTGGCCCGCCCCGAGATGCCATCGCCGTCCGCATCATCGGGGTCGGCTCGGGCCAGCAGGTCCTGGACCGGGATCGCCTCTAGCAGACCAAGCCCGATCATCTGCGGTGCAACACGCGGGCTGAGCATCGCGTCCGGGTGCAGCGGCCCGTAGCCCAGGTCAGCCGCTTCGTAAGTCGGGCGACGCAGGGATGCGGTTTCGCCGTCGGAGAGTGCGACCAGTATTTCTTCGTAGGTGATGTCCAGCCGGTATTCCGCCGGGTGCCCGGCCAGCGCGAAATCCTGCATCTGGCCGCCATAGTTTGGCTCGGGCAGGGTGGCGATATAATCCGCGATGTCGGCGTAGCCATCCTCGGGCGCGCCAGGGATGGACACCCTTAAAAACATTGAAACCGCGTTATCGTCCGGCCCGTTCGGGGTGTGGCCGCGCCCGTCTTTGATGTGGCATCGCTGGCAGGACCGCGCATTGTACAAAGGGCCCAACCCGTCCGAGGCCAATGTCGAGGACGGGGACGACACCCAGATTTTCTTGAACAACCCGTTGCCGACTTTGAAATCCAGTTCCTGCTCGAAACTCAGAATGCCCGAGGGCTGCGAGAATGCATCTGCATCATTGCGCACGCGGACGGTTGCGGCCCCGGCGGACAGCTCTTCGAATGGTTGCGGTGCATAGAAGTCCTGCGGTGGCGCGGTCACAGCGGCGATGCGGGCGCGTTCGTCTTCGGTGCGGGGAAGAGGGTTCAGGTGCAGGTCCTGCAGCTCGGCTGACAGGGTGGGGGTGGCCACAAACGCGGCCACCGTCAGGGCGAAGAACCTATTCTTCCCCGTCCATTTTCGATGCATTGAGTTGCGCATAATTGGCTTCGCCAATCCTTTCATACAGGTCGAGCTGCGTTTCGAGGAAGTCGATATGGTCCTCTTCATCGGACATCAACTGTTCAAACAGGCCCATCGAGACGAAATCACCCGCCTCGCGGCAATACTCGCGGGCTTCCTTGTACAGCGCGCGGGCGTCGATCTCGGCGGCCAGATCGCATTCCAGTGTTTCTTTTGGGGTTTGGCCGATGCGCAGCGGATCCAGTTTCTGCAGGTTGGGATGGCCTTCCAGAAAGATGATCCGTTCGATCAGCTTGTCCGCGTGCTCCATCTCTTCGATGGATTCCTCGCGGCTTTTCTTTGCCATGTGGCCGAGGCCCCAATCCTCTTGCAGGCGGTAGTGCAGCCAGTACTGGCTGACCGCAGTCAGTTCATGCCGCAGAGATTTGTTGAGGTATTCGATGACCTTCGGATCGCCCTTCATCTGACTTCTCCTGTGTTACTCCGGCACGTAAGGCCCGGAGTTGCATTGGGACTTCCAGATTATCGGAAGACCGCATTGTGTCTAGAAAAAGAGGCATGCACCCGCCGCAATCCGCTGATTTTCCAAGGGCATGGTATATCTTGCCGGGGGTGATCACCGCATGCGGGTCCGCAGCCCGCATCCAGTCGATCGCCGCGCGAATTTCGTGGTCCGAGATGTGTGTGCAGTGGCAGACAATCATGGTTTTGACTGGTGTTTTTGTTTTCTTAGTTATTTTGTAGGGTATCTATCCCGGATGCGGTTTGCGATGCAACTTCTCAGGGTTAGTAAAGCCAGAGGCATGTTGTCGCGCACGCCTCTGGCCCGGGGGTCAGAGCCTACTGGAAGACCGCGTTCGGGTTGTCCAGGCTGTCAGAGCCTTCGAATTCGAGCTGATCCAGTTCCAGTGCCGTCACAATCCGCTCGATGGTCTTGGTCTGGTCAATCAGGCCGTTGACGCCGCCCATGATCAGCAACTCGCCGCCCTCGTTGCCGCGTTCCAGCATCTGGTCATAGGCAAACCCGGCTTCGGCAGTGGATTTGATACGGCCCAGAGCCTGCATCGTGTTGGCCAGCTTGACCTTCATTTCCGCGTCCAGCGCCGGGTCCGTTGAGATGACCAGATCGGCCAGCGATGCGCCGGAAACCGGGGTTCCGTCGATGCGGGTATAGCTGCCCAGATACACGTTCTGGATGCCCAACCCGTCGTAGTAATGGCTGTTATGGGTGTTGTCCGAGAAGCAGTCATGCTCTTCCTCGGGGTCGTTTAGCATCAGGCCAAGACGCATCCGCTCACCGGCCTGTTCGCCATAGGACAAAGATCCCATGCCGGTCAGGATGGCGCTGACCCCTGCATCCTCGTTCTCGGTCAGGGCCGCGCGGGCTGCGCCGCCTTGTATCCACTGGTCGGCCATCCATTCCAGATCGCTGACCAGCAGGTCGGTGGCGGCGCTCAGATACTGCGCGCGGCGGTCGCAATTGCCGCCAGTGCAGGCATCACCCGACGCATAGTCGCTGGCCGGGCGGTTGCCCGCACCCGCGCCGTGGCCGTTCATGTCCTGACCCCACAGCAGGAATTCGATAGCGTGGTAGCCGGTGGCGACATTGGCCTCGATCCCGTCGGCCTCGTGCAGGGTGTCGCTCAGCAGTTCGGGGGTGATTTCGCTGGCGTCGATAGTATTGCCCGATAGCTCAAAGCTGGGGTTGGCAATGACGTTCAAAACAGCGAACTCGTTTTCGTCGGTCGCACCGCCATAGGCCGCATCGACATAGTCGATCAGGCCTTCATCCAGCGGCCATGCGTTCACCTTGCCTTCCCAGTCATCGACGATGGCGTTGCCAAAACGGTAAACCTCGGTCTGCTGATAGGGTACACGCGCAGCAACCCAGGCGGCGCGGGCGGTGTTGAGCGTGGCGTCCGACGGGTCGGCGATCAGGGCGTTGACAGCGGCCTGCAGGGATTGGGCGGCGATCAGGCTGTCTTCGAACTTGGCTTCGGCGATATTGGCATAAGTCTCAAGCACATCGGACTTCGCTGGGGCATCGGCGGCGAGGGCCGAGTTGGCAATGCACATGGTCAGCGTACTGGCGGCGGTAAAGAGCTTGGTCATGGAACGCAGGTCTTTCTTGTCAGGATGGGGGCTTAGCCCAGGATTTTGATTTGACAGATAACTGAGTGATTTACTCACCTATGTCAACCTGAGTTTTATTGTCGGAAATTCCGATGTTCTCAGACCCGCGAGATTTGGCTAGGCAAATTCTGCCGATACCGGGCAGATGGGTAAAGTTGCATGACTGCCGAATCGGCATAGACTGATAACGATGATTCGTCTTTTGTGGTGACTGGTTAATGAGGAAAGTGTTTCTTGCTTTGGCCCTGTGCGCTTCGGCGCATGCCGTTCAGGCCACGCAAACGGAACCCCAGCATCGACACGGGACCGGCACGCTTCATATCGCCTTTTCCGGGGCTGAATATGCATTGTCGCTGGTTGCTCCGGGATTTGATGTCGTTGGATTTGAACATGCCGCCGCCAATGATGACGACCGCGCGTCGGTTGCAGTTGCCATCTCGGACCTTTCGAAACCGCTTGAGCTGTTCCTTGCCCCTGCCGAGGCCGGGTGCTTTGCCATGTCCGCGAATGTGACCTTGGTCGCTGACAGCGTGGCCAGCGATGAGGTATCACCCACCCAACAGAGTGATCCGGAAGCTGCGGCTCATTCGGAATTTCAGGCAGACTACGTGATTCAATGTCAGGATATCGGCGCGCTGGACACTATTGAGTTTGCTTATTTTGATCGATTTGAACGTGCGGAAAAACTGGATGTTAGGGTGGAACTGGCTGGCGATGAACAAAGCTTCGAAATGACACGGGAACGGCGGCTATTGGACGTAGAAGCACTGCGCTGAACATGCTTAGACGGCTGACCTTTTGGGTTGTAAACTAAGCAAAAAAACCCTGTTTCGAACCAAAGCGTAACGTCGGCTCGATCCGCTAAAGTAAATAGTTCGCAAGCCCGGCCAGACATGTTAGCGTCTGGGCCGACGGCAAAACCCGGTCTTAATTTGAGACGAGACGGCGATATGGTTGGTGAAGGTACAAAAACGGTAACGGCGTTGTTCGCGGATATTTGTGGTTATACGACCATTATCGAACGCGACGAAGCCAGGGCCGTCCGGCGCACCCAGCGCGCGATCGAACTGATCTCATCCCTGATTGTGGATTACGGTGGGTCGGTCGAACATATCGCCGGCGACGGTGTGCTGGCCTTTTTCGAAAGCGCCGATGACGCTTTGAATCTGGCGGTGTCGGTTCAGCGGGAAATGAGCAATGACAGCGTCTGGAACTGCGGAGAGTCCCCGATTGCCTTTCGCATCGGTTTGAGTTTCGGCGATCTTCTGCAGACCCGCAACGGATTGCTGGGCCATCAGTTGAACATCGCGGCGCGCCTGCAAAGTCTAGCACCGCCGGGCGGCATTCTGATCAGTGAAGATGTGAAGGCGCAGATCAACGACAGTTCGGATGTTCGGTTGCGCCCGCTGGGTAAAAAGAAGCTGAAGAACCTCAAGCAATTCGTGAATGTTTTCGAGGTCGCGCTGGACGTTCCTGCCACGTCCTCAGGCATTCAGTTGCGGGAATGGGAAAGAAACTCACCGCCGCCCTCGCCGAACTCGGTTGCCGTTCTGGATCTTCAAAACACCTCGGGTGACACCGCGAATATCCATCTCTGTTCGGGTATTACGGCAGATATCATCTCGAACCTGACGCGGTTTCATGACCTGCACGTCATTGCGCATCGGTCTTCGTCTATGTTCGACCAGTCCGCCCAGACCACATCCGAAATCGCCGAAAGCCTGGGCGTCACCTATCTGATCGCTGGCAGCCTGTTGCGCAGTGACCGGCGGATCATGGTGCATGTCGAACTTTTGGACGCCACCACGGGCCAGTCGCTGTGGGGTGAGCGGTTCGATGGTGTGATCGAAGACGTGTTCTCGATCCGCACGGAACTGACCTCGCTTATCGCCGCGCGCCTGTCGCAGGAGGTCACAAGCGCCGAGATACGTCGCTCGGTCAGTGCGGGTGAGGATCAGTTGCAGGCCTATGGTCTGTTGCTGCGTGGCCGGTCGGTCTATGGCCGACCGTCGCGTTTGAACAACGTGCATGCGCGCGGGCTGTTCGAACAGGCGCGCAAGGCCGACCCGACCTTTTCCCGCAGCTATGTCGGTATTTCCCGAACCTTGAACGACGCGTGGCGTTTTCATTGGATTGATCCGCCTGACGCCGCCCTTCGGGACGCGCTGGCTCAGGCGGAGCGCGCCGTGAAGCTGGACCAGACTGATGCAAGGGGGCACGCCGCCGTGGGCAGTGCGCTGATCTACCTGCGCGAATACGACCAGTCCCTTGGAGCCTACGAGCGCGCCATCAAGTTGAACCCGAACGATGCCGATGTGCTTGCGGAAATGGGGCATTCGGTCTGCGTCTGCGGCAATCCGGACCGAGCGATTGAACTGATCAAAAAGGCAATGTCGCTGAACCCGCATTACCCGGACTGGTATCTGTGGCATTTGGGCGAAGCGCATTTCGACAAATCCGACTATGCCGAGGCGATCCGTATCCTCAGCCAAATGAGCGACCGGACCGAGGCACATCGGATGCTGACCGCAAGCTATGCCTTGATGGGCGAGAACCAGCTTGCGATACGCTCGGCCCGCGAATTGCTGGCCAGTCACCCCGAATTCTCACTCGATCACTGGAGCAAGGTCCCGCCGGACAAAAATCCCGAACCCAGAGAACGTCTTATGGCCGGGCTGAAATTGGCGGGGCTGAAATGAAAACACCTTTTCAAGCCGAGCCCTTTTCGGTGGCGCTCAACAGCCGCGCGGCCTGCGTTGATCTGCGCCCGGGCGCTTTGGCCGACCGCGCCTTTTGTCATCAGTTGTATCTGGCCTGCATGAAGCCGCTGCTGACCGAGTTGGGGGCGTGGGATGCCAAACGGGTCGATGCGACGTTCGACCGTTATTTCGACGCCGAGGAAATCAGCGTCGCCCGTCTGGATTGCAAGGATATCGGGTATTTGCAGGTCACGATTGCAGACGGCGCGATGCATCTGGATCAATTCCACCTGTTGGCACAGTATCACCGCCGCGGCATCGGCACCCGTCTGCTGCGCAATGTAATCGCCGAAGCCCGGACGCGTGCGCTACCGCTTCGACTGGATTTGATCCGTGGAAACCCTGCGCGCAGTCTTTACACGCGCGAAGGGTTTAAGATCACCCATTCGGATGAGACGAAGCATTATATGACTTTGAGTCACGACCTGTGAGGGTGACTAAAGAGAACCGACCGCGCCCGTCAGAAGGGCGGTCTATTCGAGATTTTGAAGAAAACCGCTTTCTTTGAATCTGGCTTGCCGTTAACGGTCTGCGTGATCTCAAGCTTTAGTTCGCTGTTATCGGTTGCGCCGGTGTCGCTTTTGACCGCTTGTATGTTGCCAATCGTCTCAACCGTGACAATCAGTTGTCCGTCGTCAATCAGTTTGGGATCAATAGTGACCGTGGCCCCGGAGAAATCGGAGTTGTCTTTTCTCAGAATCTTTCCGGTGGTGGTGGAGTCCTCCCTTTGAAAGGCACCTTTGACTGTGTAGTCCCGCACGGTTGCAATTTTCTGGGGGTCGGGTTCGTTTGGGTCGATTATGGAAACCAGACGTTCCAGATTGGGTGGCCGCCGCCGTTTGACTGTCACCGGTTGCAGATTGCGTGAAATCTGCCTGAGGAACATTTCAATGTTTTGAAAAACCTTAACATCCTGAGAGCTTTCCGCTTCCGACGCTGTTTCAGTTGCGCCAGAATCAGGGGTCGGTACGTCAGTATCGGTCATAATAAATCCAACCTGTTTAGGAAGTTGAAAAATCTAGCTGGTCATCAAGTTCAGTCGCTGTTTCCGCCGTAGGCCTTGCCGCCGCTATAAGCTTTGCCGCCGCTATAGGCTTTACCGCCGCTATACGCTTTGCCGCCGCTATAGGCCTTACCACCGCTATATGCTTTGCCGCCGCTATAGGCCTTGCCGCCGCTATACGCCGAGGCCGGATCGTTTACTTCCGCAGCGAGCAGAATATCTTCAAGCGGGCCCGCGCTTGGATCAAGGCGGATAGAATAGTCGCCTTTGTCGAAAGCCCAAGCTCTCATGTCATCCGCGAAGGTCCAGCCTCGGGCATCGACACCGGTTCGGTCCACAGGGCCCGAGGTGCGTGCAAAACGGGTTGCTGCGTCGCCTTCGGGGCCTTCGACAAGCGTTCCCTTGCCGTGCACCAGGAAAATCTGGGGACGCGCAAGCTCATAAAGGTGCGACTCGTAGCTGTAGCAGTAAATCCGCGCAAATCGCGCAAGCCGCTTGTCCTGCCCGTGATAGCGGAACAACTGTTGGGCCAGAAAACTGTTCCCGCCCAGAAGTGGCGGCTTGCCCTCTTCGTCCAGATCGTCAGGGTGTTGATCGTCATCCAGAGGCTGCTCGGCTATCTTGAACTCAAGGTCCGTAACAACCCGGCCGAACAGGACGACTTTGGAAAGACTAAGTAAGCTCTCGGTCATTGTGATAACCCCCCATTATCAATTTGAAAAAATGTTAACCTTGGTAACAGTGGCGACAGCCTGAGGCAGTTTCGATTCAGAAACAAGGTTTTTCCTGCATTTTCGCCCCTTTAGCCACCGCGCGCCAGCATGTAACGGGTTCGGTAGGGTGTGCATTTATGTGGGCGAAATGACGTATTTTCAGGGACATAGGTTCGGTCGGAAAAGGCGTGGCTTTCTTCGTCGGGCGGCGTCTGCCTTGGGCCAGCAGAAACGATACCGATTCCGCGTCGGGCCATGTTCACTTCGATGATTCGGCCAAAACGCCCCCCCGTCAGCGTTTCATCCGCCCCGGTCATGACGTGCCGGAAATCCGCATAAGTCGGGACGCCAGGCAGGCGTACCCATGTCAGGGCCAGAACGTGCCCCAGATAGTCCCGCGCGCGGTCCAGAGCCTCGGCAAACCCCTCGGGCGATTTGGCATAGCTGGCGTCGAACATCGGCTGCAGGATCTCGTGGTAGTTGGGATCATCCTCAAGCCGGTCCGACAGATCTTCAAGCTCTTCGGCCATCAGACCGGCGGCCAGCAATTCCTCGTGAAACACATCGACGAGAATGTCGAAGAACGCTGCCGTCAAGGGTTGGGACAGGTCATGTTCGCTGGTCCAGCCCTGCTCGAACTGCCACATGTTGGAATCGTTCGACACCAGACGCAGTTGTTCGAAATCCGAAACCTCGGCAAAGCGATTGAGTTGGTTGAAGGAGTAGAGGTTGCCTTTGCTCTTCTCCAAAAGATCGTCTCGCGCGGATTCGAAATGCATCAGCGCGATCAGAGACACCATGTCTGCCGCAGATTCGTGGAACCCGAACTGTTCGCCATCCATATCCGAGGTGTCGGGCATACCCACGGCGCTGTAGACGATCAGGTGCCCAAGCTCATGCGCGATCACATCGAAGCTGAGCGCGAAATCCATAAAGTCGCCATTCTCGCGCGTGTAGGACCCAAGCTCGATCGAGCCGTACCCGGCATAGGCATTGTCGAGCCCCTTGAGGAGAACGATTTCCAACTGGTCGTATTCCGCGCGGAAATGAAACGGGATTTGGCCACCGAAATACTCTTCCCAGATGTCCAGTGTGAAGCGGACGCTGCCAAAGGCATGGGCCTGTTCGAATTCGCGTGTTTGAAAGTCAATGTGATCGAAATGCCCCTGCGCGTCCGGCAGGGCGGGCGGATGTGATTGGCCGTCCCATGGGGGTTTGTAATGATCCGGCAGCCCGTTGGGGCCGGGGTAGAAGCCATAGGGCAGTTGCTTGTCGATCGGATAAACGGCGTAGAGCCGGTCATCCGTCGGGCCCGGCCCAACGGAACCCGCGGGCGAGGACACCCAGACCGTTTCAGCAAACCGCCCCTCTTGCGTGGTGGGCAGTTGCGGGAACAGCAGGAAACGCGTGCCGGGATGGTGATCCATTCAATTCAGCCCTTCAATAAAACGCGTGCTAAAAATCCTTTGGCGCGGATGTGCTGTCGTCAGTATCTCCGGTTTTGCGCAATTTACGAAACAGAAATTCATCGGCGATCAGTCGGTGCAGTGTTTCAACATCCGGCAGGGCCAGTGCTTTTGCCAGTATTTGAGGCTGTTCCGGGTCGAACGCCGCGCGGGTTTCACGGATGAACCAGTCCAGCAGCATGGCGGGGCCGGGCGCGCTCGCGTGCGTCGATTGATCGGATGCCAAAACCTCGCGTTTTGCCTCAGCGCGCTTTGACAACGCCGCAAATTGGCCTGCGCGTTTTAATTCGTCGATCAGCGCGTCGTCCAGCGCGGTGCCTGCGGCCTCTTCTGCCGCATCCAGTGCGCTGTCGGTGGCCAGCAGCCGTTCCAGCCCGTCCGAGGTTAGCGCGTTGTCCGCCATCCAGCTTTCCAACGCTGAGAGCGAAAACAACCCCTGTTCCCGGCGCAGTTTGGTGAGCATAGCGGACATATCGCCGCCCGACGTGGACACGGCAGTCGTCCCGTCCGAGGCCAGCACCCGCGCCAGCGCCCGACGGCGCATGTTTGCGAACCTGTCCGGGGATAGGCGCAGTTCATCCAGAACGCCGGTGTGATCAGTGTGGGTTTCTTCGCGCCATTGCAGCGCTTTGTCCCACATCACGGTCCATTGCATGTGACAATTGGGCTCGCTGACCGCGTCGGCCTGTGTCATCGCCCGCAACATCTCGAACGCGTCGCGTTTCTTTTGGTCGATCTTGTTGTCGGCCAGCCATGTGGACAGGCGCTCGGCTTGGCCGTTTTGGGCGGCGCGGTCCAGCAGGTTTGCCCAGGTCCGGTTCGGAAAATGCAGGGCTTTGCAGTCATCGGTCAGCATCCTACCGACCTCGGGCGACAGAACACCATCTTCGACGGCCTTGGCGAGTGTCAGCCGGATGTTTACCATCGGCTCGGACAAAGGCTGGTATCCAAGTTCGGCTGGGCCGTGAACAAGGGCGACCTCGTCATCGTCTTCCAACTCGCCCTCGGCATAGGCCGAGAATATCTCACCCACGCCGATCATGCCGAACTGATACAGCTCGGCGGCGCGCAACGCGCCGATACTGGCCGCGCCGAAAACGGTGACGCCCTGATCAATCGCCCAGAGGACCTCTTTGTGCCAGACCGAGGGCTGGCCCTCGAAATAGCCGTCGATGATGCCGATCCGGGTGAAGCCACGCTTGACCGCCGCGATCACGTCGCCCATCGCGGCGGGTGGCAGGACCTCGGCATCAGACACCGCTTTGATCTCATTGGCGGACAGGGTGGGGCCAGAGAACACACAGGCGGTCATGCCGATTGCCCCCGTTGGGCCAACGACCGGCGGCCCGGCGTGTAATCGGGGTGGTCATCGGGGCCTTCGAGCCCAGGCATCACGATACGCACCACGCCCAGGCCAAACTCGGGTTTGCTTAGGTCCACGCAGGCGACGCGGTCCAAACCGGCGCCCGAGAGTTGGGCCAGCATGGTCTCAAGGTCCGCGTCCAGCGTGTTGTTCTGCCAGCTTGCAACGGAGCCCAGATCGCGTGGCGCTCTGGTCGGCAGGCTTATCAGCCATTCGGCCCTGTCCCGCTTGGCCTGCTGACTGTCCTGGCCGTATTCGTCAGGCAGTAGATCGTCGCGCGCCCCGGCAATGTAGTTGCAGCGCACCTGAACCGCCTCGGTGATTGCGCGCGCCATTGCGACATCGGCAGAGGTATGGCATCCCGCGCCCGCACCCGAATGCCCGTTGCGGCGCTCAGCATCCACGATCAGGCAGTAAAAGGCCGGAAGCCCTACATCGCTGGTGATGTCCCAGACCGCGACTTTGAAGTTTGCGTCGTGCAGCTTGGCAAGTAGAACACGACAGGCCAGGTTCTCAACGCTGTTCAGATCCACCCGCGTTGACGCAATGTCGGCATCGGACAACTGGTTCCACAGCGTCATCGCGTCCCGTTCGACAACTTCCGCGATGCCGTGAATGATGGCCTCGGCCGTGCTGTTGCCCGAGGCGAGGCCATTGGACGAGGCCACAAGGCATCCGGTCGCCGCCTTGGTCGGGACGGTGTAATTGGTGTGCACAACCTCGAAAGGCATCCAGACTGGGGTTTGGCGGAACAGGTCCGTGCCCTCGATCCAGAGCACCTGTTTTTCCGGGTCATGCCGCGTGTCCCGCAGTTGCGGCAGGGTTGAGGGTGAAACGACCTGAAATTGCGCCTGCATCTCGCGCTCGGATGCAAGGCGCAGGGGGTGGTCGATGTTTTCGGCATGGTGGCTTTCGATGGCCTCCATGATCCCCGAGGCTTTTGCGGCATCAAGATCAAGGCCCTTTCCCTGCGAGACCGACAGCGACCGGGCATTGGGGCGGCTGACGGAGACGACCGGGATTCCGATGCGATCAAGGCCGGTGATATTGGCAACCCGCGTGATCCCGGCCTGCGCCAGAAGCGGCATCAGGCCGGCCACCGTCTGCGCTGGCGGGCGAATTCTGTGCGTCCCCACCGAATAGCCCTTGCGCTGCTCCGGTTCGCGGGTCGTACTGCCGTCGGTCTTTGCGTGGTCCATTCTTTGCCCTGAAATGACTGGAATAAAAGTCGTAGCCCGAAACCGGATTTGCGTCACATGACTGAATTTCTGCGATAAAACCCAGGACTAATCAATGAATTCTATCCGCTCGAAGCACGGGTTTGGGGCTGGGTCATCTGGCGAACGCAACTCTTCATGATGCGCGCTCCATAGCGGGAAATCGCCGTATTTGGACACGGTCCATTCACACATATTGGCCAGAAACATGTAGTCGGTCGAACCAATTGACCACCCTTCATCCACTTCGGCCTCAAAATCAGGCCAAAGGAATTCCCGCATGAAATAGATCGCCTGAAGAGTGATTTCGGGAAACCGGTTGTATACCTCTTCGGGATAGCATTGTTCGCGCTCAACGCAGTTTGCAATCGTTGTAATTCTGGGCAGCACAACCAGCATCTCGCGATCGACATCGGCCTCGCGCCAGAACTTGACGTAGCGCTCGTCCGCGCTGAGGTAGGCGTTCTCGGGGTCTTCGTAGAATTCATAAACCGCCTCGAGCACGGTTGTCAGCGCGTCCGAGAATTTCGGATCGTAGACCCGGTCCACCTCGGTGACGCTGCGTTCGAATTTCTCGTCCCATTCCTCGACGATGTAAATAAATACGCCAAGGCCGAAGGACAGCGTGACAGACACTGCCGAAAGGATCATCGAGTACAGCGACATCCTGCGTTCGCCCCGTTTCCACTCGGCCTCCGCCCTGTTTGCGTCAGGTGGATTGGCCATGGCATTGCTGCCGTTTTCAGTCACGCTCATCTCAAAACCCCCATAGCTGCTGCAAATAAGGGTCGATCATACACGCAGAACCGGGTTTTCGTCGCGGTCTGTGTCGATTTTCCCGAAGAACGGCGTTTGGGTCGGGGTCTCATGAACGTTCTGGCCCCTCGGGTTTGCGCAATTGTTCACCTGCTGTTCTTTGTTGAGCGTGCTGCCTGTCCTGCAGTTACTTTTGATGCCGGATGATCGCACGGATCGGTTGATCACCATTCAAAGACGGTTTTTCTACTGCTTCGGTCATCCGGGGCCCCTTGGCGTCTTAGTCTGATCCGTCAGCGGGACAATGCGGTCGAGGCGTATGACGGGCTGGTGCCGCTGCTGCCCGATGACTGGGGCAGAGCGGATATTGATGGCCATCATCCGCTTGGCAAAAGGCTGTGCCATCCGACCGAGCCGCTCTGTTCTTTGTGCCCGTTGCGCGATCTCTGCGCGTATGGTCAAGCCAAGCCCGACCAGCCCGCTTGTACCGAAAATGCGGCCGGAGAGCGTTTGATAAAGCCCGCGCTCCGGCCACGTAACGCTATTCAATGAACGTGCGGGCGATCCGGTCGCGTAGGGGCTGCGCCAGATAGCTCAGCGCCGTGCGCTCGCCAGTGTTCACGAACAGATCCGCAGGCATGCCGGGCACCAGCTCCAGCGTATCGACGCGGTCTGACTGGCTTTGATCCAGCTTCACCTGTGCCAGATAATAGGGCTGCCCGGTGCGGTCGTCCTCAAGACTGTCGGCTGAGATATCGGTGATCTTGCCGGTGGCCTCGGGCACCTCGCCTTGGTCGAAGGCGGACAGGCGCACGCGGGTGGACTGGCCGACATAGAGCTTTTCGATATCGGCAGTGTTCACCCGCGCCTCAACGATCAGAGGCTGATCGGCAGGTACGATGTCCAGAATGGGCTCGCCGGGCCGGACGACCCCGCCCGAGGTGAAGACCGTCAGGCCTACGACCCGCCCGCTGACCGGAGCCGTGACCGCAACGCGCTTGCGCCGTTCGGCGGCACCGACATATTGCGGCTCGAGCGTGGCCAGCAGCGCCTCGACCTGCGCCAGTTCGGTCGAAACCGCCTCAGCTCGCTGGGTCCGCTGGCCGATGCTGGCCAGTTGCAATTCGCTGATCTGGTTGCGGGCCTGCGCCTCTTGCGTGGTGAGCGACGCATCGACGCCGATCAGACGTTCGATCTCGACCCGGCGGCTGTTGACGCGGTTGGCGGCGACTAGCCCCTTGGCCTGCAGGGTTTCGAGATTGCCAAGCTCTTCGCGGGTGATATCCATCTGGCGCGAATTGGCCTGCCGCTGGGCCTGCAGCCCGCTGATCTGGTCCCGCAGGTTGGCGATCTGCTGATCCAGCAGGTTTTGTTCCGCCGCGCGCGTCCGGATTTCGGCGTCGAATAGCAGCTTCTGCGTCAGGTACGCATCGGTCCAGTCGCGGCTGTCCATATCGACGCGCATCATCCCGGCGACATCCGCATGCTCGAACCGATCTTGCTCGCGAATTTGCGCGACAAGTCGGGCGCGGCGGACGGTCAACTCGCCCAACTGGCTTTTGATCACGTCCAGATTGACATCCAGATCGGTGCTGTCGAGTTCGACCAGGGTCTGCCCGGCCTCGACCAGATCGCCGTCTGCAACCAGTATGCTCCGCACGATGCCACCATCCAGATGCTCGACCGTCTTGCGATTACCCTCGACCACGAAAGAGGCGGGGGCAACGACGGCCCCGTCCAGCTTTGAGGTGGCGGCCCAGTAGACCGAGCCTCCGACAAAGCCGGTCACGATCAGTAGGCCGAGGATTACGAAACCCCTGATGCCCGAACCGGGGACTTTCTGTTCAACTCGGTTGAAATCCTCCAGACGCAGAACGCTCTGATCGGGTGCGTTGTAAACTGCAGGTGTCATTGGGCTGCTCCTTTCTGAGCGGGCGGCTGCGCATCGCGCGCCGCGATCTGAGGGTTCTTCTGCGGCGGCAGACCGGTCTGCCGGGGGCGCAGCATGTCTTCTTTCTTGCCAAAGCCGGTCTGCATGCCCTTGTTCAGCGTCAGGACCTTGTTCACGGCCTCAAGCGTGCTGGGGCGATGGGTCATGACAAAGGTGATCGCCCCGCGCTTACTGGCACCATGGATGGCGTTGCGCAGCGCCAGTTCGCCTTGCGCATCGAGGTCCGAGTTCGGCTCGTCCAGCACCAGAATGAAGGGATCCTTGTACAGCGCACGGGCCAGAGCGATACGTTGGCGCTGACCGCCGGACAGGTGAAACCCGTCGCCCAGCTGGGTGTCATAGCCATCGGGCAGGTTGCTGATCAGGCCGTGCACATCGGCGGCCACGGCGGCCTCGAACACCTTGGCGTCGTCGACCGAGGTCGAAAAGCGGGCGATGTTTTCGCGGATGGTGCCGTCGAACAGTTGCACGTCCTGCGGCAGATAGCCGATCATATGGCCCAGATCCTGCGGGTCCCATTTGGCCATGGGCGTGCCGTCCAGACGGATTGCCCCGCGCTGCGGCGTCCAAATACCGGCCAGCATCTTGGCCAGCGTGGTTTTGCCCGAGCCGCTATGGCCGATGACGGCAACCACATCACCGGCAGACAGGGCAAACTCGATCCCGCCAATGGTCGCGTTGCGCGCCAGCGGTGGCCCGGCCTGCGTGATCACCGTGTTGATCGAGAATTGCGGACGCGGCAGCGCCAGACGTTTGGGCTGCACCGGGAACGCCTCATCCAGCGCCCGCAGGTTCTTGTAAGACCCGCGCGCTGCCAGAAAACCGCGCCATTGGCCGATCAGCTGATCAATCGGGGCCAGCGCGCGGGCCAGCACGATGGTGGCCGCGATCATCACCCCCGCGGTGGCCTGACCGGTGATGGCCAGCGCCGCGCCCAGACCCAGCATACCTGACTGCAGCGCCATGCGGATCGTCTTGGACAAAACCGAGAAACTGGCGATGCGGTCGGCCACGCGGGTTTTCAGCGTATGGGCATCCTGTTGCAGAGCTGTCCAGCGACGGGCGAGATCACCATTCATCCCCATGGCGTGGACAAGCTCTGCATTTTGCTCACTTGCGGTGAACAAAGCGTCGGACCTGCTGCGCGCGCGGGATGCGTCCTGCATCACCTCAGCCGAGCGCGAATTGTTAATCAGGGCCAGAATTGTAAGGGTCAGCGCTCCGGCAAGGCCAAGCGCGCCCAGATAGGGGTGCAGCATGTAAAGGACCGCCAGATAGATCGGAATCCACGGCGCATCGAAGAACGCGATCAGCGTGGGTCCCGAGATGAAGTCGCGCAGACCGGTGATATCTGCGGCCGGGTTGTCTGTTGCCGTCGATTTGCCCTGTACCCGACGACGGATCGAGGCCTGCAGCAGCGGCGCGCCGATCTTCAGCTCGAACCGCGCGCCCAGCCGGTTCAGGATGCGCACCCGCATCAGGTCCAACAGGCCGGTGACGATGAACACACCCCCCAGCAGCAGGGTCAGGGCGATCAGGGTGTCCATGTTCTGGCTGGTCAGCACACGGTCATAGACCTGCAGCATGTAAAGCGGACCGGCGAGCATAAGAAGGTTGAGAACAAGGCTGAAAAAGCCGATTGCGAAAAAGCCGCCCCGCAGCGAGGCCCAGGCTGTTTTGACGGATGATTTTTTCTGAAACATGACGGTGATCTCTTTTCAGGTTGAATGGGTGGCGACCTGTGCCGCCACCCTTTGGCTTTTTGATCAGGCGACGAAGTCGTCGTCTGTCAGGTCGCTGGCGTTGACGCCTTCCAGCCGGACCGAGTTGTCCGAGGCGAAAGACAGAACCACGTCACCGCCGTCCTGTGCGACATTCAGCGGACCTTCGAAGTCGCCAAAGTCCAGCTGGTCGAACCCGGCCTGGAAGTCCTGAATGACGTCGTTGCCAAAATCGCCCTCGAACACGAAGGTGTCGTTGCCTGCGCCACCGATCAGGATGTCATCGCCACCCTCACCGTTCAGCACATCGTCACCCGCCTGACCGTTCAGGGTGTTCGACCCCGAGTTGCCCGACAGAATGTCGTTGCCACCATTCGGGCTGCCTGCGTTGTTCGAGCCATTGATGTTCTCGAACCCGAAGACCTGATCCAGCGTGGCCCCATCCGGCGCGTTGACCTGTGCAACACCGTTGCCGTCCTCATCGAGGTCCAGCACAACGCCCGGCCCCGCGGTGAACAGCGCGGTATCGATGCCTTCGCCACCGATGATGATGTCGGCCCCGCCGAACGAGTGGATCGCATCGTTACCGGCACCGCCGTCGAGGATATTGAACTCGTTGTTACCAAGCAGCAGGTCATTGCCGCTGGTGCCGATGACATTCTCGAAGTCGTCGATTTCAGCAACGATCACACCGTTCTGGATGATGGCACCGTCCTGCGGACCTTCGTCCCCATTGCCAGCCGGGTTCGGGGCAGGACCGCTGAGGTCCAGATCAACGGTGACACCGTTGAAGCCCGACACGTCGATGGTGTCGCTGTCATCCGAGCCCACAACCCGCTCGATCGAGCTGAGGATGTCGGTCTCGATCTGGTTGTCGATGACGTCCGCTCCGACAACACCCGTGCCGCCTGTGGCATCGGTGTCCAGCGTCGCACCGGCATCGACCAGCGTGTCCTGAACCACCGGGCCGTTCTGACCGGCAGGTGCGTTATGCAGGTGGATGGCCGAGACAACACCCGGGATCGGGGTCAGCAGATCGGCTTCGTTCAGGCCAGTGACGCTGAGTTCACTGGAATAGGTGACCTCACCGGTCTCCAGGTTCTGAACAACAACCGCCGTCGCAAAACCGGTCGCTTCGCTGTCGGATAGGGGCCCGGGTTCCTGCGCCGCATCCAGCGGGCCGCTCAGGGTGATGGTGCGAATGCCATCCACGGTTTCGTCGCTGTCGACCAGCAACTGACCGCGAATTTCACCACCCGGGAAGTCGGCTGTGTGGATGTTGAAGTACAGGTTCTCGGCAGCAGCCTGTTCGACAAACGCCGCACCGTCTGCAATGGCCGATCCGAACTGACCGGGCGCGGTCACCGCCTGATTGACGACGCTGACGTTGAACCCGGTATCGCGGGTTGCGGTACCGTTGCCATTGGCATCCAGATTGACGGTGACCGCTACATCCAGATCCGAGAAATCGGCGGTGTCGAACCCTTCACCCCCTTCGATGAAATCATTACCAAGTCCACCGACGATCACGTTGTCACCGTCGCCAGTGATCAGAACGTCATCCCCTGCTCCGCCGTTGACGACACCGTTGATCTGACCGAGGTCCACAACGATGTCGTCTCCGGCACCCAGCAACACGTTACCATTTACCACACCTTCGTTATCGTTAACGAATGTCACTGAGCCTGCCTCGGTCGCGTCAATCGCGTTGACCTGACCCGAGATTTCACCTTCGTTGATGATGGCACCCAGCAGGTTCAGACCACCATCGATGCGGATACCCGCTGCGGCATCGCTGTCTTCCGACCCGGCGATCACACCGCTGTTCTGGACCAGACCGGCAAAGCTGGCGTCTTCGACATTGCTGAACAGGCGCAGGCCGTCGCCAACCTGATTGCCTTCGGTCGCATCGCCTTGGCCCTGGAAGGTGCCTTCGTTGAAGATCGCAGCCGAAACCACATCTCCGTCCACATCACCGGTTTGCAGCGAGACAGCCGAGCCATTGAACCCTTCGCCCGCATCCACCAGACCGGTGTTGGTGAAGGTATAGTTGTCGGCAGTGCCGTCGGCATAAACCGTGCCGTTGCGCTGATTGCCGGTGCCCAGAATGTCGCCTTCGTTGCGCACCTCCAGACCGTCACCATCGATGTTCAGCGCGCGGCTGTCCGAGAGAATGGTGCCGGTGTTCAGGAACGACCCGCCCGAGTGGTCACCGGTTCCGAAATAGACACCGTTCTGAATGCCCTCGATCAGGCCCGCATTGGTCAGCGTTCCCTGGAAGTTCACACCGTTGACGACACGCAGACCGGCAACCGTGCCATTGGCCCCTTCAGACGAAATGGTACCCGTGTTGGTGATCGTGGCGTCAGTCGTGCCCGAGTTGCCCACGTTGCCGATGCGCACGCCGTCACCAGCCAGACCCAGCGCAGCGCCCGCGTTGCCGCGACCCTGAATGATGCCGTCATTGTCCAGCGTGAAGGTGTTCGCACCGTCCTCGGCTCCACCGATTTCAACGCCGAAACCCGAGCCCTGATTGTGCTCGCCCGCGTCGATCAGACCGTTGGACAGATTGCTGACCGAGAAGTCATCCGCAGTGCCATCGGCGTAGACCGTGCCATTGCGCTGATCGCCAGTGCCCAGAACGTCGCCCCCGTTGACCAGGTTCACGCCGGTGCCGTCGATATTCACCGCGCGGCTGTCGGACTGGATGGTGCCAAAGTTCAGCACGTCCAGATCATGCTCGGCCTCACCAATATACAGGCCATTGCGCACCCCCTCGATCACACCGGTCGAGGTGTTCAGGATACGACCCTCAGCCGCAGCACCGTCAGCGATACGGATACCGCCTGCGGTGCCCTGATCGCTTTCGGATGAAATCAACCCGCTGTTGACGATATCGGTTTCTGAGATCGTACCCTCGGCCCCGTTGTTGATGCGGATGCCGTCACCGGCACCCGGCGTGTTCGAGGCCTCTTGCCCGCGGCCCTGAATGGTCGCGCCGAAGCCGTTGAACAGGGTGTTGGATACCCGGTCGCCGACCTCATCCCCGACCTGAAGCGAAATACCGGCTCCGTTGTTGCCTTCGCCTGCGTCGATGGTGCCGCCCGAGAAGTTCGAGATGCTGACATCTTCGGCGGTCGAGTTGGTGTAGATCGTGCCGTTGCGCTGATCGCCGGTGCCGACGATGTCACCAAAGTTGCGAACGCTGACACCTTCGCCCTGAATATCCACCGCTCGGCTGTCAGACGAAATGACGCCGCCCCGGAAGTTGTCCAGCGTGCCCGAGCTGCCCGCGCCCGCAAACTGAACGCCGTTAAACTCGCCCGCGATCTCGCCAAAGTTGCGGATATCGGCGCTGCCGGAAACCTGAATGCCGGCGGCCAGCGCGTCGGGGCCCGAATTCGCCTCGATGCTGCCCGAGCGGAAGTTGAAGACCTGTGCATTCTCACCTTCGACGGCCACGGCAGCGGCGGCGTTGTTGGTGGTGATCTGACCAAAATTCAGAAGGCGAGCAAAGTCATTGTCCAGCACAAAGGCCGGGGTATTGTCGACCACGGTGTTTTGAAAAAAACCGTTGGACAGTGTTTGTCCATCGCGGACGGTTTCCTGCGCCAGTGACGATGTCGTCAGCAATCTGGAGCGTAAACTTGCGAGAAATTCGGATAGCATCGGGTGTCTCCCTGCTTGAGTTAATTTCAGGCGGAGGTCGAACCGGCTGGCCGTCTTTCCGCTGTCTCAACAGGTGAGGAGGGCGCGGGTTATTGGAAATTTTTCCTTTGAATGGGGGGCATAACCAACGCAAATACTCACGTAATTCGCGAGGTTATGAGGGGTAATTTTATTGCGATTATAATAACTTAGGATTTTGGGCTTGTGGTGCCGGATCTATTCACTGACGCGTCTTCACAAAAAAGTATGGAATTTCGACCGTATTCAGCCCCTCGGGGATCGGCCAAATTCGGGTCGCTGTCGGAAAGGGAACGAAGCCACGCGGGCAGAGGTTGCCTGAGGCTGTTTCTCAGCCGTCCGTCGAAACGGGTGTCTTCACAAGGCGTGTATTGCGCGACGCAACGGTGCCTCGCGGGGGCGTGGCGCAGATATGATTGCTCATCGCCTCGATGATTTCGGGATTGGGATATTGCGGTCGGGTGATCGCCCCAAGTTCCCGCATATTGCCCTTGTCATCGAAGGGAATAAAGCACAGCCCGAACCCGTCGCGCTTGAACTGTTCCGCCGCGATGGCATTCACCATGGTGCAGGCATCGCTTTCCGCCACGTATCTGCACACGGTTTCGAACCGTGCGGTCGTAACGTCAATGCCGGTTTCCTCGGCCCCTGTGCTGGGCGGTTCGGGCAGGTCGCGCTCCAGATCGTAACCGAAGGATATCGGGAACCGGATCAACTGCGCCGCCGGGACCTCATGCGCCCAGATGCTGGATTTCCGGCTCAGCGGATGATCGGCGCGGACACCCAGAAACAGCGGTTCCAACCACAAAGAGGTAAAATCCAGCGGCTGCTTGGACCCGCCATAGATACTGTCAAAGCTCTTGCGCGCGATAAAGGCCATATCGACCGCGCGATCCTCGACCATCTTGGCCAACGCGACGGGATATTCCTCGACAATGATGATCTTGCGGTCGGCAACCACCTTGGTGAACAGCTCGCGAAAGTACGAGGACAGATAGGCAGCCAGAGTCGGCGTCATACCCAACCGGATCGGAGGCAGTTCGGTGGTCTGATGACGCTGCGCGAGATCGCCAATCGTATCGACAATCTCAACGATTTGCGCGGCGTGGGTGATCAGTTCCTGCCCGAAAGCGGTCAGGGAAACACCGTCTTTCCCGCGTTCAAAAATCGAAACCCCCAGTTCCGCTTCAAGCTTTTTGATCTGGTTCGAGAGGGCGGGTTGACTGACGGCAACATCCTGAGATGCGCGCGTGAAGTTCCGGTGGGCAGCGACAGCAAGGACGTATTGAAGGTCTCTTAGGTTCATTTTCAGGCTATGTTCGAATGGTGACGTGCCAAACGTGCGCCCTTGCCGAGCATTAGGCAATGCGCGGCGTCCCATGTCTCGCGTTCGTGAAACATCGTGTGTTTGCGGCGATATCGGGAAAAGATGGCTGGGGTGGTAGGATTCGAACCTACGATACACGGTACCAAAAACCGCTGCCTTACCACTTGGCTACACCCCAACGGTGAGCGGCTGTCTACGATTGTTGTTGGCAGGGTTCAAGGGCTTTTTGGGGAAAAATCTCAGGCTGCTTCGGATTTGTTTTGGTCGTCAGCCTGATGGAGACATAAGGGCCGTGCGACGGCGAAGCTGACGCCGGCTGTTGTAGGATTTTTCCTTGTAAGCGCAGTGCGCGCTGCGGACGCATTCCAAGCGTCAAAGGCGGGAACCAACACTGCGACCGAAATTTCCGTAGCAGGGACCAGCCCGGCGAATTGTCAGGGGGCGGACCAATGCCATGCTGGTCATGCGTTGCCTTTCGCATGCACTAAGCGGTTATCAACATATTGAAAAATAGAACGCTTTCATTGCACCTATCCGCCAAAGCCCTTAGATTTCCGCCAACGAAACCAAATGTTGCTTTGGGAGCTGCCGATGAAACTCAACCCCGAACTGGCCGAGGCCCTGAATCGTCAGATCAATAGTGAGCTTTCAGCCTCTCACGCGTATTTGGCAATGGCGGCCTATTTTGAAACCCAGGATTTGCCCGGCTTTGGCCAATGGTTCCGTGCCCAGTCGGCCGAGGAGGTGACGCACGCGATGCGTCTGTTCGACTTTATGGCAAAGCGCGGGGGGCGAATCGAAATGGCGGGAATCGATCAGCCAAAGTCTGACTTTGCCTCTCCGGCGGATGCGTTGGAAACCGCGCTGAGTAATGAGGAAGCGGTGACTGCCCAGATCAACGCGCTGTTCGCATTGGCCCACGAGGTCAAGGATTACGGCACGCAGAATATGCTCAACTGGTTCGTGGAAGAACAGACCGAGGAAGAGGATTTGTTTGGCCAGATCCTCGACCGGACCAAGGCCGCAAACGATGATCGCTGGAACCTGCTGCTGTTGGATCAGGAAATGGGCGCGCGGGGCGCTGAACCCCCCGCTGAGGCCTAGCTTGAAACCCCGGCTACTCGCGGATTTCCGATGGATCGACGCCCCAAAGGTTCGATTTCAGCGTCCAGCCGCGATAGCCGCCCGCTGATATTTTGCACCAGTCCAACGAGCAGGTGCCCAGACGCGCCACCACTCCGGTTTCGAAATGCGCATTGACGGGCGAGGCCGGATCGGGCCGGGCGTAGACCGGCAGCATCTCGGATTCGATCAACACTGTGCGAACGCCTGACAGAAGGGCGTAGTGTACCCACCCTCCGGCACCGTCGCGGTCCTGAACCTTGCGCCAGTTGCCATATTCCGCCGTGATCTGCAGTGGCATACCGCGCCGCTTGAACACCCAGTCGATTCGATGTGTCAGCGACGGGCCCCGGCGCACGTTTCCTTCAGCCGCTTTCATCGAGACATAGCGGGGCAGCGGCAGGTTGGTCACCGGGCCGCGCTTGTCCTGTGCCGCGACCGCAACCGGCCCCTGCGCGAACAGGAACGCGGTTAGGATCGCCAAACAAAGGCGCTTTACCGGTAAAAGACCACTCACTGACTGTCTGCTCTTGTGCCTGTTGATCTGCTTGCGAAAAAAGGTCGTCTCAATGCCCATGGGGTTCTTGTGCCCCGCCTTATCCTGCGCCACGATGCCATGGCGCGCGAAGGTTTGCAAAGCAGTGGGAGGGCAGAGGTGCCAAGAGAACGTCTGAGTGTTGTCGTTACGCGACGGTTGCCCGAGGCGGTGGAAACCCGGTTGAGCGAGCTGTTCGATGTTCGTTTGCGCACGGATGATACCCCGATGACCCGCGATGAACTGGTCGCTGCGGTCAAGGAAGCCGACGTGCTGGTGCCCACAGTCACGGATACGATTGATGGTGGTCTGCTGGGGCAGGCAGGCGAAAAGCTGCGGCTGATCGCCAACTATGGCGCAGGTGTTGACAATATTGATGTGGCGACCGCGCGGCAGCGCGGTGTGCTGGTGTCCAACACGCCGGGTGTTCTGACCGACGACACCGCCGATATGACGATGGCGCTGATCCTGGCCGTCACCCGCCGCATCCCCGAGGGGCTGGGCGTAATGCAAAAGGGGGACTGGGCTGGCTGGGCCCCCACCGCCTATTTGGGCGGCCGGATCGGCGGTCGCCGGTTGGGCATTCTTGGCATGGGTCGCATCGGGCAGGCGGTTGCACGCCGGGCTGCGGCGTTCGGGATGCAGGTGCATTACCACAACCGCCGCAGACTGCGTCCCGAGACCGAGCAGGAGCTGGAAGCGACCTATTGGGAAAGCCTAGACCAGATGGTGGCGCGGATGGATGTGATCTCGGTCAATTGCCCGTCGACGCCGTCGACTTTCCATCTGATGAATGCCCGGCGGCTGAAGCTGATGAAGCCGTCGGCGGTGATCGTGAATACCTCGCGCGGGGAAGTGGTGGATGAAAACGCGCTGACGCGGCTGATCCGGTCCGGTGACATCGCCGGGGCGGGGCTGGATGTCTATGAGAACGGCATCAACGTCAATCCGCGCCTGCGGAACCTGCCGAATGTAGTGCTGCTGCCCCATATGGGCTCGGCGACTTTGGAGGGGCGGATCGAGATGGGCGAGAAGGTGATCATCAACATCAAGACCTTCGAGGATGGCCACAGGCCGCCCGATCAAGTTGTTCCTGCGATGTTGTAGGCCGATCGCCACTGCCTTGGCTACAAGGGGGCGCTATGGCGAGCTATGAGGGTGGATGCCGCTGCGGTGCCGTGCGACTGTCAGCCGCCGGGCTGCCCCTGCGGGTTGGGATGTGCCATTGCCTCGACTGCCGCAAGCATCATGGCGCTTTGTTTTACGCCGCCGCCGTTTTTCCGAAGGATAAGGTGACCGTCTTGGGTGAGACGCGCAGCTACGCCGGGCGGTTCTTTTGCCCCACATGTGGGTCGCCTGTGTTCGCGCGCTCGGGGGATGAGGTCGAGGTGCATCTTGGCACATTAGACAAGCCAAACCAGTTGCAGCCGACCTACGAAAGCTGGGTAATCCGGCGTGAGGCGTGGTTACCGGAATTTAGTGGATTGAAGCGGTATCAAACGGACCGCGACGCGGAAGATGATTAGAGCACATGGGCGCAGGGAAGCGGCTTTCATGTTGCTCTGATCCGGCGCGCCTTATAGCCATGTAGGAAACGACCCGCCAACCGAGTGGGCCGGGGAGGAGACGATGGTCAAGGCAACCGACTTGCCGCGCAACGACGCCGGGATTGAAACCGCGATCGGCATTCTTAAGCAACGGTTCGGCGACCGGCTGCAAACCGGCGAAGCGATCCGCGAGCAGCATAGCCATACCACCACCTGGATTCCCAACCAAAGCCCGGACGCCGTGGTGTTTCCGCATTCGACGGAAGAGGTCGCCGAGATCGTCAAAACCTGCGCCGCGCATAAAGTGCCGGTGATCCCGTTCGGGACCGGCACCTCGCTGGAGGGGCATGTGAATGCGCCTGCGGGTGGGGTCTCGGTGGACCTGACGCAGATGAACCGGGTGCTGGCGGTGCATGCCGAAGACCTGGATTGTGTGGTGCAACCGGGTGTGACGCGGCAGGACCTGAATACCCATCTGCGCGATCAGGGTCTGTTCTTTCCGATTGATCCGGGGGCCAATGCCTCGCTGGGCGGCATGGCGGCCACGCGCGCCTCGGGGACCAACGCGGTGCGATACGGCACGATGAAGGACAATGTGCTGAGCCTTGAGGCCGTCATGCCCGACGGGCAGATCATCCGTACCGGCAACCGCGCGCGCAAATCCTCGGCGGGGTACGATCTGGCGCGCCTGCTGATCGGGGCCGAGGGCACGCTGGGGATCATCACCGAACTGACCCTGCGCCTGCATGGAATCCCCGAGGCGATCAGTTCCGCCCGCTGTTCCTTCCCGACCGTCGATGCCGCTTGCCGGGCGGTGATGATGACGATCCAGTACGGCATTCCGGTGGCGCGGATCGAATTGCTGGACCAGCTCTCGGTTCAGGCTGCCAACGCCTATTCCGGCCTGACCCTGCCCGAAACGCCCCTGTTGTTGCTTGAATTCCATGGCTCGGACGCCGGTGCGGCAGAACAGGCGGAAACCTTCGGGCGGATCGCAGGCGAGTTCGGCGGCACCGATTTCGCGGCGACCTCGACCACCGAAGAACGCAACAAGCTTTGGCAGGCGCGCCACGATATGTACTGGGCCTGCCTGCAGTTGCGCCCCGGTACGCAGGGGGTCTCGACCGATGTCTGCGTCCCGATCTCACGTCTGGCCGAGGCGGTGGGGGCCGCACAGGACAAGGCCGCCGCGCTGGGCCTGATCGCCCCGATGGTGGGGCATGTGGGGGATGGCAACTTTCACACCCTGCCTCTGATCGATATGGAGAACGCGGATGAGATCGCGCGGGCCGACGAATTTGTCGGATGGCTCAACGATCTGGCCATCTCGATGGAGGGCACCTGCACGGGCGAGCACGGGATCGGGCAGGGCAAACGCCCCTATCTGATCATGGAGCTCGGGGCCGCCACGCACTACATGGCCGCAATCAAAGCAGCGCTGGACCCGGACAACATCATGAATCCGGGCAAGATTCTTTAGCGGACCCTTCCAACACAAGTCAGCATTTGGCCCTGAAATCGTCCAGTTTTTCTGGTGAATCCAACCGGAACTGGAAGGGATGATGTCATGAGCGCCAAGTATCTTGCTGGATTCGCCGTTGTCTGCGGCCTTGTCGTGGGCGGGCTGGATTACATGCAGCAGGTCAAAAAGGTCGAAGGCGGGTTGAGTGTGCAAGACTATGTCGCATCGGTCCCTTCCCGCATCGGGTTCTCCGGTCCAGTCGCGGCGGCTGAGACTCTGGCATTTCTGCCCGAAGCCCCCGAAGGCTGGTCGCGCAGCGCTCCATCGGCAGGGGCTGGTGCCTCGGTCTGGGGCGACCTCGACCGTCAGCAGGACGCGGTCGGATGGGTCTACAACAACGGCACGGATGTCATCTGGCTGGAGGCCGCACGCCCCGAGTTGCAGAAAACCAAAGGTGTCATGGCCGGAATGGCCGAGATTTCGGAAGGCAAGGTTGCACGCCAGCCGGACTATCTGGGCTACGCGGTCGTGGGCGGAATTGGTTTTGGCCAGTTGCAGGAGCCCACCCAGACGGCCTTCCGCACATTCGACGGCTGGGTCGGATTCGACGACGAAATCCGGGTGCGCGTCCGCGCCGCCGCGTCGGATGAGGCTATTTTTGCCCTTCTCGAAGGCCTCGATTTCGACGGGCTGAACAACGCGCTTGAACACCCCGTCCCGACCATCGGGCAGGCGGTGCAGATCGCACCAGCGCAGCAACCGGACGTCGCCTCGCAGATGATCGCCTTGCGCCGGGCGATGATTCAGGCCCGCGCCGATCTGGCGATCAAACAGACCCTGAACTCGGAAGACCATATCGCGCTGATCAACAGCTTCGTCGAAGGTATAGCGCCCGGTGCCACGCTTGACGCAACCGGGGGAGAGGTGCCGGATTACGAGACCATCCTGCAGACGACGTATCGCAACGCACTGGCCCTGATCATCACGCAGTCGAGCGCGGAAACGGCCACCGATGCGGGTGCGTCAGGCCCATCCAAACTGACCTGCGCCAAGACCGGGATCAGCACGCGCTGCCGCTCGGGCGGCTGAACCAGCCACAGAAACCGGCGGATTCGCGACCTGCATCCCGCGTGCGGGTCGTTTTTTTCATATCACTGGTCGGATGAATGTCGCGTTTGCGCCCCGAAGTGCGCCATATGGTGTCAACTTAATTCAAGGGGGAGACACCCGGCTATGAAAACCCAAGTCAAAGCACTGGTCGTTGGCGGCGGCGCCGTTGGGACCTCGATTGCCTATCACCTGGCCAAGGCGGGCTGGGACGATGTGATGCTGATCGAACGGGATGAGCTGACCTCGGGCTCCACCTGGCATGCAGCGGGCCTGTTGCCGCTGTTCAACATGTCCTACGCGACGACCCACATCCACAAGTATTCGGTCGACTTCTACAAGACGCTTGAGGAAGAAACCGGCCTGAATGCGGGCTTCGCCGTCGTTGGCAATCTGCGCATGGCGCAGACGCAAGAGCGTATGGATGAATACATGCTCTATGCCTCGACCGCCGAGACCTGTGACGTTGCCTACGAATGGCTGACCCCCGAGCAGATCAAGGAACGCTGGCCGCTGATCGAAACCTCGGACCTGAAAGGCGCGATCTACCATACTGAGGATGGCTACATTAACCCGGCCGATGTGACCCAGGCGATGGCCAAAGGGGCCCGCCAGCGCGGTGTCGAGATCGTCCGCAAGATGCAGGCCGATGCTTTCCATTGGACCGGGACCCATTGGGAAGTGACCTGCACCAAGATGGTCGAAAAGGGCGGGAACCTTGTCGAGAGCGACGAACAGGTGGTGATCACCGCCGAGCATGTTGTGACCGCATCAGGCAACCACGCACAGCGCACCGCCAAGATGCTGGGCATCAAGATGCCCGCGATCCCAGTCGAACACACATTCATCGTGATGGACAAGGACCCAGAGCTGGTCAAATGGCGCGAAGCGGGCAACCCCGAGCACCCGGTTGTTAGGGATGCGGACAATGAATCCTATGCGCGCGAAGAACGCGGCGGCTGGATTCTGGGTATTTATGAACACGGTGCGCCTGCGCGGTTCGAACATGGCGTGCCGGACAGCTTCCGCGCCGACCTGTTTCCGCTGGATCTGGACCGCATTGCAGATCAGTACATGGCGATGGCCGAGCGCGTGCCCTCCTGCGCCGAATCCGGCCTTAAGGACGATTTCAACGGACCGATCTGCTATACGCCTGATGGCAACCCGCTGGTTGGCCCGGCTCCGGGCCTGCGCAATATGTGGCTGGCCGAAGGGTTTTCGTTCGGGATCACCGCTGCGGGCGGCACCGGTTATTATCTGGCGCAGATGATGGTCGATGGCGAAGCCGAGATCGATATGGCCTCGCTGGATCCCAAGCGGTATTCGTCGAACTGGATGACCACCGAGTTCGCGGCGCGCAAGAACGAAGAATGCTATGAGCATGTCTACATCCTGCACCACCCCGACGAAGAACGTGAAGCCTGCCGTCCGCTGCGCACCGTTCCGGCCTATGACCGTCAGAAAGCGCGCGGGGCTCAGTTCGGCTGGGTCAATGGCTGGGAACGTCCCAACTACTTTGGTCCGGTCGATGCACCCGCAAACTTCGACCGCGACGCCCGCTCGTTCCGCCGTGGCGGCTGGTGGCAGTACGCCGTCGAAGAAGCCAAGGCGATCCGCGAAGGCGTTGGTCTGATCGACGCGTCGGCCTTTACCAAGCATGTCGTCAAAGGCCCCGGTGCCACCCAGTTCCTGGATTGGTTCACCTGCAACAAGCTGCCCAAGATCGGTCGTATCAACCTGACCTACGCACTGACCTCGCATGGCACCACCCGCACCGAATACACCATCGTCCGCAACGGCGAGAACAACTATTACATCGTCTCCGCCGGTGCCTGGACCGAGTACGACGCGGATTACCTGCGCAAGGCGGCCGAGGACAAGATGGAGGAGTTCGGTTATATCGAGATCCAGGACGTAACCACGCAGTGGGGCGTCTTCGCCATCGCCGGACCCAAGTCGCGCGACGTTCTGAAAGAGGTCATCAAGGACGCCGACCCGGACACCGCGCTGTCCAACAAGCGCTTCCCGTGGCTCTCGGCCCGTCAGATCGAGCTGGGCATGTGCCCGGTCAACGCGATCCGCGTGGCCTATACCGGAGAGCTGGGCTGGGAACTGCATCACCCGATCGAGATGCAGAACTACCTGTTCGACCTGCTGGAAAAAGCCGGTGAGAAACACGGTATGAAGCTCGTCGGCGCGCGGGCTCAGAACTGGCTGCGTCAGGAGAAATCATATCGCGCCTTCGGCACTGAATTAGGTCGCGATGCGACCCCGCTTGAGGCTGACCTGCCGCGCTTTGTCGACCTCTCCAAGGATTTCCATGGCAAGGCCAAGCTGGAAGAGACTGGCGTTCGTGTCAAATGTTGCACCCTGCTGATCGACGGCCCGGATGATGCCGATCCGTGGGGCCGCGAGGCGCTGTATACACCCGAAGGCGAGCGCGTGGGTCGTCTGACTTCGGGCGGGTACTCGGTGGCGTTCGAGAAATCCATTGGTATGGGCTATGTGAAACCCGAACTGGCGGTCGAAGGCACCAAGCTGCAGGTCAAGATTCAGGATAAGCTGTGGGATGCGGTTGTGACCTGCGACAGCCCCTACGATCCGAAGAACGAGGTCATCCGCAAGGACGGTTAACTTCGATCAGGCCGGGGCGGCGCGCCAGGCATGCGCCGCCTATGGCGGCACATGCCTCCGGAGGAGGTATTTATAAACAGAAGAAGCGGGGGCTGGGGATATGATCCAGCCCCCCTGCTTTTGGCAAGGGGGGCCTTCTCCTGTTACGGCCATCGGCGCCTCCGCCTGTACCGCATGGGCATCGTGCTACGAAGAAGGTTAAGAAACTGTTTCTTCTTCTGTTCAAAAATACCTCCGCCGGAGGCAAGCCTGCGTGAGCAGGCTTTCAAGGGTTCAGGCGCTGAACTCGTCGAAACACTCCAGTGCCTTGGCGGCATACATCATCGAGGGACCCCCGCCCATCTGGATGGCCATGGCCAGCACATCCGAGACCTCGTCCCGGGTGGCTCCGGCCTTGACCAGCGCTTCGGTGTGCAGCGTGATGCAGGGCTCGCACCGGATGGCGATGGACATGCCTAGGGCGATGTATTCTTTTGTCTTGTAGTCCAGCGTCCCGCCTTCTTTGACCGACTTTCCCAGCGCGCCAAAGGCGCGGGTGGTATCGGGAAGCGCGCCGTTGAGGTTGCGCAGCCCCTTGCGGGTATTCTTCAGAGCGTCCTGCCAGGTCATGGTCCTGTCCCTTTCAATACATATCGTTAATTGCATATGATGGAGGGGGCGCTGAATCGGCTTTGATCTCGATCAGGTGCCGGGTCGTTTCGCGATAAAGGCCAGATTATTCGCGGGCATCTCGGCGATTTCGACAAGCTCAAGGCCGCTATCTCGCAGCAGCGCATGCATGTAGGTGTCGTCCTTGTAGCCGATCTCAGGGTCCTGCTGGATCAGGGCTTCGTGAAAGCGCTGATCACCGTCACTGGTCAGGCGCCCCGCGCGTTTGAACGGGCCGTACAGAACCAGCCGCCCGTCCGGGTTCAGGGCCTGTGCGGCTTCGTGGACCAGAACCTCTGCTTCGGGCCATGAAATCAGGTGGAGCAGGTTGATTAGGACGATCAGGTCCTGCCTTTCGAACAGGGCGGACCAGCCGGTGGATACAGCGTTCAGTTTCACCGCCTTGGCGACGTTGGGCAGCCCCGACGAATAGGCATCAATGCTGGCTCGGCGTTCGGGGTCAATCTCAGTCGGCTGCCAGGAGAGACCCGGCAATCGCCGGGCAAAGGCGGCGACGTGTTGGCCGGTTCCGCTGGCGATTTCGAGCGCCTTGCTGGCGGTGGGAGCGGTCCTTTCCAACAAGTCGCAGAGCGCGTCACAGTTCCGCGTGGCGGCGGGCGCGATCAGACGCGCGCCTTCTGCCTGAACGGTGCTGCTGGAGCGGGAAGGCAGGGGTCGCCTTTTCATGCCCGCAACCTGTCCGGGCGCAACGCGGAAACCACGTTGGGGGCCAGCCCCGTCGTACGCCCGGTAACCAGTGCGGCCACCAACGCCGAGGCTGCCGGGGCAGTCTGAAACCCGTACCCGCCTTGTCCTGCCGACCAGATGAATGTGGGCTCAGCCGGGTCGGGCCCGAGCACCAGCGTCCCATCCGGGGCAAAGCTGCGCAGACCGGCCCAGTTCGCCTCAACGCGCGTTACCGGTTCGGTAACGATGTCTTCGTATCGGGCCAGACCCTCGGCCAGAACCATATCGTCGGCATAAGCGTCGTGGGGTGGCACGGGATGCGCCTCGGACGGGGACACCAGCAGCTTTCCAGCGTCCGGTTTCGCATACCATGCCTCGCCCGCGCCCAGCATCATCGGCCATTTGGTCGTGTCGTGCCCGCCCGGAGCCGGGATGCGTGCCATGGACCGGCGGCGCGGTGTGATCCCGATGGGTTGGATGCCCGCCATTGTGGCGATCTCGTCGACCCACGCTCCGGCGGCGTTGATCAGGTATCGGGCCTCATAGGTCTCATCCGCTTCGATCAGCCACTGCGCGGTCTTGCTTATCGCGCCGACCTTGCGCTTGGTCAGAACCTGACCACCGTTGCGGCGGATGGTGCGGGCGAAATCCTGCAGCAGCCGGTCGGTGTCGATGTCAAAGGCCGCCTCACTGACGGCGGCATATCCAAGCCGTTCAGGGTGCAGGATCGGAACCCGATCAATAGCGTGATCGGTCGGGATATCTTGCAGGTTCAGGTCGGCGCAGTCTTTCGCGAAGACCTCGGCCTGTTCTTTAAAGCCTACCAGCATCAGCCCGCGCGGACTGAGATAGCCGCCGTTTTCTGACCTCAGATATTCCGCACCCGCCTTGCTCAGTTCTACCACCGATGCCGGACCATAGTTTTTCTCAAACAGCGCCGCAGACCGGCCCGAGGCGTGATAGCCAAGCGCGTTTTCCGCCTCGAGCACGGCCACGTGGCCATGATCCGACAGGCGCGCACCTGCGCTTAGCCCCGCGATGCCGCCGCCAATGACAAGAAAATCAATCATGGCGTTCCGTGCCGTTGGTGGGTTGTGCCCCGGCAAAAACGGATGAGAAATGGAAAAACATCGGGACCGCGTAACGTTATTGAAGGTTCTGACAAGCCTGCGCCAAACTATAAGCAGGCTTGAATTTGTCTATCAACCCATCCAAACATGGACGCATCATAAGCAGGAGGGCAGGGTGAGCACCGCAGATTTACACCCGATGGCCACAGGACATATTCCGTCCTATGTGACCCAGGCGGACGGAAGTGATTTTCTTTTTACATTCATGCTCATATTCACGGTCATCGTGATCGTGCTGATCGGGGTGGGGTACTTCACCCTGCATTCGATCCCGGAAAAGATCGCGCATGAATCCAACCACCCTCAGTTCCAACTGGTCGGGATATTGGCGCTTTTGGCCCTGTTCACCCATAATGGCCTGTTCTGGGTTGCGGCCATTCTGGTGGCCGGGTTCCAGTTTCCTGACTTTGCCGCCCCATTGCGGGGCATAGCCGACGCGATCCGATCTTTGGGACCGCAACGAGAGGCACAGCCGCCTGCGGATTTGCCCGACCCCGAACCCACCGCGCCGCAGGAGCACTAAGACATGCTTGAAACACTGATGTGCGCGCTGGTTACCGTGCTGCCAGACTACCTGTTCCGCCGCTTCGTTCAGGGCAAGCGGATCGGGCATGAAATCACCTTGTTTACAATGTGGTACGAACTGCGGTGGGGTCTGACGACCTGTGCCATTCTGGCGCTGACCGTGATCACCACGCTGTTCTATTTCCACCCCTCCAGCAGCACGGCTGCCTCCTATTTCCGGACCGTGACGATTCTGCCCCAACTGGGCGGACGGGTGTCCGAGGTGTATGTCCGCAACAACGAACTGGTCACCGCAGGCCAGCCGATTTTCCGGATCGAGGACTTCAGCCAGACCGCTCAGGTCGAGGCCGCGCATGCCCAGATTGCACAGGTTCAGGCCTCGCTAAAAGTGGCTGAGACCGATTTGGCCGAGGCCGATGCCGGGATCGCCGGGGCCCGTGCGGCGCTGGATCAGTCGCTTGAGGACCTTGAACGCAACACCACTCTGCGCGACGAAGGGTCCAGCGCGGTGCGTCTGGCCGAGATCGAGCGGCTGGAAAACCTTGTTGAAGAGCGCGAGGCGCAGGTGGTTGCGGCCCAATCGCAGCGGGCCGCCGTTGTCCAGCAGATCGAGGAGTTGATCCCCGCCCAACTGGCCAGCGCGAACGCGCAACTGGACGCCGCCCTGACCGAGTTGGACAAGACCGTGATCAATGCCGGTGTGACGGGCCGGGTCGAACAGTTCGGCCTGCAGGTGGGCGACTATGTCAGCCCGCTGCTGCGCCCGGCGGGTATTCTGGTGCCCTCGAACCTGGGCCGCGACCGGTTCCAGGCGGCGTTCAACCAACTGTCCGCGCAGGTCATCAAACCCGGCATGATCGGAGAGCTGGGGTGCATGACCAAGCCCTTCACCGTGATCCCGATGGTCGTGGTCGAGGTGCAGGACGTGATCCCCTCGGGCCAGTTCCGGCCCTCGGACGAATTGCGCGATGTGCAGAACAACACGGTTCCGGGCTCGATCCTTGTCTATATGGAGCCGCTCTATAAAGGCATGGCCGACAAGGTCCCGCCGGGCAGCAACTGTCTGGCGAATGTCTACACCGACAACCACGAACGGCTCGAGCACGAAGACCTGGGCTTCTGGGAAAGCACGTTCCTGCACGTGGTCGATACCATCGGCGTGGTCCACGCGGCGGGCCTGCGCCTGCGCCTGATCCTGATGCCGGTGAATACGCTGGTGCTGAGCGGGCATTGAGGCTGCAATACGCCATCAAGCGGTGGGTCGTGCCCACGGCTTGATGGCTACCCACCCCATACCCCTTAGAGAGGAGCCTGCCGTCGCGTGTTAGGCTCGGGCGCGGGTCGTCTCGTTCGGACCTTGACGGTTCGTGCGCGGCGCGGCGGCAAAAGGCCGGATCGCGCGGCGTGCTGTTGAGCTCACAAACCTGACGCAGGGACTGTGTTTCAGGCGCTGCCAGAATTTGCCCATCCGGGCGGTTTGGTTGTGGAGGTCTAGATTATTGCGCCAGTTTGAATTCCACAAGATCATCCAGCTTGCATCCATGGTTCAACAGTGCCTCCGTCAGAAGAAACGGAAGTTGACGCAGTGCCGGAAAATGCTCGCACATGTCATCCAGCGCGTTACTTTGCGCGATTGTCCTGAGTTGTTGCAGGTCAACTTGCTTTACCTTGAAGCCCAAAAAGTTGTGCAGGTGCCAAGCGGCCAGACGATCAGTAGCAAGCGGTTCGCCGTCCGCCCCTCTTTCTTTCCCTGAAAAAGGTGCTCGCGTCGTTTCTGCGACCACAACGAATTGATCTCTGCCTTGTTGGTGGACCGAGATCCGGCATGCCGTGACTTGGCACTGCTGAGGAACCTTGGATCGCTGAAATCTCTCGCGCAGGATCAGTTTACCTTCAACGAGAATAAACTGCCTCGGTTCCTGCGATGTTGAGGCAGTTTGATACAGTTTGAATGGGACGCGGCGCAGCAAGTCACCGTAGAGTTCAAGTAGCGGCTTTATCTGGTTCTTTTTGGCCAGTCTTTCACCGTTTTTCCATTTGCTGACCTGACTTTGACTTGTGCGGCACAGGCGGCGGATCTGGTCCTGCGTCATGCCGTCGTTCAGCGCAATTCGGATCAAGTCCTTGGTCTGAGGAAATAGTTCTTGTTCTTTTTTGGTGCTCATCACTCAACCTTAAATGGGCCGGGCGCACAAAAGCGCCCGCCGGTGCTTCATGATTTCTTGGAATTGGTCGATTTGCGGTTTGGATTCATCTGCGCACCCCGGTTCCCCTGATTTTTTGCATGCGTTTTGTTTTGCCCCGGATTGCCCTTGTTCGCGTTCTTCATGTCAGCGTTGTGGTTTGGTTTTTTCATGTCATTCTCCTTTTGATCTGACATGAACTTTTTAGGTTCGGCAATATCGTCTCTGTAAGGGTTGCAAATGGAATAGTTCGGAATATCCCGGAATATCTGACATTTCGCAGTTTTTGGGGACAAGAAAAAAGCCCGCCGATGTGGCGGGCTTTCCTTCAGGACAATGGCGCAACTTACTGCGGAATCTCGCCTTCCAGCCCTTCGACATAGAAGTTCATGCCTGCAAGTGTGCCGTCATCAGCGGTTTCACCTTCACCCAGCCAGTCGCTGCCGTCCTGCTTTTTCAGCGGACCGGTGAAGGGGTGGTACTCGCCCGCAGCCATGGCCGCCTTCATGGCCAGGGCCTCTTCTTTCACGTCCGCCGGAACGCGGTCGGAAATCTCACCGATTTCAACCATGCCTTCGCGAATACCGTCCCAGGTGTTCACGGTCTCCCAAGAGCCATCCATGACCGCCTGAGTGCGCGCGATGTAGTAGGGGGCCCAGTTGTCGATGATCGATGACACACGCGGGAAGGGGGCGTATTCGCTCATGTCCGAGGCCTGACCGAAGGTGACAACGTTGCCCGCCTCCTGCGCGGCCGCCTGCGGCGCGGTCGAGTCGGTGTGCTGCAGGATCACGTCCGCGCCCTGTTCGATCAGAACGGTCGCGGCGTCGGCTTCTTTCGCCGGATCGAACCAGGTGTAGGCCCAGACGATCTTGAACTCGACATCCGGGTTCACCTTCTTGGCGTGGATATAGGCCGAGTTGATGCCACGGATCACTTCGGGGATCGGGTAGGACCCGATATAGCCGATGATGTTCGATTCCGTCATCTTACCGGCGATGTGGCCCTGAACGGCGCGACCTTCGTAGAAACGGGCCGAATAGACCGACACGTTCGGCGCGGTCTTATACCCGGTTGCGTGTTCGAACTTCACGTTCGGGAACTTCTTGGCCACGTTGATGGTCGGGTCCATGTATCCGAACGAGGTGGTGAAGATCAGATCAGCCCCTTCCAGCGCCATCTGAGTCATGACACGCTCAGCATCCGGGCCTTCGGGCACGGATTCGACAAAGACGGTTTCGACCTTGTCGCCGAACTCTTCCTCGACGGCCAGACGGCCCTTGTTGTGCTCATAGGTCCAGCCGCCGTCGCCCACCGGGCCGACATAGACGAAACCGACCTTGGTCTTGTCCTCGGCCATGGCCCCCGAGGCCAGCCCCAGCGCCATTGCAGCGCTCGTCAATAGAGTGGTGAATTTCATGTAGTTACTCCCCAAGTTGGTTCAGTTGGCCCCTAGTGCGAGGCATGGAAGGTCCGGCCCAATGCGGCAGGTGCGCTGCTCTTGTCGGCCGAAAGGATCACGAGCACAAGGATCGTGATGATGTAGGGCGACATTGCCAGATACTCGACTGGAATGGCAACGCCCGCCGCCTGCAAATTAAGCTGCAATACGGTGATGCCGCCGAACAAATAGGCACCCAGCAAGGCCCGCCATGGTTTCCAGCTGGCGAACACCACCAGCGCCAGCGCGATCCAGCCCACACCGGCGGTCATGCCCTCGGTCCATTGGGGCACGCGGATCAGGCTGATATACGCGCCGCCCATACCCGCGCTGGCCCCGCCAAACAGGATCGCCATGATGCGGATTTTGATCACTTTGTAGCCCAACGCATGCGCCGCATCGTGGTTTTCGCCAACCGCGCGCAGGATCAGGCCGACGCGGGTGTATTTCAGCGTGGCCCAGACCGCCGCCGTCAGCGCGATCCCGACATATAGGATCGGGTCATGCTGAAACAGGATCGGGCCGATCACCGGAATGTCGCTGATCACGGGGATGTGGATTTCACCCATATCGGGCGGTTTTACCCCCACATAGCTCTGCCCCATCAGCGCGCTGAACCCCAGACCAAACAGCGTCAGGGCGAGACCACTGGCGACCTGATTGGCCAGCGCCACCTGCGTCAGCAGCACGAACAACAGCGACAGCACCGCGCCGCCAACGGCCGCCGCGATAAAGCCCAGCCAGGGGGAGCCGGTCTCAACCGAGATCGCAAAGCCGCTGATTGCGCCCACGATCATCATCCCCTCGACGCCGAGGTTCAGAACGCCTGCTTTCTCGACGACCAGTTCTCCGATCGCGGCCAGCAGCAGGGGGGTTGCGGCCACCATCAGCGAGGCGACCAGAAGGACGGGGTTAATTTCACCAAGGTCCATGTCACGCTACCTCGCTACGGGCCGCACGGATGCGGTAGTTTGTCAGAAGATCGAAGGCCAGCAGGAAGAACAAAAGCATCCCCTGGAACACCTGAATGGCGGCGGCAGGCAAGCCCAGTTGCGACTGGGCGATTTCCCCGCCAATGTAGGTCAACGCCATCAGGCCACCGGCCAGCAGGATGCCCACGGGATGCAGGCGGCCCAGAAAGGCCACGATAATCGCGGTAAAGCCGTAGCCCACGTTAAAATCGATGCTGACCACGCCCGAGGGGCCAGACACTTCGAACATCCCCGCAAGCCCGGCCAGCGCGCCAGACAGGCCCAGACAGAACAGGATCAGCCGCGCCGGGTTCACACCGGCAAACTTGGCGGCACGCGGCGCTTCACCCGTCAGGCGGATATGAAAGCCCAGCATATGCCGGTTCAGCAGGACATAGGCAAAGATCACAGCGATCAGAGCCGTCACGACGCCCCAATGCATCCCAGACCCAGCAATCAGCTCGGCATTATGCGCGCTGTCATAGGATTGCAGGTTGCGCGAGCCGGGAAAACCAAAGCCCTCGGGGTTTTTCAATAACCCCAGCGACACCGAGGCCAGCATCTGCTCGGCCACATAGACCAGCATCAGCGATACAAGGATTTCATTGGTCCCAAACCGCACCTTCAGGAAGGCGGGGATCATCGCCCACAGCCAACCGCCAAAGGCTCCGGCAATCACCATGATCGGAAAGATGTACCACGCGTCCAGCGGGTAGAAGGCCAGACCCGCACCGGCACCAAAAATGGCACCCATGATGTACTGTCCCTCGGCTCCGATGTTCCAGATACCGGCGCGAAAACCCAGCGACAAACCAATGGCGATCAACACCAGCGGCGCGCCTTTCACCAGCAATTGCGGGCGGTAGTAAAAGGAAAACTCACCGAACAGAGGTTCCCAGAAAATCGTGCCAATGGCCTCGACCGGGTTCTTGCCCAGAACGGCGAACAAAATGCCGCCAAACACCATCGTCGCGATCACCGCGACCAGAGGGGTGGCATAAGACCACGCCTTGGACGGCTGAGGCCGCTTCTCCAACACAATCATCTGCTCACATCCCTCATGTCTTCTTCTCGTTCAAAATACGGCCGCCGGAGGCGGTTCAACGCGTCACACATGCGCCACCTCCATCCCATGGGCACCACCCATCATCAGACCGATCTCATCCACGGTCAGACCCGTGGTGTCGCGTGGCGCGCTCAACCGCCCTTCGTTGAGGGCCGCAAAGCTGTCCGAGATTTCCATCAACTCATCGAGGTCCTGCGAAATACAGATCACCGCAGTTCCCTTGGCAGCCAGGTCCAAAATGGCCTGCCGGATTGAGGCCGCAGCCGCCGCGTCCACGCCCCAGGTTGGCTGGTTCACCACCAGCACATCTGGGTTCTGCAGCACTTCGCGACCGATCACGAATTTCTGCAGGTTCCCGCCCGACAGCGAGCGCGCTGCGTTCTCAGGCCCCGGCGTCCGGACGTCAAAAGCGCTGATGATCTTCTCAGCAAAACTCTTGGTTTCGGCCCATTTCAGGAATCCGTTGCTTTCCAGCCCTTCGCGAACCGATCCGGTCAGCAGGGCGTTTTCGGTCAGGCTCATATCCGGCGCGGCAGCGTGGCCCAGCCGTTCCTCAGGTGCGGTCAACACGCCCAGCTTGCGGCGCGAAGTGGGTCCGAGTTTCCCGATCGGCTGGCCGTTGAACTTGATCGCATCGGCAGCCGTCGTGATTTCTCCGGACAACACGCCCAACAATTCGTCCTGCCCGTTCCCGGCGACGCCACCGATGCCCAGAACCTCTCCTTTCCGGACCGTCATGTGGACGTTCTTGAGGGCCGTCCCGAATTCGGATGGTGAGGGCACCGACAATCCGCTGACATCCAGCGCGATCTCACCGAATTCACGGCCCGAGCGTTCAGGCGTCTGCAGGGTCGATCCCACCATCATCTCGGCCATATCTCGCGCCGAGGTCTCGGCCGGAACACATTCGCCCACATTCTTGCCCAGACGCAGGATCGTGGCGTGATCGCACAGCGTCCGAATCTCTTCCAGCTTGTGCGAAATATAGAGGATCGAGGTGCCTTCGGATCGCAATTTGTTCAGCGTCTCGAACAGGATATCAACCTCCTGAGGTGTCAGAACGCTGGTTGGTTCATCCATGATCAACAGCTTCGGGTCCTGCAGCAGGCAGCGAATGATCTCGACTCGCTGGCGCTCGCCCGCAGACAGATCGCCAACCGTGCGATAGGGGTCCAGCGGCAGGCCATAGGTTTCCGACACTTCCCGGATACGCGAGGCCAGATCACCCATCGGGGGCGGGTTTTCCATTCCCAAAGCGATGTTCTCGGCGACGTTCAACGCGTCAAACAGCGAGAAATGCTGAAAAACCATCGCAATCCCGTCACCACGCGCAGCGCGCGGTTCAGGCGGGGCAAAAGGCTGGCCGCGCAGCAGCATCGTGCCGCTGTCGGGTTTGACCAGCCCATAGATCATCTTCACCAGCGTGGATTTACCCGCGCCGTTTTCGCCCAGCAGGGCGTGTACCTCGCCTTCACCGATGTCGAAAGACACCTGATCATTGGCCACGACGCCGGGATAGGCCTTGGTCAGCCCTTGAAGGCTCAAAAGTGGAGTGGTCACGCGCTCAGGTCCTTCTTCAACTCGGTCTGCCGGGCCGGGCGCAGAAGCTGCGCGGCGACGCCGACGGCGATCATTTGTGGGTGCTTGCCCAGACCGGGATCGCCGATCGGGCAGGTGATCCGGCTGATCCGCTCAGGCGAGTGCCCAAGGGCCGCCAGCCGCGACCGGAATCGCGCCCATTTCGTAGCCGAGCCAATCAGCCCCGCAAAGCGGAAATCATGCGAAAGCAGCCGGTTACACAGCTCAAGGTCCAGATTGTGCGAATAGGTCAGCACCAGATGCTCGGCATCATGCGGGGCGTGGCGGACCAGTTCCGCCGGTTTTGCCGCCGGAAGGACTGTTACATCTACCGGAACATCCTTCGGAAACCGCTCGGGGCTCGTATCCACCCATGTGATGGCCAGATCGGGCAGGGGTGACAGAACATCGACCAGCCCCCGGCCCACATGCCCCGCGCCCCAGATCCAGAGGTTGCGCGCAGGCTTGTGCACCGGTTCCACCATCCAGCCATCGACCAACTGCGGTTCAGGCGCGATTCCCTGACCGCGCGCTGCCGCCAGCAGGCGTTTGACCGACAGGGGCATATCCCCATCTGTCGCCGAACGCGCAATCATCGTGTCGTCCAGTGCATTCAGGGTATCGAGGTCATAGACCTCGCTCAGCAAAGACACCGCCCCGCCGCAGCATTGCCCCATTTCGGGGCCAAGTGCGTGATGAGTCAGGCGGGCGGGGTCGGTCTGTGACCGCGCTGTCTGCGCCGCCCGAAATTCCAGTGTACCGCCGCCGATAGTGCCGCTTTGGCCATCTTTCCAAACCAGCATCGCAGCGCCAACTTCGCGGGGGGACGATCCCTTGATTCCGGCGATAACCACCCGGACTACGCGCCCGTGGGTCTTGACCGCCTCCCTCAAAGCCTCTAGGTCAAATCCCATGAGATGCCTCCCTTCATCCTTTGGACGCCGCGCCAGACCTCTTCAGCCGTGGCAGGAGCATCCAGCGCCGGGTAGGCAGTGCCGCAGGTGGCGATCGCATTCGACAAAGCCAACCACGCCGATATGCCCAGCATGAAGGGCGGCTCGCCCACTGCTTTCGAGCGATAGATCGTATCCTCGCGGTTCTCGCCGTCCCAGAGCGCGACGTTGAAGATGTCGGGCCGGTCCGAGCAGGCGGGGATCTTGTAGGTCGAAGGCGCGTGCGTGCGCAGGTTGCCCTTGTCGTCCCAGACCAGCTCCTCGGTTGTCAGCCAGCCCGCGCCTTGCACGTAACCGCCTTCGACCTGCCCGATATCCAGCGCCGGGTTCAGCGATGCGCCTGCGTCATGCAGGATGTCGGTGCGCAGGATGCGGTTTTCACCCGTCAGCGTGTCCACGGCGACCTCGGTGACCGAGGCACCATAGGCGAAGTAGAAGAAAGGGCGGCCCCGACCTGCGATGCGGTCCCATTCGATCTTGGGGGTCTTGTAGAAGCCTGTCGCTGACAGGCTAATGCGGCCCTGATAGGCCAGTGCTGCGGCCTCTGCGAAGCTGTAACGTTCCGCGCCTACCGAAACATGGCCATCGGAGAAGGTGATCGTAGACGGATTGGCCTGATGGCGCTCGGCCAGATAGTCCGCCATTCGATCGCGGATCGTATCGCAGGCCGCCTTTACGGCCATGCCGTTCAGGTCACTTCCGGATGACGCAGCCGTGGCCGAGGTGTTCGGCACCTTGGCCGTATCCGTTGCGGTGATCTTCACCATCTCCAGCGGGATGCCAAAACGCGACGCGGCCACCTGCGCGACTTTCTGGAACAGGCCTTGTCCCATCTCGGTGCCGCCATGGTTCAGGTGGACCGAGCCGTCCTGATAGACATGCACCAGAGCGCCCGCCTGATTGAGGTGGGTCAGCGTAAAGGAAATCCCGAATTTGACGGGGGAGAAAGCGATGCCCTTCTTGATCACGCTGTTCTCGGCATTCCACTTCGCGATGGCGGCTTTCCGTGCGGCATAGTCGCTGGATGTCAGCAGCGCTTGGGTCATGCCGTGCAGCTCGAAATCGCTGACCTCCATACCGTAAGGCGTCGTGTTGCCGCCTTGGGGTAGAGGGCGCACGGGCGCGTCGCCCATCTCAACTGCGCCGCGGCTTGTCAGGTCTTCATGTGGGTCGGGATGACCTAGTGGTTCCTCGTGCAGCGGCTGATCAGCCACTTTATGCGCGGGCTCGTAGTAATTGCGGCGGCGCAGTTCGACGGGGTCCAGCCCAAGCGCGTGCGCGGCGTGGTCCATCACGCGTTCGATGCCGACCATGCCCTGAGGGCCGCCGAACCCGCGATAGGCGGTGGCGGATTGGGTGTTGGTCTTCAGCCGGTGGCTCTCGATCCGCGCGTTGGGCAGCAGATAGGCGTTGTCCGAATGCAGCATCGCGCGGTCGGCGACGGGTAGGGACAGGTCCTGCGCCCAGCCGCAGATCGCGTAGTGCAGGAAGGAAACACCCCGAATATGTCCATGTTCATCAAACCCGGCCTTGTAGGCGATGCGGAAAGCATGGCGCTTGCCGGTAATGATCATGTCGTCATCGCGGTCATAGCGCATCTTGCAGGCTTTGCCGGTGGCGCGGGCAGCAATGGCGCAGGCAACGGCCAAAGCGTTGCCCTGACTTTCTTTGCCGCCAAAACCGCCACCCATGCGGCGGGTTTCGACGCGCACGGCGTGCATGGGAACGCCCAACGCATCGGCCACTTTGTGCTGTATCTCGGTCGGGTGCTGCGTCGAGCTGTGCACCAGCATATCCGCGCCTTCGTTCGGCACGGCCAGAGCGGCCTGACCTTCCAGATAGAAATGTTCCTGCCCACCCAGTTCGAACGAGCCTTCGATCACGTGGGGCGCGCTGGCGATGGCCGCTTCGGCATCGCCCTTGGCATAGATGCGGGGGCCGTCTTCGAACCGGCTGTCGGCGGCCAAAGCGTCTTCGACCGTCAGGATCGGTGTCTCTTCGGCATAGTCGATTCTACCCAGCCGCGCGGCCTTGCGGGCGGCCAGATGGCTGGTGGCGATGACCAGAAACACGGGCTGGCCGATGTAATGAACGGTTCCGTCCGACAGCAGCGGTTCATCATGGATGGACGGGGAGACGTCATTGGCAAAGGGCAGGTCGTCTGCCGTCATCACCATCACCACGCCATCGGCGGCTTTGACCGCTGACAAGTCCATCGCGCTGATCTTGCCCTTGGCAATCGGGCTGAGGCCGAATGCGAGATGCAGAGACCCCTTTGGCGTCGGGATGTCATCCACATAACGCGCCGTGCCGGACACATGCAGCGGAGCGGCATCGTGGGGGAGGGGTTTGGACACGCTCATGCCGACACCTCCAATACGTTGGTGACTTCGCCCTGATCTTCGAGGAAATAGCGTTCCAACATCGCTTTGGCCGTTTCCAGACGATAGGTGGCCGAGGCGCGCATGTCCGTGAGTGGAGTGTAGTCGTCGGCAAAGGCGGGTAGCGCGGCGTCGATTGTCTCGCGCGTCCAGGGTTTGCCGATCAGTGCGGCCTCGACGTTGGTTGCCCGTTTCGGAATGCCCGCCATGCCGCCAAACGCGATGCGCGCCTGTGTGACGGTGCCGTCCGAGACGGTGATGTTGAAGCAGCCGCAGACGGCTGAGATGTCCTGATCAAACCGCTTGCTGAGCTTGTAGACCTTGAGCCGGTCGGGCTGGCGGGGGAAGCTGACGGCCTCGACGAATTCACCGGGCGTGCGGTCCTGTTTGCCGTAGCCGATGAAGAAGTCTTGCAACGGGATCGCCCGGCGGGCATCGCCCTTGCGCAGATGCAGGGTTGCACCTAGCGCGATCAGCGCGGGCGGGTTGTCCCCGATGGGTGAGCCGTTGGCGATGTTGCCGCCCACGGTGGCCGCGTGGCGCACCTGAACGCTGGCATAACGGCGGATCATCTCGGCGTAAGAAGGATGCAGGTCCGCCAGCGCTGCGCCCATGCGGTTCATGTCGACCATTGCGCCAAAGCGGATTTCGGTGTCGGTGATGGTGATGTCCTTGAGGTCGTCGCAGCGGCTGAGGAAGATCACCGGGTCGAGGTCGCGCAGTTGCTTGGTGACCCAGAGGCCGACATCCGTCGCTCCGGCGATCAGGGTGGCGTCGGGGTGTTCGGCATAAAGTGCGGCAAGTTCGTCGACGGTTTCGGGCAGGAAGGGGGGCTCTGCCCCCCGGCCTGCGGCCTCCCCCCGAGGTATTTTTGAACAAGAGAAGGATTGGTCGTTGGTGACCCATTTCGGGATGGGGTGGGGTTCGGCAGCTTTGGCGGCGCGGGTGATGGGGGCGTAGCCGGTGCAGCGACACAGGTTGCCGGCAAGCTGGGTGTCGTGATCGGTTGCGCCATTGGCGTGGCCTGCGACCATCGACATCACGAAGCCGGGGGTGCAGAAGCCGCATTGCGAGCCGTGCAGGTCGACCATCGCCTGTTGCACCGGGTGTGGTTCCTGATCGGGGCCGCTTGCGCCCTCGACCGTGCGGACCGCTTTGCCGTGCAGTTGAGGCAAGAACAGGATGCAGGAATTCAGCGCTTTGGCCGTGCCGTCTTCGGTGACCATGATCGTGCAGGCCCCGCAATCGCCTTCGTTGCAGCCTTCCTTGGTACCGGTCAGGCCGCGATCTTCGCGCAGCCAGTCCAGCAGGGTGGCCGTCGGATCGACATCCGCCAGCTCCACTGTCTCTCCGTTCAGAAGAAACGTGATATTCATTCGAGAAACCCGTCGCGTTACCCTGTTGCGCCCGTTGGGCCCTCCTTCGATGCGACGTAGAAAGAGTGGCGGGCGGAGTGCTTGCCGGTTGATGTTAGAAACAGCGCGGCTGATCTGGCAAGAAAAACTGCCTGCGCGATGTATCATTAGACCTTGTTGGGGGTGATGTTCTGTGTGTGTGGAACTTTTAGCGGCTTGAAACTAAAGCGCTTTTTTATCTACGCGCTCAGTGTCCCCCGAAGCACCTTCTGAAAAAGCCGAATAATCATAGGTGATTTTTTAGGCATCCCAAGGCATCGGTTCCCGCTTTTGCAGCGCCGCTGGCTGGGATAGCGTGGGGGTATGAGCAGTACTCCTCGATTCATTCACCTCCGCGTTCACACCGAATTTTCATTGCTGGAAGGCGCTGTGCGGCTGAAAAAGCTGCCGGGGCTTTGCGAGAAGGCAGAGATGCCCGCAGTTGCAGTGACGGACACCAATTCGATGTTCTCGGCGCTGGAATTTTCGGTGACCGCCAGCGGGGCCGGTATCCAGCCGATCATGGGCTGTCAGGTTGATTTGGCGTTTGTGCAGGCGCAGCCGGGGGAAAAGCCCAAAGTGCCCGCTCCGTTGGTGCTGCTGGCGCAGTCCGAGGTTGGGTATGAGAACCTGATGAAGCTGAGCACCTGTCTGTACGTGGACAAGGACGGGCAGTTGCCGCAGGTCACGTTGGACGAGTTGGCTGAGCGGTCGGACGGTTTGATCTGCCTGACCGGTGGGCCGGACGGGCCGGTGGGGATGTTGCTGCAACAAGGACAGCGTCCGGCGGCGGAGGCTTTGGTGGATCGTCTGGCGGGGATGTTCCCGGATCGTCTGTATATCGAGTTGCAGCGTCACCCCGGCGAGGACGGGCAGCCCGAGGCCGAACGTCTGACCGAGCGCGGGCATGTTGAATTGGCTTATGCCAAGAACCTGCCTCTGGTTGCCACAAACGATGTCTACTTCCCGACCTCGGATATGTATGAGGCACATGACGCGCTGATCTGCATCGCCGAGGGGGCTTATGTGGATCAGCAGGACGACCGTCGCCGTCTGACCGCGCAACACTATTTCAAGTCGCAGCAAGAGATGGTGACGCTGTTCGCTGATCTGCCCGAGGCCGTCGAAAATACGGTTGAGATCGCGCGCCGATGCGCCTTTATGGCGTATCGCCGCGATCCGATCCTGCCGAAATTCGCCGACGATGAAGTCGCCGAGCTGCGCCGCATCGCCAATGACGGCCTACAGAAGCGTCTGGCTGTGATCCCCCATGCGGTGACACCCGAGGAATATCAGGAACGGCTGGATTTCGAGCTGGGTATCATCGAGGGCATGGGGTTTCCCGGCTACTTCCTGATCGTTGCGGATTTTATCCAATGGGCCAAGGATCACGACATTCCGGTGGGGCCGGGGCGGGGCTCGGGTGCGGGCTCGCTGGTGGCTTATGCGCTGACGATCACCGACCTTGACCCGCTGCGCTATTCGCTGCTGTTCGAACGGTTTCTGAACCCCGAGCGGGTCTCGATGCCCGATTTCGATATCGACTTCTGCATGGATCGCCGCGAAGAGGTGATCCGCTATGTTCAGCAGAAATATGGGCGCGATAAGGTGGGGCAGATCATCACCTTCGGTGCGTTGCTGTCAAAAGCCGCCGTGCGCGATATCGGGCGGGTTTTGCAGATGCCATACGGGCAGGTGGATCGTCTGTCCAAGATGATCCCGGTTGAGGGGGTCAAACCTGTCTCCATCGAAAAGGCGCTGAAAGACGAGCCGCGCCTGCGCGAAGAGGCGCGGAACGAAGAGGTTGTGGACCGGTTGCTGAACTATGGCCAGCAGGTCGAAGGATTGTTGCGAAACGCATCGACCCATGCGGCGGGGGTTGTGATTGGCGACCGGCCTCTGGACGCGCTCGTCCCAATCTATCAGGATCCGCGCTCGGATATGCCTGCGACCCAGTTCAATATGAAATGGGTCGAACAGGCCGGGTTGGTGAAATTCGACTTTCTGGGCCTGAAGACGCTGACCGTGATTCAGAACGCGATGGACCTGATCTTCAAATCCGGTCGGTCCTTGCACGTGGCCGCTGACGGTACCGAACTTTATGAACCCGCCGACGGGGCCGAGAACCAGATCAACGCCATCCCGCTGGATGACGAGGCGACGTACAAACTCTATTCAGCCGCCAAGACAGTGGCGGTGTTTCAGGTGGAATCCTCGGGCATGATGGATGCGCTCAAGCGGATGAAGCCGGACTGTATCGAAGATATCATCGCTCTTGTGGCCCTCTATCGTCCCGGCCCGATGGAGAACATCCCCAAGTTCTGCGAGGTCAAGAACAAGCTGAGCCAACGCGACACACTGCACCCGTCCATCGACCATATTCTGGACGAAACCCAAGGCATCATCGTTTATCAGGAACAGGTGATGCAGATCGCGCAGGAAATGGCGGGTTACAGCCTTGGCGGCGCGGACCTGCTGCGCCGCGCGATGGGTAAGAAAATTCAAGAGGCGATGGATGCCGAGCGGCCCAAATTCCTCAAAGGTGCTGCCGAGAACGATGTGGACGAGGCCAAGGCGACCGAGGTCTGGAACCTGCTGGATAAGTTCGCCAACTACGGCTTCAACAAATCCCACGCGGCGGCCTACGCGGTGGTCAGCTATCAGACCGGCTGGTTGAAGGCGAACCATCCGGTCGAGTTCATGGCCGGCGTGATGAACTGCGATATCCACCTGACCGACAAGCTGGCGGTCTATTTCGAAGAGGTCCGCAAGGGGTTGGAGTTGCCCTACGTCCCGCCTTGCGTAAACCGGTCTCAGGCGACCTTCGACGTGGTAGATCAGCATCTGGTCTACGCGCTGGGCGCGTTGAAAAACGTGGGCGTCGAGGCGATGAACCTTGTGGTCGCAGGCCGCGCGGATAAGCCTTTTGTTAACCTGTTCGATTTCGCCCGCCGGGTCGATCTGAAGAAAGTTGGCAAGCGCCCGTTGGAGATGCTGGCGCGGGCCGGGGCCTTTGACGAGCTCGACAAGAACCGCCGTCGGGTGTTCGAAAGCCTCGACCCGCTGGTGCAGTATTCGGCGGCGATTCATGACCAGAAGAACTCGAACCAGGTGTCTCTGTTTGGCGAGGCGGGTGATGACCTGCCCGAACCGCGCCTGTCGCCCTCGCCCGACTGGCTGCCTGCGGAACGGCTGAGCGAAGAGTTCAAGGCCATCGGCTTTTATCTCTCCGGCCACCCGCTGGACGACTACATGCCCGCGCTGAAACGCAAGCAGGTGCTGACGCTGGATGAGGTGACGGAAAAGGCCCGCTCGGGCCCGCTGATTGCCAAGATGGCGGGCGTTGTCGCCGGTCGGCAGGAGCGGAAATCGGCGCGCGGCAACCGCTTTGCCTTTGCGCAACTGTCGGACCCGACAGGGGCCTATGAGGTTACGCTGTTCTCGGAAACGCTCGAGAAAAGCCGTGAATTTCTGGAAACCGGTGCGCAAGTGGTGTTGACTGCCGAGGCAACAATGGAGGCGGATCAGCTCAAGCTGCTGGGCCGATCTGTCGGGCCAGTGGATTCGGTCGTGGCCGAGGCCGGAGCGACTGGCTTACGCATCTTTCTGGACGAAGCGCAGGCGCTGCCCACCGTTGCCAAGGTTCTGGCAGATGCGGCGGAGGCGGCCAAGAACGCCTCGCGCGGGCCGATTCAGTTGCTGCTGATTGCACCGGGCCTGCCCGGTGAGGTCGAGATGGATCTGGGCCACGACTTCCCGATCAACCCGCAGATCAAGGGGGCGATCAAATCTCTGGAAGGTGTGATCTCGGTCGAGGAAATCTGACGCCGGGCTTTGTTGCCAGACGGTTAGCACCCCGCTAGGCTGGGTGCAGACGGATTGATTGGGCATAGCCACGGGAGGGTGTTCACATGACGATTTCAGGTCTCGGGTTCAGAACGGTTGCGATGGCGGCTGTCGCGTCGCTTGCTTTGGCATCGGCCGGTTTGGCGGATGACAAAAAGAAGAAAAACACCATCGAAGGCGCTTTGATCGGCGCTGGTGTCGGTGCCCTGATCGGCGACGGCAAGGGCGCGGCCATCGGCGGCGTGGCCGGGGCGATTATCGGACATAACTGGAAGTGAGCGCGATGATGAATGCACTACGACCCGTATTCGCTGCCCTGTGCGTATCCCTGCCGGGTTCGGTCCTGGCCGACGAGGCCGCCGAACAAATGGTTCAGGACGCTTTGCCCGTGATGCACTACACATGCGCCTCGATTGCAGAAGAGGCGGATGGGGATGAGGCCTTTGTGGTGGAGGTTGTCGGAAAGATGACCGCACTGTCGCTGTATAACCGACAGATCAATATCGAAGATCACGCGACCACGGACGAGGAAAAAGCCCAACTCCGCGAAGCCTTCATCGCCGCTTTGTCCGAGGGCTGCGCGGCGGACAAGGATGCCCTTTTGGGTGGCGTGGTCGATGACGCGGTGAAATCGACGCTGGGGTTGTAAGCGCTCAGTAATGCGGCGGGCGTTCGTCGCCGTAGACGATCCCGCCTGATCCTTCCTGTGACCGTTCGGCCTCACGCTGAAACAGCATCTCGACCCGGCGGGTCAGGCGGTCGATCTCGTTCTGTTGCCGGGTGACGATCGTGTTCAGGTCCTCGACGGTGCGGGTCAGGTGGGCGATCTGTTCTTCCAGATGCTGCATGGGGCACTCCTTTGCGGGTGGTCATACCGGCGCGCGCCGGGCAAGGCCAGTGAAACCCTGCCTTGCCCCGATGCAGGCCATGGGATAGACCGCGCGCGGAAGATGACCGCGAAGGACGCCCCACATGGCCAAGCCCAAGAAACAGCCCCGCCCCAAGGCCGTCACGCCGAAAGGCTTCCGCGACTATTTCGGTCAGGAAGTATCGCAGCGCACCGAGATGCTGCGGACAATTGCGGGCGTCTATCATCGCTATGGGTTCGACGCTTTGGAGAGCAGCGCGGTCGAGACGGTCGAGGCGCTGGGCAAGTTCCTGCCCGATGTGGATCGCCCCAACGAGGGCGTCTTTGCGTGGCAGGAGTTTGACGAGGGTGGCAACGGCGATTGGATGGCTTTGCGCTATGACCTGACCGCGCCGCTGGCCCGCGTCTATGCGCAGCACCGCAACGACCTGCCAACGCCCTATCGCCGCTATGCGATGGGTCCGGTCTGGCGCAACGAAAAGCCCGGGCCGGGGCGGTATCGTCAGTTTTATCAGTGTGATGCGGATACGGTCGGCACGGCCTCGATGGCTGCGGATGCCGAGATCTGCGCGATGCTGTCGGACACGCTTGAGACCGTGGGCATCCCGCGCGGCGATTATCTGGTGCGGGTCAATAACCGCAAGGTTCTGAATGGCGTGCTTGAGGCGATGGGGCTGGGCGAAGACGCCGCCGCCCGCGACAATGTCCTGCGCACCATCGACAAGTTCGACAAGGTGGGCGAGGCCGGGGTGCGAGAGTTGCTGACCAAGGGCCGTCTGGACGCCTCGGGCGCGTTCATTGACGGTGTGGGCCTCAGCGACGATCAGGCCGAGCCGGTGATTGCTTTCCTGACCTCCAAGGCTGCGGATACCGCTGGAACGCTGTCCAACCTGCGTGCTGCGGTGGGCGACAGCAAGATCGGCGCGGATGGCATTGCCGAGCTGGAACAGATCGGTGCTCTGCTGGATGCTGGCGGCTATGGCGCGGATCGGATCGAGATTGACCCCTCGGTCGTGCGTGGCCTCGGCTACTACACCGGGCCGGTTTATGAGGCCGAGCTGACCTTTGAGATTTTCGACGAAAAAGGCCGCAAGCGGCAGTTCGGATCGGTCTCGGGCGGCGGGCGCTATGACGATCTGGTCAAGCGGTTCACCGGGCAGGAAGTCCCCGCGACCGGCATCTCAATTGGCGTCGACCGCCTGCTGGCCGCCTTGCGTGAGAAGGGCCGGATAACCTCGCAAGCGACAGGCCCCGTCGTTGTGACCGTCATGGACCGAGACCGGATGGCCGACTATCAGGCCATGGTTGCCGAACTGCGCAACGCGGGTATCCGGGCCGAGGTCTATCTGGGCAACCCGAAGAACTTCGGCAATCAGCTGAAATACGCGGACAAGCGGAATTCTCCGATTGCGGTGATCGAAGGCGGCGACGAAAAAGCCAATGGGATCGTGCAGATCAAGGACCTGATCCTTGGCGCCAAGATCGCCGAAAGCGCGACGCTGGAGGAATGGAAAGAGCGCCCCAGCCAGTTCGAAGTGCCGCGCGGTGACCTGGTCGCCAAGGTGCGTGAAATTCTGGACAGTCAGGACTGACCTATGCCCAACCGTTCCCAGATACAGGCTCGCGCCGCGATGATGCGTGTCCGGTTCGAGGCGGCGGGGGCGCAGGTGGTCGACACGCCTCTGCTGCAACCTGCAGGCACCCTGCTGGACCTCTACGGCGAGGATATCCGTGCCCGCGCCTACGTGACCTCGGACGCGCTGCGGGGCGAGCAGATGTTGCGCCCCGACTTCACCCTGCCCGTGGTGCAGATGCACATGCGCGAGGGGGCCGAGCCCGCGCGCTACACCTATTCGGGTGAAGTGTTCCGGCGGCAGGAGCATGATCCGGATCGCTCGAACGAGTACATTCAGGTCGGATACGAGGTCTTTGACCGCGACGATCCCGCCGGGGCGGATGCCGAGGTCTTCTCGCTTTTCGCGCTGCAACTGCGTGGCCTGCCACTGCGGGCCGCGACCGGCGATATTGGCATTCTGACGGCGGCGGTGGCGGGCCTGAACACGACCGAACGCCGCAAGGCCGCGCTGATGCGGCACCTGTGGCGTCCGCGCCGGTTCCGGCTGCTGCTGGATCGTTTCGCGGGGCGCAAAACGGCCCCGGAGGGGCGCGATGCCCTGCTGGACGCCGCCGACCCGATGGCCTTCGATTTCCCAATGATCGGCAAACGTCGCACGCCCGAGATCGCAGCGCGGATCGAGGCGTTGCGCGAAGACCGCGACACGCCAGCGATTTCCGACAACGAACTGGCGGGGCTCGAAACGCTGCTGAACGTGCGCGAAACTATGCCCTTCGCGCTGGAGCACCTGCGGGACGTGGCCGTGGACCTGCCCCAGATCACCCCGGCGCTGGACCGGCTCGAGGCACGGATTGCCGCTTTGCAGGCGCGCGGTGTCGATGTGGACCGTCTGGATTTCGAAGCCTCTTACGGCCGCACCTCGATGGAATATTATGATGGCTTCGTGTTTGGTTTTTACGCCGAGCGCCGCCCCGATCTGCCGCCCATTGCCACCGGCGGGCGCTATGACGCGCTGACCCGGCAGTTGGGCGAGGGCGCCGAGATTCCCGCTATCGGTGGTGTGATCCGCCCGGATCTGATGCTCGAGATCGAGGAGGACGCGCTATGAGCCTGAAACTGGGCGTGCCCTCAAAAGGCCGATTGATGGAGAAGACTTTCGCCTGGTTCGAAAAGCGCGGCATCACCCTGTCGCGCAGCGGATCGGACCGGGAATATTCGGGCCGGGTCGAGGGAATCGACGGCGTTTCGCTGATCCTGCTGTCCGCCGGGGAAATCCCGCGCGAACTGGCAGCGGGGCGTATTCATCTGGGCGTGACCGGCATTGATCTGGTGCACGAAAAACTGCCGCGCTGGGAGCAGCAGGTCGAAGAAATCTCGCAGCTTGGGTTTGGCAAGGCCGACCTAATCATCGCTGCGCCCGCCTGCTGGGTCGATGTGGATACGCTGGACGATCTGGATGCGGCGGCAGCAGCCTTTCGCAAAACCCACGGTCACCGCTTGCGGATCGCCACCAAATATCACCGGCTGGTGCGCGAGTTCCTGGCCGATGCGGGCGTCGCCGATTACACTCTGGTCGACAGTCAGGGCGCGACTGAAGGCACCGTGATGAACGAAACCGCCGAGGCGATTGCCGACATCACCTCGACCGGAGAAACCCTGCGCGCGAACCACCTGAAAATATTGTCGGACGGGCTGATCCTGCAATCGCAGGCAACGCTGTGGCGCAGTAGGGTGGCGAAATGTGATCCGGCTGATAAAGCGGTTCTGAACCAGTTGCTGGATCGGTTGAGTTAAAGCACCCCGATCTCGGCCAGCGCGCGGTTGAGATCGTCGGGCAGGGCGTCGTCCTGTTCGCGGGTTTTCGGTAGGTCGGCAGGCGTATCCTCGGGCTTTAGATAGCGCCAACCCTGAAACGGGCGTTTCAGGGCGTTCTGGGTCCGGTGAACTTCGGGGTCCAGCACGATGGCGCAGCGGCGGATGCCGTCCTCGCCGCGTACTTCGTCCAGCCGCAGGATGCGCTGGCGGCATTGTACGACACCCTTGATGACCCAGTAGATCGACCCGCCGTTCAGAATCTCGGCCTCGCGCTTGGGCCACATGCGGGTGACGTGGCGCGGGCAGCCGTCCTCGTACAGCGGCTTGCGGCTGTCCTGCCACGCGATCAGCGTCTCGACGCTTTCTGAACCGACCGACAGTTTGATGAGGTTTATGTACTTATCCACAGCTTTCCCACAGAGTCGTCCATCGACTATCTAGTCATTGTAGCTCATGCGAGATTGTCATCAAGGTATTGTGGGTGTTAGCCTGTATCCCTTCGTCAGCACAGGGAATCACCAATGAGCCGCTTTGCCGCCCCCATCGCCGAGCAGATCTGGGACATGAAATACCGTTTCAAACAGGCGGATGGCACGCCCATCGACCAGACGGTCGAGGATAGCTGGCGGCGCATTGCCCGCGATCTGGCGCGGGTTGAGGATGATCCGGCCCATTGGGAAGAAAAGTTCTATGCGGCGCTGGAAGATTTCAAATACCTGCCAGCCGGGCGCATCACCGCAGGCGCAGGCACCGCGCGTCAGGTGACCCTGTTCAACTGTTTCGTCATGGGCACCGTGCCCGACAGCATGGGCGGCATCTTCGACATGCTGAAAGAGGCCGCTTTGACGATGCAGCAGGGCGGCGGGATCGGCTATGATTTCTCGACCATCCGACCGCGGGGCGCGGATGTGAAAGGTGTGGCGGCGGATGCCTCGGGGCCGTTGTCGTTCATGGATGTATGGGACGCGATGTGCCGCACGATCATGTCCGCGGGCTCGCGCCGGGGGGCGATGATGGCGACCATGCGGTGCGATCACCCGGATATCGAACAGTTCATCACCGCCAAATCCGACCCGGCCCGCTTGCGCATGTTCAACATGTCGGTGCTGGTGACCGATCCGTTCATGGAGGCCGTCAAGGCCGATGGCCCGTGGGATTTGGTGTTTGGCGACAAGGTCTATCACACCGTTCAGGCTCGGGATCTGTGGAACAAGATCATGCAGGCCACCTATGACTATGCCGAACCGGGCGTGATCTTCATCGACAGGATCAATGCGGCCAACAACCTGAGCTATGTCGAGACCATCGCGGCCACGAACCCCTGTGGCGAGCAGCCTCTGCCGCCTTACGGTGCCTGCTTGCTGGGCTCGATCAACCTGGCGCGTCTGGTGGCCGAACCGTTCGAGGACGCCGCGCATCTGGATGAGGCAGCGCTGCAGGAATTGGTCGCAACCTCGGTGCGGATGATGGACAACGTGGTGGACGCGTCGAAATTCCCGCTGGCCGAGCAGGAAGCCGAAGCGCAGGACAAGCGTCGCATCGGGCTGGGCGTGACCGGCTTGGCGGATGCGCTGCTGATGCTGGGCCTGCGCTATGGGTCCGACGAGGCGGCGCGTCAGACCGAGCGCTGGTTGCACAGTATCGCCCGCGCCGCCTATCTGGCCTCGGTGCAATTGGCGAAGGAGAAGGGGGCGTTTCCCTTGTTCGACGCCGAGAAATATCTGGCCAGTGGCACCATGCAGCAGATGGATGACGATGTGCGCGATGCGATCCGCGAACATGGTATCCGCAACGCGCTGCTGACCTCGATTGCGCCGACGGGGACGATTTCCCTGTATGCAGGCAACGTGTCTTCGGGGATCGAGCCGGTCTTTGCCTATGCCTATACGCGCAAGGTTTTGCAAAAGGATGGCTCGCGCACCGAGGAAGAGGTCGTGGATTATGCCGTGCAGATGTGGCGCGACAAGTTCGGCGACACAGAGTTGCCGGACTATTTCGTCAATGCGCAAACGCTGTCCCCCTCTGACCATGTGAAGATGCAGGCGGCGGCGCAGAAATGGATCGACAGCTCGATTTCCAAGACGATCAACTGCCCCGAGGATATCAGCTTTGACGCCTTCAAGGATGTCTACATGCAGGCCTGGGATCAGGGCTGCAAGGGCTGCACCACATACCGTCCCAACGATGTAACCGGCTCGGTCCTGACAGTCTCGGAAAGCGACGATAAGGCACCGGGCGAAAGCGCTGATGCCCCGCATCAGGTCGATGGCGGTGAGGTTGTCTACATGTCCGAGCCGCTGGACCGCCCGCAGGCGCTTGAGGGCTCGACCTACAAGCTGAAATGGCCCGACAGCGAGCACGCCATCTATCTGACGATCAACGATATCGTCCACGGAGGTCGCCGTCGCCCGTTCGAGGTGTTCATCAACTCAAAAAACATGGAGCACTACGCGTGGACTCTGGCGCTGACCCGGATGATCTCGGCCGTGTTCCGTCGGGGCGGGGATGTTTCTTTCGTCGTGGAAGAACTGAAAGCCGTGTTCGATCCGCGCGGCGGGGCCTGGGTGAAGGGCAAGTATATCCCCTCGATCCTGGCCGCGATTGGCGGCGTGATCGAGCAGCATATGATCAGCATCGGCTTTCTGGAAGGTGAGGGCATGGGCCTGAAATCCGACCCGCAGGCGCAGGTGGTCAACATGGACGCCCCGCGCGGCAAGGCGTGCCCGTCCTGCGGCCAGTTTGACATGGTGATGATTGAGGGCTGCATGACCTGCCGCAGTTGTGGGCATTCGAAATGCGGCTAGGGCGGTAGCTCAAAAAACAGGCGAAGGACCAGTTTTCAACGCGTTAGTCTTAGACCGGTCCAGCCTTCTGATTCACTTCTGCAACATTCATCTGATTGCTGCATTTCGGTCTCTTTTCCGCCGGAATCGGGACTGATAGTAGAATGTGAGTAAGTGGTGGGCAGTCAAAAGGTGCGAGCAGGCAAATGAGAACCGGATCAAACGGTCGTATAGCCATTTCTTGGAAACAAACGGAACTTGACGGGCTCGAGGCTGCGCCTCTGGCCTTTATGGCCGTTGGTGCTGCGTGGTCGTGGCGAGGGCAGGCGGTGGCGTTGGCTGCTGCTTGTAGCCAGAACCTTGAGCAGGCGGGGACAGCCGGCGGCGTTGTGGCCCGGACCAGCGGCGAAGTGCTGGGGGGCCGTGAACCCTCGGGACAGATTGTCGGGACCGTTACCCTGTCAAACGGGGCGCAGCGATTCAGCGCGGATCTGATTGCGGACGCGGACGGCGGCGATCCGGTTTTGGTTTTCGAAGGAACCTGCCCGCCGCGGCATCAGGATTTCTGGATTAGCGAGATCACCGAAATTGCGGCCGGGCAAAACCCCGCTATGGAAAGCCGGTCTACAGTCATCGCCTTTCCGGCTCAGTAACGACCACTTAGGCGGGATGTGAATAGGGGGCGCTGGCCGCGCCGCTTGTTTCTCATAAAAATATGCCGTTGTCCGGCGCGGCCTGTTGACTCTGCACAATCGGCGGATATAAGCGCGGCTTCATTGGTGTTGGTGGCCCCCGCAAGGGGATGCCTGTCATGGGGGAAACCTCAAGAGGACAACGCCCTTCATAGTAGGCGCTAACCTACTCCCTTAGCAGGGGAGCGCCTTCGACCACAACGAAGGAGATCAGCCGTGACCAAACGCACGTCTGCCAAGTACAAAATTGACCGCCGGATGGGCGAAAACATCTGGGGTCGTCCGAAATCCCCGATCAACCGTCGTGAATATGGCCCCGGCCAGCACGGCCAGCGCCGCAAGGGCAAATTGTCGGACTTTGGTCTGCAGTTGCGCGCCAAGCAGAAGCTGAAAGGCTACTATGGCGATCTGACCGAGAAGCAGTTCCGCCGCATCTATGCCGAAGCCGAGCGTGTCAAAGGCGACACCGGTGAAAACCTGATCGGTCTGCTGGAGCGCCGTCTGGACGCCGTCGTTTACCGCGCCAAGTTCGTGCCGACCGTCTTTGCAGCACGTCAATTCGTGAACCACGGCCACGTCAAAGTGAACGGCAAGCGGGTCAACATCCCCAGCTACCGCGTCAAAGAAGGCGACGTGATCGAAGTGCGTGACAAGTCCAAGCAACTGGCCGTTGTTCTGGAAGCTGTTGGCCTGGCCGAGCGTGATGTGCCGGATTACATCGACGCCGATCACTCCAAAATGACTGCCACTTTCGTGCGCGCACCGGGCTTGGGCGATGTGCCTTACCCGGTGATGATGGAGCCGAACCTGGTCGTCGAATTCTACGCGAAGAACTAATCTTCGCCGACGTTTCGAATTTGGAAAGGCCGCGCCATTCGGGTGCGGCCTTTTCCTTTTGCGGTGCGGGTCAGGCCGCGGGCGATGCCCGGGAAACCATTCCGAACCCGGCAACGTCCTGCTTCAAAACGGCATGACGGAATTGCCGCTTTTCTCAAGGCGTTGAGGCGGGTATGAGGGGCGCAATCAACGGAGCCTTTCATGACCAAGATCACCCCACAACCCGGCATTATGGATATCGCGCTGTATCAGGGCGGCCAGTCGAAGGTGGCGGGGGTGGAGCATGTGATCAAGCTCAGCTCGAACGAAAACCCGTTTGGTCCCAGCCCCAAGGCGATTGAGGCGGCGCGTGAAAGCGCGGCCACCCTGCATCGCTATCCCGGCACTGACCATGCCAGCCTGCGCGCGGCGATTGGGGCGCGGCACGGGCTTGATCCCGCACGGATCGTCTGCGGCGTCGGCAGTGACGAGGTGCTGCAATTCATTGCTCAGGCTTATGCCGGGCCGGGGGATGAGGTCATCTACACCGAGCACGGATTTTCCATGTACCCGATCATCGCGCGGATGGCCGGGGCTACGCCGGTCATGGTGGCCGAACGCGACCGCAAGGTCGATGTGGACGCCATCCTGAACGCGGTGACAGGCAAGACACGGATCGTGTTTGTCACCAACCCGGGCAACCCGACCTCGACAATGATCTCGGATGCGGAATTGGAGCGTTTGGCTCAAGGCTTGCCGGACACAACCCTGATGGTTCTAGACGGTGCTTACGCCGAATTCGTGGATGGGTTCGATGGCGGCGCGGCTCTGGTCGACCGGCATGAGAACGTCATCATGACCCGGACATTCTCGAAAGTGTACGGTCTGGGCGGCATGCGGGTTGGCTGGGGCTATGCCCAACAGCCGATCATCGACGTGCTGAACCGCGTGCGCCAGCCGTTCAACTTGTCGCTGACCGCTCTGGCAGCGGCTGAAGCAGCGGTGAACGATGTCGAGTTTCTGTCCTTTTGCCAGTCCGAGAACGCCCGCCTGCGGGCTTGGCTGGCCGAGGAACTGGCGAAAATCGGCGTACCCTCGGATGCGTCCTGCACCAATTTCATCCTCGCGCGGTTTGCCGATCAGGCCGAGGCCGAGGCCTGCGATGATTACCTGAAAACCCAGGGTTTGATTGTGCGCCGGGTTGCGGGCTACAACCTGCCGAATGCCCTGCGGATCACCGTGGGCGATGAAGAGGCCTGCCGCCGAGTGGTTGCGGCCATAACCACGTTCAAAGGGGGCGCTGCATGAGCCAGATTTACGACCGCGTGGCGCTGATCGGGCTGGGCCTGATCGCCTCGTCCATGTTCTGGGCCATCAAACGCGCCGGTCTGGCGGGCGAGGTCACCGGCTATGCCCGGTCTCAGGCCACACGCGACACCGCCCGCCGCATCGGGTTGTGCGACAGGGTCTGCGATACGGTTCAAGAGGCGGTCGACGGGGCCGATCTGGTTGTGCTGTGTGTTCCGGTCGGCGCGATGGGCGCGGTCGCCAGCCAGATTTCGGCGGCGCTGAAGCCCGGCGCGACGGTCACGGATGTGGGTTCGGTCAAGCGGCATGTTATTCAGGACGTCTCTCCACATATTCCCGAGGGTGTGCATTTCATCCCCGCGCACCCGCTGGCGGGGACCGAGCATTCGGGGCCGGAGTCCGGTTTTGCCGAACTGTTCGACAACCGCTGGTGCCTGCTGGTCCCGGTCGAAGGCTCGGACCCCGAGGCCGTTTCTCGCCTGCGCGCGCTGTGGGAAGGGATGGGGTCTTATGTCGATGAGATGGACGCGGATCACCACGATCTGGTTCTGGCCGTGACCTCTCATGCGCCGCACCTGATCGCTTATACGATGGTTGGCGTGGCCGATGATCTGCGCCGGGTGACGGATACCGAGGTGATCAAATATTCGGCCGCCGGTTTTCGTGATTTCACCCGGATCGCTGCATCTGACCCGACCATGTGGCGCGACGTGTTTCTGACCAACAAAGACGCGACGCTGGAAATCCTCGGGCGCTTTACTGAGGAACTTTTTGCCCTGCAGCGCGCCATTCGAACAGGTGACGGCGACCATCTTTTCGACTATTTCACCCGTACTCGCGCCATCCGGCGCGGCATCATCGACGCGGGGCAGGATACGGATGCCCCCGATTTCGGACGGGGGAAATCAAGCTGATGACAGGGCTTTGGGGGCGGTTTCTGATCGGTTTGGCGGTGTTTTACGCCGCAACGGGTCAGGCCGCGCCTCTGGAAGAGTCTTTGATCCCCGCTGCGCGTCCAGTTGATTATTCGGATTTGGCGCTGGCTTCGGCAGCGCTTCCCACGGCAGAACCGCCGGCGATCACCGCAAAGATCAGACCAGAAACGCGCCCGGATTCACCGCAAATCCAGGCCGTTGCCGCGCGCCCGGCAGATTTGCCGTTGCTCGGCCCTGATACCTCTTTGATGCCTTACATGCGGCCCAAATCGCTGGAGCAGCAGGTGCTGTTCAAGAAACGCAAACTGCGCAAGGGGTCGGTTTGCGGGGATATTGATATTCAGGGCAAGCCGGTCGGCAAAGTGCCGGGGCGGATCAAGGCGTGCGGGGTCAAGGATGCGGTGCAGATCACCTCGGTCTCAGGCGTTCAACTCAGCCGCCCTTCGACGATGGATTGCGGCACCGCCATTGCGCTAAACAAATGGGTCGACAAAACGGTCAAACCGACCTTCAAACGGCGTGGGCCAGTGGTACAGCTACAGGTGGCGGCGCACTACGCCTGCCGGACCCGCAACAACCGCAAGGGCGCGCGGGTGTCGGAACATGGCAAGGGCCGCGCCATCGATATCTCGGGCTTCGTGATGGCGGACGGAGAGGTTGTCACCGTCTATGACGGCTGGCGCAAGAACCCTTCGCAAAAGCAACTCAAGAAGATCTGGCGCGGGGCCTGCGGGCCGTTCGGCACGGTGCTGGGCCCCAATTCGGATCGGTATCACCGCGACCATTTCCATCTGGATACGGCGCGCTACCGCACCGGACCTTACTGCCGCTAACGCAGGATCAGGCGCGGGGCAGGGCCCAAGGGGATCGGACCCAAAGCCACGAATCCATCGCGGAAATTCAGCTGCACGTCCAATGCGTTCGGGTTGCCGCCAAGACCTGCCAGAAAGTTCAGCGCCGTTGTCACAGGGTCTACCGCCTGATCCGGCAAAGCGCCCGCCGCGTTGGCCATTGCGATCATGTCCCGCCAGTTTTCGGCCTTTACCGCGATCTCGCCGGTCGGGATGCCCTGTGCATCAACGTCCAGATGGCCCGTCGCAAACAGGCGCAACTCGCCCCATTTGACCTCGGCCAGTTTCAGGTCGATGGCGACCGGCTGCGGGCGACCCTGTTCCAGCGCGCTGCGGTCCCAGGGCTTGTCGAAGGTTGCGAGCATATCCAGTTCCAGCGCCTCGAACGCCTGCGGCAGGGTCGTGGCCGAGCGCATCAGCCTGCGCAAATCCTCGCCGGGCGCGAAGCCGTCCATTTCGGCGGTGATGGCATAGGCCTCGGGCTGGGCCGTCTGCTCCATCACCAGGCCAAAGGTTTCACCGGCTGCGACGGGGCCGGTTTCTTCGGTGACGGACCAAGGGCCAGCGGTTAGGGCCAATTTCTCCACAACCAGCGCGACACCGGGCTGCAGTTGCAACTCGGCGGTCAGGTCGTTCGCCGTAATCGTCGCGGTTTGGTCGAAGTACGACAGCCGCTGGGGCGTGTCGGCAAAGCGTAACACCTGCCGCCCGGGCCAGATGGCGGGGCTTTGGAACTCGATCCAGTCTGCGCTCCACGCGGTGCCGGTGACCGGGTCCGCAAGAGCCGGGTTGTTCAGGCGAGTCGTGTGATGCGTGGGATACCCGGCGGTGGCGACGTCTGAGAAATCGGCCTGCCAGCCCTGCGCCTGCTGCTGGTCGAACCATCCGGTGATGGCATTGCGCAGCCCGTATCCGGCGATGAACCAGTAAGCGCTCCATGCGACGGCTGCAAAAATGAACACGCGTATCAGTCGGCGCATGAGGAATGGCCCTTTTTCCTGCCCTGAAATTGATGTTTATAGGCCCAAACGGGCAAGGACCAGTGCAATGACGATGTGGGTTTTCGGATATGGATCGCTGCTGTGGAATCCGGGTTTCCCGGTGGCGCGCAGCGAACACGCGACACTGCACGGATACGCGCGGTCCTTCTGCATGAGTTCCATCCACCATCGCGGGACCGAGGAAAATCCGGGCCTCGTGCTGGCGCTGGACGAGCAGGCAGATGCCCATTGCACCGGCCTGGCGCTGGCGGTCGAGGCCGGGCATGAGGACCGGACCCTGCAGGAACTGCGCGAGCGCGAACTGATCTCGTCGGCCTATGTCGAGAAGATGCTGGATGTGGAGTTGACCAACGGTGAGGTGGTGAATGCGGTGACCTATGTCATCGACGCGGACCATGTGCAGTATTGCGGTGGTATACCGCTGGAAGAGCAGGCCCAGATCATCGCCCATGCGGTGGGCGGGCGCGGGCCGAACACCGAATATCTGTACAATACCGCCGAACATCTGGCCGAGATCGGGCTGCGCGATCCCGATCTTGAGTGGTTGTCGCAACGGGTGCGGACCCTTACCGCATAAACCCTTGGCGTCACCGGCGGAACTTCGCTAGATTCGGGCCAGAGCAGGCAAGTACCGGGAACCACGCGCATGGCGCAGGCACGACAGGGCGTAAGACCCCATTTCTCGCATCCCATTCGTCAGATTGTGATGATGTTGGTCGCAATTGGCCTTGCAGGGCTTGGGGTGTTCATGGCGCTTCCCTACGTGCTGCCGGTATTCTATGCCAACCCGTATCTGAACGGTTTCATCCTGCTGGTCTTCGTCATTGGCGTGTTCGCCTGTTTCTATCAGGTCGGGCAACTGATCGGCTCGGTCCGCTGGATCGAGGCCTTCGTCGGCGGAGTGGTGCGCGAAGACGCCCGCACGCCGCAGCTATTGGCGCCCTTGGCCTCGCTGCTGCGCGAACGGGGCGCGCGGTCGCAGATCAGCAGCACCTCGACGCGGTCCATTCTGGATTCTGTCGCGGAACGGGTCGAGGAAGAGCGTGAGATCACGCGCTACATCACCAATGTCCTGATTTATCTGGGCCTTTTGGGTACATTCTTCGGTCTGGCCACCACGGTCCCGGCCATTGTCGACACGATCCGCAGCCTGAACCCGCAGGAGGGCGAGGAAGGTCTGGCCGTCTTCAACCGCCTGATGACGGGGCTTGAGGCGCAGTTGCAGGGCATGGGCGTTGCGTTCGGCTCGTCTCTGCTCGGGCTTGCGGGCTCGCTGATCGTGGGCCTGTTGGAGCTGTTCGCCGGGCATGGCCAGAACCGCTTCTACCGCGAGCTTGAGGAATGGCTGTCCTCGATCACCCGCGTCGGCTTTGCCGGTGTTGAGGATGGCGCAGGGCCCGAACTTGAGGTTCTGACCCCGGTTCTTGACGCGATGTCGGAACAGATGAATGCGTTGCAGGACTTGTTTTCGGCGCAGGAACTGGACCGGGCCGAGGTCTCGGCCAAGCTGGGTCAGTTGGTTGATGTGATCGGCCAGATGAACACACGGCAGTCGGAGACCGAAGATGTTACCGCTGCGCTGGAGCGGGTGGCCTTGGGACAGGACGCTCTGCTGGATCACATGCGCGATCACGGCGCAGGCGAAGGGATTGATGCCGAAAGCCGCATGCGCCTGCGCTCGATGGACGTGCAACTGCTGCGCATCCTCGAAGAAATCTCGGCCGGTCGGCAGGAGAGCATGAACGAATTCCGCAAGGATATCGAATTGCTGGTCAAGGCGCTGACGCTGCCGCGTGGCGCCGTGCGCAGTACGCCGGACGGAGAATAACTCATGGCCCTGTCCCGCCGCACAGGTCAACGGTTCCAGGGCTCGGTCTGGCCCGGATTCGTGGATGCGATGACTGGGCTGCTGATGGTGCTGACCTTCGTGCTGACCATCTTCATGGTGATCCAGTTTGTGCTGCGCGAAACCATCTCGGGGCAGGAGGATGAACTGACCACCCTTGCCGATGAGATTACCGCCCTTGCCGGGGCGCTGGGGCTGGAAGAACGGGAAAACAGCCGGTTGCAGGCGCGGCTTGGCGCGCTGAACACCACCCTGTCGCAGGCCGAAGACGATCTGGCACAGGCGCAGGCGCTGATTTCTTCGTTGACGGTCGAACGGGACCGTCAGGCCGCCGCGTTGGATCAGGCCCAAACCCGCATCACCGATTTCGAAGCGCAAGTGGCCGCTTTGTTGGCCGATCAGGAACGGGCTTTGGGTGACATTGCCGCTTTGGAGACCCAGCGGGAACAGCTACTGACCGAGCAGGAAGCGCTGAACTTGGCCCTTGCGCAAAGTCGCGATGAAATTGATGCACAAGCCGAGGCTGCCCGTCTGGCCGCCGCCCGCCGCGAGGCGCTGGAAGCCTTGGTGGCCGATCTGGAACAAAGCGGTGAAGATCGCGCCGCGCAGATCGCCGATTTGGAACAACAGCTAACGGATGAAGAGGCCGCACGGCTGGCCGAAGCCGCCGCCGCCGAAAACCTGCGCAACCGCCTGCAGGACGCGGATGCGGAACTGACCGCGATGACGCTGGCCTTGGAAGCGCAGCGGCAAGAGGCTGAAGATACGTTAACCCTGCTGGCCGCTGCGCAGGCCGCGAAGGCCGAGTTGGAACGGCAGTTCGGGGAGTTGAACGCCGAAGAATTGAAGGCGCAACTGCAGGCCGCGCTAGAAGCTCAGTCGCAGGCTCAGGCCGAGGCGGACGCGCAAACGGCGCTGGCCGCGCAACGCGATGCACTGCTGGCTGTTGCGCGCGACACGTTGTCCGATGAGAAAGCGATTTCAGAGGAAGCGCAGCGTGAGGCCGCGCTTTTGAACCAACAGGTCGCGGCCCTGCGCGGTCAGTTGGGATCGTTGCAAGCGCTTCTGGATGATTTCGAAGAACGCAATGCCGCCGCCGAGGTGCAGATCCAGACCTTGGGTCAGGACCTGAATGCCGCGCTGGCCCGTGCCGCCTCGGAAGAGCGCCGCCGCCGCCTGCTGGAAGAGGCCGAGCGCAAGCGGCTGGAGGCCGAGGCCGAAGCGCTGGTCGGTCAAAATCAGGAACTGACGGCGCAGGCCGAGGATCTGCAGCGCTACCGGTCGGAATTCTTCGGCAGGCTCCGCGATGTTCTGGGCGATCAGGAGGGCGTGCGGATCGAAGGCGACCGGTTCGTGTTTTCGTCCGAGGTGCTGTTTGCCACCGGCTCGGCGATCCTGTCCCCCGAGGGCCGGCAGGAGGTCGCCAAGGTCGCCGATATCCTCCGCACCGTGGCGGCAGAAATTCCGCCCGGCCTGAACTGGGTTATCCGGGTCGACGGGCATACCGACAACGTGCCGCTGGCCGGATCGGGGCGCTACAGGGACAACTGGGAACTCAGCCAAGGCCGCGCCCTGTCGGTGGTACGCTACATGGTCGATGCGCTGGGCATTCCTCCAAACCGCCTTGCGGCGAACGGGTTCGGAGAATTCCAGCCGGTCAATCCCGCAGACACGCCCGAGGCGCGGGCGCAGAATCGACGGATTGAGTTGAAACTGACGGAAAGATAGGGTTGTGGCGGCGGATCAGCGCGTCGTTCGGTATCTCAGCCATCCGCAGGTGCGGATTGATCAGTCCGTTGACATACCGAACTGGTCGCTGAACGAAACCGGCAGGTCTCGTGTTGCATTTCTCTCGCAAAACCTGGGCGCGCTAGAAGGGACAACGCGGATCATCAGCAGCGCCGAGACAAAGGCCGTCGAAACAGCTGCTCCGCTGGCTGATGCATTGGGGGTAGAGTTCGAAATCCGCCTGGACATGCATGAAAATGACCGCAGCGCGACGGGCTTTCTGCCGCCGGATGAGTTGGAAACTGTGGCCGATCAGTTCTTTGCCAATCCCGATGACAGCATACGCGGCTGGGAAACGGCCTCCGACGCGCAGGCGCGCATCGTGCGGGCGGTGTCAGAGTGCCTGTCGCAGCCGGGGCAGGGGGACGTTTTGTTTGTGGGCCATGGCGGCGTTGGGACGTTGCTGTTCTGCGCTTTGGCCGGTGTGCCGATTGACAGGAAACATGATCAGGGTCCCGGAGGCGGCGGTAACTGGTTTCAGTTCAGAGCGCAGGACAGGAAGCCATTACACGGCTGGCGGCCAATGGAGGACTTGGCAGCACGCTAACCGTCAGCATCCTGAAAAAAAAAGCCCGCTGGTTACACAGCGGGCTTTCAATGTCAGTACCGGGGTAACCCTAGTCCGCGGTCAGAAGCGGAGGTTTGTCACCCGGAATACGCCGCTGGTCCGGGCCCAGAATCTCCAGATTCAACTCGCCTTTCTTGACCGAGACACGCACCACACCGCCCTTGGCCAGTTTGCCAAACAGCAACTCTTCGGCCAGCGGCTTTTTGATGTGTTCCTGAATGACGCGGCCCAGCGGACGGGCACCCATCTTGTCGTCATAGCCCTTGTCCGCCAGCCATTCGGCGGCTTTCGGGGTCAGATCGATGGTCACACCGCGATCCAGCAGTTGCGCCTCAAGCTGCAGGACGAATTTCTCGACCACTTGCAGGATGACCTCTTTCGGCAGCGGCGCGAACGAGATCACCGCGTCCAGACGGTTGCGGAATTCCGGCGTGAACATGCGTTCAATCGCGGCGGTATCCTCGCCCTCGCGACGGTCGCGACCGAAGCCGATGGCGGCCTTGGCCTGTTCCTGCGCGCCTGCGTTCGAGGTCATGATCAGCACAACGTTGCGGAAGTTCACCGTGCGACCGTTGTGATCGGTCAGCTCACCATGGTCCATCACCTGCAGCAGGATGTTGAACACGTCCGGGTGGGCTTTCTCGATCTCGTCCAGCAGCAGCACACAATGCGGGTGCTGGTCGACACCGTCGGTTAACAAACCGCCCTGATCGAACCCGACATAGCCCGGAGGCGCGCCGATCAGACGCGAAACCGCATGCTTCTCCATGTACTCTGACATATCGAAGCGCAGCAGTTCCACACCCAGGGTATCGGCCAGTTGCTTTGCCACTTCGGTCTTGCCCACACCGGTGGGGCCGGCGAACAAGTAGTTGCCGATGGGCTTTTCGGGCTCACGCAGACCAGCCCGCGCCAGCTTGATTGCGCTCGACAGCGCCTCGATCGCCAGATCCTGACCGAACACCACCCGTTTCAGCGAGGCTTCGAGGTCTTTCAGAACCTCGGCATCGTCCTTGGTGACGTTCTTGGGTGGAATGCGGGCGATCTTAGCGACCACGGCCTCAATCTCTTTCACGCCGATGGTCTTGCGGCGTTTACTTTCCGCGACCAGATGTTGAGCCGCACCAGCCTCATCAATCACGTCGATGGCCTTGTCAGGCAGCTTGCGGTCGTTGATGTAGCGGGCCGACAGTTCCACGGCGGTTTTGATCGCGTCTGCGGTATACTTGATCTCGTGATGCTCTTCGAAATAGGGCTTGAGGCCGCGCAGAATCTTCACGCTGTCCTCGACCGAAGGCTCGTTCACGTCGATCTTCTGGAACCGGCGGCTCAGCGCGCGGTCTTTTTCAAAGTGCTGGCGGAATTCCTTATATGTGGTCGAGCCCATCGTGCGCAGCTTGCCACCCTGCAGGGCAGGTTTCAGCAGGTTCGATGCGTCCATGGCCCCGCCGGATGTCGCGCCAGCACCGATCACAGTGTGAATCTCGTCAATGAACAGCACTGCGTCGGGGTGATCTTCCAACTCGGTCACGACGGCTTTCAGGCGTTCTTCGAAATCGCCGCGATAGCGGGTTCCGGCCAGAAGCGCGCCCATATCCAGTGAGTAAATCGTCGTATGGGCCAGTACATCCGGGGCCTCACCGGCCACGATCTTATGGGCCAGACCTTCGGCAATGGCGGTTTTGCCCACGCCCGGATCGCCCACCAGCAGCGGGTTGTTCTTGCGGCGGCGGCACAGGACCTGAATGCAACGCTCAACCTCATCGGCGCGGCCGATCAGCGGGTCAACGTCGCCCGCGCGGGATTTTGCGTTCAGGTCGATGCAGTACTTGCCGAGCGCGCTTTCCTTTTGCTCGCCTTCGCCCGTGCTGGCCTGAACCTCTTCTTCCACCTGATCGGCACCCGAGACCGAGCGATTTTCGCCATAAGCCGGGTCCTTGGCCACGCCATGGGCGATGAAATTCACTGCGTCATAGCGGGTCATGTCCTGTTCCTGCAGGAAATAAGCGGCATTGCTTTCGCGTTCGGCGAAGATGGCAACCAGCACGTTTGCCCCGGTCACTTCGGTCCGGCCCGAGCTTTGCACATGGATCGCGGCGCGTTGAATGACCCGCTGGAAGGCGGCTGTGGGCACCGCTTCGGAGCCGTCGATATCGGTGACCAGATTTGACAGGTCTTCGTCAATGAACTCGACAAGCGTGCTGCGCAATTCGTCCAGATCGACACTGCAGGCTTTCATGACCCGGATCGCGTCGGGTTCTTCCAGCAGCGCCAGCAGCAGATGTTCCAGCGTCGCGAATTCATGTCGCCGTTCATTCGCAGCCGCCAGGGCCGCGTGGATGGCTTGTTCCAGTGTGCTCGAGAATGAAGGCACGCGGGTGCTCCTCTGTCTTGGGTCAGAAGGGGGCGGGTTTTTGGCCGGAACCCCATCCCAACCATGTCCTCATACTATTAGAGTTTGGTTGATCGTGGCGCGGCTTCAAGGGTTTTCTTCCTCTTGACAGTCTAATTTCCTGTGACCGTGACCGTGAAGAGGGGCATTTGTGCATTAAAACCGGTCCTTTCGCGCTCGAATTTCCGCAAAAACTGACGCAGGGTCAGAATTTTCCATCCCCAGATGCGCCTGAATCGCCAAGTCTTTTGCGCGCAAAAACGGGTTCGTGGCCTTTTCCAACGCCAGAGAGGACGGAACCGTGGGCTCTCCGGCTGCACGGGCGCGCGCAATATCATCAATGCGTTTCTGCAGCGCGGCGTTGTCGGGGTCGACTGTGATGGCAAATTTGCCGTTGGATTGTGTGTATTCGTGACCAGAACACACGATTGTTTCGTCTGGCAGGGCAGCGAGCTTGCCGAGCGAGGCCCACATTTGCGGCGCGGTACCCTCGAACAAGCGGCCGCAACCCAAGGCCATCAGGCTATCAGCGGTGAAAACGGCAGCGCTTTTGGGCATGTAATATGCCACGTGACCGACCGTGTGGCCCGAAACATCCAGCACCCCGACCGGCTCGCCCCCGATTTCGAATGTATCGCCCTCACTCACCTGCTGATCCAGCGGCGGCAGGCGGTGGGCATCAGCGGCGGCACCGATCACCTTGGCCGATTGCTTTTCCAAAATCCCTGCAAGACCGTCCACGTGATCCCAATGGTGATGAGTCAAAAGCATGTGCGACAGCCTCCAGCCGCGCCTGTCCAGTTCGGCCAGAATCGGCCCCGCCTCGGGCGCGTCGATCAGTGCGGTGTCGCCGCTGGCGGCATCATGCGCCAGAAAGGCGTAATTATCGCTGAGACAGGGGATAGTGACGATCTCAAGAGGCATGGCCTTTTGCCCTTTCGTTGCTAGACTGCGCCCAGCTAAGCCGATTGACCGGGTGTCCGCAATGCATCTTGATGTGCAGGATCTGAGGAATTTTTACTACCGCAGCACATTGGGTCGTGCGGCGCAGGCGGCGATCCGCGGTCGGCTGGTCAAGCTGTGGCCCGAGGCCAAGGGCCAGACCGTTGCGGGCTTTGGCTTTGCTGTGCCGTTGCTGCGGCCCTATCTGGCAGATGCACGGCGGGTCATTGGGCTGATGCCGGGGCCACAGGGTGTGATGCCGTGGCCCGCAGGCATGCCCAACGTATCTGTGCTGACCGAGGAGACGCGCTGGCCCATTGAAACCGGCCATGTGGACAAGCTGGTGGTGATGCATGGGCTGGAAACCTCGGGGCGGCCCAGCCAGTTGCTGGACGAATGCTGGCGCGTGCTGGGGCCGGGGGGCAGGGCGCTGTTTGTGGTGCCAAACCGTGCGGGCCTGTGGTCGCGGACAGACCGGACGCCGTTTGGCTTCGGTCGCCCCTATTCCGCGTCTCAGTTGGAAAACCAGCTTAGGGCGCATCACTTCCTGCCCGAAACCCATTGTTCCGCCCTGTACCTGCCGCCATCCTTCCGCCGTTTCTGGCTGAAATCCAGTGGTCTGATCGAGAAAACGGGACAGAAGTTGCCAACGATCATGGCGGGCGGCGTGCTAATGGTCGAGGTCAGCAAACACATCCGCCCGCCCAGCGGCAGTGTTACAAAAGATACCCAGCGTCGCCCGATCAAGGCACTAGATGGGGTGCTGAAGCCCGCGTGAAGCTTTCGTAGATTTTCACCGCCTTTGACGGAAAAAATGCGGGAAAACGGTCGCAGGAATCGCAAAAACCTACACTTCGGTAACATTTTTCGCGCCCGCCAAGCGGATAAAAGGGTCGCACCCTTGCTAACCATCTGAAATCAAACATTTTGTGGATAACGTTTCCACCGTGATAATATATTGCTAGCTGGGTTCGGCTCTGCTACATCCCCGGTGATTTTGATCCCCGCCCTTTCAGGACGGGGTTTCCTCACGCCCCGGGTAGCGGCCGCTACACACTTTCGGGGCCTCAAATATCGGAAGGGTGGACGTGTCCGAACCAGCTTCGATTTCCACTGGCATTGCGGAACGCTATGCCACAGCGATCTTCGAGATCGCCAAAGAGAATAAAGACCTTGCAGGTCTGGAATCCGGCATCAACGATCTTGCGGCAGCCCTGGGTGACAGCGCCGAACTGCGCGACCTGATCGCCTCGCCTTTGGTTTCGCGCGCCGAACAGGAAGGCGCGATCACCGCAATTGCTGACTCGATGGGCCTGAACCCGATCCTGCGCAACACGCTGGGGCTGATGGCACAGAAGCGCCGTCTGTTTGTGGTTCCGCAACTGGTGCAGGTTCTGCGCGACATGCTGGCCGAAGAGCGTGGCGAAGTGACCGCCGATGTCGCCTCGGCCAAGGCGCTGACCAAGACTCAACTGGATAAACTGTCCAAAACGCTGTCCGAGCGTGTGGGCAAGACCGTGACAATCAATGCGACCGTTGATGAAAGCCTCATCGGCGGTCTTGTCGTTAAAGTGGGCTCGAAAATGATCGATAGCTCGATCCGTTCGAAGCTGAACTCCCTACAGAATGCAATGAAAGAGGTCGGATAAATGGGAATCCAAGCTGCAGAGATTTCTGCAATCCTGAAGGACCAGATCAAGAATTTTGGTCAGGAAGCCGAAGTGGCCGAAATCGGCCGCGTGCTGAGCGTCGGTGACGGGATTGCCCGTGTATACGGCCTGGACAACGTGCAAGCCGGTGAGATGGTCGAATTCCCCGGCGGCATCATGGGCATGGCGCTGAACCTGGAAAGCGACAACGTCGGTGTCGTTATCTTCGGCTCCGACCGTGACATCAAAGAAGGTGACACCGTCAAGCGCACCAACTCCATCGTGGACGTTCCGATCGGGGATGAGCTGCTGGGCCGCGTTGTTGACGGTCTGGGCAACCCGCTGGACGGCAAAGGCCCGATCAATGCGTCCAAGCGTGGCGTTGCAGATGTCAAAGCGCCGGGTATCATCCCGCGTAAATCGGTGCACGAGCCGATGGCAACCGGCCTGAAATCGGTTGACGCGATGATCCCGATTGGCCGTGGCCAGCGGGAACTGATCATTGGTGACCGTCAGACCGGCAAGACCGCCGTTGCTCTGGACACTATCCTGAACCAGAAAGTCTATAACGACGCAGCAGGCGACGACGAGTCGAAGAAACTGTACTGCGTTTACGTCGCGATTGGTCAGAAACGTTCGACCGTTGCGCAGCTGGTGAAAAAGCTGGAAGAGTCCGGCGCGATTGATTACTCGATCGTTGTGGCCGCAACCGCGTCCGACCCGGCGCCGATGCAGTTCCTGGCACCATATGCCGCAACCGCCATGGCCGAATACTTCCGCGACAATGGCCGCCACGCGCTGATCATCTATGATGACCTGTCGAAACAGGCCGTGTCCTATCGTCAGATGTCGCTGCTGCTGCGCCGTCCGCCCGGACGTGAAGCCTATCCGGGCGACGTTTTCTACCTCCACTCGCGCCTGCTGGAACGTTCGGCGAAGCTGAACGAAGATTTCGGTGCAGGCTCGCTGACCGCTCTGCCGGTTATCGAAACCCAAGGTGGTGATGTTTCGGCCTTTATTCCGACCAACGTGATCTCGATCACCGACGGTCAGATCTTCCTTGAAACCGAACTGTTCTATCAGGGCATCCGTCCTGCTGTGAACACCGGTCTGTCGGTTTCGCGTGTGGGCTCTTCGGCTCAGACCGATGCGATGAAATCGGTTGCTGGTCCGGTGAAACTGGAGCTGGCTCAGTACCGCGAAATGGCGGCCTTTGCGCAGTTCGGTTCCGACCTCGACGCCGCGACCCAGCAGTTGCTGAACCGTGGTGCGCGCCTGACCGAACTGATGAAACAGCCGCAGTATTCGCCGCTGACCAACGCGGAAATCGTCTGCGTCATCTTTGCGGGCACCAACGGTTACCTCGACAAGATCGACGTATCTGACGTTGGCCGCTATGAGGCCGGCCTGCTGGCGCATCTGCGCGGCAAACATGCCGACCTGCTTCAGTGGATCACCGACGAAGACCCGAAGGTCAAAGGTGACGCGTCCGACAAGATCAAGGCAGCGATCGACGAATACGCCGCGACCTTCGCTTGATAGGGGGTTCCGATGCCTAGTCTGAAGGACCTTAAAAACAGGATCGAGTCGGTCAAATCGACCCGCAAGATCACCAAGGCCATGCAGATGGTCGCGGCTGCAAAACTGCGCCGTGCCCAGGAATCTGCCGAAGCCTCGCGCCCCTATGCCGAGCGGTTCAATGCCGTGATGGCGGGGCTGGCGGCATCGGTCGGGGGCAGCGACAGCGCCCCCAAACTGCTCCGGGGTACGGGCAGTGATGATGTCCATCTGCTGGTTGTCATGACAGCTGAGCGCGGCCTGTGCGGCGGCTTCAACGCGAACATCGCCAAGCTTGCCCGCGCCAAAGCGGAAGAGCTGCGCGGCAAAGGCAAGACGGTCAAGGTTCTGACCGTTGGTAAAAAGGGTCGCGACGCCCTGAAGCGCGACTTTGCCGATCTGTTCGTTGGGCATATTGACCTGAGCGAGGTCAAGCGTCTGGGCTATTCCAACGCGCAAGACATCGCCAAGGACGTCCTGTCGCGCTTTGACGGGGGTGAGTTCGACGTTGCTACGATCTTCTATTCGAAGTTCGTCAACGTCGTGACCCAGATCCCGACGGCACAGCAGGTTATCCCCGCCTCGTTCGAGGAAACCGAGGGTGACGACAGCGGTGCCATTTTCGACTACGAGCCCAGCGAAGAGGCCATTCTGGCCGACCTGCTGCCCAAGGGGGTTGCGACTGCGATCTTCTCGGCTCTGCTCGAAAACGGAGCGTCTGAACAGGGTGCACGGATGTCTGCAATGGACAACGCGACACGCAACGCGGGTGAAATGATCGACAAGCTGACGATCCAGTTCAACCGCTCGCGTCAGGCCGTGATCACCAACGAGCTGATTGAAATTATTTCCGGCGCCGAAGCGCTGTAGAGACATACCGGAGACGAAACATGGCGAATGCAAAAGGCAAAGTCACACAGATCATCGGGGCCGTCGTCGACGTGCACTTCGAAGATCAGCTGCCTGAAATTCTGAACGCGCTGGAAACCACCAACAACGGCAAGCGCCTGGTGTTGGAAGTTGCTCAGCACCTGGGTGAAAACACCGTCCGTACCATCGCGATGGACGCGACCGAAGGTCTGGTCCGCGGCGAAGCCGTGACCGACACCGGCGCACCGATCTCGGTTCCGGTTGGCAACGCCACCTTGGGCCGCATCCTGAACGTTGTGGGTGAGCCGATCGACGAAAAGGGCCCGGTTGAAGCAACCGAGACCCGCGCCATCCACCAGCCCGCGCCCGAGTTCGACGAACAGTCGACCGAGTCGGAAATTCTGGTGACCGGCATCAAGGTTGTTGACCTGCTGGCCCCCTACGCCAAAGGCGGTAAGATTGGCCTGTTCGGCGGTGCCGGCGTTGGCAAAACCGTTCTCATCATGGAACTGATCAACAACATCGCAAAAGTGCACTCGGGCTTCTCGGTGTTCGCGGGTGTTGGTGAACGGACCCGTGAAGGCAACGACCTGTACTGGGAAATGATCGAATCGAACGTGATCAAGCCCGACAACCTGTCGGACTCGCAGGTTGCACTGGTTTACGGTCAGATGAACGAACCTCCGGGAGCGCGTGCGCGTGTTGCTCTGACAGGTCTGACCCTGGCCGAGCAGTTCCGCGACCAGTCCGGTACCGACGTTCTGTTCTTCGTCGACAACATCTTCCGCTTCACGCAGGCGGGTTCCGAGGTTTCGGCTCTGCTGGGTCGTATTCCTTCTGCTGTGGGCTACCAGCCGACGCTGGCCACCGACATGGGCGCGCTGCAGGAACGCATCACCTCGACCAAAGCCGGTTCGATCACCTCGGTGCAGGCGATTTATGTTCCTGCGGACGACCTGACCGACCCTGCGCCTGCGACCTCGTTTGCGCACCTCGATGCGACCACCGTTCTGAACCGTGCGATCTCGGAAAAGGGTATCTACCCCGCCGTGGACCCGCTCGACTCGACCTCGCGTCTGCTTGACCCGGCGATTGTTGGCGAAGAGCACTACAAGGTTGCGACCGATGTTCAGCAGATCCTCCAGCGCTACAAGTCGCTGCAGGACATCATCGCCATCCTCGGCATGGACGAACTGTCGGAAGAAGACAAACTGACCGTGGCCCGTGCCCGTAAGATCGAACGCTTCCTGTCGCAGCCGTTCGACGTGGCCGAGGTCTTCACCGGTAGCCCTGGCGTTCAGGTTCCTCTGGATGTCACCATCTCGTCGTTCAAGGCCGTTGTGGCTGGCGAATACGACCACCTGCCCGAGGCGGCCTTCCTGATGGTTGGCGGCATCGAAGAAGTGATCGCCAAAGCCGAGAAGATGGCCGCAGAAGCCGCCTAAGGAGTATCCCTGATGGCAAACACGATGCAATTCGACCTCGTCAGCCCCGAGCGGAGCCTTGCTTCGCTTGAGGCCACCGCGGTCCAGATTCCCGGCGCGGACGGGGACATGACGGCAATGCCCGACCATGCCCCCACCATCACCACGCTGCGCCCCGGTCTGCTGAAGGTTGAGGCACCCGAAGGGTCCAGCGAATACCTGGTCACCGGCGGGTTTGCGCAGATCAACGGCGACAGCCTGTCGGTTCTGGCCGAAAAGGCCATTCCGGTTGGTGAAGTGACCCGGTCGCATCTGGATGACATGATCGCCGAAGCCCGCGCCTCGCACGAGGCCGCAAAGGCCGGTGACGATCAGACGATTGTCGACGACGCCGCCAAGCTGCTGGCCGATATGGAAGCCCTTGGAACGCATATGAGCCTGTAAGGTTCTGAAAGCGTTGAAAATATGAGCGGCCTCGCGATTGCGGGGCCGTTTTTTTGTCGTGCTTTTGCCGGGGGTTCGCGGTAAGTTTCGGGAATTCAATAATAATGATCGCGAAATGAAGAAGTTTCAGACCCATCCCATCGGTATTGATCAGGGCGAAGAAGTGTTGTTTTCCGAGTTTGCCGATGGTGGCGAGATGTGGACCGGAGACGGCCCCCGAGAACGCCGCACCGCGATCCGCTTCTCCGAGCCGTTCCGCTCGGCCCCCGTGGTCCAGATCGGCGTGTCGCTATGGGATGTGGACACATCCTCGGCCCTGCGCGCCGAAGTTCAGGCCGAAGATATCACCCCCAAAGGCTTCAACGCCGTGTTCCGAACCTGGTCCGACACCCGCATCGCCCGCATCCGCGTCACCTGGATGGCAATCGGAGAGGTGGCGCATGCGGATGACTGGGATATTTCGTAGAGCGCACCTGTTCCCGACCTTTGCCCCCTTGCTTCAATGACGAGCTTATTGAAGAGCAGGCAGGAAAGGTTCCAGTTCGCTGAGGCCGACGCCTGAAATACGTAAGGCGGAAAAGGCAATCAAGGCACCAAACAGGAAGTAAAGCGGCACGCGACCAAGCGCATATCCGCGGAGAAATATTCCGACGAAACCTATGAGCGTTGTGACAAAAATCAGAAGAAGCAATATCAGAGAGGCATTGCGAAAAAAGTGACGCGCGACTTCCGTATCGATGGGTGCGACCATCGCCGAAAGGAACAGGGCAACGCAGGCTCCAACTCCAAATGTGAAACCAAGCGATGAGGCGACGAACCGCGCTTTTCCCGATGCCTTTCGACGTGCTTGTTCAGCGGAAGTTGCGCCAGGAGCCCCAAAGCTTTTGCGCCGTCGGCGTGACGCGAACAATCCGCGCACAACTACAATAATCCCGATGCAAAAAACCGCCAGCCCGGCAAGGCTGTATCCGACAGCCGTTTCTATCCCGCTTCCGTCTCGGATGGCTTCGTAGTTTTCATTTGTATTCTTCAGAACCTTTCCGCCAACGCTCAGAAAGAGGGCTCCGATAATCAGCTTTGGCAAACCCGATTTGGAAGTTCGGGTCGGACCCGCATTGGGGCCGCTTGAGTGGGCAGGCTGCAGTTGCGGAGATTTGGCATTAAGACGCCGAATGCGATCTTCAAAACTTGCGTTGGACATAGGGTGAAAATTCCTGATTTCGAATTTGCTTTCCGCTGTCACAGTGAACCGGGATTGTGGTGACAATTGGTCGGATCACGACGCCGTCGGCAACAATCCGTGATCCGGACCGACAGCCGACTATCCGCGCTGAGATCACAGGTATGAAACGGACTAAAGGCCATTTAGGCGCGCGCAGAAAACCACCTAAGGAACGGGCGTTATCCGTGTCTGCAGGCGCAAAGACGCGCCACGACTGGCGTCATTTCGGGGGGGCTAGCCGTCCAACCCCTCAATCATACCCACCCGCGTGGCGTGGCGACCGCCTTCAAACTCGGAGCTCAGAAATGCGTCGACGATGTCCAGTGCCTGTCCTTCGCCGACGACCCGTGCGCCGATGGACAGCATGTTGGCGTCGTTATGTGCGCGGATCATGCGGGCCGAGAAAGCGTCCGAACAGACGCCGCAGCGGATGCCAGGCACTTTGTTTGCGGCCATCATGATGCCTTGCCCGGTGCCGCACAGCACGATGCCCAGCTGACAATCGCCCGAGGCGACGGCCTGCGCTGCGGCCTTGCCGTGCTTGGGGTAATGCGTACTTTCGGGGGTTGTAGGGCCGATATCCACGACCTCCCAGCCTTTGGCGGCGACGTGGTCGGCGACCGCCTGCCGCAACGCGATGGCGGCGTGGTCACTGGAAAGAACGATGCGGTTTGCGGCAGTCATAGCGGCGTCATCCTGTCGTTGAATGTGTCCGGGGCAATAGGCGCACCGTCCAGACCTCAGTCCATATGATAGAGGGACTCGTAAATCGGTTTCAGGGTTTCGTCCTCGAACAGGGACGACACACTGGTTCCGTTCCAGATGTTCAGGATCGCCTGCGTAAACATCGGTGCGGTGGGTACGATGCGGATATTGGCGGCGCTTGCGACCTCGGGGGTGGGCTGGATCGTATCTGACAAAACCAGAGATTTCATGACAGAACCGGTGACGCGTTCAACTGCAGGGCCGCTCATGACGCCGTGCGTGATATAGGAATGCACCTCTTTTGCGCCGTTATCCATCAGGACTTGTGCTGCTTTGCAGAGCGTTCCGGCGGTGTCGCAGATGTCGTCGATGATCAGGCAGATTTTGTCTTTTACGTCGCCAATAACCGTCATCTCGGCCACTTCACCGGCTTTCTCACGGCGCTTGTCCACGATCGAGAGCGGGGCGTTGATACGCTTGGCCAGTTCGCGCGCGCGGGCCACACCGCCCACATCCGGCGAGACGACCATGATCTCATCCATCCGGCCTTTGAACTGGTTCTGCACGTCCAGCGCAAAGATCGGCGACGCATAGAGGTTGTCGACCGGCATATCGAAGAAGCCCTGAATCTGCGCCGCGTGCAGGTCCATGGTCAGGATACGCTCGATCCCCGCTCCGGTCAGCATGTTGGCGACCAGCTTGGCCGAAATCGGCGTGCGGGCCTTGGTGCGACGGTCCTGACGGGCATAGCCGAAATAGGGAATGACAGCGGTGATCCGCTGGGCCGACGACCGGCGCAGCGCGTCGGCGATGATCAGCAGCTCCATCAGGTTGTCATTGGCCGGGTTCGAGGTCGGCTGGATGATGAACATATCCTCGCCGCGGACATTCTCGAAAACCTCGACGAAAATCTCGCCATCATTGAAGCGTTCGACGCGGGCATCGACCAGACCCTGGTTGACGCCGCGATGCAGGCTCATGCGGCGGGCGATGGTTTCGGCAAGCGGAAGATTGGCGTTCCCAGCGATCAGCTTGGGTTCGTGAAGTGTCGGCATCGGCTGAAGGTCCCCGGGCAGCAATGGCAATGTGACAGATTCGTGATGTTGACACCGCTTAGCATGGCCTTACCGTTCCGCAAAGATAACGCAGCGGAGAAAGTGAAGATGGCCCAGATTGACTACTATTTTGCGACAATTTCGCCGTACACCTACCTGGCGGGCACACGGCTTGAGGAAGTAGCGGCGAAGCACGGGGCCACGATCAAATACAAGCCGCTGGATATTATCGCCCTGTTTGGGCGGACCGGCGGCACTGCGCCGAAGGACCGGCACATCTCGCGCGTCGAATACCGCGCGCAGGAGTTGCTGCGGCAGTCGCGCGGTTTGGGCATGGCGTTCAACCTGCAGCCCGCGCATTGGCCGACCAATGCGGCCCCGTCCTCTTACGCGATCATAGCCGCGACCAAGGATGGATCGGGTGACATCGGTAAGCTGTGCTATTCGATCCTGCGCGCCTGCTGGGCCGAGGAAAAAGACGTGGCGCAGGATGATGTGATCCGCGATTGCCTGTCGCAGGCTGGGTTTGATCCGGCGCTTGCAAACAGCGGCCTGTTGGTCGGGGCCGAGACTTATGCCGCCAATCTGGAGGAGGCGGTCGAGCGCGGCGTGTTCGGCGCGCCCTTCTACATCACGCCCGACGATCAGCGATTCTGGGGGCAGGACAGGCTGGATGAACTGGACCGGCATCTGGCTGAGATGAAGGGGTGACGACCGACCCGGCGACCCCGTCCGTATATGTAAGGAAGATGGGAGAGGGCGCGCGACATGCCCTCGCCCTACATTGCACTCTGGCGCATTCCGGCGCGTGGTCGGGCATGTCACAGGCGCTTGGCGATGCCACACTGGTCGCCCCGGATATGCTCTCGCATGGCCGCAGCCCGGATTGGGACGGTCACAGCGATTACTTCGACGCGGTTACGGCCCATGCCAAGGACCAGCTGATCGCACCGATGGACATCATCGGTCATTCCTTCGGCGCGATGATCGCTCTGCGCCTGTGCATCGAATGCCCTGAACGGGTGCGCAGCGCGGTGTTGATAGAGCCGGTGTTCTTTGCGGTCGCCCGGCATGACGCCCCCGAGTTGTTCGCCCGACACGAACGGGACGCGCAGCCGGTAGACGACGCGTTCGCGGCCGGAGATACCGCCATGGCCGCCCGGCTGTTCAACCGGATGTGGGGGGCATCCTCGGGTCCGAAATGGCCGGACCTGCCGGACCGCACCCGCGCGGCGATGATCCGGGGGATCGATGTGGTTCCGGCAGTCCACGGCGCATTGTTTGACGATGCTGCGCAGTTGCTTGACACGGCCAGACTTGGTCGCGCCTCGATGCCGGTTCTGTTGTTGGCGGGCACGGACACGCACCCGGTTCTTCCGGCTATCTGCGAAGGTCTGAGAACGCGGCTGCCCTCAGCCACCAGCGCGATTGTCGACGGGGCGGGGCATATGCTGCCGATCACGCACCCCCGCGAAACTGCCGCGCTGGTTCAGGACTTCTGGCGCAGCCTCCCTACAGAAGGGCCAGAAACCGGTCGATCTGATCCGCTTCAATAGACCAGTCGCAGACCAGCCTGCAGGCGAGGTCTTCTGCCTCGTCTTCGCCCTCCAACTCATCGCCCCACAGGTGATAGACCGCCCCCGCCTCGTGCAATTGCCGGTGCTTGGCGCGCGGGAAAGAGGCGAAGACCATATTGGCCTGCGGCTCATGCAGGAACGAGGCCCCTTTGGCGCGCAGCCCATCCGCCAGACGGGCGCAGCTGTCATTGGCCTGACGTGCCAGTTTCAGCCATAGGTCGTCCTGCAGATAGGCCGCCATCTGAGCCGACAAATAGCGGTGCTTGGAAAACAGATGCGCCCCGCGTTTGCGGCGCAGCTCGAACTCCCACGCCTTGCTTTCATCAAAGAAAACAACCGCCTCGACCCCCATGAGCCCGTTCTTGGTGCCGCCGAAACTGACCGCATCCACACCCGATTTCCACGTCATCTCGGCGGGCGAGCAATTCAGTGCGACCAGGGCGTTGGTAAACCGTGCGCCATCCATATGCACCGGCAGGTCAAACTCTTTGGCCACTGCGCAGAGCGCCTGCATTTCCTCTAGCGAATAAACCGATCCTCGCTCGGTCACTTGCGTGATCGAAACAGGGCCGCGTTGCGGGCCGTGCACGCCGCGGGTTTCTTCCTTCAGGATCGTCTCGCGTAGGGCCTCGGCGGTCATCTTGTCGCCGCCGGGCACAAGAGTCAGCTTGGCCCCGGTGTAAAACTCGGGCGCGTTGCATTCGTCTTCGTGGATATGCGCGACCGGAGAGCAGAACACCGTCTCCCACGGCTGGGAAAGCGTCGCCAAAGCCAGCGAATTCGCCGCCGTACCCGTCGCCACCAGATAAACCGCCGCGTCCGGAGCCTCGAAGATACTGCGGATGCGATCCCGTACCTCGTTCATCAGGGTGTCCGCGCCATAGGCCATCTGATAGCCCTGATTGGCCTCGGCCAGTTTTGCCATGACCTGCGGATGAACGGGGCCGGAATTGTCAGAGGCGAAGTACATCAGCTGGGCTCCTCGATGATATAGTCTTCCCATTCTTCCATGGGTGTTTCGAACTCGGACACCGTACGTCCCTGAACCGACACGCCTGCGCGGTGTACGCTGTCCGGCGTACCAGATAGCAACGGGTGCCAGTCGTAAAGCGGTTTGCCTTCCCACAGCAACCGATAGGCGCAGGTCTGCGGCAGCCAATAGGCGTGGCTGTCGATATTGTCGGGGGTCATCACGATGCATTCGGGCACGAATTGATGCCGGATGTCGTATTGGGTGCAGCGGCAGCTTTCATCGTCCAGCAGGCGGCAGGCAACACAGGTCAGTGCGACCTCGCCCGAATCCTCGTCTTCCAGCTTGTTCAGGCAGCACTTGCCGCAGCCGTCACACAGCGCCTCCCACTCGCGCTGGTTCATTTTGCGCAGGGGTTTGCGTTCCCAGAACCTGTGGGCCAGACCAGAGCGATCAATGGGATCGTCGCTCATAGCACCGCCAGAAGGCCGCGCGCCTGTTCGCAATCCGCATCCATTTGGGCGATCAGCCTGCCCAGCCCGTCAAAGGTCATTTCGGGGCGCAGGAAGTCGACCAGACCGACGGACAGGGTCGCGCCGTACAGGTCGCCCGAGAAGTCAAACAGGAAGGTTTCGATATTGGGCAATTCGCCCTGAAACATGGGCCGGACCCCGACCGAGGCCGCGCCGTGATAGCTGCCCTTATGCGGGCCATCCAGCACGTCGACAAGCACCGCGTAGACACCGAACTTCGGCGGGTGCAGCCCTTCGATCGACATATTGGCGGTGGGAAAGCCCAGTTCGCGCCCTCGCTGTTCGCCCCCGATCACCGTGCCTTCGATCCGGTGCCAATGCCCCAGCATCGCCGCCGCATCGCGGGGGCGACCTTCGCTGAGTGCAGTTCGGATCGCGGTCGAAGACACAACGCTGTCGGTTTTTTCCATCAGCGGAGCGATTGTCACGCCAAACCCCATCTCTTCCCCAAACTGCGCCATATCCTGCGCCGTGCCGCTGCGGCCTTTGCCAAAGCAGAAATCGGCGCCCACGACCACATGTGACAGACCCAGCCCGTCGCAGACGACGTTGCGGGCGAACTCATCGGGGGACAGCCCGGCAAGTGCTGCATTGAACGGCAGTTCATACAGTTTCTGCACACCCAGCTTTTGCAACCGGTGTGCTCGCGCATTGCCCCGCATCAACCGGAAAGGCGGCGCATCGGGTGCAAAATACTCGCGCGGGTGCGGCTCGAATGTCAGCACGCCCAATGGGGCATCGGGCGCAGCGTTGCGGGCCAGTTCAATGACTGAGCGATGCCCGACATGCACCCCGTCAAAATTGCCGATGGCCACACTGGCGCCTCGGTCCTCAGGGTCGACAAACTGGAAATCCCGGATGATCTGCATGCAGCTTGCCTAGCGGGACTGGGGGACGGGTTCAAGCACCTGATTGCCCTGACCTTTGGGCTTAACGCGCATCTCCGGCGCGCCTACCATCGGGAAACCAAAAGGGAGTGCCGGGATGAGAAAGATCGCAGCCCTTATTTTTCCGGGCTTTGAATTGCTGGATGTTTTCGGCCCGATGGAAATGTTCGGTTTGCTGCAAGATAAGTTCGACCTGACGCTGGTGGCCGAAGAAACCGGCGCGGTTGCCAGCAATCAGAAACTGGCGGCCCAGGCCACCCGGTCCACCCGCGATAGCACTGACTACGACATCGTGTTCGTGCCGGGCGGCGCAGGCACACGGCGCGAGGTTGAAAACACAGACCTTCTTCAATGGATCACGAGGGTTTCTGAAACCGCCGAATTCACCCTGAGTGTCTGCACCGGCAGCGCCCTGCTTGCGCGGGCTGGCCTGCTGGATGGGCGTCGCGCCACCACCAACAAGGCCGCCTTTGACTGGGTCGCCACGCAAGGCCCCAATGTCGACTGGGTCCGTCAGGCGCGCTGGGTCGAGGACGGGCCGTTCTTCACCTCGTCCGGCGTGTCAGCCGGGATGGACATGACGCTGGGGGCCATTGCCGCGATGCACGGGGTCGAGATGGCCGAGTCAGTTGCGAAATGGTGCGAATACAGCTGGCACCGCGACAAAGACCGGGATCCGTTCGCGAAACTGTACGGTTTGGTCTGAGAAAAGCCGTTTCTTAGCCTGCGCGTCAGTCGAATTTCCGCGAGGGGGCCAGAACCATCGCCTCGCCCACCAGCACCTTTTTGCCCTCGACCGCGCAATGGCAATCCAGCTTGACCCGGCGCTTGGCGAAGTCGATGTCGATCACCTTGACCTCGGCATGGACCATGTCGCCGGGCCGCACCGGAGCGAGGAATTTCAGCGACTGCCCCATATAGACCGTGCCGTGGCCGGGCAGTTGCTCGCCGATCACGGCCGAGATCAGACCGGCCGTCAGCATCCCATGCGCAATGCGCCCTTCGAAGATCGTGTCGCGCGCATAATCATCGTCCAGATGCACCGGATTCCGGTCGGTCGAGACCTGAGCGAACATCTCGATATCTTCATCCGTCACCACTTTGCGCAGGTGCCGGGTCATACCCATTTCGATGTCTTCGATACAGATCGTTCCGCGCGGAAGATTGTCCAACATGTTACCCTCGCTCGCATTCAAAGGGTAACAAAGAAACTAAAGTCACCCCAGATCGGTAACTTTATTACTTCGCAAGCGCAGAAAATCAAGCCTTTTCTGGCTACCGCAGGCGGCCGATCGTGTAGGTGGGATTGATATTTTCCCTTTGGATATAGTCCTTTAGAGACTCATGGTGCGGGTGGTGCGACGTTTTGGTCTCCGCCGCCGCCAGCCCGCCGGAAATAAAGAGCGTGTCGATTCCCTCGCCCATGCCGCCCAGGATGTCCGTATGGGGGCCGTCGCCGATGGCGAGGCTGTCGCTGTCGGACACATCAACACCCAGTTCCTGCAGCCTGCGGCGGGCCAGATCGTAGATCGGAGGATGGGGTTTGCCGAAATACAGGCTCTCACCGCCCATTTCGGTATAGAGCTTGGCCAGCGCCCCGGCGCACCACTCGCGCACCTCACCCCGGTCCACCACGATATCGGGATTGGCGCAGAGCAGCTTCAGGCCCATCTGCTTGGCATAGAGGAAATCGGGGCGGTTAACGTCGGGGTCGGCCATCGGATCGAACGGGCCGCAGCAGACGATGCCCTCGGCCTGATCGAGTGGGACGCGCTCAATGTGGATTGGGTGATGCAACAGTTTCAGCGGCTCGAAAAAGCCCGCGTCGCGCCCCCACTCGCCCATGAAGTAAACCTTGTGGCCAACGGCCCCGCGGAACATCGCGGACCGCGCTGAATCTCCGCTGGTGGCGATGGTGTCATAGGCATCCGCAGGCACGTTGAATTGGGTCAATTGCGTAGCCACCCCGGCGCGCGGTTTGGGGGAGTTTGTCACCAACACCACGGTCCCGCCTTTCTGCCGGTACGCCTGAAGGGCGGCGACGGCCTCGGGATAGGCGGTGATGCCGTTGTGGACGCAGCCCCAAAGATCGACGAACAGCGCCTTGTAGCGGTCAGAGATTTCGGCAAGCGTGTGGACGATCTGAGTCATGACAGGCCCTTGTTGGTACAGCAGGATGGCTGCCCAAGCCTATGGCAGAGCCTGACCCGTTTGGCCAGTAGGGGGCTTTGCCCCCGCCGCCCTTCGGGCGACTCCCCCAGGATATTTTTGGCCAGATGAAGCAGGGGATCCTTTATTCATCTGGCTCTAAATATCCCGGAGCGCGAGGCAGAGCCTCGCAAGAAAAAAGCGCCCCGAAGGGCGCTGATTGGTGGGTCTCAGACCTTGAGATTGGGGATGATCTGCTTTTTCCGGCTCATAATGCCGGGCAGCACAACCGCGTCTCCATCGACCGATGCGCCAAAGCTCTTTTCGGCCACGCCTTTGACCAGATCGTTGGGCACCAGCAGGGTTGCTTCTTCGTTCAGAATGTCCACGACGAACAGCAGAACCTGATCGACGCCATCTTCCTTGGCGACATCCACCATCGAGTCCGCCAGGCTCGCTTTGCGGTCCAGTACGACGCCCGGTGCGGTGGTTTCCAGAACCGAGACGCGGAATTTGGTGCCGTCGACCTCGTATTCCTTGCTGTCCATGCGTAGCAACTCGGCGTCCGAGAAGGAGGAGACATCCGATTTCGCCGCGAACATGTCGGCGGCATAGGCCGAGATGTCTAGCTCGAGCTCAGCTGCCAGTTTTTCGGCAACGGCGCGGTCATGGGCGGTGGTGGTGGGCGAGCGGAACTCGAGCGTGTCGGACAGGATGCAGGTCAGGGCCGCGCCTTTGATGGCGTCGGGCATCTTGGCCGCGTCATCGCCCATCAGATCGACCATGATGGTCGCGGTGCAAGCCAGCGGGCGCACGGTGATGTCGATGGGGCCTTTGGTTTCCAGACCGCCGACCAGCTTGTGGTGGTCGATGATGGCGCGGATATCTGCGTCGTTGATCGAGGCGGGCAGTTCTGCCGGGTTGTTGGTGTCGACGATCACAACGGGCGTGTCCGCGGCCAAGTCTTCGATGATGCGCGGCTTGGGCAGGTCCCAATTGTCCAGCATGAAAGCTGCTTCGGTGTTGGGTTCTCCCAGCAGTACCGGTTCGGTCGTCTCACCTTTGACTTCGTTCAGGTACCAGGACCACAGGATCGGAGAGCCTGTGGAATCGGTGTCGGGGGATTTGTGGCCAAATACGAGCGTTGTCATGTCAGGGTCCTGAGGATGATAAATTTGCGCGCCTTATAGGGCCGTCGGGGCGGGTTGTCACCCGGCAGCATTGCCTCTGCGGCGGTTGGTCTTGAAATCGCCGGTTTCGGTCAGAATGGCGCGCGGGTCAAGGTGTAGCCTGCCTGCTGCAACTGGTGCAGAAGGCCGTGTTCGCCGCTTAAGTGTCCTGCCCCCACCGCGATGACGACGGTTTGGTCCGTGATCGCCAGAATGTGCCGCATCCAGTTGGCGTTCCGGTCGACCAGCATCTGCTGTTCGAAGCCGCTCCATTCGGCGTTGAACACCTCTGGCTCAAGGCCTGAAACCTCCAGCCCGTGAATGCGCGCCAGTTGCATGATCTCGGCGTGTTTCTCTTCGATATAGGCGTTGGCCAGCGTGGTCAGTTGATCTTCGCTGCCTTGAATGGCACCGGACAGGCGCAAGAGGGACTGCACCTGTTCCTCGATCGTGTGGCTGTCGAACATCGCCACAAGGTCTGCGATCTGTTCCAGCGAATGCTGCGGGATGTTTTTCGCTTCGGCCAGTTCGGTCAGGCGGGCATCCATTCCGTGGTTCGCATCCGGGTTTTGCAGCAGGCACGGCGGCACGCCCAGCATCATGCTCAGAAACCAGGGCCGCATCTTGGCGGCCATCCAGCTAGGAATGCCGCGCTCGGCTAGCGTTGCGGATAGCGTGGCCCAATCCTCTTCGGGTATTAGGTCAATCAGGGTCGGGCCAGAGGTGATCATCACCGGGCTGAGGTCTTTGGCCAAACCCTGTTCGAACGCCTCCATTTCGCTCTGCGTAACCTCGAAGTAAAACGCATCCGCCTGGCTGAGCGTAGGGGTCAGACGATCGACAACCGCCTCCATGCGCGGGTCGGTTGTGTGCAGGGTGCCGATCAGATGCAGAACCGTATCGCCTTTCCGCGCAATCCAGTGGTTGCCTTCCGGAAACGGGATGTCGGCCATGGCAAGCTGCAACTCTTGCCGTTGCTCGGGCGTCAGGTCGAGCCGGAGGTCGCGCCCCTCACACGCCGCATGGGCAGACGCGGGTAGCAACAGGAAGGCAATGAACATCATCAGGCGCATAGGTCGATCCATTCGGACGAAGGGGTTGCGCCCAGACATAGCCGTGCCCGCGCATTTCATGCAAGCGGCCCGGTGCCGCAACTCTGGCATTCCTGAGCATTTCGAATAGCATGCAGGCATGGACCGCGAGCAGGATTTGTACCCTCCGATCAAGGCGCTGCTGGAGCATCAGGGCTACACCGTCAAGGGTGAGGTCGGTGCTGCCGATGTGGTGGCCATGCGCGATGGCGAAGACCCGGTCATTGTTGAGTTGAAACTGCGGTTCTCGCTTGCCTTGTTCCATCAGGCGATTGCCCGGCTCAGGATCACCGATCAGGTCTATATCGCGGTCTGCAAGCCCAAAGGGCGGTCTGCGCGGCGGGCGTTGAAGGACAACCTTGCCCTGTGCCGCAGGCTGGGGTTGGGTCTGATCACGGTTCGGGCTGACGGGCGGGTCGAGGTGCAGTGCGATCCCGGCCCATATGCGCCCCGTAAGGACAAGGCAAGAACCGCGCGCCTGCTGCGCGAGTTTGACCGGTTGGAGGGCGATCCGAATTCCGGCGGCGCAACGCGCCACGGGATCGTGACAGCCTATCGACAAGACGCTTTGAAATGCGCTGCGCATCTGGCCGAACACGGCCCGACCAAAGGGTCCGAGGTGGCCAAATCAGTCGGCGTACCGGTGGCTACACGGCTGATGCGGGAAAACCACTACGGGTGGTTTGAGAAGATTGAAAAGGGTATCTACGGGCTTACATCCGAGGGGGCCGAGGGGCTTAAACACTGGGCTTACAGTTGGGAAGAGGCCGACTGATCCGCCGATAAGCCCCCAATGCCAAAAAATCTTTCACGTCTTGTTGACTCGGGGTTTTCGACCCCCTAGCTATGCGTCGTTATCACTCAGCAAGCATGAGTGCTAACGCCTCGTCATCCGGCGAGGGGAGGATAGATAAACTTTGAGCCCAAGGAGCTGCAAAGATGGCATTGAAACCGCTTCACGACCGTGTGCTGGTCCGTCGCGTTGAAAGCGAAGAGAAAACCGCAGGCGGCCTGATCATTCCTGACAGTGCAAAAGAAAAGCCCAGCGAAGGCGAGGTTGTCTCGACCGGCGAAGGCGCACGTAAGGACAGCGGCGAGCTGATCGCGATGGCCGTAAAGGCCGGTGACAAAATCCTGTTCGGCAAATGGTCGGGCACCGAGGTCACCATCGACGGCGAAGAGCTGCTGATGATGAAAGAAAGCGACATCATGGGGATCATCGAGTAAGCGGCACGCTTTCTCTGATCTTTATTCCAAACATATTTCTCAAGGAGAAACGACATGGCTGCTAAGGACGTCAAGTTCGAAACAGACGCGCGCAACCGTATGCTGGCAGGTGTGAACATCCTGGCCGATGCGGTTAAAGTGACCCTGGGCCCCAAGGGCCGCAACGTGGTTCTGGACAAATCCTTCGGCGCACCGCGCATCACCAAAGACGGTGTATCGGTTGCCAAGGAAATCGAACTGGAAGACAAGTTCGAAAACATGGGCGCGCAGATGGTAAAAGAAGTCGCCAGCCGCACCAATGACGAAGCCGGTGACGGCACCACCACCGCAACCGTTCTGGCTCAGTCCATCGTTCGCGAAGGCCTGAAGCAGGTTGCAGCGGGCCTGAACCCGATGGACCTGAAGCGCGGCATCGACCTGGCAACCGCCAAGGTTGTTGAAGGCATCAAGTCGGCTTCGCGTGAAGTTAAAGACTCGGCAGAAGTTGCTCAGGTTGGCACCATTTCGGCCAACGGCGAAGCCGAAATCGGCCAGCAGATCGCGGACGCGATGCAAAAGGTTGGCAACGAAGGCGTCATCACCGTCGAAGAAAACAAAGGTCTGGAAACCGAGACCGATGTTGTCGAGGGTATGCAGTTCGACCGTGGCTACCTGTCGCCTTACTTCGTCACCAACGCAGACAAGATGATCGCAGAGCTCGACGACTGCATGATCCTGCTGCACGAAAAGAAACTGTCCTCGCTGCAGCCGATGGTTCCGCTGCTGGAGCAGGTGATCCAGTCGCAAAAGCCGCTGCTGATCATCGCGGAAGACGTTGAAGGCGAAGCGCTGGCGACCCTCGTGGTCAACAAACTGCGCGGCGGCCTGAAAATTGCTGCTGTCAAAGCACCGGGCTTCGGCGATCGCCGCAAAGCCATGCTGCAGGACATCGCAATCCTGACCGGCGGTCAGGTCATCAGCGAAGATCTGGGCATGAAGCTCGAGTCCGTCACCATGGACATGCTGGGCACCGCCAAGAAGATCGAGATCACCAAAGACGAAACCACCATCGTCGACGGTGCTGGTGAGAAAGCCGAGATCGAAGCACGTGTTGCTCAGATTCGCACTCAGATCGAAGAAACTTCGTCGGACTACGACCGTGAGAAGCTGCAAGAGCGCGTTGCCAAACTGGCAGGCGGTGTTGCCGTTATCCGTGTCGGCGGCATGACCGAAGTGGAAGTGAAAGAGCGTAAAGACCGCGTTGACGATGCTCTGAACGCGACCCGTGCTGCCGTTCAGGAAGGCGTTGTTGTTGGCGGCGGTGTCGCTCTGGTTCAGGCCGGTAAAGCGCTGAACGATCTGGAAGGTGCAAACGCTGATCAGGATGCAGGCATCAACATCGTGCGCAAGGCCATCGAATCGCCGCTGCGCCAGATCGCTGAAAACGCAGGCGTTGACGGTGCAGTTGTTGCTGGCAAAGTCCGTGAATCGGCTGACGCAGCATTCGGCTTCAACGCTCAGACCGAAGAATATGGCGACATGTTCTCGTTCGGTGTGATCGACCCGGCCAAGGTTGTGCGTACTGCTCTGGAAGATGCGGCATCGGTTGCTGGTCTGCTGGTCACCACTGAAGCGATGGTTGCTGACAAGCCCGCCAAAGAAGGCGCGGCACCTGCCGGTGGCATGCCCGACATGGGCGGCATGGGCGGCATGATGTAAGCACGTCGAATTCGCCTTGGCGAATTCTGACGACCCCGACAGGCGCTTGGCCAAATGGCCAAGCTGCCAAAAAGGGGCGCAGCACAAGATTGACGGGGTCGCCTTTGGGCGGCCCCGTTTCGTTTGGAATGCCCGCTGGGCGGGCATGCCTCCGGCGGAGGTATTTTTGAACAGAAGAAGGGCGGGTTGCTGGTTGCGCGAAAGTGAGTGTGCAAACCCTGCTGAACCCGCTATGCGGTTGATATGCGACTGTTTCTGCTTACCGCTTTGACCATGTGCGCCTTTGCGGCGAATTCCATTCTAAACCGTCTGGCCATATACAGCGGCGCGAGCGACCCGGCGGGTTTTGCAGTGGTGCGAGTTCTGTCCGGCGCGGTTGTTCTAACCGTTCTGGTGTTCTTGAGGCGAGGGCATCTGCCCCTGCGCAACCGGCGCAGGATTGCGGGTGCGGGCGCGCTGTCGCTTTATATGGTCGGGTTTTCAATTGCTTATCTAACGCTGGACGCAGGCCTTGGCGCGTTGATCCTGTTCGGAGTCGTTCAGATCACGATGTTTGCCGTCAGTTCTGCCACCGGTGGCGCGCCAACGGGTCGGCAGATTTCCGGGGCGGTGATTGCGCTGGTTGGGTTGACCTATGTGCTGTGGCCGTCCGGGGCCGTTCAGGTCGATCCCTTGGGCGCTGGGCTAATGACCGCTGCGGGAATCGGCTGGGCGATCTATTCGCTGGTCGGGCGGACTGAACCGGATGCGCTGGCTGGAACAGCAGCAAATTTCATCGTGGCGCTGCCCATTACGGGTTTGGCTTTGCTCGCGACGGGCGGAGGCTGGCATATGACCGGAGCGGGCTATCTGCTGGCGGCTCTGTCCGGAGGGGTGACGTCGGGGATGGGCTATGCGCTCTGGTACAGGGTTCTGCCGCAACTTGCTCCTACAACGGCGGCTGTTGTGCAACTGAGCGTTCCGATCATCGCCATAGTCGCGGGTGTTGTGCTTTTGGGCGAGGTCGCCAGCCTGCGTCTGATCCTTGGGGCGGCGCTGGTTCTGGGCGGCATTGCGCTGGCGGTGCTGCAACGGAAGCCGCGTTAGGGGTTTAATCCGCCCCTGTTAGGCTTTATCTGGCGGCTTATGAGATACCTGCTCGCCCTGTTTCTGTTCCTTGTTCCGGCTGCGGCTCAGGCCAAATGCGTCGTGCTGCTGCACGGTCTTGCACGGACCGAGGCGTCTTTCACGGTCATGGAGCAGTTGTTTAAAGCACACGGCTATACCGTGGTGCGCCCGGGGTATCCGTCGACCGACCTGCCCATTCCCGATCTTGCCGACCAGACGCTACCAGATGCGTTTGCCGCCTGTGGTGACGACACGATCAATGTTGTGGCGCATTCCATGGGCGGTATCCTGTTGCGCTATTGGCTGCAGGACAATCACCCGGACAATCTGGGCCGCGTCGTCATGCTTGGCCCGCCCAATCAGGGCAGCCAGCTTGTGGATGAGCTTGGCGCGTGGGAGGTGTTCGGCATGCTGAACGGTCCCGCCGGTCTGGCGCTCGGCACCGGCCCCGAGGGGATCCCGCGAAAGCTGCCGCCTGTTGATTTCGAACTGGGCGTGATTGCGGGCGAAAACTCCCTGAACCCGCTGTTTTCATCGATGATTGACGGCAAGGATGACGGCAAGGTCTCGATCGAGACCACCAAGGTCGAGGGGATGGCGGATCACATTGTTCTGCCCGTGACCCATACCTTCATGATGAACAATCCGCGTGTGATGGCGCAAGCACTGCATTTTATCGAGTTCGGCCAGTTTGACCCGCAGATCACCTGGCTGGACGGGGTGCTGGATGCGATTGACGAGATTTGCATCGGGCTGGATTGCTCGGAACCCGACTCGGAGCCCAGCGAATGACTGCGTTAGACCTAACGCTGACCGGCGCAGAGGTTCTGTTGCCGGAACATGGACTGACGCGCACCGATCTGGCGATTGCGGAGGGTCTGGTCAGCAACAGCGCGACAGGTCGCCGGATCGACTTGACCGGATATCTGGTTCTGCCGGGGATCGTGGATCTGCATGGCGACGGGTTCGAACGCCACATCGCGCCGCGCCGAGGTGCGATGAAACAGATGGATCAGGGCATCCTGTCGGTCGAGGCCGAACTGGCGGCCAACGGAATAACAACCGCCGTTCTGGCCCAGTTCTACAGTTGGGAAGGCGGGGTGCGCGGCCCGGACTTCGCCGCGCAAGTCTTCGGAGCCATTGCTTCGGTCGAAGAAAGCACCGTCACCGATCTGATCCCGCAATTGCGGTTCGAGACGCACATGCTGGACGACTACGATGGTCTGCCACAGCGCATTGCCGACTGGCAGGTGCCTTACGTGGTGTTCAACGATCACCTGCCGCACGACCGTCTGGCGCAGGGCCGCACGCCGCCCCGCCTGACCGGGCAGGCCCTGAAAGCCGGACGCAGCCCCGAGGCGCATCTGGAGATGTTGCAAACCATGCATGCCCGCAGGGACGAAGTTCCATCCGCGCTCACGGCACTTTGCGCCGACCTGAACCGGCTAGGCGTTCGGATGGGCAGTCATGACGACGCAACTTCTGAGACCCGCGCGTGGTGGCGGCAGGTCGGCGCGACGATCTCGGAATTCCCCGAAACACTCGAGGCCGCCGAGGCCGCTCGCGCCGCCGGGGATCACATCATCCTCGGCTCCCCCAACGTGGTGCGCGGCGGGTCGCACAAGGGCAATGCCAGCGCGCTGGACCTGATCACGATGGGGCTGTGCGATGCGCTGGCCTCGGACTACCACTATCCCAGCCCGCGCCGCGCCGCGCTGATGCTGGCCAAATCCGGCCTGCTGGATATGGCCGAAGCCTGGGCACTGGTTTCCTCTGGCCCCGCCCGCGTGCTGGGCCTGACGGACCGGGGCACGCTGACCGCAGGAAAACGCGCGGACCTGACCATTCTGGAGGCGCAGACCCACCGCGTGGCCGCCACCTTTGCGGCGGGGCGGGTCAGCTACATGGCCGGGGATATCGCGGCCCGGTTCGTCACCTGATCCGCGCTTCATCTGGCCAAAAATATCCCCGCCGGAGGCATCGCGCGTCAGCGCGATTTCTCAGCGCAAGATCCGGTTGAAGTGCCCCATCTTCCGGCCCGGCTTGACCTCGGCCTTGCCATACAGATGCAACGCCACATCCCGCTCGCGCGCCAGTTCGGGCACCCGATCCATGTCGTGACCAATCAGGTTCTCCATCACCACATCCGAATGCCGCTGCCCGTCACCCAAAGGCCAACCCGCCACAGAACGGATATGCTGTTCGAACTGGTCAACGGCGCAGCCATTCTGCGTCCAATGGCCCGAGTTATGCACCCGCGGCGCAATCTCGTTCACGATCAGACCGCCCGGCGTCACAAACAGCTCGACCCCCATGACCCCGACATAGTCCAGAGCGTTCAGGATGTTGGCGGCCAGTAGAACCGCATCGGTGCGCCGGGCCGGGGGCAGGCGTGCGGGAACGGTGGTGGTGCGCAGGATGCCCTCCCGGTGCACGTTCTCACCCGGATCGAAACAGGCGACCTGACCGTCCAGACCGCGCGCAGCGATGATCGAGACCTCGTGGCTGAAATCAACAAACCCCTCAAGGATCGAAGGCGCCCCGGCCATTTCCGCTAACGCGCTTTCCGCATCCTCGGGCGCGCGCAGCCGGGCCTGGCCCTTGCCGTCATAACCGAACCGGCGGGTTTTCAGAATGGCAGGCGTTCCGATCTCGTCAATCGCCGCACTCAGGCTGTCCAGATCGGTGATATCGGCGAAGGGGGCGGTGTGCAGGCCCAGACCCTGAAGAAAGGTCTTTTCGGTCAGCCGGTCCTGACTGACCCGCAGCGCCTCGCGCCCCGGTCGGATCGGACGGTGTGCCTCCAGCAGGTCCAGCGCCTGCGTTGGGATGTTTTCGAATTCATAGGTGATCACATCGACCGAGTCGGCAAAGGCCTTTAGCGCCTCGGCGTCCTCATAGGCGGCGGTCGTGATGCGGTCTGCCACCTGTCCGGCGGGTGGGTTTGCGCCGGGTTCAAAGATATGGGTCAGAAACCCCAGCCGCGCCGCTGCGACCGACAGCATCCGGCCCAGTTGACCACCGCCCAGAATTCCAATCGTTGCGCCGGGGGCGAGCATGTCTGTCATCGTCAGGTCTCCAACCGTTTCCCAATGGCGGTCAACGCCGTGTGTAACGCCTCATGCGCTTTGCCCGCGCGCAGGGTTTCCGTCATCTGCAGGCTCAGAGTGCCATCTTTTGCCAGCGCGTCGCGTTCCTGCGCCAGCAGCCCCGCTTTGCCCTTTTCCATGACGGAAAGAAAGCCCGCAACCAATTGGGTTGTATAAAATTCCGCCCCGTCCGCATCGCCGGTTTCCCCGGCCAGCCAGTCCGCGCCAGTGGCCAACAGATCCAGCAGGCCCGGCACCATGGCGCAAACCGCGAAATGGGCGTTCAGCGCCGCCTCATCCGCCACTTTGACCACGGGGTTTTCAGGTTCGAAAAGATAGGCCAGAAGGCGGTCATTGCCAAAGGCTGCCAAGGGGCAACCGCCCGCTTCCAAAAAGCCCAACGGAATGGTCTGCACAAAATCAGACGCAGGGGCGCAGAGCACCGCCAGTTGTGCCGCAGGCACTGCGGCCATGACCGATACGATCTGTTGATCCGCGCGGAAGGTGAGCGGCGTCAGGACCTCTTGCGCCAGATGCGGGCGCAGGCAGAGGAACACGATCTCTGACGCGTCGATCACGGCCTGAGGTGCACCGATGGTGACACCCAGTTTGGCTTTCAATCGCGCCGAGACCTGCGCGTTGCGCTCCGTCACCGAAATCTCATGGCCTTTGGCCGCCAGAAACCGCACCATCGGGGCCGCAATATGCCCGGTGCCGACAAAGCCGATACGGCTCATCCCTCGGGTTCTTCGGCGATAGAAGCGGACAGCGCGGCGCGCCACGCATCAAGCCGTGCGGCCAGAGCCTCATCCTGCAGAGCAAGAATTCCCGCAGCCATCAGGCCTGCATTGGCCCCTCCCGCGGCCCCGATAGCCATCGTGGCAACCGGGAACCCCTTGGGCATCTGCACAATCGAGTAGAGAGAGTCGACCCCTGACAAAGCCCGCGTCTGGATCGGCACCCCAACCACCGGAACGCGTGTTTTTGAAGCCATCATGCCCGGCAAATGCGCCGCCCCGCCTGCGCCTGCAATAATCACCTGCAGCCCACGGTCGACAGCGGTTTTGCCATAGTCCCACAACCGGTCCGGGGTGCGATGTGCCGAGACGATGCGTTTTTCGTAAGCAACGCCCAACTCGTCCAGAATATCAGCGGCCTCCTTCATCGTGGGCCAGTCCGACTGGCTGCCCATAATGATGCCTACTTTGATCTCACCCATCCGCACTGTCCCCGGCTTTTCAAAGAGCGCGAACTATAGCCAAATCCGCCTTCGTGGCAATGCGTCAGGCGATGATGTCGGGGGTCAGGCGATCTTCGATCAGGCGGATGATGTCTTTCAGCCTCAGTTTCTGCTTTTTCAGCCGTTTGATCGTCAACTGGTCCGAGGTTCCCTTGGCCTGCAGCGCCTCAATCGCCTCATCCAGATCGCGGTGCTGGCGTCGAAAAACCTCAAGCTCAACGCGCAGAACTTCATCTGTTTTCATGGAAAGATCGGTGGGCGCGTTCATGGGCGACTCGGTGGTTGTGGTGGTGCTTGCCACACAAGATAGTGTGTCCGGGTTTATCCCGCCAGACCTTGTGGACATCCCTGTATCTTCCCATATTCTATCATACGCGGTTGCCGGAACGGGGCCGCACCATACGTCGCTTTGACATAAAAGGACGAGACACCGTGTCAAAACTTACCTTGGGCTCATACCCGCATCTTTTGGGGTTCGAGCAACTGGAACGCCTTCTGGAACGGTCTGCAAAGGCCGGAAACGAAGGATATCCGCCCTATAATATCGAACAGACCTCGGACTTTTCGTACCGTATCACCCTGGCGGTGGCCGGGTTCGCGGAGGAGGATCTGTCGATCACCATCGAGGATCGCCAACTGGTGATCCGGGGCCGTCAACGTGACGACAGCGAGGGGCGCATATTCCTGCATCGTGGCATCGCCGCGCGTCAGTTTCAGCGCATGTTCGTGCTGGCCGACGGCGTCGAGGTCGGCGAGGCGATCATGGAGAACGGTCTGCTGCATGTGGACCTGACCCGCGCCGTGCCGGAAACCGTGGTGCAGACAATCAACATAAGAAAGGGGTAAGAGCTATGAATACACCGATTGAAATCAACACCGAAGGTGATCGGATCGTTTACGTGAAAACCGTCGAAGTGGCGGACCTGCCGCGCGATCTGCGCGATCAGGCGGGCGATCTGGATCAGCTTTATGCGGTGCACGATTCCGACGGGCAGCAGCTGGCGCTTGTGGCCGACCGCAAACTGGCCTTTGTGCTGGCCCGCGAACACGACCTGTCGCCGGTGGCCGTTCACTGAACGGCCCCCTCCACGCCGTTTTGGGGCGTGACATTTCCCGCAACACGCGCGACACATACGAACCGGCGGGACCTGCCGCTTGCACTGCATCAGGGATTTATCTGCATGAGCTGGTTCGATTTCGATTGGGTAGACGCATTTAGCGATCGCGCGTTCGGCGGCAACGGATGTGCCGTTGTCCATGGCGGGGCCCATCTGCCCGAAGACGTTTGCACCGCCTACGTCCGCGAAACCTCTCTGGTCGAATGTACGTTTACCGGGCCGTCCGATGTAGCGGATGTAAAAGTACGCTATTTCCTTGCCAGCCGCGAAATTCCATTTGCCGGGCATCCCACTATTGCAACTGTGGCCGCCATGCGCTCGCGGGGGCTTTTTTCGGGGGATGAACTGACGCTGGAAACCGGGGCCGGGATTGTGTCCATCCGCCTTGCGGGCGATGAGATCGAGATGACCCAGGTCGCGCCCGACTTCGGCGCGCATGTCCCTGCTGACCTTGTGGCCTCGGCGATCAGCTTGCCCGAGGACGCCATCATATCGCCACCGCAGATGGTCTCGACCGGGCTGACCTTTTGCATCACCGTTTTGAAGGATCATGAGGCCCTGCGCGCCGCCAAGCTGGCCGAAGGTCCGCTGCGCGAAGTGGCTGCTAGGGCAGGGTTTTCAGGCTCAGACATGGCCGAGCCGTTTCTGGTGACACTCAAGGGTGCGACGGAGATGGGCGACACATTCTCGCGCCTGCTGATGGCCCCGCCCAGCCCGCCCGAGGACCCGTTTACCGGGTCAGCAACCGGTGCGATGGCGGCCTATTTGTGGAAATACGGCCTGATGAGCAAAGACACATTCACTGCCGAACAAGGCCACGACATGGGCCGTCCGGGGCAGGCCACCGTGACGCGCGTTGGTCCGGTTGAGGCGATGACCGGGATCAAGGTCGCCGGACGCGGCCATGTTCTGATGCGGGGGCAGGTGGATTTGCCGGACAGGCCGCAATGACCGAGCCTGCGATTGCGATATTGCCCTATGGCCACCGGCTTGGGCCTGATCTGGCCAAGGTGCCTTTGGATGAATTGATCTGGCCCGAAGGCTTCCCCGAACGGCTGGAGGGGAAGACAATCGGAGACCTTGAGCCGACCGATCACCTGATCATGTATCCGAATTCAACCGTGCATCTGCGATGGCGCAGGGGCACCCGCGCGCAGATTTCGCTGATGATGGGCGAGCCTTCGGCGATCCATGCCAAACACGACCGGATGCTGCGCTTCACCTGGCGGCGCTTTTTCCGCGTGCTGACCTTTCACGATGTTCTGCTGCAAGGCATCCCAAATGCGGTGTTCCTGCCCTACGGCCCGACGATGGTGCCCAACTGGCGTGATCTGGACGTGACGAAAACCAAATCCTGCTCGCTGATCGCCTCGGCCAAGCGCGATCTTGTGGGGCATCAGTTACGCCATTCTTTGATCGACTGGGTGCGCGAAACCGGGGTGGACGTGGACATCATGGGCCGGGGCTACATGCCGTTCGACGAGAAATCGGACGGGCTTGCGCCCTATCGCTATTCAATCGTGATCGAGAATGTGCGCGAGCGGAATTATTTCTCTGAAAAGCTGACCGATGCGATCCTGTGCACGACCGTACCGATCTATTGGGGCTGCCCCAATATCGGCGATTTCATGGATACATCGGGGATGGTCCTGTGCGAAACGCAGGCCGATATCCAGCGCGCGGTCGATTCTATGTCGCCCGAGGATTACGCTGAACGCCTACCGCATCTGCAAGCCATTCAGCCCAAGGCCGCAGAGTTCGGTGATTTCGAGGGCCGCGCCGTGGCGGCGATCCGGGACGAGTTGTAATAAACCTTCGTCACAACGAAAAAGCCCCCGGCGGGACCGGAGGCTTTTCAGTGGGTTTTGACTTCGCTTACGACCCGGCGATCAGGCCCATGCTTTCCAGTTTCAGCAGCACTTGATGGGCGCAGTTGTCGACCTCGACATTCTCGGTCTCAACGCTGAGTTCGGGGTTCGTGGGAACGTCGTAAGGATCTGAAATCCCGGTGAATTCCTTGATCTTGCCCTCACGCGCCAGCTTGTACAGACCCTTGCGGTCGCGGCGTTCGCATTCTTCGATCGACGTTGCGACGTGGACTTCACAGAAGGCACCGAATTGTTCGATCTCTTCCCGTACCGCACGGCGGGTCGTCGCATAAGGCGCAATCGGCGCGCAGATGGCGATGCCGCCGTTCTTGGTGATCTCGGATGCCACGTACCCGATGCGGCGGATGTTCAGGTCGCGGTGCTCTTTCGAGAATCCCAGTTCGGATGACAGGTTCTTACGAACAATGTCACCATCCAGCAGAGTGACGGGACGGCCCCCCATCTCCATCAGCTTAACCATAAGCGCGTTGGCGATGGTGGATTTGCCCGAGCCAGAGAAACCAGTGAAGAACACGGTAAAGCCCTGCTGGCTGCGCGGGGGTTTGGTCTTGCGCAGCTCGGCCACAACTTCGGGAAAACTGAACCATTCGGGAATTTCCAGACCTTCGGCCAGACGGCGGCGCAGTTCAGTGCCAGAGATGTTCAGAATCGTGACGTTGTCCTTGTCGGCAATCTCGTCATTTGGCTCGTACTGGGCGCGTTCCTGCACATAAACCATGTGCTTGAAGTCGACCATTTCGACGCCAATTTCGTCCTGGAACTGACGGAACAGATCCTGCGCGTCGTAGGGGCCATAGAAATCCTCACCCGCCGAGTTTTTGCCCGGCCCGGCGTGATCGCGGCCCACGATGAAATGGGTGCAACCGTGATTGGCGCGGATCAGGCCGTGCCAGACTGCCTCGCGCGGGCCGGCCATACGCATCGCCAGGTTCAGCAGGCTCATCGAGGTGGTCGAGGCCGGATACTTGTCCAGCACCGCCTCATAGCAGCGCACGCGTGTGAAGTGATCGACATCGCCTGGTTTGGTCATTCCGACAACCGGGTGGATCAGCAGGTTGGCCTGCGCTTCCTTGGCGGCGCGGAAGGTCAGTTCTTGATGCGCGCGGTGCAACGGGTTGCGGGTCTGAAAGGCGACGATGCGACGCCAGCCCAGTTTGCGGAAATAGGCGCGCAGCTCGTTCGGAGTGTCGCGGCGGGCGCGGAAATCATAGTGAACCGGCTGCTGGATGCCGACCACCGGACCGCCCAGATAAACCTTGCCCGCAACGTTGTGCAGGTAGTTGACGGCAGGGTGGGCATCGTCATCCGCGCCAAACACCTTTTCGGCCTCGCGCGCCTTGTCCGGGGTCCAGCGGTCGGTGACGGTCATGGTGCCGAGGATCACGCCCTCTTGGTCGCGCAGGGCAATGTCCTGACCCAGTTCGATGCTATCCGCGAAATCTTCGCTGACATCCAGCGTGATCGGCATCGGCCATAGGGTGCCATCGGCCAGGCGCATGTTTTCGACGACGTTGTCGTAATCCGCCTCGCTTAGGAACCCTTTCAGGGGATTGAAGCCCCCGTTCATCAGCAGTTCCAGATCGCAAATCTGGCGCGGGCTCAGATCCCAGCTTGTCAGATCGGCGGCTTCGACCTTCAATTTCTGGGCCGAGTCATAAGACACGTAAAGTTCGGGGATCGGGGCCAGATTGCTTAACATCGTCATCGGAATACTCTTATCGCAGTGGTTTATGACCAGTGATTCTTGGGTGTTTGAGGGGCATTTGCCCCGACTGCCCAATGAAGTCCACAGCCATGCGGAAAACAAAGGAGGATATGCGTCGATTTTATCCGGATTGGAAGGATTTTCCGATTCAGTCAGGAAAACCCGACCAGGGTCCCGCAAAATGGCAACAATTCCGTCACTCAGAGGGTTTGTGTTCCTGCCTGTAAACGGAAGGATCAAAGTCAAACGCCCGAGAGACAGGCAAGGCCGGAACCGGGTGTTGAACACCGCGCAAGTCAAAGCGCTGCAGATCGCCCGATGGGATGGTCAGGCCCGCCGCTTTCAGTAGTGCGCCCGAGGCCAACAGTTCTACGCCCAGCGCCTTGGTTTCGCCTTCCAGACGGCTGGCGACGTTGACGGCGTCGCCGATGATCGTGCGGGGGGCGTGGCCTTCGGCACCGATCTCACCCAGAACCAGATCGCCCAGATGCAGGCCCATACCGATGCGTATTCTGGGGCTGCCTTCGGCTTCGAGTTTTTCGTTAAACCGTTCCAGAGCCTTGCTGATGTCGATGGCCGCTTCCAACCCGGCCCGGGCCGAGGCGGCGGCATCGGGCTGTTCGAACACGGCCAGCAGCCCGTCACCCATATATTTGTCGACAACCCCGCCATCTGCGGTGATTGCCGGAACGATGGCATCGAAAAAGCGGTTCAGCAGGAACACGATGTCGTACGGCAGCTGCCCCGTGGTGCGCGCCGTAAAGCCGCGCATATCCAGAAACAGGACGGCCAGCTTGCGTTCCTGCCCCTGACTGGCGTGACCCCGGTTGCGCCCACCATCCGGGCGATACACGCGATAGATCGAAATCGGGTCGGTTGGGCGGATTTGGCAGGCGAGCCGGGTTTGCGCCGAGGCTCCGACGGCGGCCAAGCTTCGGGCCTCGACCTCGCTGGGCGGGGGCAGGCTATCCGAGCCGTCTTCGATGATCACTCGACAAGTGGTGCAGCGCCCCTTGCCACCACAGAGCGCGATATGCGGGATGCCGTTGGCCTGCGAGATTTCGAGCAGGGTCATTCCCTTTTCCGCGACAACCTCGGGGCCGCGCGTATAGGTCACCCGGACAGAATGCCTGCGCCGCCACAGCTTGCGCCCGATATAAATGATCGCGGTCACGGCCAGCGCCGCGAGGAAGGCCGCCACCGCGTTGTCCTTGACGCTGAACATGGTCTGAAAGGCTTCGGGCGAGGGCCAATTATAATGCTCGATATACTGTTCGCGCAGAAACTCATCCGCGAAATCGGCCCAGATACGCCGCCCTTCGGTCAGCAGCCCCGCCAGCGCGAACGAAGGGATGAAGACCGCGACCCCGATCAGATAGGGCACGGCCTGTCGCCACCATCCTGTCAGGCGCAGCCACATGTGAAGTCCGATGCAGCCATGTACCCAGACCAGCAACAGTAGCAGGCTTTGCATCCAGATGGCCGAGTTGGGCCACATCAGCGCGATAATGTAACCCATCTCGTCATTGACGTCGAAAACCTCATGCGCGACGCGGGTTTGCACGATGTGAGAGATCAGTTGCAGCGGGATCAGAAGCCCCAGAATGATCTGCAGCGCCATGCTGACCGGCATGCGCAGGGTCCTGCGCTGGGCGATCGACGTCAGCGCCAGCCCCGCATGCAGAAGCAGCGCGACGTAGAGAAACACGGTCATGATATCATGGCGGGTGACGGCTTTGCGGCCGTCCTGCATGCCATGCAGGTAGTCGGTGTGAAACAGGCCCAAGCCGATGTTTATGAAGTGAAAAAAGGCAAAGGTGAACAGGACCAGACCGCTGCCGATCCTGAGCCGGGTCGACCAGCCACCACGCCAAAGAACGCTATTCAATCAGATCACCCGCATTCGCTTTGCTTATGCCCGAGTCTGATACGGGCGCGCGAACGGGTCAAGCTAGGGTTGAGAATAAGGCGGGGTCCATGTGGTTGCCGGGGCGTCGACATGGATCAGGGCAGCGGAGATGTTGAACAGCACGATATGGCTCAGGTCCGGGCGTGAGCGTGAACTGTACAGCACCCCGTCGGCCCCTTGGGAACGCGCTTCGTCCGAGAACTGCCATGTCGGGGAACAACCGGTATCGGCGTGAATATCCTGCCAGACAACTGACGCTTCGCTCTTTCCACGCAGGTCCACCAGCCGAGCCCCGGTGACACGCGCCCGCTGCAGAACCCGTGGCGGATCACCCGCTGAGACATAGCGTCGGATCGCAACCCCGGCCCCCTCGGCGCTGAGCGAGGCGTAAAGTGCGATTTGCCCTGCGGAATGAAAACGCCCCTCGGGCGCCTTTGCGGCGGCCAGAGGTGCGTCGATTTGTGAAAGGAACAGAATTCTCCAGACCGGGCCCGAGAAGTCCAGCACCTGTTACTCCTGCTCCGCCAGGAAGCGCTCTGCGTCCAACGCGGCCATACACCCCATGCCCGCGCTGGTGACGGCCTGACGGTAGACGTGGTCCGTCAGATCGCCTGCTGCAAAAACGCCCGGAATCGAGGTTTGGGTGGTTCCGGGCTTGGTCACGACATAGCCGCCCATGTGGGTTTCCAGCGTGTCCTTGACCAACTCGTTGGCAGGCGCGTGGCCGATGGCGACGAACACGCCTTTACACGGAATCTCGGTGATCTCGCCGGTTTTGACGTTCTTGACCCGGACCCCTTCGACCCCCAACGGGGCATCGGTGCCGATCACCTCGTCCAGCTCGTGGAACCACAGCGGTTCGATCTTTTCGTTCTTCATCAGACGGTCCTGCAGGATCTTCTCGGCCCGCAATTCGTCGCGACGGTGGATCAGAGTAACCTTGCTGGCGAAGTTGGTCAGGAACAGCGCTTCTTCCACCGCGGTGTTGCCGCCGCCGATCACCACGATTTCCTGCCCGCGATAGAAGAACCCGTCACAGGTGGCGCAGGCCGAGACGCCGAAGCCCTTGAATTTCTCTTCCGACGGCAGGCCCAGCCATTTTGCGCGGGCACCGGTGGCCAGAATGACGGCGTCGGCGGTGTACGTGGTGCCGCTGTCGCCCTTAGCGGTGAAGGGCCGCTGGCTCAGGTCCAAATCGCTGATGATGTCGCCGATCACCTCTGCTCCCATCGCCTTGGCGTGGTCCTGCATCCGGACCATCAGATCAGGGCCCTGAACTTCGGTGTCGCCGGGCCAGTTCTCGACCTCGGTGGTGGTGGTCAGCTGGCCGCCGGGTTCGATCCCCTGCACCAGAATGGGGTTTAGCATCGCGCGACTGGCATAAACGCCGGCCGTGTATCCTGCGGGCCCCGATCCGATGATCAGAACCTTGGTGTGACGTGTCTCGGTCATGGTATCCCCGCTCGAACTGCCTGAACCGGGCCGTTTGCCCGTCGCACCGATATAGCGAGGGGCGGGCAGGGCTTAAAGCCCCCTCTTGCCCGGGAACCGCTATGCACCCAGGGCAGGGCAGCGCCGGACCAGAGAATTACAAGATCAACAATGTTGCGCAGATGCGAAACATTATTGCGCATGAGCGGGGTGCTGATATAACAACCGAAAAATCAGGAGCATTCGATGGTCACGACTCGGCTGGATGAAATCGACCGCAAGATTCTGGCGGAATTGCAGGCGGACGGTCGTATGACCAATGTCGAACTGGCCAAACGTGTCGGAATCTCGGCCCCGCCCTGCCTGCGGCGGGTACGCACGCTGGAAGAATCCGGCTACATCACGGGCTACCATGCCGATGTGAATGCCCGCGAACTGGGATTCGAGGTGCAAGTCTTTGTGATGGTCGGTCTGGACAGTCAGGCCGAATCAGAACTCAGCGCGTTCGAGGAACGCTGCCGCGACTGGCCACTGGTTCGCGAATGCCACATGCTGAACGGCGAGGTGGATTTCATGCTGAAATGCGTCGCACCGGACCTAAGCAGTTTTCAGCAGTTTCTGACCGGCGATCTGCTGACCACGCCGAACGTGGCCAGCGTCAAGACATCGCTTGTTATCCGAGGCGCAAAAGACGAGCCAGGCGTGCCGTTCGACGTTTTGGAAGAACGAATGAACCGGACGGCGTAAGCTGCGCGTTTCGTGTAGCCGGTGCGATTGGCGGCAACATGGCCGCAATCGCCAACGAAAGTATCCAACTTAGTAATATCTGCATAATGCCCCCACACTGCAGCAATCATTAACGTCTCAGGCCGATATCGCGTCCACCTCTCCGTCTCCGGCGCGCGGCATCAGCAGCGGGCCAAAATCGTTCAGCGATTCGATATGCGCGAACAGGTTCAGATAGATTGACCTTAGCGAATGGCTGATCATCCGGACCGCGTTCACACCTGGGTGATATGTTTCAAATTGTAAACCATCCACGCGAATAACGGAATGCCGTTTTAGGCAAATGTGAAACAATTCCACGGGCGTAGGTGGCATTGTCTCAATCACGCCCATCCCGTCCTGAAATTCGGAAACCGGTGTCAGAATCGGTTCACCGCCATTCAGGTGGCGCAGATGCGCAGGTGTGCTCAGAATGCGGGCCGACGGGCCGGCAATGACGCCTGACATCGGTTTTTGCATCCCGAATGTATCGGCCATGATCCGCGTCAGCGGGCGCGTGCGCCCCCGTGCGTCTTCGCGGCCGGGGATCAGAGTGACAGACCCCTTCCACACTACCGTTTCCGATGCGCCATCCTGCGTCAGAACCGTATCGCCGGGCATCAGATCCTCGATCGCCATCGGGCCCAGTTCGGTTTCTACCAGCGAGCCACGGGTAAAGGCGCAAAACGCGTCTTCGAACATGGGCAAAGCGGGCGCGATATGGCGGGTCTGTGCGACCTCGCCGTTCTTCAGCAACGTGCTGACTTCGTAGCGGCGCAGTTGCGCTTTTCTTTTGGTGGCCGGGCGCGGTGCGTTTTTCAGCAATGCCGTCGTTTCAACAGCGTTTCTGGCCGCGCGGGCCAATGAATTAGGAATAGTCATTAATATTCCTTCCCCTCTAAATGTCCGACCAGCCGAGAGAAATCCCCGTACACTCCCGCCTGACGGTTTGGTTCTTTGCCTTGAAATAAATGGACAACCTCAGGGTGCCGGTCTGTAATCCAGCACACAGCGAATAAATTCCGCATCCCATTGGTCAACACATTGACCCCCCAGACAAACTCGTACTCTGCGGGTGGCAAATTCCCGCAAACACGCTCCGAACACCTGTCGCGGTCAGGGCCGCGACCCGAAACGCATCAGACCGGAGCCGTACCCGATGCGCCTTAAACCCGTTGGGACCGGCAGCTGGCCCCTTGGGTATCCTGTTTCAGCGGCGCGCTGCCAAACGGCGCGCGACCCTGAGGGAGTTGCTTGAAACCCGCTTCCACGGCATTTCCAGCTTCTGGTCTCGAGCCGCCGCAACCACGGCGCTGAGAAACCGAGATTTTGTCTTCATTCTCTGATCCTGCTCTGCTTGGGGTCTGATGCCCCGTTTCCCTTGTGAACCTTGTGTGACGCCCGTTTGCGGCGCGGATAAGGCTGAACCGGGATCAATTGCGGATAAAAAATGAAGTTTGATATTTACCTTTTCCATGAAGGCCAGACATCAACGGTCTGTAAGTCAGATAACCACCTGAGGACTGGCACAAATTCCACACGATTCTTGAAACCGGTAAACACAATAAATGTGGCGGAAAGGTGGCGTATTTGCCTTAATTGTGGCGAAGTCTACAATCTGATGGCCGAGATCAGGCGGCCATAGTCGGCCTCTTTCGCGTGGGTCGCGCGGCGATAGGAATAGAAGCGGTCCGGGTCGGAATAGGTGCAATGCCGGGTCCATTCGACCTGATCCAGACCCGCCTGCCGCAGCCGGTGCAGGCCAAAGGCGGGCAGGTCGAACAGCAGCCTATCCCCCTGACCATTGGCGAAGAAACGAGTGTTATCCTGCGAATCGGCGGTGAAATCGTCCAGAAACTCGGGCCCGACCTCATAGGCGCGCTGCGATATCGTCGGGCCGATCACCGCGCGGGTGTTTTCGCGCGTGGCCCCCAACTCCTCCATCGCGTCCAGCGTGGATTCCAGTACGCCGCCTAGCGCGCCGCGCCAGCCTGCATGGGCGGCGCCGATCACTTTGGCGTTGGGGTCGGCGAACAGAACCGGCTGGCAGTCAGCGGTCAGGATGGATAACGCCAATCCGGGGGTCGCTGTGACGACAGCATCCGCCTTGGGCTTTGCGCCGTTCACCGGGCCATCGACCGTGATCACGGTCGGGGAATGCACCTGATGCACGCCGATCAGGGCGTCTGGTTCAACCTCCATCGCATCGGCCACGCGGCGGCGGTTCAGGGCCACGACCTCGGACAGGTCCGACGATCCGTGGCCGCAGTTCAGCCCCGAGAATATCCCGGACGAGGCACCGCCCCGTCGGCTGAAGAACCCGTGCCGAACAGGGGACAGCATGTCCGAGGTCAGAATTTCCAGTGTCATGGTTCCAGTCCCGGTGGTGGCGCAGAGTGAAGCGGATAGAGACCCAGTACTTTGAACAGGTTTCCCATTTCATCCGGGTGCGTCAACCGGCGATGTGCGGCAATCATGTTTTCCAGCTTCGAACCGCTTTCAGATTGGGCCAGCGCCTGCGCCCGGGCGGTGATGCCGAGCCGTTCCAGAAACACGCCCTGAGGCGTCAGCCGCGTATGGGCGCACCCCGCGGCCTGCGCCGCAATGGCCAAGGGCTCAAAATCCACATGCGCGGTCAGATCGGCCTGACCCGGTGCGTCCAGCGGATCGGTTCTTTCATGCGCCCTGAGCGCCTGCAGAGTGTCCCCCAGCGAATGCCAATCGCCGTAATCCACGATCAGTGCGGCCCCACCATGCCTCGCAATCCGTCCGGCGATTTCCGTCAAAATAGGAATCGCCCCGGCGCAGAGTTCGACCAAATCGCCGTCTTGTGCGTCCTCGAGCCGGTCGCTCAGCGCCGCTTGTGGCGCCTCCGGACCCAGCCCGAAGGTCAAAGAGCCGTCCGCTACTCCGATCAGACGTTCCCGCCAGCCTTGGCCGTCCCTTTGAAATTGACGGATGGGCAAGGCATCGAAGAACTCGTTCGCCACCAGAAACAGCGGCAGGTCCGGCAAGTCAGTCGCGCGGTTGATCCAGCGCGGTTCGTACTCTTTTAGCGTCTCGGCCTGCATGGTTTTCAACGCAGGCGAGGCCTCTAGCAGAACAACCTGCACCGCCGCGTTAAACCCCGGCACCCCGCGCGTGGCGCGCAGGGTATCGGCCATCAGGGTCCCGCGACCCGGTCCAAGCTCGGCCAGCGCCACTTGCGAAGGCTGCCCCTGATCGAGCCAGCTTTGCGCAAGGCTCAGGCCGATCAGTTCCCCGAACATCTGGCTGATTTCTGGTGCGGTGATGAAATCTCCACCCGCGCCCAGCGGGTCGCGCGTGCTGTAATATCCCAGGGTGGGGTGTAGCAGGCATTCGGCCATGTAGTCGGCCACGCTCATCGGGCCATCCTGACGGATGCGCGCAATCAGGTGATCGCGTAGGCTCATGCCGCCGAACGCGCGCGCAGCGCAAACCAAAGGCCGAGCGCGATCATCGGCAGGGACAAGAGCTGCCCCATCGTCAGGCCGTAGCCGCCCAGATGTAAAGCCAGCCCCAGCGGGTTGCCCTCGGACACGAATTGCGCGTCCGGCTGGCGGAAGAATTCGACAATAAAGCGCGAGGCTCCATAGCCTGCCAGAAACACGCCCATGACAAGACCCGGTTTGCGAAAAGCGCCGCGGCTATAGGCCAGCCAGATCAGCAACGCGCCGAGCAAAAGCCCCTCGAGCGCGGCTTCATAGAGTTGGGAGGGGTGGCGCGCGCACAGGCCAGCCACAACGCCGGGGCAATCCTGCGCTGCACCGCCGGGGAAGATCACCGCCCAGGGCAGTTCGCTGGGGCGGCCCCAAAGCTCGGCATTGGTGAAGTTCGCCAGACGGCCCAGCAGCAGGCCGGGGGGCACTGTGTAGCCAATCAGGTCGCCCAGCGACAAAGCCGGGATCTGATGGCGGCGGGCAAACAGAAAGGATGCGATCACGACGCCCAAAAGGCCTCCGTGAAAGGCCATCCCGCCCTGCCAGACCTTCAGGATGTCCGCCGGATGCGACAGGTAATAGGCGGGCTGATAAAAAAGCACAAAGCCCAGCCGTCCGCCCAGAATAACGCCGAGGATGATCCATGTGACCAGATCTTCAAGCTGATCGGCGCGCATCGGGGGTGTCTCATCGCGCCACAGGGCCGGGCGGCGCAGCGCCATCGCGGCCATCCGCCACGCGATCAAAATGCCCGCGATATAGGCCAGCGCGTACCACCTGAGCGCGAATTCGAACCCGAACAGCGAGATCGAGAACAATTCGGGTGACAGATCGGGGAAATTCAGAACAGCCTGCATGTGCGTCTCATTGCCCGGGGTTTGCAGGGCAAGTCAACCTTGAGCCCGGGCCATTCTTTACCCATATAGAGGACAACCGCGATTTCGGAGTTAAAGCCATGCAAACCCGCAACAAGATCCTCGACGATGTTTCCCAACTGATGACCAACGCCATGGGTGTGGCGCAGGGCGCGCGGGAAGAGGCCGAGAATGCGATGAAGTCGATGATCGACCGCTGGCTGGCCGACCGCGATTTCGTCACCCGCGAGGAATTCGATGCCGTCCGTGCGATGGCCCAGAAAGCGCGCGAGGAAAACGCGGCACTCGAAGCGCGCATTGCAGCGCTTGAGGCGAAACTGGACAAATAACGCCCTTTCCAAGGATTCGATGAGATCAAATCGCCGTGCAATCCGTGGTTGGATTGTGCGGCGACGTGAATCTTGCCGCCTTGCAGAATTTAATCAAGACAAAGCTGCACGGGACGCCAATATTTTGATCGGCGTTGCCATTCGTCCACAACTTATTGCTGTTATCCCCAATAATTAGGGTTGTCAGAACCAATCTTGCATCGCACCATATTTAGTACAAGCCTACGGGGGAAGCCCGGCTTGTAGAGCAGGCAACTAGCGCTGGGGCGCTGCCAGCCCCAAAATGCTAGAGAGTAGTGAGGTGGCATTATGGCCCTTTCCGAGCAGTTTCTAGAAGAAGACCTTCATCCAATCGATATTGTTGAACATCTGGCTGAACATCACGACTGGGATTTCGACCGCATCGGCGACGATCAGATCGCCATGGCGGTTGAAGGGCAGTGGCGGACATACTCCATCACTCTGGCCTGGTCCAATTATGACGAAACACTGCGCATGGTGTGCTCGTTCGAAATGGAACCGCCGAACGAGCGTGAATCCGAACTGTACGAATTGCTCAACAGAATGAACGACCAGTGCTGGGCGGGGGCCTTTACCTATTGGGCGAACCAGAAGCTGATGGTTTATCGCTACGGTCTGGTGCTTGCAGGCGGCCAGATGGCTAGCCCCGATCAGATCGACACGATGATCACCGCCGCCGTCATGAGCGCCGAGCGCTACTACCCGGCGATCCAACTGGTGACATGGGGCAACCGGACACCCGAAGACGCGATGCAAGTCGCCATTGCAGAGGCCTACGGCCGGGCGTAAAGCTTTGCCCCGAACCATTACGTCAGGGGAGGGGCAAACCAATGGACATGTCTCGCGTGGCCGAGCAGGGTCTGGTGCTTTTGGGGTGCGGAAAGATGGGGTCCGCAATGCTGGCGGGTTGGCTGGAACACGGCCTGCCCGCCGCTTCCGTTTGGGTGATTGATCCCTATCCCTCGGATTGGCTGAAAGCGCAGGGCGTCAATATCAACACACCTCTGCCAGAAGCGCCTGCTGTGGTGCTGGTGGCCGTCAAACCGCAGATGATGGGCGAGGCCTTGCCCGCCATTCAGGCGCTGGGCGGTGGCGGGAGCCTGTTCATTTCGGTGGCTGCGGGCACATCGATTGCCACTTTTGAGAAGGTTCTGGGTGCGGGTACACCCATCATCCGTGCGATGCCAAACACGCCTGCCGCGATACGTCAGGGGATCACCGCTGTGATCGGCAACGCCCGGTCTTCGGCAGATGATCTTGAGCTTGCCGAAAACCTTTTGTCAGCCATTGGCGAAACTGTGCGTTTGGATTCGGAAACACAAATGGATGCCGTTACCGGCCTCAGCGGGTCAGGTCCGGCCTATGTCTTTCACCTGATCGAAACGCTGGCCGCTGCCGGTCAGGCGCAGGGGCTGCCGCATGATCTGGCGATGAGGCTGGCCAAATCCACCGTGGCCGGGGCAGGGGCGCTGGCGATGGCGACCGAGGAAGACCCCTCGCAACTGCGCATTAACGTGACCTCGCCCAATGGCACCACGCAGGCCGCTTTGGAGGTGCTGATGCACGAGGAAGAGGGTTTTCCAGGCCTGCTGCACCGCGCGGTCAAAGCCGCAACCGACCGATCTAAGGAGCTGTCCCGTGAGTGAGATTACCTTTGACGAGTTCCTCAAGGTCGACATCCGCGTGGGCGAAGTCACCCGCGCCGAGCCCTACCCCGAGGCCCGTAAACCCGCGATCAAGATGTGGATCGACTTTGGCGATGAGATCGGCGAGCGCAAGACCTCAGCCCAGATCACCGCGCATTACGAACCGGCAACGCTGGTGGGAAAGCAGGTGATGGCGGTGGTGAATTTCCCGCCGCGCCAAATCGGCAAATTCATGTCCGAGGTGCTGGTGCTGGGCCTGCCGGATGAAAACAACGAAATCGTTTTGATCGGCCCGGATGGCAAAGTGCCAACCGGGGGAAGGATGCACTGATGAAGCTTCTGATCGCCCGCCCGATGACCGCCGCTGTCGAGACCCGCGCCAAGGCCGAGTTCGATGTCGAGTTCCGCAGCAATACTCTGCCAATGACGCCAGATGAAATGCGGCGCGCGTTGACCGAGTTCGATATTGTGGTGCCAACGCTGGGCGACTTGTTCTCGGCGCAGGTTTTTGCGGACGTACCGGAGCCCCGCTGCAAGCTGCTGGCCAATTTCGGCGTCGGGTACAACCATATCGACATGAACGCGGCCCGCGCCGCAGGCGTGGCCGTGACCAACACGCCGGGCGCCGTTACCGACGCCACCGCCGACATCGCCATGACCCTGCTGCTTTCCACCGCCCGCCGCACGGGCGAGGGCGAGCGGCTGGTTCGCAAGGGCGACTGGCAGGGCTGGCACCCGACGCAGATGCTGGGTCATCATGTAACCGGCAAGCGTGTCGGCATTGTTGGGATGGGACGCATCGGTCAGGCGATTGCACGACGGTGTCATTTTGGCTTCGGGATGTCGGTCGCCTATCATTCGCGCAACGCCAAGGATGTGGATTTCCCTGCCGAGTACGTCCCGGACTTGAACGCCCTGGCCGCAGCAGTGGATTTCCTTGTGATAGCGGTACCCGGAGGCGCAGAAACACAGCACCTGATCAACGCGCAGGTGCTGCAGGCCATGAATCCGACCGCCATTCTGATCAACATCGCACGCGGCGAAGTCGTGGACGAAGCCGCTCTGATTGCGGCTTTGCAGGCCAAACAAATCGCAGGTGCGGGTCTGGACGTCTATGAGTTCGAACCAAGCGTCCCCAAGACCCTGTGCGACATGGAAAACGTGACCTTGCTGCCGCATCTGGGCACCGCAACCGAAGAAGTACGCACCAGCATGGGGCACATGGCATTGGACAATGTGGCGGCCTTTATTGCGGGAACGGACCTGCCGAATCCGGTCTAGGCCCCCACAGCCTCGCGCCAGTGTTTGCGGCAGAGCGAGACATAGGTCTCGTTCCCGCCGATCTGGACCTGTTCGCCTTCGGTGATGGTGTTGCCGTTCTCGTCCTGACGAATCACCATCGTGGCCTTGCGCCCGCATTCGCAGATCGTGCGCACCTCGCGCATTTCATCGGACAGCGCCAGCAGGGCAGCGGAACCCGGAAACAGCTTGCCCTGAAAATCGACCCTCAAGCCATAAGCCAGAACGGGAACCTTCAGGTCATCTACCGCACGGGCCAGTTGCCAGACCTGATCCTCGGACAGAAACTGCGCCTCATCCACAAACACACAGGCAACGCGACCTTCGGCTATTCGCGTTTCGATCATCGAAAAAACGTCGTCATCGGGACGAAACGTATCCGCCTGCTCTGAAATCCCAATGCGCGAGGCGATCCGTCCGACACCCGCACGCTTATCCATGGCGGCGGTCATCAGATAGGTGTCCATGCCCCGCTCGCGATAGTTGTGCGAGGCCTGCAGCAACACGGTCGATTTGCCCGCGTTCATGGTGGAGTAGTTGAAATACAGCTTTGCCATGCGGCGGGTCTAGAACGCCGGGGACAAAGGAACAAGTCATCAATAGCTTGAGGGAAGCGACGTCGCCATTACAGCTGCGAAGACCGAGCACACGCTCTATGGGGATGGAGTCCCCGCGCTCGCAACAGCGACGCCGTCGGCCAACATGTGGCCTAAACGTTGTGAAGACTGAAATCCCGTCCCACTATCACTCGTTACCGGCAAGAACTGCCGCCACTCACTCACAAAATCCCCCGCATATCTGAGGGATAGTCAATTTATGGCATTTCAATTATGACTGGAGTATGGGAAATTTTCCTTCCCTTTCCCCTAAATCAAATGCGTGGGAAAGGGCGCGCGGGTAACAAAGGTAAAACGATGGCAGATATTGGGGCTTATCTGAAAAAACACACGGAATCCTTGGTGAAGGATGTCGGGATCGAGGCCGCGTGCGAGATCACGGGCAAGTCAAAGGCCACGTTGGGCCGGTATTATTCCGACAATGCCGAACATGCCGACCGGTTCATGCCCGTGGACGCGGTTGCCCGGCTTGAAAACGCGGCGAATTATCCGCATGTGACTTCGGCCCTGGCGGACCTGAAAAACATCACCTTGTCCTACGATGGCCGCAACACCGAAGCGCCCCGGACCGGAGGGGTGAACTCGGACGTTATCGCGCTGAGTCAGAGGTTTGCCATGCTGATGACCGAATATCAGGCCGCCATCGAGGACGGGATCATCACGGTGAACGAGGCCAAACGGCTGCTGAAGGAAACCAGCCTGCTGCAGCAGGTGCTGATCGAGATGAAGCTGCATCTGGAAGAAGAAAGCGTCAGCCAGCCCTGATTGTGGCGTTGGCAGAAGGGCAACCACTGACGGTGGTTCGGCAGTAAAGTTCTGCCTCAATTATGTCACTTCGGTCTCATAGACAGGCCTGCGAGCAATATCGCCAAGGCAGGATGACATGCAGAATGTCCCGTACAGACTCGTGACGGACAAAACCACGTGCAGGCTTTTCGTGGTCGCCTTTGTGGTGCTTGCCGGTCTGATGACGCTCGGCGGGTACGTTCAGGGCCCAGATGATATCATGCGCTGGGTCGCGGTGTCCGATCTGCTGGACGGGCAGGGTTGGTTCGATCCCTATCAGCATCGGCTGGGACCGGACGGTGGCACATTGATGCACTGGTCCCGCCTGATCGATGCGCCCATCGCTGGGATTTACGTGCTGAGCAGCGCGGTTTTGTCGCCCGAGGCTGCCTATCAGTTCACGGCCTTCCTGTGGCCAACATTGTTGGCCGGGTTGCTTTTGTGGGTTTTCGCGATCATCGGCGGCGCTCTAGGGGGCCGCGAGGGGGCCGTGTCCGCTCTGGTCATGGCTGTGATTGCGATCAACAGTTCGGGCAAATTCGATCAGTATTCCTTTGATCACCACGGGTTGCAGGTCTTGCTGTTTGTATCTGCGGTGATGTTTTTCACTCTCCGCAAGGATATCCGACACGCGGGCCTTGGGCTGGGCGTGTGTCTGGCATTGTCCCTGTCCATCGGCACGGAATCGCTGGCGCAAATCGGGCTGATCGGCCTGTTCGTTGGGGTTGATTGGATCTTGTCCGGCGAAACCAGCCGTCGCCGTACAATGGAATTCGGGGCCGCGATGGCCGGGACGCTGTTGGCGGCGGCGGTGGCGACAACAGCGCGCGAGAGTTTCTTTTTTCCTGGCTGCGATTCCTTGACACTCAGCGTAGCCTTGCCAGCAGGCGCGGCGGCGCTTGGGCTTTTGGGGGCTGCGGTCTTTGCTTCTGGCTGGTCGGTTTGGGCCCGGTTCTGGTGCTTTGCGGCGGTTGGCGCGCTTGCCGTGGGCTTGGCATACAGCGTCGCGCCCTATTGTCTTGAGAACCCGATCAACCAGATGTCGCCAGACATGCGCACCTTTTGGCTGAGCCAGGTGACCGAGGCCCAGAATGTCAGCGTCTTCATCCAGCGACATGCAGGGGAAACCGTTGCGCTGATCGCGATCTCTGTCTTCTCGATGATCGCTGCGGGGGTTTTTGCCTATGGGTCGGACAGAAAGTTGGAGTATCTCTTGCTGCTCGGCCTGATCGCCATCGCGTTTGTTCTGTTCCTGTACCAGTCCCGTATGATGACCTTTCTGGCCCTGTCGATGGTGGCCGTGCAGGCGCAGGTGTTGCGGGTGATCTACCAGAGATACCGGGCCAGTGGTCAAAGGCTGTTCGGCATCCTGCTGGTTGCGTTTGTCGTTCTGATGTCTCCGAAAACCGGGGCAAGCCTTGAAAAGCACTTTACCGCGCGAGCGGAAACCGTGCCGGAGACCGGCGCGGCACAGACCAGCGCGTATGCTTGCACCACAGTTCAGGCCACTCGCCCGTTGGGCGATCTGGAGCCCGGCCTGATCCTCGCCGATTTCGACTATGCCTCGTACATCCTGCGCGACACGGATCACTCGGTTCTGGGCGGGAATTACCATCGGAATGAGGCCGGAAACCTCGCGCAGATTGATCTGTTCCGGTCCGAATCTCGCGACACTGGCCCGCGCCTTGCCGAGTTGGGCATCGACTACATTCTGGTCTGCGAGGCCAATGCGCGGACAGAATACTGGTCGTCGGTGTCCGAAGGTGACGGGTTTCTGGCGGGGCTGCTAAGCGGCGATCTGCCGGACAATGTGACCGAACTGCCCCGCGCCGAAGGGGCCGTGTTTCGCATCTACGCCGTAAACGGCTAACCGCGCCGTTTCACAATCACCGACCCGACCGAATAGCCCGCTCCGAACGAACAGATCAGACCGATATCGCCATCGCTCAGATCATCCGAATATTGCGAAAAGGCAATGATGGACCCGGCGGACGAGGTGTTGGCGTAGTCCTGCAGAATGTTGGGCTGTTCGCCGCCTTCGGGCTCGCGGCCCAGAACCTTCTTGCCGATGAAATCGTTCATCGTTTTGTTGGCCTGATGCAGCCACAGGCGTTTCAGGTCGGTGTTGGCGACGCCCTCGGCCTGCATGTGATCGCTGATGTGTTTGCTGACCATGGGTAGCACTTCCTTGAACACCTTGCGCCCGTTCTGCATGAACTGCATGTCGCGCCTGTCGATCACCCCGTCGGGGCGCGAGCGGCGTAGGAAGCCGTTGTTATTGCGGATATTGTTGGAAAACGCGGTGGCGCAGCGGGTCGAGAGGACCTCGAAATGCGGGCCAGTTGCGTCTTCGATCCGTTCGATCAGCGTGGCTGTGGCCACATCGCCAAAGATGAAATGACAATCCCGGTCGCGCCATTCCAGATGGCCCGAACAAATCTCGGGGTTCACCACCAGCGCCGCCCGGACTGAACCGGACCGCACCATATCCGCCGCCGCCTGAATGCCGAAGGTGGCCGAGGAACAGGCAACATTCATGTCGAACCCGAACCCGCCGATCCCCAGCGCCTGCTGAATCTCGATGGCAATCGCCGGATATGCGCGCTCATGGTTCGACGCCGCGCAAATCACCAGATCGACGTCGTCGGCCTTGCGCCCCGCCTGCGTCAGCGCCTTGTTGCAGGCATCCACCGCCATTTCGGTCATGATCCCGGGCTCATCATCACTGCGTTGGCGCAGTAACGGGTGCATGACATCCGGGTCCAGCACGCCGGATTTGTCCATTACATACCGGTTCTGAATGCCCGAGGCTTTGAGGATGAACTCCTCTGACGAATGCTGCATCGGTTCCATCTGCCCCGCCGCAATCGCATCGGCGTTCCGCGCGTTCTGCTTGTCGGCATAGGCGTTGAAGGCCTCAACAAGCTCGGCGTTGGTGATGACGTTCTCGGGCGTGAAAACACCGGTTCCGGTGATGGCGGGCGTGTACATGGCGGGTCCTGACTCGCTTGGATTCGCTCAAAATGCAGCCTTGGCAGGGTTTGATCAAGGTATGTTGACCCGAGGGCAATGGGCGTGGCGGCAGGAATTCACCTTCATGTCTTGAATAGTTCAGAAAATGAAGTATATGGCGGCAGGACATTGCGCGAGAGGTCCCATGCCGGACGACACAAGCAACAGGCTGGATCAGCTGACGCCCGAGATACAGGCGATCATGGGGGTCTATGCCCTATATTGGAAACTGGAAGAGACGTTCGAGTGTATCGAAACCGAGCTTAGCCACCCGGAATGCCACATGCTGATCAAGCTGGATCAGCCCAAACGCATGGGCGTGTTGGCAGCCGATATGCTCAGCGTTCCGTCCACCATTACGGCCACCGCGGATGCGCTGGAGCAGGCCGGGTACCTGACCCGCGAGAAAGACCCCGCCGACCGCCGTGCCTTGCTACTGGTGCTGACCGACAAAGGCCATGACGCCCGCGACATGCTGGTGGCCGAGGCCGGAGAACTATTTCACCGGGCCTCCGGTCTGAATGCCGAAGAAACCGCCCAATTCGCGCAACTGGCGCGCAAAATCCGTGACAATGTTCTGAAAACCGGAATTCCCGAGGGATTAACAAAATGAAACTGCTGACCGCTCTGGGCCTTGCGATGGCCGTTCTGGCAACCCCGATGGCCGCGCAGGAGGTTTCGAAACCCGTGAAGCTGATGCTTGTGCGCGAGACCGAGCCCGGCTTTTCGCGCCAGTTCTTTGGCCGTGTCGCAGCGCGGCAGACGGTGGATTTGGCCTTTCAGGTGCCGGGTCAGATTGTCGAGATGCCCGTGACCGAGGGTTTTGTCATTCCCAAGGATGACCTGATCGCGCGTCTGGATCAGGAACCGTTCGAACTGCGCCTGAGCCGCGCGCGGCTGCAAAAGGAACAAGCCGACCGGACCGTCGCCCGACTGTCCCGCCTGCGGGGCACCACGGCCAGCCAGGTGGCGGTCGATGACGCCGAGACCGAGGCGCAACTGGCGGCCATCGCCCTGCGCGATGCCGAATACGAACTTGAACACGCCACGCTGACGGCCCCCTTCGACGCGCTGGTGTCCAGCCGCGCGGTCGAGGCGTTCACCACAGTGTCCGCAGGCACCCCGATTGTCCGCCTTCACGACATGTCCGAATTGCGGATCGAGGTGGACGTGCCCGAGATTCTGTTTCAACGCTCGGGCCAGCAGGATGACATAACTCTCACCGCCAAATTCCCGGTCAGTGATGAGGTATTTCCGCTGGAAATCCGCGAATTCGACGCCGAATCCTCCAGCGTCGGGCAGACCTATCGCATTCAGTTCGGGCTGACCCCGCCCGAGGGGTTGCAGATTCTGCCGGGGTCCTCGGTGACGGTCAACGCCAAGGTGCGGGACGGGCGCGTGGGCATCATCGTGCCCGCGACTGCCATCGTTGCCGATGCCGCTGGTGAGCTGGGGGTCATGGTCTTTGACCCGGTTGGCGCCGATGAAGGGACCGTGAAGCGTGTGCCTGTGACCATCGAGCCAACCCAGACCGGCGATGTGCGTGTGCTGAGCGGCCTGTCGGATGGCCAAGAGATTGTGGTGGCAGGCGGCGCTGCGCTGACCGATGGTCAGACCGTGCGCCGTTTTACCGGTTTTTCGAACTAAAGGGGCGGGCAGATGAAAATTGCGCGCGCTTCCATTGACCGGCCACTTTACACGTGGCTGATCATTCTGATCGCCCTGTTCGGTGGTATCTGGGGGTTTCTGTCGCTGGGGCGGCTGGAAGACCCGGCCTTTACCATCAAAAACGCGGTCATCATCACGCAATACCCCGGCGCCACCGCCGAGCAGGTCGCGCTGGAGGTCTCGGAACCGCTGGAATCGGCGATCCAGCAGATGGGAGAAGTAGATACCATCACCTCGGTTAATCAGCCGGGCGTGTCGCTGATTGAGGTTGAGATTCAATCTACCTATGACGGCTCTGAACTGCCGGACATCTGGACCCGCCTGCGCGCCAAAATCCGTGACGCGTCCCGCAGCCTGCCCTCGGGTGTCGGTGCGCCTTACGTCAATGACGGGTTCGGCGATGTGTTCGGCCTGTTTTACGCCGTCACCGCCGACGGCTTTTCGGACGCGGAAAAGCACGAACTGGCGACCTTCCTGCGTCGCGAGTTGCTGACCGTGGACGGCGTCGCCGACGTCGAGGTTCAAGGCCTGCCGGAAGAGGCGATTTTCATTGAACCGGATCTGGCGATCTCGGTGAACCAGAACGTGCCCATTCAGGCGCTGAATGAGGCCATCGCCAACGCGGATTCGGTCAATTCATCCGGTTCCCTGAGGTCCGGCAATGACCGAACGACCATCCTGACAGCAGAAGGCTCCGACAGCGTGTCGGCGATTGCGGGGTTGTCGGTCGGCTCGCAGGGGCAGGTGATCAACCTGTTCGACATGTCCAACGTGTACCGCGCCCGCCAGACCGATCCGCAGGTCATGATCCGGTTCAACGGGACCGAGGCGTTCACGCTGGGCATCGCAGGGCTTTCAACGGAAAACATCGTCGAGGTCGGAAAGCGCGCCGACGCCAAATTCGCCGAGCTTGATCCGAGCATCCCCTTCGGTGTCGAGATTCTGCCGATCTACCAGCAGCATGTCGTGGTCGAACAGGCCTCGAACGATTTTCTGGTCAACCTTGCGATGTCCGTGGCCATCGTGGTGGCCGTTCTGGGCATCTTCATGGGCTGGCGGGCGGCTATCGTGGTCGGCTCGACCCTGTTGCTGACCGTTGTGGGCACCCTGTTGTTCATGGCGCTTTTCTCGATCGAGATGGAGCGGATTTCGCTGGGCGCGCTGATCATCGCGATGGGCATGCTGGTGGACAACGCCATCGTCGTGGCCGAGGGGATGCAGATCGCCATGCTGCGCGGCAAATCCTCGCGCGATGCGGCGGAAGAGGTCGCCTCGAAAACGCAAATCCCGCTGTTGGGGGCGACGGTGATCGGCATCATGGCCTTCGCGGGAATTGGCCTTAGCCCGGATGCGACCGGCGAATTTCTGTTCTCGCTTTTCGCGGTGATCGGCATCTCCCTGCTGCTAAGCTGGGTGCTGGCGATCACCGTGACGCCAATGCTAGGGCATTACTTCTTCAAGCAGGGCAAGGCGGGTGACGTGGACGCATACAGCGGGATTCTGTTCCGCATCTACGGCGTCATCCTGCATTGGGCGCTTCGATTCCGCTGGCTGGTGGTCGCCGGGTTGGTTGCCGTTACAGTCGCCTGTTACGCCGGTTTCGGGCTGGTGAAACAGCAGTTCTTCCCGGATTCGAACACGCCGCTGTTCTTCGTGCATTACAAACTGCCACAGGGCACGCCGATTGCGCGCACAAGTCAGGATATGGCGGTTTTCGAAGACTGGCTGAACGACCGAGACGATGTGGTGTCCGTGACAACCTTTGTCGGGCAGGGCGCGACGCGGTTCATGCTGACCTACTCGGCCGAGGACCCGAATCCCAGCTACGGCCACATGATCATCCGGACCGAGACGCTGGACGATATCCCGGCGCTGCAGGCCGATCTGGAAGCCTTCGGAACCGGGCGCTTCCCCGAAGGTGAGTTCCGCACCAAGCGTCTGGTCTTTGGCCCCGGCGGCGGCGATCCGATCCAGGCGCGGTTCTCGGGCAGCGACCCGGTCGTGCTACGGCAACTGGCCGAAGAGGCGGTGCAACGGATGGCCGCAGCTTCCCCCAACGCGCTCAATATCTATCAGGACTGGCGCGAGAAAGAGCTGGCCGTGCGCCCGATCTACGCCACTGAACGGGCGCAGACGGCAGGTGTCAGCCGCGAGGATATCGCTGCCACCCTGCAGTTTTCGACCGATGGCATCAGCGGCGGTGTCCTGCGCGAACGCGACCGCCTGATCCCGATCATCATCCGGCGGGCGGCGGATGGGGATTATTCGATCGTCGATCAGGTGGTGTATTCCGATCAGTCCGAACGCTTCGTACCTGTCGAGCAGATGGTGGACGGGTTCGAATACGAGGCGCTGAATACGCTGGTGCATCGCAGGGACCGGGTGCTGACCATCACTGTCGGTGCCGATATCCCGCCCGGTATCACAGCGGCGCAGGTGCATGCCGAGGTGCGCGATGCCATCGAAGCCATCGACCTGCCGCCGGGCTACAGGATGGAGTGGGGCGGCGAGTATGAAAACTCGCGCGATGCGCAGGAGAGTCTGGGCAGGCAATTGCCGCTGAGCCTGCTGATCATGGTGCTGATCTCGGTGCTGCTGTTCAACGCGCTGCGTCAGCCGATCATCATCTGGCTGCTGGTGCCGATGTCGGTCAATGGCGTCGTCATCGGCCTGCTGGGAACCGGCCTGCCGTTTACCTTCACGGCATTGCTGGGGCTGCTCAGCCTGTCGGGGATGCTGATCAAGAACGGCATCGTTTTGGTCGAGGAGATCGACCTGGTCCGCGCCACCGGAAAACCCCTGCGCGAGGCGATTGTCGAAGCATCCGTCTCGCGTCTGCGCCCGGTCATGCTGGCGGCGATCACCACCATTCTGGGGATGGCACCGCTGCTGACGGATGCGTTTTTCGTGTCGATGGCGGTGACGATCATGGGGGGTCTGGCCTTTGCCACGGTGCTGACAATGGTGGCCGCGCCGGTGTTCTACCTGCTGTTTTTCGCGCGCGATGAACGGCGGGTGGCACAGGCCGCCTAAAGACCCGCTTTCGTCAGATCAGCGGGACAAACGGCACGTCACAGGCGGCTAGGGCGGTAAGAGCGGCGATAGCCAGTAGAATGCGCATCTTGGTGGTCCTTCTGCTCGATTAGCCAAAAAATGAGCGCCCGCTGACAAAACGTCAACGGGCGCAAATATTTTCCTGAATGATGCGCGCTTTGCGGCTCAATGCGCGTGGTTAACCCTGCAGCGACTGCACCTCGACATCCCCTTCGGCCTGGGCCTTGATCGCCAGCGCGGCGGCGTGGCTGGCGGCGGCGGTGGTGAAGTAGGGGATCTTGTCATACAGCGCGATTGAGCGGATGGACTTGCTATCCTCGACCGCCTGTGCGCCCTCGGTGGTGTTCATCAGCAACTGAACCTGACCGTCTTTCAGCATATCGACCACGTCTGGGCGGCCTTCATACACCTTGTTGACCACGTCGCAGGGCACGCCCTGATCCGCCAGCCAGCTTTGGGTTCCGCGGGTCGCGACCAGTGCGAAGCCTTGCCCGACCAGAACCTGCGCTGCCTCGAGCATAGCGGGTGTCTTGTCGGCGTCCTTGATCGAGATAAACGCACGGCCCGACGAAGGCAGCACCATGCCCGCCCCCATCTGCGCCTTGAGGAAGGCGCGCGGGAAGTCGTGATCCCAGCCCATCACTTCACCGGTCGAGCGCATCTCGGGGCCGAGGATCGTATCGACGCCGGGGAAGCGGGCGAAGGGTAGCACCGCCTCTTTCACCGAGAACCACGGCATGTTCGGGTCGGCCAGTGTCATCTGGTCGACGACTTTGTGGTCCTGTTCCTTGTTGTAGGCGGGACGCTGCGGGAAGTTCGACAGCGGCTCGCCCGCCATCACCCGCGCGGCGATCGAGGCGATGGCGCTGTCGGTGGCCTTGGCCACGAAAGGCACGGTGCGGCTGGCGCGGGGGTTGACCTCAATCAGGTAAATCTCGTCATCCTTGACCGCGAACTGCACGTTCATCAGGCCGACTACGTTCAGCGCGCGGGCCAATTTATGCGCCTGATCCTCGATCTGCGCCAGAATCTCGGGGCTGAGCGAATAGGGTGGCAGCGAGCAGGCCGAGTCGCCCGAATGCACGCCCGCCTCTTCAATATGCTGCATGATGCCCGAGACGTGAACATCCGTTCCATCACACAGCGCATCCACGTCCAGTTCCACCGCGCCGGACAGATAGCTGTCGAGCAGCACGGGGCTGTCGCCGGAGACCACCACGGCTTCGTTAATATACCGTTTCAACTGGTCCATATCGCGCACGATTTCCATCGCGCGGCCGCCCAGAACGTAAGAGGGGCGAATGACCAGCGGGAAGCCGATTTCCTCGGCAATCTCAAGTGCCTGTTCATCGGTCGAAGCGATGCCGTTCTTGGGTTGTTTCAGACCCAGCTCATTGACCAGCGCCTGGAAGCGTTCGCGGTCTTCGGCCAGATCGATCGCATCAGGCGTGGTGCCGAGGATCGGGATGCCTTCGTTTTCAAGCGCGTGGGCCAGTTTCAGCGGGGTCTGGCCACCGAACTGAACGATGACGCCGTGCAGGGTGCCGTTTTCCTGCTCTTTCATCAGGATTTCCATGACATGTTCAAAGGTCAGCGGCTCAAAATATAGACGATCCGAGGTGTCATAGTCGGTGCTGACCGTCTCGGGGTTGCAGTTGACCATGATGGTCTCGTACCCCGCATCGGTCAGCGCGAAACAGGCGTGACAGCAGCAATAGTCGAACTCGATCCCCTGACCGATCCGGTTCGGGCCGCCGCCGAGGATGACGACCTTTTTGCGGTCACTCGGGCGGGCCTCGCATTCAACTTCGCCCATCATTGGGGCTTCATAGGTCGAGTACATGTAAGGCGTCTGCGCTTCGAATTCGGCGGCGCAGGTGTCGATGCGTTTGAAGACGGCTGAAACGCCCAGATTGCGGCGGGCGCGGCGGACATTGGCTTCGTCGCGACCGGTCAGATTGCCCAGACGCGCATCGGTGAAGCCCAGCATTTTCAGCCTGCGGATGCCGTCTTCGGTCATCGGCAGACCATCTTTGCGGACCTGACGCTCGGCTTCGATGATTTCGCGGATACGGGCGAGGAACCACGGGTCGAACTTGGTGACGCCGAAGATTTCGTCGTCGGTCAAGCCATGACGCATCGCCTGAGCAATCGTGCGCAACCGGTCCGGCGTCTGTTGGCTGATCGCCTTGATCACGGCGGCTTTGTCGTCGGCCTCATCCCAAACGCCCACGCTCAGGCCGGGGATTTCGATTTCATCAAACCCGGTCAGACCCGATTCCATCGAGGCCAACGCCTTTTGCATCGATTCGTGGATGGTGCGGCCGATGGACATGGCCTCACCCACCGATTTCATCGCGGTGGTCAGGTAGGGTTCCGAGCCGGGGAATTTCTCGAACGCGAATTTCGGGATTTTTGTCACGACATAATCGATGGTCGGCTCGAACGATGCCGGGGTGACCTTGGTGATGTCGTTGTCCAACTCGTCCAGCGTGTAACCCACGGCCAGTTTCGCGGCGATCTTGGCAATCGGGAAACCGGTTGCTTTGGAGGCCAGAGCCGACGAGCGCGACACGCGCGGGTTCATCTCGATCACGACCATGCGGCCATCATCTGGGTTGATCGCCCATTGCACGTTCGAGCCACCGGTCTCGACGCCAATTTCACGCAGAACAGCGATCGAGCCATTGCGCATGATCTGGTATTCCTTGTCGGTCAGCGTCAGGGCAGGGGCCACGGTGATCGAGTCACCCGTATGCACGCCCATCGGATCGACGTTTTCGATGGAACAAACGATGATGGCGTTGTCGGCAGTGTCGCGCACCACCTCCATCTCGTATTCTTTCCAACCCAGCAGGCTTTCATCGACGAGGATCTGATTGACGGGTGAGGCATCCATGCCCGAGCGGCAGAAATGGATGTAATCCTCGCGGTTATAGGCCACACCACCGCCGGTTCCGCCCAAGGTAAAGGCAGGGCGGATGATCGCGGGCAGGCCGATCTCTTCCAGCTCATCCAGCGCCATCTGCACACCCGCATCCAGATCGGTCGAGCCGTCTTCCTTGCGGGGCGCGGTTACGATGGTCGCCTTGGGGTTTTCCAGCCCCAACCGATCCATCGCCTCGCGGAATAGCTTGCGATCTTCGGCCATTTCAATCGCGTCGCGCTTGGCACCGATCATCTCGACGCCGAACTCCTCGAGCACGCCCATCTCTTCCAACGCCAGCGAGGTGTTCAGGCCGGTCTGCCCGCCCATGGTGGGCAGCAGGGCGTCGGGGCGTTCTTTCTCGATGATCTTGGCGACCACCTCGGGCGTGATCGGCTCGATATAAGTCGCATCGGCCAGACCGGGATCGGTCATGATCGTCGCGGGGTTCGAGTTCACCAGAATGACCCGATAGCCTTCCTCGCGCAGCGCCTTGCAGGCCTGAGCGCCGGAATAGTCGAACTCACACGCCTGACCGATAACAATGGGGCCCGCCCCGATGATCATGATCGACTGGATGTCGGTTCTTCTCGGCATGGCCACGTTCCTTCGATTATCCGCGAGTCAGGGCACCGCCCCAGCGCCCAAATTGTCCTGCGTTATAGGGACCGCGCGAAAAGGTGCAAGAGGGATCGGAAACAGGGATGAAATTGCCGCTTTCCCCCCTTTCCCTTGGCGGCGTATTCTCTATACCGCGCAGCACGGCAAATGAGGATGCACTTGCGTATTCGATTTGATCAGGGGCCTGCCGGTCCGGGAACCTTTTTTGACCGGCCATCCCACATAATCCGCGCGGATCAGCCGGAGGACGTGCCCCAGGCCTTGGCGGCGCTGGATGCTGCACGCGCCGATGGGGCATGGATCGCCGGGTATGCCAGTTATGAGCTCGGTTATGCGCTGGAGCCGCGCCTGAACGCTCGCATGCCGCAGGATCGCCGGTTGCCGTTGCTGGTTTTTGGGGCGTATGACGCACCAGTGCAATCCGACCTACCCAAAACGGGTGGCGGGATTTCCAGCTTCAAGCCACGCTGGGACGAGGCGCGCTATAAGCATGCTTTCCAGACCGTACATGACGCCATCGGCGCGGGGGATATCTATCAGGCCAACCTGACCTTCCCGATTGATCTGACGGTCGATGGCAACAGCGGCGCGCTCTATTCCGCGCTGGCGGCGGGTCAGCCTGTCGGCCACGGTGCGCTGGTCGAACAGGACGGATTGCCGGACCTGCTGAGCCGTTCACCCGAACTGTTTTTTCGCACCGATGAAACCGGGCGTATCGAAACCCGCCCGATGAAGGGCACTCAGCCCCGAAGCGAGGATATGGCCGAGGACGCCCGGAACCGCAATTTCTTGTCGACCGATCCAAAGAACCGGGCTGAAAACCTGATGATCGTCGACCTGCTGCGCAATGATATCAGCCGCGTGGCATTGCCGGGCTCGGTCCATGTGCCGGAACTGTTCAAGGTCGAGACCTACGCGACAGTGCATCAGATGGTCTCGCTGGTGCGGGCGCAGTTACAAGTTGGGGCCGAACTATCGGAAATCCTGACGGCCCTGTTCCCCTGCGGGTCAATCACCGGTGCGCCCAAAATCCGCGCGATGGAGATTCTGGCCGATCTGGAGCCTTGGGCACGCGATATCTACTGCGGCACCATCGGTTGGGCCGCCCCCGATGGCCGGTCCGAGTTCAACGTGGCCATCCGCACGCTAATGGTCGAGGATGGACGCGCCACGCTGAACGTGGGCGGCGGTGTGGTCTGGGACAGCACAGCCGCCTCGGAATATGAGGAAGCCTTATGGAAAGCCCGCTTCGCCCGCCAGTTGAGCCTGATTTCCGCCTGATCGAGACGCTGGCCTATAGGCCGGATCAGGGATTTGTGCGCAAGACCCGGCACCTGGATCGCATGGCCCGGACGGCGGATGCTCTGGATCTGCCATTTTTGCGGGCGCAGGCTGAGGCGGCTCTGTCCCCGGTTTCCAGCGACGGCGATTTGCGCTGCAGGTTGACGATGGACGCCGCTGGCGCATTTGAGCTGACCACCGCTCGTTTGGCGGAAAATCCGGCCAAATGGAGATTGGGGATTGCCGACAAACGACTGAATTCTTCGGATATCTGGCTGCACCACAAAACCACCCGGCGCGCGGTCTATGATGACGCTCGCGCCGCGATGCCCCCAGAGATCGACGAGCTTTTGTTCCTGAACGAGCGCGATGAATTATGTGAGGGCACGATCACCAACCTGTTTCTTACGATGTCCGACGGGCGCTGCCTGACACCGGCGCTGTCCTGCGGCTTGCTGCCCGGTATTCTGCGCGAAGAAATGCTGGAAAAATACAACGTTACGGAAGCCAGATTGACCTTGACCGATCTGCGAAACGCACGAACTGTCCACATGGGAAATTCATTGCGCGGGCTGATCCCGGTGGAGTTGGTGAACCAGTGAGCAAAGACAGCACAATGGTCGGACCGCCGGTCGCGATGCTCCGGCTGCGGGTGGAGTTCGGCCTGTTTTACATCGCCGCCCCACTGGTTATTGCAGTGTTCTTCCCACCCGACTGGATGTTCCCGGCGCTCTTTGCCTTTACCGGGCTGGGGATTGTGCTGCTGAACTGGACGCCGGGGTTTCGCTGGGCGGAACTGCGATATGAATGGGCGAACTGGTCCTGGCGCGAGTTGCTCGCCTTTACGCTCATCATGGCGGCATTTTGCACGGTGCTCATTCAGATCACCCGGCCCGAGGCCGCCTTTTTCCTGCTGCGACACCGGCCCGAGATGCTGGCCATGATCTGGATCGGCTATCCGCTGGCCTCGGCCTTACCGCAAGAGCTGCTGTTCCGGTCCCTGTTCTTCCGCCGCTATCACGCAATCCTGCCTGATGGCCGCCGGGCCTATCTGCTGAACGCGTTCGTGTTTTCCTTCGCCCATCTGATGTACTGGAGCTGGATTGTCGCCGTGATGACCTTTGCCGGAGGGATGCTGTTTACATGGGCTTACCGTCAGCGCGGCTCGTTTGTATTCGCGGTGCTGCTGCACGCGATCGCGGGCAATATCATCTTTGCCGTCGGTTTGGGCGTCTATTTCTACTCGGGCAACGTGCAAAGGCCGTTTTGACGGCGCGACCCGCCTTGACTTTCCAGACCTGACAGGGTGTATCGGCGCGACGAATTCTGCGCCCGAAGGGATATCTCCATGCACGCCTATCGCAGCCACACCTGCGCCGCTCTGACCGCCGCCAATGTCGGTGAAACCGTCCGCCTGTCGGGATGGGTGCATCGGGTCCGAGATCACGGTGGCGTGCTGTTCATCGACCTGCGCGATCACTTCGGTGTCACGCAGGTTCTGTGCGATGGCGACAGCGCCGCCTTTGCCGAACTTGAGAAAGTTCGCTCCGAGTGGTGCATCCGCATCGATGGATCGGTCAAGGCGCGCGACCCGGAACTGGTGAACCCGAAACTGCCTACCGGCGAGGTCGAGGTTTACGTGCGCGAGTTGGAAGTGCTTGGTGCTGCCGACGAACTGCCGCTTATGGTCTTCGGCGATCAGGAATACCCCGAGGAAACCCGCCTGCGCTATCGCTATCTGGACCTGCGCCGCGAGGCGATGCAGCGCAACATGACCCTGCGCTCGGACGTTGTGGCCTCGATGCGTAAACGCATGTGGGATCAGGGGTTCCGCGAGTATCAAACGCCGATCATCACCGCCTCGTCCCCCGAAGGCGCGCGCGACTTTCTGGTGCCGTCGCGCCTGCATCCGGGCAAGTTCTACGCCCTGCCGCAGGCCCCGCAGCAGTTCAAGCAGTTGATCATGATGTCGGGCTTCGACAAGTATTTCCAGATTGCGCCCTGTTTCCGCGATGAAGATCCGCGCGCCGACCGCTCGCCCACCGATTTCTATCAGTTGGACCTTGAGATGTCCTTTGTCGAGCAGCAGGACGTGTTCGACACGATCCAGCCCGTTCTGACCGGCGTTTTCGAAGAGTTCGGCGGTGGCCGCAAGGTCGATCAGGAATGGCCGCAGATTTCCTACAAGGATTCGGCCCTGTGGTACGGCACCGACAAGCCCGACCTGCGCAATCCTATCAAAATGCAAGTGGTCTCCGACCACTTCCGCGATTCTGGCTTTGCGATTTTCGCAAAGCTGCTGGAGCAAGACGGTACTGAAATCCGCGCCATCCCCGCGCCGGGTGGTGGCAGCCGCAAATTCTGCGACCGCATGAACGCCTTTGCGCAGAAAGAGGGTCTGCCCGGGATGGGCTACATCTTCTGGCGCGATCAGGGCGAAGGCCGAGAGGCCGCAGGGCCTTTGGCCAAGAATATCGGGCCTGAGCGCACCGAGGCGATCCGCCAGCAACTTGGGCTGGATGTGGGTGATGCGGCGTTCTTCCTGGGCGGCAAGCCCAAGGCCTTTGAAAAGGTCGCAGGCAAGGCGCGGGATGTGATCGGCGATGAGCTAGGCCTGACCGAGAAAGACCGGTTCGCCTTTGCATGGATCGTGGATTTCCCAATCTATGAACAGGACGAGGAAACCGGCGCGATCGATTTTGAACACAACCCGTTCTCGATGCCGCAGGGTGGCATGGAGGCACTGCAGGGCGATCCGCTGGATGTACGTGGGTATCAGTACGACTTGGCGTGCAACGGCTATGAGCTGGTGTCGGGCGCAATCCGGAACCACAAGCCCGAGATCATGCTGAAAGCCTTTGAACTGGCAGGCTACGGCAAGGATGAGGTCAAATCCCGCTTTGGAGCCCTGTTCAACGCCTTCCACTACGGCGCACCGCCCCACGGGGGCTGTGCTGCGGGCATCGACCGGATCGTGATGCTGTTGGCGGATGAGGCGAATATCCGCGAGGTCATGATGTTCCCGATGAACCAGCGGGCTGAGGATCTGATGATGGACGCGCCGTCCGATCCAACCTCGGACCAGTTGATGGAACTGGGTCTTCGGATCATCCCGCAGGACTAAGAGAGCTGCCCGCCGCGTGCGGGCGGTTTGCTTTCTGGGGACCGGAAAAACGCTGTTTCAGACGAGTGCGCGTGAGACCGCGTCGGGCGGCAAAATGCCGCTGGCCCCGTACCCGTGCAACTTCTAAGGTCGAGAAACGCACTAACCTAGCTGTTTCCCCAACCCATTCCGGTTCTCCCGAATGGTACGGGCGGCTTTGCGTGTTTGACGGTAGAGCCACAGACATAGAAGCGATGCGGCGACGAGGTAGGCGGCGGCCATCTCAGATTGCCTCGCGCCGTTCCAGCCTGCTTTGCACGATCCCGGCCAGTTGCGCGGCCTCGGCGGTGATCGGCGTGCCCTGTGCCCGGGACACTGCAAGCTTTCGGGCGGCTTCAGCCAGAACGGCATCATCAGCCTCACGCGCGACGCCGCGCAGGAACTGTGTAGCGTAATCCAGGGTGCGTGGATCATTCGGGCCTGCCAGAATATCAGCGATATGGGCCATATCATCCTGGTACGCCATCGGGTCCGGGCGGATCACCTCATCCCGCACAGCATGAAGATCGCCGGGGCGGCGATCCTCGGGCAGAAGCTCCAGGATGGATTTCTGAAAATACGCCATTGATTTTAGCGGTTTGGGCAAAAACCCATCGGCCCCGGCCCGGCGCGCATCCGCCTTGGCGCAATCATCGCCGGACATGCCCAGAATGACGCCGATCCGGGGCGAGGCTTGGGTCAGTTCCTCAATCAGGTCCGCGCCCGAGCCATCCGGCAGGCCCATATCCACCAGAATGACCGACGGGCGGTAAATCTGCAGATGGCGTCGGGCCGATTTCAGGCAGTCGGCGCGCCGAATTCTGGCCCCGCTGTGTAGACACATAAGGCGGATCACGTCGCACGCATACCGGCTGTCTTCGACAACCAGAATGGTTTGGCCCAACAGGGGCCGCGTTGCGGTGGGCGTGGCGATAGTGGTGGCGAAAGGGCCCGAATCGTCCATGGCAGATCTCCTATCCAGCAGATGCCTTACGCTAGGAACTTCTGGCTAACACAGGGTTAACGGGCGATTTGGCGCACTTGTCCTTTGCCGGGTCTGCCCCCATAACCCATGCAACAAAGGACAGAGGAGAACATCATGATCGGTCGTCTTAACCACGTTGCCATCGCCGTGCCGGACCTTGAGGCCGCGTCCGAGCAGTATCGCAGCGCGCTGGGTGCCAGCGTGGGCGCGCCGCAGGATGAACCCGATCATGGCGTGACCGTTGTGTTCATCGAACTGCCCAACACCAAGATCGAACTGCTCTACCCTCTTGGCGATGACAGCCCGATCAATGGATTCCTCGAGAAAAACCCCGCCGGTGGCATCCACCACGTGTGCTATGAGGTCGAGGATATCCTCGCGGCCCGCGACCATCTGAAGGAAACCGGCGCGCGCGTGCTGGGCTCTGGCGAGCCCAAGATCGGCGCGCATGGCAAGCCCGTGTTGTTCCTGCATCCCAAGGACTTCAACGGCTGTCTGGTCGAACTGGAACAGGTTTAAACCCCTAACCCCGGAGGGTCCGACATGACGATCACAGCCGCCTTGGTTCTGTTCGCGGTCATCTGGTTCATGACCTTGCTTGTGGTGCTACCCATCCGCATCAAAACCCAAGGCGATCTGGGTGAGATCGTGCCGGGTACCCATGCGGGCGCGCCGGAGGTTCACCACATGAAGAAGAAGCTGTGGATCACCACCGGCATTTCTGTGGTGCTCTGGGCGGTGATTGCGGGGATTATCGTGTCGGGCGTGATCTCGGTGCGCGATTTCGACTGGCTGAATCAGTTGGAACCGCGCTAGGCGCTGTCAGGCCCTGCTGGCTGACAAGCTGTGGTAGATATGGGTGAATGTGGCGGCTCCGATGATCGGGATCACCAGATTTACCAAGGGAACCGACAGCGGGATGGCCATCAGCGTTCCCGCAATCCAGATGGTTGTCGAATGCTTTGCCCGCAACTTCCGCGCCCCGTCGCGGCCCAAACGGCGCATGGCGGCCAGCGTGAAGTATTCTCGGCCCAGCAGGAACCCGTTCATGGCCCAGAAGATGAACGGCGCAAGCGGGGTGAAGATCGCGTAAAGTATCAGCGCCAGCAGGTTTGCAACGATCAGAACGCCCAGAAAGCTCAGACCGTCCCGCACCGCCTCGGAGACCGGAATGCGGCGGGCCGGGGGCAGGGTTTTGTAGTGCTTGTCCTCGACCGCCTGCGCGACCTCGTCCAGAAAGATCGAGGTTATGGCCGAGGCGACCGGAACCATCAGAAACACCGGCAGCACAAGCACCAGAAAGATGCCCGAATAGTTCAGCACGTCGTTCAGCCACGGCACGACACCGACGAAGGGCAATGAGATTTCATTGCCCGATAGCGTGTTGATGAACCAGATCGCACCCGCGCAAGCGACCACCAGCAGCAGGATCGTCAAGCCGACACCGCGCAGCAGAACAGCGCGAAATTTGGGATCGCCGATTTGTCCCAACGCCGAGAAGAAGGCGTTCAGGATGATCATTCAGATACCCACTGAGTTAATGCCGCGACGTCCGGACGGGGACGCTCGGGTGGGGTCCTGCTTTCGGTCGCGATGTGGATCAGGCCCGCGACGCGTTCATTTTCGGCCAGACCAAGTGCCGTCCTGCAGAACTCGCGGTCATGCGCTTGCCAGCCCGACAGCCAGTTGGCCCCCCAACCAGCAGCCAGCGCAGCGTTCAGCAAGGCCAGACAGACCGCCCCTGCGGAATAGGTCTGTTCGATGGCCGGAACTTTGTCGCTGGGCTTTTGCACCTCGATCACCGCCACTGCCAGTTGCCCCATATCGAACTGACTGCGCGTTTTCGCGATATCCTCAGCGCTTTTGCCCAACGCGATGCCGCAGTCTTCGGTCAATTGCGCCAGACGCGGCATGGCCTCTTTTTCCAGCACAATAAAGCGCCAGGGTTCCAGCTTACCGTGGTCGGGGCTGCGCGCGGCAGCGGTGAGCAGGGGCAGCAGTTCCTCGCGTGTGGGTGCCGGAGCGATCAGCGTTTTGGCCGGGCGTGACCGGCGCGACTGCAGAAATTCCAGAGCGGCCGGGTTTTTCAGGGACATATGTTAACTTCCTTTACATGGGCAGTCTGTAAGTTGGTCAGCATGGCCCCCGATTCAAGGGCAAACTGGCGATTTGCCCAGATCATTTTCATTCCGGGACCGGTCATGCAAGGGTGTTGAAAAAAGCGGGGGCAATATGGCCAGGTCACGACTGCGAAATTTGCCGGACTTGCGCAGCCTGGCCCGACGGGGCGCTGAGCTTCCGGTCAGAGTGACGCCGAAAGCTGCGCAGGATCGGGCGACGCTAGAAGGTGAGCAACTACATATCCGGGTCACGGCACCGGCTGACAACGGCAAGGCCAATCAGGCCGTCCGCTCCATCCTGGCGCAATGCTTGGGTGTCGCCCCATCAACGCTGACTCTGAAACGGGGGCAGACCAGCCGCGACAAGGTTTTTGTCTATGACCCTTAGTCCTGCGTTTCCCGCAACTGATACACGCCCTCGGGCAGGTCCAACGCCGCGGCCAGATCGCGCACCTGTTCGGGCGAGAGGGTGATTTTCTGTACCTGATCCGTTCGCGGGTCCAGTTGTTCCAGCGTGACGCATTCGGCGAAGTTGTTGATGACCACATCCTCCTGCAAAGGCTTCTCGCCTTCGTCGATCAGAGTAATGACGGTCGAGTCGAATTCATGCTCAATCGAAAACATACGGGCAGAGTGCCGGTGGACGCCGCGCAATGCAACCCGTTGGCAACCGATCAGGCGTGGCCCCGCATGGATCACCGCGCTATGGTGGCTGGGCGGCAAGACTGACCGGAAGGGGTCCTGATGACACGTGCGATCTTCTTGGCAGTCCTGTTGCTGCTGGCAGCTTGCGATTCGGGGGTGCTACGCGTTCTGCCCGCCGAGGATTGGGAATCGCGTTCGGCGGATTCTCAGGTCACGACCGAGACGTTTCGCGAGGTCAGCCGCGCCATCGGGGCCGAGGCCCGCACCCAGTGTCTGCGTCAGGCGCCATCCGGGAATTGCGACTTTCGGATTTTAGTAGACCTGAACCCGCGCGCGCCTGCCAACGCCTTTCAGACTTTGGACGAAAACGACCAGCCCGCCATCATTTTCACCCGCTCGATGATAAGCTCGGCGCAGAATGCGGATGAGCTGGCGTTTGTAATGGGGCACGAGGCGGCGCATCACATCCTGGATCACATCGAACGGCAATCCCGAAACGCCAGTGAAAGTGCGGCCCGGTTCGGTGAACTGGCCCGATTGCACGGGGCTGATGAAGCCGGGGTGGAAGAGGCGCAGAAGCTCGGGGCGCAGGTCGGCGCGCAGATTTATTCCCAGGACTTTGAGCTTGAAGCGGATCAGTTGGGCACAATTATCACCTATAAAGCGGGTTATAACCCGTTGGTCGGGGCAAAGTTCTTTGACCGAATTCCAGATCCCGGTGACCGGTTCCTCAGTTCGCACCCGCCCAACGCAGACCGTGTTCAAATCGTTCTGGAAACAGCCGCGCAACTGGGGCTGACGCAATGACCACCCTGACGCGATTGGGGGTGATTCTGACCGATCGCGGGTCAAAATATGCGGTTTCGGGCGCGCATGTCACGAGTCGGGCCGAGATCGACGTGGTGCTAGGTGATCTGAAATCGGACAAAAGCTATGCAAAGGCCACGCATAACACCTGGGCCGCGACCCTGCCGACCGGGGCGTTGAAAGCGGATGACGGGGAAAGCGGTGCCGGCATGGTGATCCTGCGGATGATGGAGCGGGAAGGTCTGGACAATCACGTGATCATTGTCACGCGCTGGTCCGGTGGCAAAAAGCTGGGCGGCGACCGGTTCAGGCGCGTGCAGGACGCAACCCGCGCCTATCTGGACCGGGTCGGTAAGGTCAATTGACCTGAGTCAAAGGATCAGTCGAACAAAACCTGTACCCTGATCGTGACGCGAGACGTGAGAGGATTCCGCATGGCCAGTCAGAGTGTTCTGCGACTACACGCCGGTTTGGTCGATGATATGGCCAGAATGCTGGACGTTGATCTGGAACAGGCCGCGATTGGCGGTCAGGTGAGCATTGATCAGATTTCGGATGCGGTTTTGCGGTGCACTGACTGCCCGAACCCTGGCCATTGCCAGCAGCTTCTGGCGCAGGAACCCACCCTTGGACAAGCGCCAGAATACTGCCGAAACCGCGAGCTACTGCATAAGCTGATGCCATAGGGGACCCGCCATCATGCCGCATCTGGGAGAAGTCATGGCACATATCCGCCTTGTTTTGCGGATGGGTCAGGCGACCGGGACAGACATCGTCGCGGCGCACCGCAAGGGTCACCTGAGCCAGCAGGATTGGGCCGGAATGATCCGATCCTGCCAGGGATGCGCATGGGCCAGCCAGTGCCCCGAATGGCTGGATGAACACGAAACCGCTTTTGATGCGCCCGAACACTGCCCCAACCGGACCAGGTTCGCAGCGCTGAAAGCCTCAGGATAATGAGATCGATGATGCCAAAGGATACCCTTGGAGACGTCGAAAAACACTTTTGGCTGACCCGGTCCGTCGCCCGTTGCATCGGCGTGTCCCTGACCGAGGCGATGGCCGAAAAGCGGCTTTCGCCAGAATGCTATGCCGGGATGGTCACGAAGTGCCGGGCGTCGCAATGTAGCGCACACTGCGAAATCTGGCTATCCGAGCAACAGAATGTAGCCGCGTCCGCGCCCGAGTTCTGTGCCAACGCCGACCAGCTGAACGCGTTGAAATAACCCCTACAGCTTGGAATGCGACCCGTCGCAAAGCGGCGATTTCGACGAATGCTTGCAGCCGCAAAAGAAGACTTTTTTGCTGGCGTCGGCGGTAAACTTCACCGGCTCTATCCCAGTTCCCTTGTGCGATCCGTCGCAAAAAGGCTGGTTGCTGGACTTGCCACAGGCACACCAGAAATAGGTCTTCCCCTCGGTCACCTCGACTGGAAAAGGAGAGGTTTGGGCAATAATCGGTGTGTCGGACATGTGGCGTCTCCGTCTTTGGCTGATGTCTTTAATCCAGTGTAGAGCGCCGCGCCGAAAAGGGTAGCACGCGCGATGCAACCCAGCCTGATAACCGGAGATTCGAGCGTGGTTCCGCCTCAGATCACGGTTTCGTGATCAAGTCTGTTGCCAGAAAGACCAGCAAGTCTTATCCTGAGACTGGCCCCGAAAAACTGGTCAATATCAGAAAATTAATAGAGGATTGACGGACATGAAACTGAAATTCGCTGCCCTTGGCGCATTCGCTCTGATCCTGACGGCCTGCGCGCAGCAGGAAGAGCCGACCCCCGTTTTCGTTCAGCCCAGCTATGACAAGGCCGGCAACGCAAGCTGCCCGGGCGGGTATGAACTGGCCACGACCGAGGCAGGCCAGACCGTCTGTAACCCGGTTACCCAGTAAGCTCTTTCGCAGGCGGCCCGACTGTGGGCCGCCTGCCTGCTTCGGAAAGTAATGCCGCCTGTTGGGCGGTTTTTTCTTGCCTGATCGGAGTGCGGGCATGATCCTTCAATCCCAATGACACGCACCAATACCCAAGGCCGATGCAGTACTTTTTCACCCGACTAAAGGACCGTACCCGCTGGAGCTGGCAGGGCCTGCGCGCCACATGGCGCGATGAGTATTCCTTTCGCTCGTGGGGTTGGGCCAACCTTGTGTCAGTGGCGCTGGTTCTGTGGCTGCCCGTCGGGTCAGCCGAGCGGGCGCTGATCATCGTGCTGGGGCTTCTGGTGCTGGTGGCCGAGCTGTTCAACACCGCGATTGAGCGCGCGGTGGATTTCACCTCGACCGACCAGCACCCTCTGGCCGGTCAGGCCAAAGACGCCGCAAGCGCAGCGGTCGCCCTGACGGCCATTGCGGCCGGTGCAGCCTGGGTGGTGGCCCTGCTCGATTTGTTCTGACGGTGCCTGCCGGGTCAGTATTTTCTGAAACGGTACTTCTTCTTGATCCCAAGCGACCTGCGCCCGTAACGCTTGTTTGACTTGTGCGGATAGCGCCCGAACTTGTGCCGTTTCAACCCGGAACGATGGTGTTTCTTAACCGTCTTCCGGTGGTGAACCCCGTGCTTTTTAACGGAATGTTTGGTCTTGGGCACAAAATAGTGGCGTTTTATCGGGTGCTGACTGTGCAGCTTGATGCCCGCGTCCTTACCGCCCACGATGATAATGGCCGCGCTTTTCTTTTCGATATGATGCGCAACGGCGGCTGAGCCGGTAAGAGACGCAGCCAGCACAGACAGCGCGCATATTGAAGCGATTGGAAATCTGCTGAACATGACACCCTCCGTTTGGTTTCATGTCCAATATCGGTACGGGGGGCGGCGCTTACCAATAAACTCGGGTCACGCTTTTCTCAGACCGCTTGTTCAGACCAGTTTGCCCCACAGGTCGTATTCCCCGGCCTCGTCAACCTCGACCGAGACGATGTCGCCGGGTTTGAGATGCGCGAAACCCTCGTCGATGAACAGGTTTCCGTCGATCTCGGGCGCGTCTGCCTTGGTGCGGCAGGTTGCGGCCTCGTCATCGACCTCATCCACGATAACCTGGATGGTCTGACCGACCTTTGCCTGCAGTTTGGCCTCTGAGATCGCTTGCGCCTTTGCCATGAACCGGTCCCAGCGGTCCTGTTTGACCTCGGCAGGAACGTGATCGGGCAGATCGTTCGACCGCGCGCCATCGACGTTCTCGTATTGGAAGCAGCCGACGCGATCCAGTTGTGCCTCGTCCATCCAATCCAGCAAGGTCTGGAACTCGGCCTCGGTCTCGCCGGGATAACCCACGATAAAGGTCGAGCGCAGGGTGATATCGGGGCACACTTCGCGCCACGCGCGGATCTCATCCAGCGTTTTGGCCGCCGCTGCGGGGCGTGCCATGCGTTTCAGAACGTCCGGGTGGGCGTGTTGGAACGGGATATCCAGATAAGGCAGCACATTGCAGCCCGCATCCGCCATCAGCGGGATCAACTCGCGCACATGCGGGTAGGGGTAGACGTAGTGCAGCCGCACCCAGGCATCCAACCGCGCCAATTCACGCGCCAGATCGGTGATGTGGCTGCGAACCTCGCGGTCCTTCCACGGGTTCACATCGTATTTGCGATCCAACCCATAGGCCGAGGTATCCTGCGAGATCACCAGCAACTCGCGCACGCCGTTATCGACCAGCTTCTCAGCCTCGCGCAGAACCGCATGGGCCGGGCGGCTGGCCAGTTTGCCGCGCATGTCAGGGATGATGCAGAACCGGCATTTGTGGTTACAGCCCTCGGAAATCTTGAGGTAACTGTAATGGCGCGGGGTCAGTTTCACGCCGCTGGCGGGCAGCAGGTCGACAAACGGGTCCGGGTCGGGCGGAACGGCCACGTGAACCGCATCCAGAACCTGCTCGTATTGATGTGGGCCGGTGACGGCCATGATGCGCGGGTGGTGTTCACGGATATAGTCCGGCTCCGCCCCCAGGCAGCCAGTAACGATGACCTTGCCGTTTTCGACCAAAGCCTCGCCAATTGCATCCAGCGACTCGGCCTTGGCGCTGTCGAGGAACCCACAGGTATTCACGATCACGGCATCCGCCCCCGCATAATCGGGCGAAATGCCGTATCCTTCGGCACGCAGGCGGGTCAGAATACGCTCGCTATCGACCAGCGCCTTCGGACAGCCCAACGAGACCATGCCGATGGTCGGCTGGTTCGCGCGGGGCGCGTCGGAAATCCGGGCGGCGGGCGCCAGGTCGGGGCGGAGGTTCGGCGGGTTCGTGGTCATGGCGCGGCATATAGTGGGGAAAGCTTCCCCTTGCAAATGTCGCGCGCGGTTTGAATGATTAATTCAAACAAGCCAAAAGGCGGAGAGCAGAAAATGAAGTGGCTGTTGCGCATCCTGTTTATTCTTGTGGCCGTGTTCGGGCTGGTCGTCGGGGCGCTGCTTCTGATGCCGGGCGACAAGCTGGCCGCCATTCTGACTGAACAGGTGCGCGCCGAAACGGGCCGGGACCTGACCCTGTCCGGCGATGTGAAGATTTCCTTCTGGCCGATCCTTGGCATGGAGACCGGCCCCGTGACCTTTGGCAACGCCGAATGGGCCGGGCCCGAACCGATGCTGAGCGCCGACAGCCTTGCCGTTGGCGTCGATGCTGCCGCGTTGCTGTCGGGCGATCTTAAGATCAAACGCGTGTTTGCCGAGAAACCACTGCTGCGGCTGGAACTGTCGCGAGGGCGCGGCAATTGGGAGCTGCGCGTTCCTGTCGCCGCCACGACCACCTCTGCCGGTACAAGCAGCGCCGCGCCGCAGGACTCTCGCCCTGTGACTTTGGACCGGCTGGAACTGACCAACGCACGGCTGATCTATATCGAAAACGGCGTAACCAAGATGGATTTCGCCGGGGTCAACCTGTCGGCCAGTTGGCCGGATGTGACCGCCCCGATGGTGATGGCGGCAAATATGGCGGTGCCCGGCGGGGCAGTGCAAGTCGACCTGAAGCTGCCGGACCTGCCCGCGTTTTCTTCCGGTGCTGTCACGCCGCTTGACCTGAAACTGCAGGCCCCGGGCGGAGAAATCGGGTTTGACGGGCGCGTCAACATTGCCGGGGAGATGGACGGCAAAACGCAGGTCGTGGCCAGAAACACCGAAAGGATGCTGGCCGCGTTTGGTCAGGCCGGAGTCAGCGTTCCACTGGGGTTAGGGCGCGTTGCGGATGTCTCGGGGCAGATGACATACACCAAAGATGGCCGCGTCTCGCTGCGGGATATGGTGGCGAATCTGGACCATAACCGTTTTGCGGGTGAGGCCGATATCGTGATCTCGGACCCGCCGCATATCACGGCCCGTCTGGACGCCGGAGACCTCGATCTGTCCCGGTTTGCCGAACCCGCTGCAGGTTCAGGTGGGGGGTCGGGGGGCGCATCAACAGCCGATGGATGGTCAACGGCCCCGATCGACGCCTCTGCCCTTGCCCTGGCCAATGGCAACATCCGCCTGACGGCCAAATCCATCGCTGTCCCTGATCTGACCCTCGGCCCCAGCAATCTGACGCTGAGCCTCGACCGGTCGCGTGCGGTTCTTCAAATGCAGCCCGCCACGCTGTTTTCCGGGCAACTGACCGGGCAGGTCGTGGCCAACAACCGCAACGGCCTGTCCGTTGGCGGCAATTTTCAGGCCAGCGGGTTGGATATCCAACAGGCCCTGTCTGCGCTTGCTGGCGTCGAGCGCCTGTCCGGCACCGGATCGGGCAGCTTCGAGTTTCTGGGCGTCGGACAGACCGAGCAGCAGATCATGAACTCGCTGTCCGGCAAGGGACGTCTGGATGTGGGCAAGGGCGTGATCGCGGGTTTTGATCTGGACCGCCTGATGGGGCAGGGCGGCGGCTCGGGCGGAACCACTGTGTTCAACAGCCTGTCGGGCAGTTTCACCATCGACAAAGGTGTGATGACCAACAATGACCTGCTGATGCTGCTGAACAACTTCCGCGCCGATGGCACCGGAACCGTGGGGCTGGGCGCGCGCAACATCGACTACCTGTTTACCCCGGTTGCCCTGCGCGCCAATTCCGGCAAGGGCATATCCGTGCCCGTGCGCATCGTCGGCCCGTGGAGCAACCCGTCGATCCGGCCAGACCTGACCAAGGTCATCGAGGCCGCCGCCGAGGGCAAGATCAAAGAGCTTGAGGGCGACGCCAAGCAAAAGGTTCTGGACAAGGTCGGCAGCGAGTTGGACACCACGGTCACAGACACCGGTCAGATCGAAGACGCCCTTAAGAAAAAGCTTGAGGAAGAAGCCAAGAAAGGCCTGCTGAAATTGTTTGGTGCCGACTGAGCGGCACCAAACAGGTTCAAAGATCAGATGGTCTGGTCGTAGTCGCCAACACCGGGCTCGGTGCGGATGACAGCGTCGATATCGGCGAAAATCGCGCGCATCTCGGCCTCGCTCTCGCTGCTTTCGCAGACGACAACCAGATTAGGCGTGTTCGACGAGGCGCGCACCAGACCCCAGCTGCCATTGTCGAGAATGACCCGCGCGCCGTTGACGGTGACCACCTCTTTGATCGCCCGGCCCGCAAAGGGTTCACCTGCGTCGCCCTTGGCGACCAGCTTGTCGACGAGGCGCTTCAGGATGTCGTACTTCTCGGTATCGGCGGCATAGGGTGACATGGTGGGGGTGGACCATGTTTTAGGCAGCGCCTTGCGCAGGTCCGACATGCTTTTGTCCGGGTTGCGGTCCATCAGCTTGCAAATCTCGACCGCCACGCGCATGCCGCAGTCGTACCCGCGCCCGATGGGTTCGGCCAGAAAGTAGTGGCCCGACTTTTCAAACCCGGCCAGAGCGCCGATTTCCTTGACCCGCCGTTTCATATGGCTGTGGCCGGTTTTCCAGTAATCCGCCTTGACCCCATGCGCCTGCAACTCGGGGTCGCTGGCAAACAGGCCGGTGGATTTCACATCCGCCACAAAGGTCGAGCCCGGATGCAGCCGCGCCAGATCGCGCGCCATGATGACGCCGACCTTGTCGGCAAAAATCTCTTCCCCCTCATCATCGACAACACCGCAGCGGTCGCCATCCCCGTCAAAGCCAAGCGCCAGATCGGCCCCGCTGGATTTCACGGTGTCGGCCATGTCGTGCAGCATCTCCATGGCCTCGGGGTTGGGGTTGTAGTTCGGGAAGGTGTAGTCGAGCCGGTTGTGGCTGGGCACGACCTCAACCCCGATCCGTTCGAAAATCTCGGGCGCAAAGGCCGAGGCAGTACCGTTGCCCGTGGCGCAAACCACCTTGAGTGGGCGGGACATTTTGAAATCGCCGACCAGATCGTCGATATAGGCCTCTTTCACGCCCTCGACGAACTCATACGCGCCGCCGGGGCGGGTGACGCCTTCGCCGTTCAGGACGATGTCGCGCAGTTCCGACATTTCATCTGGGCCATGGGTCAGCGGGCGGTCGAATCCCATTTTTACACCGGTCCAGCCATTCGGGTTGTGGCTGGCCGTCACCATCGCCACCGCAGGCACATCCAGATGGAACTGCGCGAAATAGGCCATGGGGCTGAGCGCGGGGCCGATATCCTTGACCCGAATCCCCGCCTGCATCAGGCCGAGGATCAGCGCGTTTTTGATCGACAGCGAATAGTCGCGATAGTCATTGCCCACCGCAATCACCGGCGCGATCCCGCGCTTATGCATCTGGGTGCCCAGCCCCAGTCCAAGGGCGGTCATGCCGGGCAGGTTGATCTCATCGGGGTATTTCCAGCGCGCGTCATATTCGCGGAACCCGGTGGGTTTGATCATCGCGTCGCGCAGAAAGCTCCAGGTGTTGGGTGTCACCTCAGGCAAGGGTTTGGTCATAACTGGTCTCAATCGTTAAATTTGAATCGGATTCGCTTTGGCGAGCGCATCAAAGCGCATCAATGTGTCAATCAATTGGCCCATCTGATCCAGCGGGATCATGTTGGGTCCGTCCGAGGGCGCGGTGTCCGGGTCCTGATGGGTTTCGATGAAAACAGCGCCGATCCCCAAGGACACCGCCGCCCGCGCCATCACCGGCGCGAATTCCCGCTGCCCGCCCGAGGACCCGCCTTTGCCACCTGGCTGTTGCACCGAATGGGTTGCGTCCATGACAACCGGATAGCCGGTTTGCGCCATCTGCGGCAGCCCGCGCATGTCGGCGACAAGCGTGTTGTAGCCAAACGAGGTCCCCCGCTCGGTCAGCAGGATGTTCTGGTTGCCGGTGCTTTCGATTTTGGTGACGATATTCGGCATTTCCCACGGTGCCAGGAACTGACCCTTTTTGACGTTCACCGCCTTGCCTGTGTTCCCGGCAGCCAGCAGCATGTCGGTCTGGCGGCACAGGAATGCGGGGATTTGCAGAACGTCCACAGCCTCGGCCGCGATGGCGCATTGAGCTTCGGTATGGACATCGGTCAGCACAGGGATGCCCATCGTCTTACGGATATCGTCCAGCACCTTCAGCCCGGCGTCGATCCCCATACCGCGTTTGCCGGACAGCGAGGTGCGGTTGGCCTTGTCATACGAGGCCTTGAACACATACTGCGCCCCCACGGCATCGCAGGCCTCTTTCATGGTGCCAGCGATCATCTGGGCGTGATCCGCAGTTTCAAGCTGGCAGGGACCGGCGATGAGGGTCAGCGGAAGGTCATTGCCGACCGTCAGGTCGGAGATTTTTACATGTTTCATGTGTCTTACGAGGATACCTGTTCACGAAGGACCGACGCGGTAAGCGAGATCATCAGGTAGATACCAGCAAACAACAGGAAAGCCAAAATCGTATTTTCGAACTTGCGCGGATAGGTCGGTTCCTGACTGGGTACCGGGTTGACCGAGACGGTCAGATAGCGCACCTGCCGGTTGGCCTCGGTCCGGGTGGCCTCCATTTGCTGCATGGCGGTTTGCAGCATCAGGTCTCGGGCAGCCAGATCGGCCTGCGCCATTTGAATCCGGACGCTCAGCCGCGCCAGCGAGTTTTCGCCTGCCGAGGCGTCCAGCATCTCGGCATTCAGTTCCGCAAGCACCTTTTCCAGCCGGGCGATATCGGCGCTGACGCCGTCGACCTTGGCCTTGTTTGGGCGCAGGTTGTCATTCAGAGCGGCCAGTTCCAGTTCTTTGTCCTGCAGCAGGATCTCGATCTCATTGATGCGGCCTCGTAGGCCTGCAATCACGTTTTCAGGGTCCAGCACCGCGCCTTGCAATTGCAGTTCGATCAGATCCTCCTGCGCCTGCCTGCGGGCACCCTGAGCATCCTCAAAGCTTTGCAGAGCATCGCGCATCTGGTCCGAGCGCTTTTTCTCGGAGAGGGCATTCACACGCTCTTCGGCGTAAGAAATCAGCCGCTCGGAAAACGCGGTCGAGGTCAGCGCATCGGGGGCGGCGACCTCCATCCGGATGACGCCTTCGGTCGGGTCATAGCCGATGGTGATCATGTGTTTGAACAGTTTATAGGCGTCTTCCAGCGTCGCATCCGGGGCCAGCCGTTGGATCGGGTCGATCCAGTCCTGTTTGAACACTTCAGAGAATCCGGCGTCCTGATCCAGCAGCAGCAGCGCCTCTTTGGATTCCAGGAAGGACTGCACGGAAATCGAATCCTGCGTGGTGGCGAATTGGGTTCCGGCCAGAAGGCCCCCAATGCTGCCGGGGCCGCCATCCGCCTGCAGGATCAGAAATTCGGAATCGCTGGCGTACATCGGGGTCGCGATGCGGTAGAAATAGAAACCAACTATGAAGGTCGGCAGGAATACAAAGACAGCCAGACGCGCGAACAAGGCAAACAGCTTGCGGCGGCGACGCTTGGCAATGTCCTTCTGAATCTGGCCGATTTCCAGATTGCGGCGATCTGCCGGGCTCATTTCGGGCCCCGGCAGGTTTTTGGTTTCTTCCCGGATGGTTTGCGGCAGTTGGATATTTACCTTGTCTTTTGCCGCATCCTCGGGCCTTTTCTGCGCGGCAAGATCAAGCAAGTTTGTCCGTTCAAACGGGTCGATGCCCTGTTTCCGCAGCAGGCGCACCGCGTCATAGTCCGAGGTCGCCGCCAGCCCGTGTTTCTGCGCCAGCCGCCGGGCGACGCGCAATTGGCGGCCCGTCAGGCCCTCGCGCTTGATCTCATCCAGCTCGGAGCCTGCCTGCGGCTCATTCGCGGCGGCAGGGCCCTGCGTTGCACTGCGGATGCGCGCCATCGCCTCGGACCGCGCTTCGGCGCTGCCCTCGGTCTGCGCCTTGCGCCGCCAGTTGTATTTCTTAACCTTGGGTTTCGTAGTCATATAACTGTTTTGCCTCTTCCAAGGTTTCGAACATGTAAAGCTGCCCGTCCAGCAGAACCGCGGCCTGCTGGGCGAATTTTTCCAGCGTTGCGGGGCTGTGGGACACGATCACCAGCGTCGTGGTCCGCAGCCGTTCCTGCAGGATCGAACCCGCTTTCTTGTTGAACTCGACATCCGTTGTCGAGGGCATGCCCTCATCAATCAGGTACATGTCGAAATCCAGCGCCAGCATCAGCGAAAAGGTGAACCGCGCCCGCATGCCTGACGAATAAGTCGCCAGCGGTTGGTTGAAATACTCGCCAAGGCCGCACAGCCAGTTACAATAGGCCTCAACATAATCCGGGTCCATGCCGTAGATTTTGGCGATATAGCGTGCGTTTTCCAGCGCTGACATCTTGTTAGAGACGCCGCCGGTAAACCCCATCGGGAACGACACGCGGCAGTCGCGACGGATGACCCCTTCGTCGGGTTTCTCAAGCCCGGCCATCATGTTGATCAGCGTGGTTTTTCCGGTTCCGTTCGGGGCCAGCACGCCCAGCGATTTGCCAAGCTCGATCCGGAATGAGACCCTGTCCAGGATCACCTTGCGGCTGGTCCCGGTCCAGAAGGACTTGCTGACATTCTCGAACTCAAGCATTCACGGCCTGCTGCTCATTTTCTTTTTCGCTCTTATGGACGGCGATGAAGCGATAACCTTACCGGCCCATATTGGCCACATTATGTCGAATTTTGAAACAAATGATCAATGCGCTCGGCTGGTGTTGACCAATCGCTCATCGGGTCGGGTGTTGGACGACGGGGACATAGCGCTTATCTGTTTCAGGTACCATGCTCTGACCCTAGTTCAGGAAATCTTGAGATCAGATGAATTCTTTGGCCCGTGAGATCAGCGCCTGCCGGTTATGCGCCGACCAGTTCGCCGAAACAGCCACCGCCCACCAGCCCCGGCCTGTAGTTTGGTTTCGACCGGGCACTCCGATCCTGATCGCTGGTCAGGCCCCTGGCGCGCGGGTGCATGAGTCGGGCCAGCCCTTCACCGACCCGTCCGGGGATCGTTTGCGCGATTGGTTGGGGATTGATGACACGGTTTTCTACGACCGCGCGCGCGTTTCCATCGTGCCGATGGCCTTTTGTTTCCCGGGTTATGATGCGCGCAATGCCGACCTGCCGCCGCCTGCGATTTGCGGCAAGACGTGGCATGACCGGGTGATGCAGGAACTGGGACAAGTGCCCTTGACGGTGCTGGTGGGCGGACACGCGCACAAATACCATCTGGGTGCGCGCACCTCGGTCACTGAAACCGTTCGGAACTGGCGGGACCATGGGCCGCGGGTCTTTGCCTTGCCTCATCCCTCGTGGCGGAATACGGCATGGCTTAAGAAAAACCCGTGGTTCGAGGCCGAGTTGCTGCCGGTTCTGCGCGCTCGGGTGCAAGAGGTACTGAATGACTGAGACCACGGCGCTGGACACAGCCCATGCCGCGATGACGGCCACCCCACAGGACGATGCCGCCCGGCTGAGGTTCTTCGAACGGCTGGCCGACAGCGAGCTGTTCCTGATGCTGACGGAAGAGGCGCAGGGCGACAACATCTCACCCGAGCTGTTTGACGTGGCCGATGGGCGCTTTGTGCTGGCCTTCGACCGCGAGGATCGGCTGGCGCAGTTTGCCGGACGTCCAGTGCCCTACGTTGCGCTTTCCGGGCGGGTGTTGTCGGCGATGTTGGCGGGGCAGGGGATTGGGTTGGGGTTGAACCTTGAAACCGCGCCGTCCTCGATGCTGATCCCGTCCGAGGCGCTGGGCTGGCTGGCTGAAACACTACAGCATAGGCCGGAAGAGGTTCAGGAAAGACTTGCGGAATTCCTGCCGCCCGCCGGTCTTCCCGATACGCTTTTGGCGGCTTTGGATGCCAAACTCGCAACGGCGGGCGGTTTGGCGCAAGCGGCATATCTGGTGGCGACTAAATCGCAGGACGGTGCCGCCGGGCACATGCTGGGGTTCGTCGGGGTGGTCGAAGGCGCAGAACCCGCGCTGGCCAAAGCCGCGTCCGAGGCATTGACCTTTTCGGGCGTCGAGGCAGGCGCAATGGATGTCGGATTCTTCGCACCCGAGGACACTGTCGCCGCGTTGTTGGCCAAAACCGGTTTGCGGTTCGATCTACCGCAGCCCGAGCCAGCCAACCCGGTGCGCGAGGCGCCCGGAAGCAACCCGGACAAACCCCCAGTTCTCAGGTAAACCCACGCGGCACCTATCGCGCCGCGAGGTTCAGTGTCATTCCGCCGCCGGTTCCAGCTTGTCCTGTGTGCGGGTCTCGAAATCGCTGGCCTCGTGACGCTCGTGCAATTGCATGTGGGGCTCACCGAAGGACCGGTTGACCATACGGCCACGCTGCACTGCGGGGCGTTCGTCGATCATCATGGCCCAACGCATGACGTTCTTGTAGGACTCAACATCAAGAAACTCGGCTGCGCTGTAGAGACGCCCCAGAACCAGTTGCCCGTACCACGGCCAGATCGCCATATCTGCGATGGTGTAGTCTTCGCCCGCGATATAGGTTTTGTCGGCCAGTTCCCGATCCAGAACATCCAACTGGCGCTTGGCCTCCATCGCGAAGCGGTTGATCGGGTATTCCCACTTCTCGGGCGCGTAGGCGTAGAAATGCCCGAACCCGCCGCCCAGATACGGCGCGCTGCCCATCTGCCAGAACACCCAGTTCATGACCTCGGCGCGTTCGGGCCCCGATTTCGGCAGGAAGGCGTCAAACTTCTCGGCCAGATGAAACAGGATCGAGGCGCTTTCGAACACGCGCACCGGGTCATCACTGGACCGATCCCACAGGGCAGGGATTTTGGAATTGGGATTCGCCCCAACAAAGCCCGAGCTGAACTGGTCGCCTTCACCAATGTTGACCAGCCAGGCGTTGTATTCAGCGCCTTCATGGCCAAGGGCCAGCAGTTCTTCCAGCATGACGGTCACTTTGACGCCATTGGGGGTGGCCAGTGAATAAAGCTGCAAAGGGTGGCGTCCGACCGGCAGGTCCTTGTCATGGGTAGCACCGGCAATGGGCCGGTTGATATTTGCGAACCGCCCGCCGCTTTCGCTGTCCCATGTCCAGACCGCCGGGGGGGTGTAAGTGGTTTGATCGCTCATGTGGTGCCTTTCTTGCGACTGCCGGGGCCGCGAGCCCGGCCTTTCTAGAGCTAATGCCCTAAAAGCCAGAGTCCAACCCATCAATCGAGCCAGTTCTGTAATAAACCTCGCATAAAATACCCATCCCGGTCACAGCGGCGCGAGGGGGACTACGCAGCGGACAGGAATCGCTTATTGTCTTGTCAGTCATGCCGGTACGGCACTCTGAAACAAGTAAAAGGAATGACCCCATGAAACGCTTTGCCCTGTCTCTTGCGACGGCACTGGTTTTGGCCGTGCCGGCATTTGCTGGCCCGCAATATGTCGATGGCACCGGGTTTGCCGTGTCGGGATATGATGTTGTCGCCTATCGCGACCTTGATCAGGCTGCTGTTGGACAGGCCCAGCCCGAAGGTGTGCGCGGCAACGCCGATATCACCGCAGAATATAACGGTGCCACCTGGGCCTTTGCCACGGAAGAAAACCGTGACAAATTCCTGGAAAACCCGGCTTATTACGCGCCGCAATATGATGGCCATTGCGCCTATGGCGTATCGCGTGGCGGCAAGGTTCCGGCCAATCCGAACCTGTGGCGGATCGTCGATGACAAGCTTTACCTGAACATCACCGATGTCGTGGTCGGCTTCTTCGAAGAAGACATCCCCGGCAATATCAACCTGGCCGAAGGCAACTGGCCGGGCATTGAAGGCGCGGCGGCTTCGACCAATGTCATCCCTAAGTTTACCTCGGAAGGCCCCGTGGCCAACTAAGGCGCGGGTCGCCTGTCCCAGCCCGGCTCTCCCCCCGAAAGAGCCGGGCACTTTCGTGGCCGATCACGCGCTCAGCCAGAATTCGTCACGGGTTTCCTGATCGGCCTCGAACCTGATCCGTACGCTTTTTGCGCCCGGAAATTTTCGTTCCCGGATCGTGTCGGGCACAACCACCTCGCCTGAACCGGAATCTTTAGACTGGAAGCTCAGGACTTCAGTTTCGATGGTGCGCCCGCCGGTCAAAACCGAGGTCGGCAGCGCCACGCGGTTTGCACCAGTGCAGACCGGGGTGGTCACGAAATAGGTCAAGTGGCGGCCGAAACAGCCCACCGCGTCTGGCACGTGATCCGATGCGATTTGTGTCTGATCTTCCGATCCGGCGTTATTTGCCTCGGGGTTGTGCGCCAGGGCCCGGTCCGCGCCAAGCATGGCTTTGCAGGTCGCGATATCGTCCTGCGGCAATTCCACAAGACGTTTCTTCAAACGCGGTCTGCGCGGCATCCGCGCCGCAGACCCGGCCGCGCCTTTGACCGTCAGACCTTGCTTGCGCAGGAAATCATAGGCCGCCTTGGCGCGGGAGAAATTCGCACAATTCCCGCTGGTATGATCGGGATGTGCATGAAAGGCGATCTGTCGCCAGGCGTCCCGGATATCGTCCGCACTGGCATTGGGGTCCAACCCAAGATCCGCCAGCGCATCACGTCGCGCCCTGATCTTATCGACAGGTTCCATAACCAACTCACTCATTAAACAACACAATTTCACTTTGTCGAATGTTGGTGCTTTGTCAAATTTTGCCTGAAATTTAAGCAGTTGCAGAGAACAATGGCGCGGCGGCGCAGGGATTGTCAGCCACGCTCAGCAGACTAGCGCGCGCGGATGCAGGTGATTTGCCATTGTCGAACACAAAAAACACCCGGATCGCAGGGCGATCCGGGCAAGTACAGGGGAGTTCGGGGCTCAGGCGACGTTCTGCAGTTCGGCCTTGGGCGTGATTCCCAGCGCGAAACAGACGTCGCGGGTCAGCTCCGGGCGGTTCAGCGTGTAGAAATGCAGCTTGTCCACACCGCCTTCGATCAGGTCTGAACACAGCTCGGTACAGATTGCGGTGGCCAGCAGGTCTTCGCGATCATCGCGCACCGCTTTTCCGAAGGCATCTTCAAGCCAGCCCGGGACACGCGCGCCGCAGCGCTTGGCGAAACTGCGAGTGCCCTTCCAGTTCTCGATCGGCAGGATGCCGGGCACGATCGGCTTGTCGATCCCGGCCTTGGCGCAGGCATCGCGGAAGCGGAAAAAGGTCTCGGCCTCGAAGAAAAACTGGGTTAGCGCCTCGTCGGCGCCAGCATCCAGCTTGGCCTTTAGCCAGTCGACATCCGCCGCCGTGTCGCGGGCTTCGGGGTGTTTTTCAGGGTAGGCGCCCACGCGGATGTTGAATTTGCCGGTCTCGGCCAGCGCGGATATCAGTTCGATCGAGTTTGCAAACCCCTCGGGATGCGGCTTGAACCGGTCCTGACCGCTCGGCGGGTCGCCGCGCAAGGCCACGATGTCCTGAACGCCCGCTTTCGCAAAGGCATCGGCAATCTCCAGAGTTTCCTGGCGCGAGGCATCCACGCAGGTCAGATGCGCCGCAACCGGCAAGCCCGAAGACTTGTGCAGGGTCGCAACCGCATCTCGGGTCAGTTCCCGCGTGGCCCCGCCTGCGCCATATGTCACCGAGACAAAGCGCGGCTCCAGCGGGGCAAGGGTCTGAACCGTGTCCCACAGGCGGAATGAGGCCTCCAACGTCTTGGGCGGGAAGAATTCGAAAGAGATATCGGGTTTGATCATCGGTGCCTCACTGGATGCGCTTGCGCCCTTGTGCCATGGCGGGCAATGTGAGACAAACTCATATTCTTCAAGAACAACATGAGTCCGATGAGAGATGCATATTGAGTTTCGCCACCTGCGGACAATCAAGGCGATCCATGAATGCGGCGGTTTGGCCCGTGCGGCGGATCAGTTGAACATCACCCAATCCGCGCTGAGCCATCAGATCAAAGGGTTAGAGGATCAGGCCGGGGTCGAATTGTTTCTGCGCCGGTCAAAGCCGATGAAACTGTCCGCCGCGGGCCTGCGCCTGTTGCGTCTGGCCGAGCAAATTCTGCCGCAGGTCGAAGCGGCGCAACACGAGTTTTCCTCGCTGCGCGATGGGCGGACCGGCAGGATGCATATCGCCATCGAATGCCACGCCTGTTTCGAATGGCTGTTTCCGGTGCTCGAATCTTTTCGGAAATCCTGGGGCGATGTGGATGTCGATATCCGTCCGGGGCTCGCGTTCGACGCGCTGCCTGCGTTGCAAAAAGAAGAGGTCGATCTGGTGGTCTCGTCGGACCCCGAAGACCTGCCCGGTGTCGAGTTCGTGGAACTGTTCGACTATAACGCCGTGTTCGTCGCGGCCTCGGCGCATCCGCTGGCCGAGAAAGAATTCATCGAGGCCGAGGATTTCCGGGGGCAGACCTTGATCACCTATCCGGTTGAACGCACTCGGCTGGATGTGTTCAGCCAGTTGCTGATCCCCGCGCGGGTCGAGCCAGCCTCGATCCGGCAGGTGGAATTGACCGCCGTGATCCTTTTGCTAGTGGCGTCGAACCGAGGGATTTCCGTGTTGCCCGACTGGGTGGTGCGCGAGGTCAAGTACAACTCGGATTACGTGACGCGCCCGCTCACCAAAGAGGGCATCACCCGCCGCCTTTATGCCGCCGTCCGGACCGAGGATCTGGAAAAACCCTTTGTGCAGGAACTGGTGAAACTGGCCCGGGACGAGGCCCGCAAGCTACAGGCCCAGTAACAGCGTTTTCCGCCGGGCAGCTATGCGCATCATTCCTCTTGGCAAGGGCGCATTGCCCCAGTATACGCGCGGTTTGACCGGACAGGAGCCTTTGGACAATGGTTGGCAGTGCAAACCTCAACATCATGATCAAGGCCGCGCGCAAAGCGGGGCGTTCTTTGGTCAAGGATTTTCGGGAAGTCGAGAACCTGCAGGTGTCGATGAAAGGCGCGGGCGATTTCGTGTCAAAGGCCGATATCGCTGCCGAGGCTATCCTGAAGGAAGAACTGCTGGGTGCCCGCCCGACCTATGGCTGGCTGGGCGAAGAAGGTGGTGGTCAGGACGGTGAAGACCCGACCCGCCGCTGGATCGTCGATCCGTTGGACGGCACCACTAACTTCCTGCACGGCCTGCCGCATTGGGCGGTCTCCATCGCGCTGGAACATAAAGGCAAGATCGTCGCCGGTGTGATTTACGACGCCGCCAAGGACGAGATGTACTTTGCCGAAAAAGGCGAGGGCGCGTGGATGAACGACACCCGCATCCGCGTCTCTGGCCGTCATCGCATGATCGAGTCGATCTTTGCGACCGGTCTGCCCTTTGGGGGGCGGGCTGACCTGCCTGCTACGCTGCAGGATCTGGCCCGTCTGATGCCCACCTGCGCCGGTGTGCGCCGCTGGGGTTCCGCTGCGCTGGATCTGGCTTATGTCGCCGCCGGTCGGTACGAGGGCTACTGGGAGCGCCGCCTGAACGCCTGGGACGTGGCCGCCGGGATCATCATAGTCAAAGAGGCAGGCGGGTTTGTGCAATCGCTGAACTCTGACGGCAATGTTCTGGAAGACGGCGATATCATCTGCGCCAATGAACCGATCTTTGACACGTTCGCCAAGGTGATCCGCGGGTAATCCCCGGCGCTATCTGCGCGGCACCCGGGGGATACGGGATCGGGAGAGTCTGTATTTGGCCTCGGGGTGGGGCGGATGGCCATGCGTGCGGTTCCAGAACTGCGGGCCGCCGCGTTTCAGCCATAGCGGTACGCAAAGAACCAGCCCGACGATGAACCCTCCGGTATGCGCCCAATAAGCCACGCCGCCCTGATCCGGGTTGCTGGCCAGGCTGCCCACGAACTGCATGCCCAGCCAGACTCCCAGCATGACGAATGCCGGGATCGAGAAGACGCGGAAATAGACGATCAGGATCAGCAGGATATCCACCTGCGCCTTTGGGTAGAGCAAAAGGTATCCGCCCATGACGCCAGCGATGGCTCCGGACGCGCCGATTGTGGGGACGGTGGAATAGGGCGCGGTGATCACGTGGATCAGGCCCGCCCCAATCCCGGCAACGAGGTAAAAGAGCAGAAAGGGCAGGTGGCCCATCTCATCCTCAAGGTTGTCGCCGAAGATCCACAGAAACAGCATGTTCCCGGCCAGATGCATCCATCCGCCATGCAGGAACATCGAGGTCACGAAGGTCTCGAACGCCACGCCATCGCTAATCCGCGCTGGGATGATCGCATAGTCGAAATACAGCCGGTTGATCAGCGGAGCGTCATTCATGATCCCGACATAGCTGAGGAAGATCAGTATGTTCGCGGCCATCAGCGCGTAAACGACGTAAGGTGTCCGCCCCGAGGGGTTATGGTCGCGAATAGGAAACATGGCGCGACGCTGGGCTTTTCCCTGCCCAGCGTCAAGGTCTGCTTACGCCGCACCCCCAAGAAGGGCCGCATTGCCGCCAGCGGCTGTGGTATCGACGCACACGTGGCGTTCCCCCAGAACTCGGGCGCGATCCGGCAGGCCGGGGATCAGCGGCAGGATCGGGCCGTTTCGGCGGGACAGGTGCGCTTCGATCTGGCGCGCGGTTTCGTCGTCGCCCCACCAGAGAACCCCCGAGATGCCGGTCAGGTTTTCCAGTCGATGCAGGTCTGTCATCCCGGTCGCCTGAATGGCGGTTCCGCCGAGCGCCAACACGGCCTCAGCCTGCGCGCGGGCGGCGGTTTCGCCGGGTCCCATGCACAGCAGCGGCGGGCGCGGGAATTCCGTCAGCCGGTTCGATTCGCCGGTCGGCCCAGGCAGCAGGCGCGAGGTTTCGGGGGAGGGTTGCCCCTTCGGCGCGGGGATGTCTGCTGTGGCCTCCCATGTCTCGTCCGAGGTCTGACGATCCGGCGCGCAGAACCGCGCCATGTAGTTCGGACCGCCCGCTTTTGGACCGGTGCCCGAAAGACCTTCGCCTCCGAAGGGTTGCGAGCCGACAATGGCCCCGATCTGGTTGCGGTTGACATAGATGTTGCCCGCATGGATGGCCTCGGTCACGTGCTGCACCCGGTCGTCGATCCGCGTGTGAAGGCCGAAGGTCAGGCCGTAGCCGGTTGCGTTGATATCGGCGATAACCTGATCGATCTCTTGCGATTGGAAGCGGGCGACATGCAGGACGGGCCCGAAAACCTCACGCTCCAGCGCGGCGATGCCGGGAATTTCGATCAGCGACGGGGCAATGAAGGTGCCCTCGGGCGGGAGGCCAAGTTCCTTGAGCACGCGCCCCTCGGCGCGCGCCTTTGCGACGTGATCCGCAATCCCTTGTCGTGCCTGTTCGTCGATCACCGGCCCGCAATCGGTTGCGATAAGCCACGGGTCACCCACCTGCAGCGCATCCATCGCGCCTTTCAACATGGTCAACACATCGTCGGCGATATCCTCTTGCAGGTACAGGCAGCGCAGGGCCGAGCAGCGCTGACCGGCGGATTGGAACGCGCTTTCGATGATCGACTGGACGGCTTGTTCCGGCAGGGCGGTGCTGTCGACGATCATCGCATTCAGACCGCCGGTTTCCGCGATCAGCGGCGTGCCGGGGCGCATATGCTCGGCCATCGCCGCCCGGATTTTCAGCGCGGTCGCGGTTGAGCCGGTGAAGGCCACCCCGTTCACCCGATCGTCCGAGGTCAGGGCCGCGCCAACCTCCGGCCCGCCCGGCAGCAGTTGCAGCGCATCGCGCGGCACGCCGGCCTCGTGCAGCAACTGAATGGCCCGATGGGCTACCAGAGGAGTTTGCGGCGCAGGTTTGGCCAGAACCGCGTTGCCAGTGGCAAGGGCCGCCGAAATCTGTCCGGTAAAAATCGCAAGCGGAAAGTTCCAGGGGCTGATGCAGGTGAACAGCCCTGCGGGTTTCGCGTCGGGGATATTGGCGGCATAGTAGCGCAGGAAATCGACCGCCTCGCGCAATTCGGCCACGGCATCGGGCAGGGATTTTCCGGCCTCGCGCGCCAGCAGGGCAAAAAGCTCACCGTAATGTGCCTCATACAGATCGGCGGCGGCATTCAGGGCGCGGGCGCGTTCCTCGGCAGGCGCTTGCCACGGGCTGGCCGTGGCCAACGCCAGTTCAACATCCGTCGCGCTGGCCGGGGCAACCGAACCCGGCCTGTCCTGCGGTCGGGTCGGGTTGACAACAGGCTCATCTGCGCCCGGTTTCGCCTTTTCCGACAGCAACGGCCGCGCGTACCAGTGATGTGCCCGGAATGGGTCACGCGCACCATCGATCCGGTCGAGCGTCGGCGTGTGTTTCAGATCGAACCCGACAGAGTTGGGACGTTCGGGCTGGAACAGTTTCGGCCCCGTTGGCAGAGGGGCCGGGGGCGTCTGAACCCCAACAAAGGGGTCGGCGGCAACCTCCTCGGGCGGCACATTTTCATCGACGATCTGATTGACGAAAGATGAATTCGCCCCGTTCTCCAACAGACGGCGTACCAGATAGGCCAAAAGGTCCCGATGCGCACCGACCGGGGCGTAAATCCGGCAACGGGTGGTCTGCTTGTCCATCACGATCTGATGCAGCGTCTCGCCCATGCCGTGCAGGCGCTGGAACTCGAACGGCTGGTCATCGGCCATATGCAGGATCGCACTGACCGTGTGGGCGTTGTGGGTGGCGAATTGTGGATAGATGCGGTCGGTCATGCCCAGCAGCTTGCGGGCATTGGCGATATAGGACACATCCGTCGCCGCTTTGTGGGTGAAGACCGGAAAGCCGTCGACCCCTTCAACCTGCGCGCGCTTGATCTCGGTATCCCAGTAAGCGCCTTTGACGAGGCGGACCATCAGCTTGCGGTCATGGCGCTGTGCCATGTCATAGAGCGTATCCAGAACCAGCCCGGCGCGCGGGCCATAAGCCTGCACCACGATGCCGAAGCCGTGCCAGCCCGCCAAGGCGGGTTCGGCCATGACCTCTTCGATGACTTGCAGGGACAGCGACAGGCGGTCCGCCTCTTCCGCGTCCACGTTCAGGCCCATTCCGGCGGCCTTGGCCAGCAGCGCCAGCGCGCGCAGGCGGGGGACCAGTTCGTCCATCACCCGTTCTTCCTGCGCCAGCTCATAGCGGGGGTGCAGCGCCGACAGCTTCACCGAAATCCCCGGGTTGGCGCGGATGTCGTCGTGGGTGCAGGCCTCGGCAATCGCGGCAATGGCGCGGGAATAGGACAGGTGGTAGCGCGCCGCATCCGCCTCGGTCCGGGCGGCCTCGCCCAGCATGTCGTAGGAATAGGTGTAACCCTTCGCCTCCATCCCGCGGGCGCGGTCCATGGCAGACTGGATGGTTTCGCCCAGAACAAACTGACGGCCCATTTCCTTCATCGCGCGCCCGACGGCGGTGCGGATCACGGGCTCACCCAGCCGTTTGATCGCCCCGCGCAGCGCGCTGACGGGCGAGGTTTTGCCCTCGTCCAGAACCTTGCCCGTCAGCATCAGCGCCCAGGTCGAAGCGTTGACCAGCGAGGACGAAGATTGCCCCAGATGCTTGCCCCAATCGGACGGGGCGATCTTGTCCTCGATCAGCGCGTCGATGGTTTCCGCGTCGGGCACACGCAACAGCGCCTCGGCCAGACACATCAGCGCCACGCCTTCGTCGGTGGACAGGCCGTATTCCGCCAGAAACACCTCCATCATTCCCGGTGAGGTGCTAGAGCGGATGTCGCGCACAAGCTGGGCGGCGGCGTCGCAGATGGCGCTGCGGTCGGCGTCGGTCAGCGCGGATTGGGTGATCAACGCGTCAAGAACGGCGGCTTGATCCGCGTAGGTCTGGGAATCAATCTGGGTGCGCAGGCTGTGGGACATGTCTACTCCGAGGCTTTTTTGCACTATAGCCACCAATTGCCGGGACAATCGCCCTAAGAAGGTGATACCTTGGGCTAATCGACTGAAATTCAGGTGATAGGCAATGCAAAAAGACTTTCCGGGCCTCGACCGGTTCGATCAATCCATCCTTCGGGTGCTTGCGGAAGATGGCCGCGTGTCCGTCGCGGATCTGGCCCGCCGGATCGGGCTGTCGAAATCGCCGACACAGGCCCGGCTGAAACGGCTTGAGGCAGAGGGGTTCATAACCGGCTACCGGGCCATGCTCGATCCGATTCGCCTTGGACTGGACCACGTGGCCTTTGTAGAAGTGCGTTTGTCGGACACCCGTGAAAAGGCATTGCAGGAGTTCAACATGGCCGTCCGCCGGATCGCCGAGATTGAGCAGGCCCATATGATTGCGTCCAATTTCGACTATCTGCTCAAGATACGCACGGGGTCGATGTCGGAATACCGCACGGTTTTGGCCGAAAAGATTTCATCGCTTCCGCATGTCGCCAATACCTCGACCTTCGTGGCGATGGAGGCGGTGAAAGAGACCGGCTTGCTGGGGACACCCGACAGCCCGAGTTGACGGATGCAGATCAAGCGCCATCATAGGGGGATGAAGTGGATTGCCCCCATCCTGATCGCGCTGGCAACCGCAGCCGAGGCGCAGGACTGCCCCACCGCGCCGGACCATATCGGCGGCGTTGATGCGCTGATTGCGCAGGTTCAGCAGGCCGAGTCGCAGGGCGATGCCAGGCTGATCTCGCAAAAGATGTGGGAATTGTGGACCGACGCGCCGGACGCCAAATCCCAGACGTTGCTGGATCGCGGTATGGCGCGGCGCGAGGCGTGGGACCTGACTGGAGCCTTGGGCGAGTTGGATCAACTGGTCGCCTACTGCCCGAATTATGCCGAAGGGTACAACCAGCGCGCCTTTGTGAACTACCTCAGGCAGGATTTCGCCTCGGCCCTGATTGATCTGGATGCTGCGTTGGAATTGTCCCCGAACCACGTGGCGGCCATGAGCGGTCGGGCGCTGACCCTGCTGGGCCTGAACCGTCTGGCCGAGGCGCGCGATGCGCTGTCCGATGCGCTTGAGTTGAACCCGTGGTTGTCCGAACGGGCCCTGCTTGCGCCCGGAGGTCCGCTGGAGCCACCGGGGCAGGACATCTGAGCGTCCCGGCAGTGCTCGATGACCGGTGCTCGAAATGACCCCCGGATGCCATTTCGGTTCTTGACGCCCCTCAGAGCATGGATTACTCAGCCCAGACGCTGAGCGGGTATAGCTTAATGGTAAAGCCCCTGCCTTCCAAGCAGGCTATGTCGGTTCGATTCCGTCTACCCGCTCCACCTCAGCCCCTGAAAATCCTGCGTCAAATGGCCCTTGTCGGTCCTTGATTTGTGTCGTTCAGCTTGACCCGGCGAGTTGCTAAAGCCAAGAAGCATGCACCCGGAGAGAAACTCAGCGCAAAGGCCAGACATGGCTAGAAATACAGCCGCCAGCCCAGCAACCGCCCCAGCCCCCGGAGCCAGCGAGGAACGCGCGGGCTCAAAAAAGCTGGGCGTTCTGGCCTCGCTCTGGCCGTTCATGAAGCCCTACAAGCTGTTGATGGCGGGGGCGACGCTGGCGTTGATCCTGACCGCCAGCATGACGTTGACCCTGCCATTGGCTGTCCGCCGCGTGGTGGACAATTTCCGCATTCAGGATGGCGAACTGCTGGACTGGTACTTTCTGGCTGCGCTGGGCATTGCGGGCATTCTGGCCGTGGGCACGGGCATCCGCTACGCGCTTGTGACCCGGCTGGGTGAACGCGTGGTGGCCGATATCCGCAAGGCCGTGTTCGACCGTGTCATTGGCATGAGCCCGGAGTTTTACGAACGCATCATGACGGGCGAGGTGCTGAGCCGAATCACCACCGACACCACGCTGATCCAGTCAGTAATCGGGTCCTCGGTATCCATCGCGCTGCGCAACATGCTGATGTTTATCGGCGGGCTGGTTTTGATGCTGCTGACCTCGGCCAAGCTGACGGCGATGGTGTTGTTGCTGATCCCGCTGGTTGTCGTGCCGATCCTTGTGCTGGGCCGACGCCTGCGCGCGATCAGTCGCGAAAATCAGGACTGGATCGCAGCGTCCTCGGGCAATGCGGGCGAGGCGCTGGGCGCGGTGCAGACCGTGCAGGCCTTTACCCATGAACAGGCCAGCCGCAAGCAGTTCGGAGAGATGACGGAAACTTCGTACGAAGTTTCCCTGCGCCGCATACAGACCCGGGCGGTGCTGACCGTCATCGTGATCTTTCTGGTCTTCTCCGGCATTGTCGGCGTGCTGTGGATGGGCGCAAACGATGTGCGCAATGGTGTGATGACCGAGGGCGTTCTGATCCAGTTCGTGATCTATTCGATCATCATGGCCGGATCGGTGGCCGCCCTGTCAGAAATCTGGAGCGAACTTCAACGCGCCGCCGGGGCCACCGAGCGTCTGGTCGAGTTGCTGAATGCGCAGGATACCGTAACAGATCCCGCCAAGGCCGGAGCCTTGCCCGCCCCGGTGCGCGGGGAAATCCGGTTCGAGGATGTCACCTTCCACTACCCCTCGCGCCCCGATGTCGTGGCGCTGGATCATATGTCGCTGCAGGTCAGCCCCGGTGAGACGGTGGCCTTTGTCGGCCCCTCGGGTGCTGGCAAAACAACCGTGATCCAGATGATCCAGCGGTTCTATGACCCCAATGCGGGCCGTGTCACGCTGGATGGCCAGGACCTGCGCGACCTGGACCGTGCCGATTTCCGAACTCATATGGCGCTGGTACCGCAGGACCCGGTGATCTTTGCCGCCTCGGCGCGGGAAAACATCCGCTTTGGTCGTCTGGACGCCACAGATGCCGAGGTCGAAGCCGCCGCCCGCGCCGCCGCCGCGCATGAATTCATCGCAAAACTGCCCGAAGGCTATGACAGCTTTGTGGGCGAACGGGGCGTGATGTTGTCGGGCGGGCAAAAGCAGCGCATCGCCATCGCCCGCGCCATTCTGCGCGATGCGCCGGTGCTGTTGCTGGACGAGGCGACCTCGGCGCTCGATGCGGAAAGCGAACGCGCGGTGCAGGGTGCGGTGGATCAGATGCGCGCTGGGCGCACCACGCTTATCGTTGCGCATCGGCTTGCTACGGTCAAAAAGGCCGACCGGATCGTGGTGATGGATGCCGGGCGGATCGTGGCGCAAGGCACCCATGCCGATCTGGTAGCGCAGGATGGTCTCTACGCCCGTCTGGCCCGTCTGCAATTCACCGATGGTGTCGCGGCGGAATAACCTGACGTAGGGACAGCGCGCGTTTCGTCGCAGCGTCATTCTACTTTTTCCGCCAATCCCTCGCTAAACCCTTGCTTGCGCAACTTCAGATGTGGTCCCATCCCTTTGGACAACAGGACCACGCCGTGCGCGTGGGAGAATAATAACGGGGAGGAGCCACATGGCCTTTGTGGGTCTTGAAGACAAAACACGGATCGAGCAGGAGATGTCCTGGGAAGATCGCGACCTGCCGGTCACGTTCCATCAATTGCTGTCCCGGACAGCCGGGAAATTTCCAAACCACAAGGCGATCAGCTTCCAACTGCTGTCGGGGCCCAATGACAAGGCCGAGACGCTGACATGGTCCGATCTGCTGGGCAAGGTCAATCAGGCTGCGAACCTGTTCCGCTCGCTGGGTGTTGGGGAAAAGGATGTGGTAGCCTATGTGCTGCCCAATTGTAACGAAACACTTGTCACGATGATGGGCGGGGCCGTGGCCGGGATCGTGAACCCGATCAACCCGCTGCTTGAACCCGAACAGATCGCCGCCATCCTGCGGGAAACCGGGGCCAAGGTGGTGGTGACGCTGAAATCTTTCCCGAAAACGGATGTCGCGCAAAAGGTGGAAGAGGCGGTGCGTCACGCGCCCAAGGTCAACACGATCCTCGAGATTGACCTGAACCGGTATCTGACCCCTCCGAAATCCTGGCTGGTGCCGTTCCTGCGCCCGAAAATGGGTGACAAGGAAAAACTGGCCCATGCGGATTACAAGGATTTCAGTCAGGAGCTTGCCAAGCAGCCAACCACGCTGAGTTTTGAGGACAGCACTGAAGACCGCGTCGCCTGTTACTTCCATACCGGCGGCACAACCGGCATGCCCAAGGTGGCGCAGCACAAATATTCCGGCCTGATCTACAATGGCTGGCTGGGCAACACGCTGCTCTTTGACGAAAACGACGTGATCATGTGCCCGCTGCCGATGTTCCACGTCTTTGCCGTGCATGTGATCGTGATGGCTGCTGTGTCCTCGGGCGCGCATGTGATCTTCCCGACCCCTGCCGGGTATCGCGGCGACGGGGTGTTCGACAATTTCTGGAAGCTGATCGAACGCTGGAAGGTCAGTTTCATCATCACCGTCCCGACGGCGATTGCCGCCAAGATGCAGCGCCCGGTCGATGCGGATATCTCCTCGGTGAAAACCGCGTTTTCGGGGTCCGCCCCGCTGCCGGTCGAACTGTTCCGGCGGTTCGAGGAAGCAACCGGCGTGACCATCGTCGAAGGCTATGGCCTGACCGAGGCCACCTGTCTGGTGTCCTGCAATCCGGTGGATGGCGAGAAAAAGATCGGCTCGATTGGCATTCCGTTCCCCTACACGGATGTCAAAATCCTTCAGGACGGGCCGGATGGACCGGTGGAAGCCGCGGCGAATGAAATCGGCGAGATTTGTATCTCGAACCCCGGTGTCTATGCGGGCCACACCTATACCGAGGTGGATAAGAACACCAACCTCTATCACTACGACACATACCTGCGCACGGGCGATCTGGGCCGTTTTGACGAAGACGGCTACCTGTGGATCACGGGCCGCGCCAAGGACCTGATCATCCGCGGCGGGCACAATATCGACCCCGCCGAGATCGAAGAGGCGCTGCTGGGCCACGATGCCGTTGCCTTTGCCGGCGCGATCGGTCAGCCCGACGCCTATTCGGGTGAGGTGCCTTGCGCCTTTGTCGAACTGGTCGATGGTGCATCGGTGACCGAGAAAGAACTGATGGACTACTGCCATGTCCACGTGCACGAACGCGCGGCGCAACCCAAGCATATGACCATTTTGGATGAGTTGCCCAAAACCGCTGTCGGCAAAGTGTTCAAGCCGGACTTACGCAAACAGGCGATCACGCGTGTCTACAACGGCGCGCTGGAAACGGCGGGTGTCGATGCGCGGGTCGTCTCGGTCATCGACGACAAGAAACGCGGCCTTGTCGCGCAGCTTGACGCGAACGGCTCCTCCGAGGACGATGTCAGCAAAGTGCTGGGCACGTTCACCCGGCCGTGGGAGTGGGCTGCCTGACCGGGAGGGGCTATGGACTATGAACGTCTGATTGATGAGGACACCTGGGCGTTCATAAGGCGAACGGCTGAAAGCTATCCCGACGACGTGGTCGATCTGCCAATGGCCGAACAGCGCCGCGTCTATGAGAAGCTCTGTCAGGATTTTCGCCAGCCCCGGCCCAAAGGCGTTGCAACACAGGACCGGTCCGCCGATGGCGTGCCTGTCCGTGTCTACACCGCCGGAGACCCCACTCGAACCGTCGTCTATTTCCATGGCGGCGGTTTTGTTTTGGGCGGGTTGGACAGCCATGACGATATCTGCGCTGAAATCTGTGCGCAGACAGGGTATCGCGTCGTTTCGGTGGACTATCGCCTGTGCCCCGAACACCTCCACCCCGCGCAGTTCGACGACAGCCTGATCGCGGTGAACTGGGTGGCCAGTGAATTCAGGGACCCTTTGGTTCTGGCCGGAGACAGCGCCGGGGGGAACCTTGCCGCCGCAGTCGCTCATGCGACCCGAGGGGACCTGAACCATGTTCTGGGTCAGGTGCTGATCTACCCGCTTCTGGGGGGCGACACCGACAAGGGTTCTTACGTGGATCACGCCCATGCGCCATCGCTAAGCCGCGAGGATGTTCTGTATTACGAAAAAATCCGATGCGGTGGAGAGGTTCCGGTGAATGATCCGACCTTTGCCCCGTTACAGGATACCGATTTCTCGGGCCTGCCGCCGACGGTTGCCGTAACCGCCGATTGCGACCCGCTGCGCGATGATGGTGCGGTTTATTGCGAGAAGATCGTTGCCGCAGGCGGGCAGGCGCATTGGATCAACGAACAGGGCCTGATCCACGGCTACCTGCGCGCGCGAACGACGGTAGCGCGCGCCGCGGCCAGTTTTGAACGGATCTCGGTCGCGATTGAGGCGCTGGGGCAGGGCATCTGGTCCTACGACTAGATGTCCCGCGCGTTATCTCAGGAACGGTTCGGCCTTCATTGTGTCCGCAATCGGCGCGCCCAGTCTGCTCAGGATCGTGGGGGCCAGTTGCAACTGGTCGATCACTGCGTCCGCATCCGGCCCCGTCGCATCGCCGAAGTAATACAGCGCTGTTTCCTGCTGCAACGGACTGCGCCCGCCGTGATGCCCGCGCTCGTCCTGACCGTGATCGGCGGTGACGATGACCTCGTACCCCAACTGCCGCCAGCGAGGGATGAAGGGGGCCAGCATCTCATCCATGACGAAACAGGCGTGATCCATCTCTTCGCATTCGTGGAAGAACCGATGCCCCATGCTGTCCAGCGTCGAGGTATGCACGATACCGTAATCCAGCCCGAAGCGCAGGCACAGGTTGGTGAGCTGGGCGAACAGGTCCAGATCGCAGGGCGTCATCTGATTGGCCTTGCCATAGCCTGTCATGGTGTGAAACCGGCCATGGTTGATGGTCTTGCTGTCCGGCTCGTCATATTCGACGTCGCGAACGTAGTCGAAGGGATGACGGTTGAAGAACTGCGACCAGAAACTGTGGGTGACGGCGCCTGTCACGCCCTCGGCTTCGCGCACTTGACTGAACACATCCTTGTGGCTGAGGCGAAAGACGTTGCCATTGCCGGTGCACCCGTGCTCCTGCGGCGTGACGCCTGTGTGGATCGAGGCATAGCAGCTGGCCGAGGTCGACGGCAGGACCGAGCGCAGTTTCCACACCCGCGCCTCACCCGAGTCGACCCAACCTTCGAGGTTGCCGAACAGACGGCGAAAATTGCGCCACGGGACGCCGTCGAGGATGATCAGAAGCAGTTTGCGGTCCATGTCATGGCCCTTTGGTCAGAGGTCTTTCGGCCGACCATAGGCGGGGCTAATCCTGCATGGTCGCCAGTTCGCGCCTGCACTTGTCTGTTTCCGACGCGAACCGATGTTTGGAAAACAGACGGTTTACTGGCGTATCGCCACGACCAGATCCATTACGTTTGTACCTGTCGGCCCGGTGATCAAAAGCGCGCCCGCCTTGTCCAGAAAACTGCCGCTATCTGCCGCCTGCAAAGCCTGATCCGCGCCATCGCCCCAGGTTGATCCGTCGATGATCCCGCCAGCCGCGTTGGTCGGCCCATCGGTGCCGTCAGTGCCGCCGACGATCACCGTCAGCCCCTCGGTCCCCGATATCTCGCGTGCCAGCGCGAGGGCCAGCGCCTGATTGCGCCCGCCATTGCCGGGATTTTCCGGCAGAACCACGGTGGGTTCACCGCCAAACACCATCACACCTGCCTGCATCTCGCGTAGTTTCGGGCCAAGGCGCGCGGAAACCGCCAGATAGTCGTCATGCATCGCCTCTTCATCGGTCAACACAGTCAGCCCGTTCTCTTGCGCCGCTTTAGCGGCAGCCGCGCGGGCATGGGCGTTCGACGCGATGATCTGCGTTGTGGCCTGAAAATCATACGTTTCGGGCAAAGCGCCGATCCCCGACCCGATAACGCCAAGGTCATCGCCCGGCACGTCTGAAATGGCCAGAACGGTCGCGCGCGCGCCTTTGAAATGCGACAGCAGCCCGCCGCCCTTGATCCGCGACAGCTTGCGCCGTTCGGCGTTCATCGCCTCAATATCCAGGCCCTGTGACAGCAACTGTTGGTTCAAAACCTCCAGATCGGCCAGAGACTTTCCGTCGATCAAGTCCTCGGCCAGGGACGACGCGCCTCCGGACACCAGCAACAGCAGATGCGTACCAGGGCCCATGTCCTCGACCGCACGGCGCAGGGCGCGCCCACCGGCAAGGCTGCGGTCGTCGGGGACGGGGTGCGAGGCTTCGATGACCTCGACACCTTCGGGCAGATCGCGCCCGTGATCGTCCTTGGTCACAACCAGCGCAGGGATATCGCCAAAATGGTCCAGCGCGGCGCGCGCCATAGCTGCGGCGGGTTTGCCGACCGCCAGAATCCGGTCCGGTTTCGGAACGCCCGGCAATGCCGCCTTGGTCGCCGTGTAGCCGTCGACAGCCGCCACCCCGGCCCGCCAGAATTTGAGTGCTTGGTCCGCAAGGTTCATCACGTTTCCATCCAGATCGTTACCGGCCCGTCATTGACCAATTCGACGGCCATATCGGCCCCGAATTGCCCCGTTTCGACCGCAATACCATGTGAGCCCAGCGCTTGGGCAAAAACTTCATAAAGGTGCTGGCCCTGATCGGGCGGCGCGGCCTCGGAAAACCCGGGCCGGTTGCCGCTGGAGGTGTCTGCAGCAAGGGTGAATTGGCTGACCACAAGGGCCGAGCCGCCGACGTCCAGAATCGACCGGTTCATCTTGCCCGCCTCATCCTTGAAGATGCGCAGTTTGGATATCTTGGCTGCAAGCCTTTCGGCCTGTTCTTCCCCGTCCCCGCGCATGGCGCAGACGAGGATCATCAGGCCCGGTCCTGATTGCCCGATCACGGCCCCGTCGACCGAAACCTTGGCGTGCGAAATGCGTTGTAGTAGGGCGCGCAACGTGATCCTCCGATGGTGTGTTTTGGGTTGGCGGTGGCTATTCGCGCCAGTCCACGATCTCGGCCAGGGTGGCCCGATCCGTTCGAAAACTGTTGGCGGGGTGGTCCGTATCCGAATAGCCGAAGGAGATGGCGCACAGTATCAGCCGATCCTCGGGGATTTGGAAATAGCGCCGCAGAAACGGGCTGTAGCTGGCAATCGCCGCCTGCGGGATGGTCGCAACCCCAAGGGCCTGCGCCGCCAGAGTGAATGCGGTGACAAACCCGCCGCAATCCATCGCGCCGTAAGCGCCCAGTTCCGCCGGGCTTGAGACAATCGCACAATGCGGCGCGCCGAACAGCGAAAAGTTCTGCATCATCTGCCGGGCTGAGCCTTCCCGGTCGCCCCGTTCCACACCCACAGCCTCGTACAATGCCCACCCGCAAGCGCGGCGGCGGTATTGATAGACGCCGGAATAAGAGGTCGGAAAGGGCAGGTCCGGTGCCGGAGCGCCTGTTCGCGCCTCATTCTGCATCGCCTGGCGGAACCTGTCGGTTTCCTCGGCACTGGTGACCACAACGTGCCACGGTTGCGCATTGCACCAGCTTGGAACGCGGGCGGCACTGGTCAGGATTTGCTCGATCTGCGCCCGTGGCACGGGGTCAGGCCTGAACGCCCGGCAGGAATGCCGGCCCTCAAGAAGCGTATTCAAAACGGAAATCGTCACGACTGTTTTGCCCCCAATCCTTCGCGGCGGAGGATGGCGGCTGGCCCGGGGATGTTCAAGTGCTCGATTGGCCCTATTGCTGCCCTGTCGCCAGCAGATATCCGGCACCGGCGGCAACCAGAAGGCCCAGAACCACCGCGATGGTGATCTTGATCGCCGACCACGGCCGCTCTCCCTGCACGCGGCCGGTGCGGCCGTTCACCACGAAACGGAACGTCTGGCCGCGATACTTGTAGGCGGCCATCCAAACCGGCAGCAGGATATGTTTGAACGTCACATCCCGAACATCGGTTTCGAGCATATGGATACGCTGTCGATCCCCGCCGATGTCGAACCGCACGTCGCGTTCGATCACGCGGGCCATATGTTGCCGCGCCTCAGCGTAGCCGTCTTTCAGTTCGACCGTATAGGCCTCGGCCCGGAACCCGGCCAGATATTCCGGCTGATAGGGTTCGAGCGCGGGCAGGTCCCAGGGCTCCAAAGCGTCGGTATAGGTTTTGGGCAACGCGCGCGAGGCCAGCACCAGCACATCGTCAAACATCCGCGCAACCCGGCCCGATTTGGGCGTCCAGCGCACTTTTGGCACCATTTGCTGCACTTGTTTGCCATCGCGCATGACCGTGCGGGTTTCATGGTAAACAACGCCGCGCTCGCCGTGGTAGCGCGACTGTGTGTCGGCATCGAAGGTCCAGTAGGGAACATAGATCCCCTGCATCCTGCGCCCCTTTCGGGCGTAATCTTTCAACCCGTTGGGGGCAAACCACAGACCGCCCAGCCAGTCGCTCATGGCGGTGTGGGCCTCGCGTTCATCCAGGGCGAAGGGCAGCACGCCTTTGGGTTTGATATGCCGGTTCACGCCGGTATCCGTCACGACTGGCGTTGCGCAGAACGGACATTCGGCGGCGTGTGTGTTGGGGTCGAACTCGACCTGAGCGGCACAGTTCGGGCAATTCAGAACGCGGGTTTCCTCGATCTCACTGTCAGGCAGGCGGTCGGCGATGGCGGCGTCGAAATCCAGTTCGCGCAGGCTGGCACCGCCCCATGGACCCGCGTCAATCGGCTCGGAATGCCCGCAATGGTCGCAGGTGAGCGTGCCGTTCACGGGATTGAATCGGTAGTCACCGCCACATTGCTCGCAGGGGAAACGGTGTTCTTCGGTCATTAAGCGATACCTGCCAAATCGCGCGATCCGGGACCGATGAGGGCGCGAATGATTAGGGCGACGATGATGCAGGCCGCGATGAACCAGCCGGATTGCTGGGCCAGCAACCACCATCCATAGGGAGTGAGAATGCCATCTATCTGGCTGATCGAGTCTCCGCCGCCAATTTGTGACGAATAGTTTGGGTTCAGCGATTTCATCAGGCCCAACACCCTACCAAATCCAATGCTGATCAGCGTCAATACAAACCCTATACACGCCCCCCAGATAGCCGCGCGAAGATAAGAAATGTTTGTGGTCATCAGGCGCCGCATGAATGGAGCAACGACGACCCACGCCGCGATTAATGCAATGGGTAAGCCAAAGATTGCAAATAAGGGAAGCAGATTTCGAACACCGCTCCAGTCCCCAGCTCTGATGGCAGCAATGACAAAAGGCAAACCAATCGTAAACGACCAGCCCAAAATGGCGGACAGGTTGACCGCCCAAACATATTGACGATCAGTATAGGCCTTATGGACTGGCTTTGTCGTCACGCCTCATGCCCCCGGCGGAGGCGGCGGCAGGATGGTAAACAACTGCGCCAGTTCCTGCACGTCGCCCGCTTTCTTCCAACCGTCCTGCCCGGCGGTCCATACTTGGGTGTCGCGCGTTAACTGCCCCTCGGTGGCCATCCGCCCCATGCGGGCTTTGGAAAACGGGCCGCTGGTCTGTCCATCCACCGCGATATGCCAGACATGCTCAACCGGCGGCGGGGGCGGCGGTGCCGCATGTGCTGCCGGTTGCGGGGCAGCGGGGGCGGGCGGTCCCCACGGGCCGATTGGCTGACCCGCTGCCATGTTCGACATCTGCTGCGCCATCGCCATGCCCATTCCCATGCCAAGACCCGCGCCCATGCCACCGCCCTGACCGGGGTTGTTGGCGGCTGCGGTCATCGCCTCGGCTGCGGAATACTGGGTGAACTTGCCCAGATCGCCCGCCAACCCCATCGAGGTGCGCTTGTCCAGCGCGGCTTCGACGGCGGGGGGCAGAGAGATGTTTTCGATATAAAACTCAGGCATCTCCAACCCATAGCTGTCAACGACCGGAGACACCTCAGCAGCGATCAGTTTGCCCAGATCGGCGGTATTGGCCGCCATATCAAGCACCGGAATACCCGAGCCTGCGATCACGCGGCTGAATTCCTGCACGATGATGTTGCGGATCTGAAAGCTGATCTCGTCCATGGTGAATTCGCCATCGGTGCCGACGATCTCGATCAGGAACTTGGCCGGGTCCTTCACGCGCACGGTGTAGGTGCCAAAGGCGCGGATGCGGGTCGGGCCGAATTCCGGGTCGCGCAGCATGATGGGGTTCTTGGTGCCCCATTTCAGGTCGTTGAACCGGGTTGTATTGACGAAATAGATCTCGGACTTGAAGGGCGACTGAAACCCGTGATCCCAATGCTGCAGGGTCGTCAGGATCGGCATGTTGTTGGTTTCGAGCATATACAGACCCGGCGTGAACACATCCGCCAACTGCCCCTCGTGCACGAACACGGCAGCCTGACCTTCGCGGACGGTCAGCTTGGCGCCGTATTTGATCTCATGCCCTTCGCGCTCGAACCGCCAGACCATCGTGTCGCGGGTGTCGTCGACCCAATGAATGACATCAATGAATTCTCCGGTTAGAAAATCGAAAATTCCCATAAGGACTCTCCTTGTCTTGGGGTCAGAGCGGCTGCCCCATCAATTCGCGTGCAATGATCCGAACAACGGGCCGGGCCTGATCGACGGTTACGCCGGGTTCTAGCCGTTGATCGTAGAGCATTGTCAGAAGTTTCTCGTCATGACTGGTCAGCAGTGCAAACTCGTCATCATCATTGAAGATCGACGGTCTGGCCGCTGGGCTGTCATTGGGCAGGCCCAGGCCTTGGGCGATTTCCTCGTGAATGCAGCTTTGGCGCACCAGATCGGGCAGTTCCGCGCGGATCAACGTCACAGCGCGCACGTAGCGATAGGGCGAGGCGCTGGTGGCCGAGGCAAAGACAAAACAGTCGAAATTGGCGCGCGGGTTGGCCACCAGCTCCAGCGAGGCCTGACTGATATTCGGAATCAGCTGTTTCAGCCGCGACACCACATAAGCGCTGTCATCCTTACCTGCGAAAAACACGTGGAAATTTGCCTTGCGGCTAACGACCGAAACCGGGTGACCGGTCAGTCGGGCCAGACGGTCGGCATAGGATTGCACCTGCGCTGCGTCCTGATCCCGTGTGGCGGGGAGGACCGAGGGCCCGAACTCGGTCTGGATACGCACCGGCCCGGACCAACGGCTGAGCTGCCCGTCAGTCTGGCGCGATCCGACCGACACGGCATGATCGGGGTATTCGCTGTAAAAGGCGATGACCTCGAAATTGCGGGCCAAATCGTCGGCATCATAGGGCGTGTCCGGCCCTCCACCATCGGTGCGCAGCAGACCTCGGGTCACAAGGTCTCGTTCGACGCGCTTATAAAAGCGCGCCAGATCCTGACTGGCAGCAGAGGGCGGAACATAGGCATTGGGGGCCGGGGGAGGAGCCACGGGGCGCGGTTCCGGCACCAGCGACGCCGTGAGCGTTTCGTCGCAATTGGCCAGTGCCAAAAACGCAAGACACCCAAGGGTCAGTTTAAGGTACCGAAATGGCCGCACGCTTTGCCCGCCTTAGCCCGGCACTGCCGTACCGGAATTGTCACCGATCCCATCCTTGCGCGCCTTGGCAGCGGCCAGCGTGTCGCGCAGTTCGGTCTCCATCTTCTGCAATTCGACCTCGGCGGCGGCGCGTTTGGCCTTGCCCTCATCGGCGATGGCGAGGCTTTCGTTGATCGTGCCGATCAGGTCCGCATTGGCCTGTTTCACGGCTTCGATGTCGAACACGCCGCGCTCCATCTCTTCGCGGATCATCTTGTTCGACTCGCGAAGATTGGCGGCGTTCGAGGTCAAAAGCTCGTTGGTCAGATCGTTTGCCTCACGCACCGCGGCGGCGGCCTCGGCGCTGCGCTGGATGGTGACGGCCTGCGCCAGTTGCGTCTCCCACAACGGCACCGTGTTCACCAGTGTCGAGTTGATCTTGGTCACCAGCGACTTGTCGTTTTCCTGTACCAAACGGATCGACGGCAGCGACTGCATCGTCACCTGCCGCGTCAGTTTCAGGTCATGCACCCGGCGTTCCAGATCGTCGCGTGCCGCGCGCATGTCGCGCAGTTCCTGCGCCTTCATCACCTGTTCTTCTTCGGGCGCGGCCTGAACCTCGGCTTCTTTTTCGGGGATGTCGTGGCTGTCCAACTCGGTCAGCTTTTCCTCACCCGCCGCGATGTACAGCGCCAGCTCATCATAGAAGCCCAGCGTCTTTTCATAGAGCAAATCCAGCGATTTGATATCTTTCAGCAGGGTATGTTCATGGCCCAGAAGATCGTCGGTGATCCGGTCGATCTGCCCCTGCACCTGTTCGTACTGGGCGGTGAACTTGGCGAAAGGCGCGGCTTTGCCCATCAGCCGTTCCCACCAGCTTTGCTTGCGCCGCACGTCCAGTTCGCTGACTGAAAAGCCCCGGATCGTGGTCACAATATTGCGCAGGCTGTCCCCAGCGGGGCCCACATCCTTGTTGCGCACATCCGCCAGCATGGCCTGGCTGATCTCTTGCAACTCGGCCTGTGCCGATGACCCGAACGCAACGATCGAGTTGGTGTTGCCCATGTCGATCTCGTCCATCCGCTTGCGGATTTCGGCGCTGACCGGCTCGTCGGCTTCCTCAAGCGAGATAACCTCGGCCTGCGGTTCGGGCAGGGCAACAGCCGTGACTTCCTGCACGAGTGTTTCGGCTTCAACGGCTTTGTTCTTGATCTCATCGGACATGGGGATAATCCTCGCTCAAATATTGGCCGGTCAGTCCAACCGGACGCCTTCGCGTTGCAGCCTTTCGCGCAACACGTCAATTTCAACCGTCAGATCGCTGCGGTCATCCAAAAGCATCTTGCGCGTACGCGCGGCGAAATTCTGTTCCAGATCGTCAAGCAGCGCCGTGTAGTCCGCCAGCGCTTGCGCATCCCGCGTGCGGGCATAAACATCGGCGAACTTGACTGTCGCGTCGCGTGCACCCTGCAGATAAACAGTCAGGTATTTGCGCGCCCCGGCCAGATCGCGGGGGTCTTCTTCGACCGTGCGGAACAGGTCGCGGGCTGTGTCCTGAAACCGCTCGACCCGCGCCTCGACCCGGCGGTCGCCTGCGCGTTTGATGGCGTCCGTCATCTCGGACAGGTGCTTTTCGGCATCTTCGACCACGCGGGCGACGCGGTCTTGCTGAAAGGTATCGACGCCCTCCATGCCCTTGTCTTTCATCGGATCGAGGCCAAAGGACACCGAATGCAAAACCGTTGCTGCCGCGCCAAACAGGACCGGGGCCAGCAGGCTTACCTGTGCGACGGTTTCGGCGTTCAGGTATTCGGTCCGGTAAGAGGCCAGCGCCGCGCCCAGACCGGTCAACACGCTTGCAAAAATCTTTCGCGGAAAAGCGGGGCGTCGTGCTGTGCGTCGTGCGTTATAGGCGGCCTCGGCCCGCAACCCTTCGCGCAGCAGAAATGCCGCAGCCGTCAGCAGGCCCGCCGCGATCAGGCCGATGGTCATGCCAATCGCACCGTCATTCAGCGACAGGAACACCAGAGGGACTGCAGGCAGAAACAGGATGTTGACCCGCGCACCAGCAGGTTCGACGCGTGCGCCATCGAACTGCCCGCGTTGTGGCGGATCGCCGGGCGAGGCATCCCCTTGCGGGCTGTATTTGCCACCATACCGCTTGGCCATGCCTTACAAGCCCCCCAGAAGGCCAGTGCAGACGCCCAGCAACAGCACCAGCAGGGCCACGTAGGCCAGTTTTTGCACTCCGGTCCCGGACATGACGCCCCCCAATAGCAGCACTCACGGAAAATTTAGGGGATGCGAGGGCTTGGCGCTAGGGGGAAGGTTGCCTAACCCGCATCACTTGCGGGGTTTCTTGCCCACCGATGCCCGTTTTCGCTGCGGTCGGACAGGGCGTTTACCCGGGTTGTCGGGTTTGGCCTCGGCATCCAGCCCTAGCTGGTCGCGCATGACGCGGCGGCGAATCTCTTCCACCTCGCCGGGTTTCAGGTTGCCCAGTTGGAATGGACCGTAAGACACGCGCAGCAGGCGGTTTACGTTGAAACCGATATCCTCCATGGCGCGGCGAATCTCACGGTTCTTGCCTTCGCGCAGACCGATTGTCAGCCAGGCATTGGCCCCTTGCTGGCGATCCAGCGAGACCTCCATCGGCAAAAACCGCTCGCCTTCGATCACCAGCCCTTTGCGCAAGGGGGCAAAATCTTCGTCCTTGGGCCGCCCGTTCACCCTTACGCGGTATTTGCGCAGCCAACCGGTCGAGGGCAGTTCCAGCTTGCGCTTGATCCCGCCATCATTGGTCAACAGCAGCAGACCTTCGGAATTCAGGTCCAACCGCCCGACGCTCATGACGCGGGGCATGTCTTCGGGCAGGTTGTCGAAAATCGTCGCGCGGCCTTTTTCGTCGCGGGTCGTGGTCACTAGCCCCGACGGTTTGTGATAAAGCCACAGGCGCGACGGTTCAGGTTCGGACACCGGTTTGCCATCGACCGCGATCTTGTCCTTGGCGGTGACATTCAGCGCGGGGCTGTCGATGACCTTGCCGTTCACCGCAACGCGGCCTGCTTCGATCATGCGTTCCGCTTCACGGCGCGAGGCGACACCGGCGCGCGCCAGCACTTTGGCGATCCGGTCGCCGGGAGGAGGGGTTTTGTTCATCCGCAGCCCATAGCGCATCCCGTCGCCTTGCGAAAGCCGGGTTTCTGATGCAGTCAGGGGCATGGTGTTCAGATCGCATATGGACAAGGCGCTGGAACAGGCGCGCGCGGCCGCGGATCGTGGCGAGGTGCCGGTGGGTGCCGTCATCGTGCTGGGCGACCGGGTGGTCGCGGCGGCAGGCAACCGCACGCGCGAGTTGAACGACCCCACGGCGCATGCTGAGATTCTGGCTCTGCGCGCGGCCTGCGCCGAGGCCGGGTCGGAACGGCTGCCGGATCATGACCTATACGTCACGCTGGAGCCTTGTGCGATGTGCGCCGCTGCCTTGGCCGCCGCGCGCATCCGTCGGGTGTATTATGGTGCTGCTGACCCGAAATCAGGTGGCGTGGCCCATGGCGCGCGCGTGTTCACGCACCCGCAGACCCACCACAAGCCCGAGGTCTATGACGGGATTGCCGCCCAAGACTGTCAGGCTTTGCTGCTTGAGTTTTTCGCCGAAAAGCGGACGGTGAAGTGATCCGTCGCTAATCCCAGTCCAGACGGTAGATCGTCTGCTGCCCGCCGAACCCTTTCAACTGCACTGATTTTGGCGTGCTGAAATTCAGGCCGGGGACGGTTCCCAGCAGCAATCGGGTAACATCTGTCACGTGGATCTCGTTCGGCCCGCTTGCACTGGTCACCCGCGCCGCCTTGTTGACGACCGAGCCGAAGAAATCCTCATCGCGCTGGATGACATCGCCGGTATGAATGCCGATCCGCAGGCCCAAGGGCGTTTCCGTTGCCGCCTTGTTGTCCCTTTGGACCTCAATAGCCGCATGAACCGCGTCCTGAACCGACCGGAAAATCGACATGGTGCCATCGCCCAGCGATTTGACCAACCTACCCTGATGCCGGTCGATCATTGTCTCGGCCCGTTCGAAATGGCCCGAGATGACCTCGGTCCATTTCTGATCCCCCAATTGCCGCGTCATCGCGGACGACTCCGCAATGTCGGTGAACATGACCGAGGCTACCCCTTCGGTCTGATCTTGCGTGAATCCCTGTCGCGCGGCCTCGATCAGAGCGTTCAGGGCATCGTGGTCTACCCCCATCTTTTCAAAGTTCGAGGTCGGGTTCGAGACATGCAGTTGAACCAGTTTCCAAATGCCGTTTTCGAGATGCAGAACAAAGGTAAACCTGTGCCGAGACGAGATGCCGTTGGAGGCAAACGACAGCGTGGCCTCGCAGTGGGCCCAGCCCACGTCGCCGCATTCAAAGGCTTCCGTTGCATGTTCTTGCCAGTCGAACTCGGGTATCTCTTTTGTGTGATCGGCAAAGCCCTGACGGATCACTTGCCCGGACCAGGATTCATTGTCGTCCGACCCTTGATAACGCAAGTGCTCGGATGTCGAGAGCATGTTCACCAAAACCGCACGGTCCCTGGCATGAACCGCCTGATTCCACCGACGAACAACAGCGACCAGTTCTGGGGAAGGGGTGATTTTGCCGGTCATAACCGCGTTACAGCGTGATCGGCCGCATGATTTCCGGTTCAATCACGTCCACACCCGGCAACCCGTCAATCAATGCCTGCGCCGACTGCTCCAGAATGGGGAAAGTTTTGTAGTGGCACGGAATGACGGTTTTGAAGTTGAAATACCGTTTCGCCGCGTAGGCCGTCGCTTTCATGTCCATCGTGAAATGACCGCCAGCGGAGAGGATACCGATATCGGGTTTGTAGTAATCCCCCATCCACTCCATATCCGCCATGATGTCGGTGTCGCCCGAGACGTAAAGCATGTGACCCTCAGCCGCGATCATGAACCCGACCTCGCTGCCGCCGGTGCGTAAACCATCGGGGGTGGAAAACGTCGAGCTGTGCGACGCGGGCACCATCGTCACCTTGATGCCGTTCAGATCGACCGTGCCGCCCTTGTTGAAGCCCACGGTCTCGACGTTTTCGGTTTCGCTCCAGAACCCCATCAGGTCGTACTGGCCGACAATCGGAACGCTCAGGGTTTTGGCCAGCGACAGCACATCGGCCACGTGATCGAAATGCGTGTGGGTCAGCAGGATATGGGTCGCGCCCTGCAAAGCGGCGTCATGCTGCGCGTCTGACAGAACCGGGTTGCCCGTCAGCCATGGGTCGATCAGCAGCACCTGACCTTCGGTTTCGATGCGGAAACTGCCGTGGCCCAACCAAATGATGTTCATCAAAAAATTCCTCCCGAACTGACTGTTGGCACCAGCCTAGCATCCGCTATGTAAATTTCCATGGACTGGATGCAGCAAATCGACGGGTATTGTGAGCGTTTGTCGCCCACCTATTGGGCCGAGCCGGTGAACGCGGTGACAAACGCGGCGTTTTTGATCTCGGCCTTTGTGATGTGGCGACGGGTGCGGGGGCAGGCTATGCCGCTGGCGATGGCGCTGGTGGTTGTTTTGGCTTGCATCGGGATCGGCAGCTTTCTGTTCCACACCCATGCGCAGGTTTGGGCGGCGCTGGCCGATACCACGCCTATTCTGCTGTACATCCTGATCTACATTTTTGCGGTGAACCGGGACATTTTGCGGATGTCCACTGCGCGGGCCTTTCTTGTGACCTCGCTGTTCTTTCCCTACGCCGCCGCGACGCTGCCGCTGTTCCGGCTGGTGCCGGGGCTCGGGGGGTCGGCGGCCTATGCGCCTGTGCCTTTGCTGATCCTGATTTATGCGGCGTTTCTGCGCAAATCACAGCCCGATTTTGCGCGGGGGATGACGATCGGGGCGGGGATACTGATCGCTTCCATTACATTCCGCGCTCTTGACCTTCCGTCCTGCGATCAAATCCCGCTGGGGACGCATTTCATGTGGCATATCCTGAACGCGATCATGCTGGGCTGGATGATCGAGGTTTACAGGGTCGCGATAGTGAAATCCCGTTTTGGCGGCGCTAATCCGGCAACTTACGCGCAACGTAGAAGCCATAGCTGAAGTAGTCGGCGTAAGACTTGTACAAGTTGAATTCGGCCTCTTCAGTCACAACGATTGCCTTTGCCTGTTCCGAGTGATTGTGTCGTTGCAAAAATCCCTCGAAGCGCTGCTGCATGGGGTCGTAGTAGTTCCGCAGCCAGCAGTCTTTCGGAAGGGCGAAGTAGCCCAGCAAAGCATACCCGCAGGCCTCCAGTTGCGCGATCTTGGCCGATGCCGTCGCCACCCCGGCATACTGTTGTTTCCAATGCTGGGTTAGTTCCTGCGGGCGCTCTGCGGTCAGCCATGTCAGTTCCGACACCGCCAGAATACCGCCGGGTTTCAGGAACCGCCGCCAGCTTTGGATGCCGGTCTCGAACCCGATATTGTAGATCGCCCCTTCCGACCAGATGGCGTCCAGAGACCCATCGGAAAAGTGCAGGGCGTCCATCGAGGCTTCCACCGTATGGATGCGATCTGACAGACCGGCACCCTCGGCGCGGGTGGTCAGTTTGTCCAGAAACGGCTGTAGAAAATCCACTGCGGTAACCGTTGCGTCCAGGTCCTGCGTCAAAACCAAAGCGGCGGCACCCGTTCCACTGCCAATATCGGCGATCTGCAGATTGCGCCCAATGCCGAGGCCGGACAAGGCAATCGCCATCCGCGTCTGTTGCGCGCCGCCCGGTCCCTGCCGATCACCATCCCGATGCAGGTCCAGCAGCAGTTGGATTTCGTCCTCCACCCCGCGTCAGCTTTCAAACGCAGCGGCGAGGTCCTGCGGCAAATCGAACTCTGCCAGCACCCGCGCCCGCCCGTCCGCCGACATCTTGCGGGCGGTCTTCTCAACAATGCTCTGGATCTTCTCGGCTGAGTGCTTTTCCGCAAACGGGGCAAAATACCATTTCAGGAACACAAAGCAGATGACATCCTCCAGCGCCTGCACATCGGGGTCCCGCTTGATCCCCTCCTTCCGCAGCATCCGGCCCGCCGCCTGAACCTCATCGTCGGAATACCCGGTGTCCCCCATCATTCCCATGACCACCTCGGCATGATGCACGCCCTGCGCCCGCCGCCATGCCAGATAACCGGCGCGTCCTTCGGGGTATTCGTTGCGCGCCAGTTTCCAGCGTTCCACATGCTGCCCGCGCGCGGCGATCTGCAGCGGGTCCGATGCCTCGGGGAACAGGCGCTCCAACTCGGCGCTCATGCGCTGACCATAGAGCAGATTAGCAGGCTGGCCGTCTTCAACCGAGGGGTCTTTTTGGTTGGCCGCATCAATCGCGTCCAGAACTGCTTGCTTTTGCGCGCTCATTTTTGGCTCCGTTGGCTTGCCGGACCTGCGGTGCGGTCCGGTTGACATACAAGGTCATCGTAACGGGTGGCTGCGGCAAGCGCAGCACCCAATTGTTGAAATTGCGGGCGCTCGACCGCACAAAACGGCAGCGCAACCAATCCGAATTCAGCGCGGTGGCTTGACCCATGGCATAGTGGCCTTGCGGGTGCTGCGGCAGACGGGTAAACGCCCTGTCTAAGCGTATATGAGGTTTTCCGATGTCGATTGACCAAAGCACCGCCGCCAAGGTGGCCAAACTGGCCCGGATCAAGGTCGAGGATGACGCGCTGCCCGCGCTGGCGTCCGAATTCAACACCATCCTCGGGTTCATCGAGCAACTGAACGAAGTGGATGTGGACGGCGTCGAGCCGATGGTCTCGGTCGAGCCCATGCGCCTGAAACGGCGTGAGGATGTGGTGACTGACGGCAACCAGCAGGACAAGGTTCTGGCCAACGCCCCCGACGCCCGCGAAGGGTTCTTCGCAGTCCCCAAAGTGGTGGAGTAAGACATGAGCGATCTGAACAAACTGGGCCTGGCCGAGGCTCGCGATGCGCTCCGCAAGGGCGATGTGACCTCGGTCGAACTGACCGAATCCTGCCTCAAGGCAATCGATGGCGCCGATGCGCTGAACGCCTTCGTCCACAAGACGCCCGAGCTTGCGCTGGAACGCGCCAAGGCTGCGGATGAACGGATCAAGGCGGGCGACGCCCCGTCGATGTGTGGTCTGCCCATCGGCATCAAGGATCTGTTCTGTACCAAGGGTGTGCCGTCGCAGGCGGCGTCCAAAATTCTGGACGGGTTCAAGCCGGAATACGAATCCACCGTCTCGCAGCAACTGGCCGATGCCGGTGCGGTGATGCTGGGCAAGCTGAACATGGACGAATTCGCCATGGGCTCGTCCAACGAAACCTCGACCTATGGCAATGCTGTCAGCCCGTGGCGGCGCGGCAATGACGATGCGCAACTGACACCCGGGGGCTCGTCGGGTGGGTCTGCTTCGGCTGTGGCCGCTGATCTGTGTCTGGCCGCGACGGGCACCGATACCGGCGGCTCGATCCGTCAGCCCGCCGCTTTTGTCGGCATCACCGGGATCAAGCCCACTTATGGCCGCTGCTCGCGCTGGGGCATCATCGCGTTTGCGTCCTCGCTGGATCAGGCCGGTCCGATGACCAAGAACGTGCGGGACGCGGCGATCATGCTGGAAACCATGTGCGGCCACGACGCCAAGGACTCCACCAGCGCCGATCTGGCCGTCCCGAATTTCGAGGCGATGCTGACCGGTGACATCAAGGGCAAGAAGATCGGTATCCCCAAAGAATACCGCATGGACGGTATGCCCGCCGAGATCGAAAAACTGTGGTCCGACGGTGCCGCGATGCTGAAAGACGCAGGCGCTGAGATCGTCGATATCTCGCTGCCGCACACCAAATACGCGCTGCCCGCATACTATGTGATTGCGCCCGCCGAGGCGTCCTCGAACCTCGCCCGCTATGACGGCGTCCGCTATGGCCGCCGCGCGCATCTGGCGCAGGGCGACGGCATCACCGAGATGTACGAAAAGACCCGCGCCGAAGGCTTCGGTCACGAGGTTCAGCGCCGTGTCATGATCGGCACCTATGTACTGTCGGCAGGTTTCTACGACGCCTACTACAACCGCGCCCGCAAGGTCCGGACCCTGATCAAGAAAGACTTCGAAGACGTCTTCGCCGCAGGCATTGACGCCATCCTGACTCCGGCCACGCCCTCGGCTTCGTTCGGATTGGGTGAAATGACCGAGGCCGATCCGGTGCAGATGTACCTGAACGACGTTTTCACCGTGACGGTCAACCTTGCCGGTCTTCCGGGCATTTCGGTGCCTGCGGGTCTGGACAAGCAGGGCCTGCCGCTGGGTCTGCAACTGATCGGACGGCCCTGGGATGAAGGCGATCTGCTCAACACCGCTTATGCGTTGGAAGGCGCGGCGGGGTTTGTGGCCAAGCCCGGCAAATGGTGGTAAGCCTCGGGCAATGCACAGAACCGAAACGGAGCCAATGAATGCGGTTTAAGCTTCTGGTCCCAGCCGTCGCGCTGGTTGCTGCCTGCAATACGGTCGCGCCGGTCAGCAATCCCGGCTTCAACACGCCGGAATATCAGGCCCAGCGCGAGGCGCAGTTGGCCGGGCAGGGGGTTGGAGGCAATCCGTTGCTGTCGCCCGTTGATGTGTCGCAGGAACCGCTGGGCGCCCCGGGCTCCGTCTCGACCTTGCCGACGGCAACAGGTGAGAATGCGGATCTGGCAAACCAGACCGCCGCCGCTCTGGCCAGCACGTCCACACAGGTCACCGAGCCGGTCGCGACCCCCACCAACACCGCGATCTCGGACGAGCAGGACTTCGCAGCCGTCTCCGAACGCCGCAGCATCGAATCCGATGCCGCCCGGATCGAGCAGAATCGCCAGACCTACGAAGTTGTCGCGCCCACCGCAGTGCCCGAGCGCGGGTCCGACGGTCAGCCCAACATCGTGCAATACGCGCTGAACACGTCAAACCCGGTGGGCACCCAACTCTACAGCCGCGCCGGTTTCAACCTGCAGGCCAAGGCCCAGCGGAACTGCGCCCGCTTCCCCTCGCCGGATCAGGCCCAGATCGAGTTCCTGTCCAGCGGCGGCCCGCAGCGCGACCGTAAAGGCCTTGACCCGGACGGCGATGGCTACGCCTGTGGCTGGGACCCAAGTCCGTTCCGCAGTGCCGTCAGCAACTGAGCCGCTGCCACCGATCTGGCACCCGTCACCCAATTTCGGCCCGCGCCGGGATGGGCTGACCCCGTCGCTTGTCGTCCTCCACTACACCGCGATGAAAAGCGCTCAGGCCGCGCTGGACCGTCTATGCGATCCACAGGCCGAGGTTTCGGCCCATTACCTGATCGGCGCAGACGGCACTCTCTGGCAAATGGTGCGCGAAGAAGACCGCGCCTGGCACGCCGGGGCAGGGGAATGGCACAGCCAGACCGATATCAACTCCCGCTCTATCGGGATCGAATTGGATAACCGCGGCGATCACCCGTTCTCACACCCGCAAATGGCGCGGCTGGAACACCTGCTGCCCTCGATCATGAAACGCTGGTCCATCGCGCCTGAGGGTGTGATCGGCCATTCAGATATGGCTCCGGGCCGCAAATTCGACCCCGGCCCCCGGTTCGACTGGCAACGGCTGGAACATCAGAATCTCGCCGCCCGCCGCGGATTTGGCGAAGGCTCACACGCCCCTTCGACAGACCAATTCCGCAAACTTGCCTACGACGCAGGTTTCACCGCCGAAACTGACGACGATACTCTTCTTGCATCGGTCCGCCTCAGATACCGCCCATGGGCCAAAGGCCCGCTAACCCCAGCCGATCTCGCCCCGCTCAACCCCAAAACCTGATCCGCTCTTCATCTGGCCAAAAATATCCCGGGGATGAATTGACCGCAGGCCAAGAAGGGGCTGGCCCCTTCTCCTCGCCAGCCACCCTTGACGACGCCGGGCCCAAAGCCTACCCAACGCCTGCGCGGAGGGCCGGATGGCCGCTTGGGGTAAACCCGAGAGGAAAGTCCGGACTCCACAAGACAACGGTGCCGGGTAACGCCCGGGCGGGGCAACCCGACGGAAAGCGCCACAGAAATCAGACCGCCGCACGTTTGCGGTAAGGGTGAAACGGTGGAGTAAGAGCCCACCGCGCCTCTGGCAACAGGGGCGGCACGGCAAGCCCCACCGGGAGCAATGCCAAATAGGGTCCCCGCGCGGGCCGGTCGGTGCAAACCGATACCGCCGCTAAGCCTGTCTTGGCCCAGAGGGACCGGGTTGGCAGCTAGAGCCGCGCAGCAATGCGCGGCCCAGAGGAATGGTCATCGAAGGGGGCAACCCCGGAACAGGATCCGGCTTACAGGCCCTCCGCGCGTATCGGCCCTTTAGCGACCGGGCGGTGCATATGCGCCGGTCAGTTTCGCGGCCTTCTTGGTGACGGCGGCAAAATCTTTCGCCTTCCACGCACGTACCGTCTGCACATTCGATACAGCGCCCGAGGCTGCAACGGCCATGCCAATAGCCACTGCATCGGTCCCGTCCGGCACCTCGCTAATGACAACAACGTCGTTGTCTCCGGTGGTCATGTAAAACGCCAGGAGCTTGCCGCCGACCTTCTTCAGCAATGCCCTGACGGGCCCGGTCCGGTCCTTGGGCTTTTTCAGCATGCCCCGGACACCTTCCTGAGAATAGGACGCATAAGTGATGAAAATGGGCATAGATACCTCCTGTTACGCAATTTGACTGAGGACCTGTAATTCGGCCGGTCCCTTGGCCTTTACGGGCGCCACAGCGCGCCGCATCTCAATTGTCCGCGACCTGAAGAATGTCGCGGATCAGCATGTTTCATTCCTCTCAGGTGGGACAAACAACGCCCCCAATAAAACGCCGTGTGCAACAACTCTGCCGACAGAGGGTGATGCCTGTTGCTGATGCCTCGAAGATCAAGCCCGTCTGGCAAAATAAGAATAACACGCAGACATATCACGAAACCGTAATCTGTTCAATTGAACCTACCGATTTGCAAGCCTGGGCTGATCCGGCGCTAGGCAGCAAATCCCTCTGGTGGTTTGCTTCCCGAGCTGGATCAGCGCCGGGTTTCTCATAACTCATTCAGATGTTACCTTTTCAAGCAACGGACACAGTATTCATTGGGAGGATTGTCATGAGCTTTATGAAAGCGCTGGCCTCGGTCGCCGTTGGATTTGCCGCTGCAAAAGGGTTGGAAAAATACCAGAAAATGGGCGGTATGGCTGGCCTGCAGAATATGATGCAAGGGAGCGGTGGCGGCTTTGGCATGGATCAGCTTGGCAAGATGGCCGAGCAGTTCGGCATGCCCGGCGGTGCCGCTGGTCTGCAAGAGATAATGGGCAAGTTCGGCATGGCCAACCCTGCCGGGGCTGCCGGTTTGGGCGGGCTGATGAACGCCATGCAAGGCGCGGCCAAGACCGGTAGCCAGCAGACGTTGGACATGATGGAGACGGTTTTTGGCGGAACTCCGGGCGGGGCCGCGATGGAGGAGCAGGCCAAGCTGATGCTGCGCGCGATGATTCAGGCGGCCAAGGCCGACGGAGAATTGGACCAGCATGAAAAGGAAACCATCCTTGGCGAACTGGGCGACGATATCAGCGATGAAAAACGCGCCTTTGTTCAGGAGCAACTGGATGCGCCGATGGATGTGATGGGTTTGGCCGCCGATGCCGGGGCCCCGCTGAGAACGCAGATCTACGCGACCTCGCTGGCGGCGATTCGTCTGGATAACGCGCGTGAGGCCACATATCTGAAGCAATTGGCGACCGCTTTGGGCCTGTCGGATGCCGAACGGGACAAAATCCATACCTATATGGGGGCTCCGACCCTGCCCGGCTAAGGCAACTCAGCGCCCACTGGTTTCATGGGCGCGATTGCCCTTGACATGGGCGGTGCAGCGCGTAAAAGCGCACGCTCATAGGAATTCAACCGAAAGGCCCCTGCCTTTTCGGACGCAGGAGATAACCATGGCGAAGCCGACGACAATCAAGATCCGTCTGAACTCGACCGCGGGCACGGGCCACTTCTACGTGACCAAGAAAAACGCGCGGACCATGACCGAGAAAATGACCGTTCGTAAATACGACCCGGTCGCTCGGAAGCATGTCGAGTACAAAGAAGGCAAGATCAAGTAATCTGCCTTTTCCATCGAACATCAAAAAGGGTTCTGTCTTGGGCAGAACCCTTTTTCTTTGCGCCATTGCCGGTCACGCTGCGGCTGCTCGCCGGGTCACGCTTACATCTGTCCGTTGCACGGGCGCATCAGCGTCGGGCGTAATCGGTTTGCGGGTGGCTTGCTTTTTGCAACCGGCTGCCAGTACGGTTCAGCAACCCGCCACAAAATGTTGACCGCCATGAAAAAAATCTTGTTATCCACAGTCGTCATTCTGAGCCTTGCAGCCTGTGAGGACCCGTTCAACCGGGAAGGCGTCGGATTTACCGGAATTGATGGCGAACCGAGCACCATTTCCGATGTTCAAGGCGCAGTGGCCTTTGTCCCGCCCGAGATCAACATCCCGGCCGAACTGGCCCTGTTGCCCACCGTCAACGTCTCGTCCGACGAGGTTGATCCGTCGAAGCTGGCAAGCGTCGCCATCGACAATGGCGGGCGCACGGACACGACCGCGGTTCAGCTGTCCGGCAGCGACACCACCCTGTTCCTGAGCACGGTCAGCGTCAACGGTACGCTGTATGGGGTGCTGCGCACGCTGAACAACAGCACCCGCGTCGACAATTCGATTGGTGCGATCTTTGGCGAAGAGACCGAGCGCTTTACCGGGTGTCTGCCCGCTGGCGATGTCTTCCGCAAGGGCGGTTCCGAACGTAGCTCGGGTTTTGCGGTGCCGCTGAATTGTAGCTGACGCGATCTGAAGTTTTAAGAAAAAGCCCTCGCCGATGCTGGCGGGGGCTTTTTCTTTTGGAAGGTCGCTCGGGTAACGATACCCAAAAGAAAAGGGCGGGACCTGTCGGACCCGCCCTTTCTCAGTCGTATGAGTGTTCCGCGTTATTCGCGGTTGCCCAGCAGTTGCAGCAGGAACATGAACATGTTGATGAAGTCCAGGTACAGGCTCAGCGCGCCCATGATGGCGGCTTTGCCCAGCCATTCCTGATCCCCGGCATGTGCCATCTGCAGGTAGGTGGTCTTGATCTTCTGTGTGTCATAAGCGGTCAGGCCAGCAAAGATCAGAACGCCCAGAATGGACACGGCGAACATGATCGCAGGCGACTGCAGGAACAGGTTGATGATCATGGCGACCACCAGACCGATCACGCCCATCATCAGGAACGTGCCCATGCCCGACAGGTCTTTCTTGGTCACATAACCGTACAAAGACAGGCCCGCGAAGGCGATTGAGGTTACCAGAAAGACCTGAGCGATCGAGATGCCGGTGAAGGCCACGAAAATCCAGCTCAGCGACAGGCCCATGACCGCCGCGAAGACATAGAAGAACAGTTGCGCGCCAGCCGCGCTCAGGCGGTTGATGGCGGCACCGAAGCCAAACACCATGGCCAGCGGGGCGAACATGATGATCCAGCCCAGAAAGTTCGGGCTCAGCGTGACCGGGTCACGGAAAACCGACAGCAGTTGCGGGCTGGAGCCAACGGCCCATGCCACGGCAAATGTGATCAGCATGCCCACGGACATTGTGCCGTAGACTTTGTTCATATGGGCGCGCAGGCCCTCATCAATCTCGGCGGCGCGCGCGCCGGATGCCGTCCGGATCGTGTCGAATTGTGCCATCAAAGGGTCTCCCTTCACATAATTATAGTACGCCTCGGCGAGGCCAGGCGCTTTCCCTGCAAATATCGGCAACTGCAGGCGGTGTTTCAAGAGTTTCCGGGCCAAAACCGACTAAAATACGCAACAAAAATGGCGACCTGTGTCCACGGGTCGCCATTTATGCGCTACGGCTCTGATTTTCCGCTATTTCTGCCAGAATTGAGGGGCATCCCAAACCGGTCGCCGAAGTTCGGCTTCGACCTCTGCGCGGGTCACGCCGATGTCTTTCAGCGCGCGATCGTCCAGCCGGGCCAAGTGGCGACGCTGCCGCATGATCGCGAATGCGCGCTTGATCACGTTCAGACCGGACTTTTTCGCCGGCTTGCAGGGGCGTTGGATTGCAATTTGTGTCATTGAAATTGTCCTTTCCGCAATTTGAGATGATTCTTCCATCTATCATCAAGTTCCTTGATAAATATGAGGGGCTGTGACATATTTTAAAAACGAATATTTATGATAACATGCATAAAGGATCGTGAAGATGCGAAACCTGGACATCACCACCTTGCGCTCTTTCGTGGCTGTGGCGGATCAGGGCGGCGTCACCCGAGCGGCAGGGTTTCTGCACCTGACGCAGTCAGCGGTTTCGATGCAGCTGAAACGGCTTGAGGAATTGCTTGATCTGGAATTGCTGGACCGTAGTGGCCGGACCATTGCGCTGACCGCCTCGGGCGAGCAGTTGCTGGCCTATGCGCGGCGCATGATTGCCTTGAATGATGAGGTGATCTCAAAGCTCACCGATCAGGCCTATGAGGGTGAGGTGGTGCTGGGTGTTCCGCATGACATTGTGTACCCGGCGATCCCAAGGGTTTTGCAGCGTTTCAACGCGGATTTTCCTCGGGTGCGGGTGCACCTCGTGTCCTCGTACACGCTGCAACTGAAAGAGATGTACACGCGCGGCGAATGCGATCTGATCCTGACCACCGAAGCTGCCGCCAGCGACGAGGCCGAGACCATAGCGGAACTGCCCCTGCGCTGGATCGGGGCACCGGGCGGGTCGGCATGGCGCAAGCGGCCCATTCCTATTGCCCTGGGGCGGCGCTGCATGTTCCGCCCACAGGTGATCGCAGCGCTGGATGGGGCGGGCCTGTCGTGGGAATTGTCGGTCGAAACCGAAAACGACCGCACCATCGAGGCGACGGTCAGCGCGGATCTCGCGGTCTATGCCGCCCTCGACGGGACCGAGGCGGCGCATCTGGAGCAAATCGACTCGGGCGGCATTCTGCCTGAATTGCCGGGCCACGTGATCAACCTGTATGGCGGAAAACCCGGTCGCAACGCGGTGGTCGAGGCTCTGGCCGCGCTGGTGCGGCAGAATTTCCGCATGCTGGGAAGTGGGCAGCTTCGGGCCGTCGGATGAGAGCCGTCAGGGCGTAATCACGATTTTCCCGGTCGATTTCCGCTCTTTCAGTAGCCGCATGCCCTGTTCGACGTCGGTCAGGGGCAGCACATGGCTGATATGGGGGGAGATTTTGCCCTCGGCATGCCAGCGGAACAGGGTCTGAAAACTGTCCTGCACAATCTGGGGGCGGAAGTTCAGATAGCCGCCGATGTAGAAGCCGATGACAGTCAGGTTTTTGACCAGAAGGTGGTTCGCGGGTATCTGCGGCACATCCCCGCCCGCGAAACCGATGGGCAGAAGACGCCCCTCGGGGTTGGTGGCGCGAAAGGCGGCCTTGAACACGTCGCCACCGATGGCGTCATAGACCACATCTGCACCGCCCAACGCTTTGACCCGGGCGCGCAGGTCCTCCGAGTTGTCGATCAGGTGATCCGCGCCGGCCGCCTTGGCAACCGCCAGCTTGTCGTCGCCACGCGCCTGCGCAATCACCGTGGCCCCCATCAGCTTGCCGATCTCAACCGCAGTCAGCCCTACGCCGCCCGCCGCGCCTGTCACCAACAGGGTCTCACCCGGTTGCAACCGGGCCCGGTGATCCAGCGCGAGATGGCTGGTGCCATAGGCGATCTGTATGGCGGCGGCGTCTTCGAAACCGGTCGAATCGGGCAGGGGGATCACCCGGTCGGCGTCGAAGACCCCATACTCGGCCAGCCCGCCCTGTCCGCAATAGATTGCGACCCGGTCGCCTATGGTCAGGTGGGGCACGTCGGGGCCGAGCGCGTCGATGATGCCCGCGACCTCCATTCCTTGGGTAAAGGGCACGGGAGGGGTATCCTGATAAGTGCCTTTCTGCATCAACAGGTCCGCAAAGTTCAGCCCGCAGGCCCGAATGGCAACCCGCACCTGCCCCCGATCCGGCGTGGGGAGGTCAATGTTACATAGCTCCGGACCCGTTTCCGGGGACTGAATGCGATAAGCCAGCATCTGGGCGCTCCGTCCTGTTTTCCGGGGCATGGGGACGTGGCGCAGCGGCATTGTCAACACGTAAGCGGTGACAGGTTCCGGGCGGTGCGCGCCATGTGCAGACACGGCGCGCGTGCACGCAAACGGGTTGGTGTTTCAATGCGACACAACCCTAAACCTCAGTTCATTCGAGGCGATTCAACCAGCTTGAAAAAAAATCAAAAAGAGGCATTATAGGGTCTTAGTGCTGTTTCGGGGGGCGGTACGGTCCGGATTAGCGAGTGGTTAACTGCACCTCGCTAATGTTGCGATTACGGACATCGCGCATTCCCGTACAGATGTTTAGGTAGTAAAGGAGAATACCAATGACCCATCACGTCGATGTCCATGTGGGCAAGCGCGTCCGGCATCGCCGCTGGCTGATTGGCATGACCCAACAGCAGCTGGCGCAGCAAGTTGGTATCAAGTTTCAACAAATCCAGAAATACGAAACAGGTGCCAACCGGATCAGCGCATCCCGCCTTTGGGACATCGCCGAGGCATTGGACGTTCCTGTCAGTTTCTTCTTCGAAGGGCTGGAAGAAACGCAGAAGGGCGATTCGGACAAGAAGTCGGTGCCTGCCGATCTGATGGGGGATAAAGAGGCGCTGGATCTGGTCCGCTCCTACTACGCGATCCCGGAAAATCAGCGCCGCCGTCTGTTTGAACTGGCGCGGGTTCTCAGCGACGTCGCCTGACAGTAAACCCTTGACACTGCGGGGTGCAGGCCGCACGGGTGGCGTATGCAACAGAGCCCTTTAAGTGATCTGGAAACAGCCGAAGAAATGGCCGACGCAGCCCGCGCGGCCATTCTTCCGTATTTCCGGCAGAGCAATCTTGAAACCGCGAACAAACTGGCTGACGGGTTCGATCCCGTCACCGAGGCTGATCGCGGCGCGGAACAGGCCATGCGTGCGGTGCTGGCTCGCCACCGCCCGGATGACGGTATCTTTGGTGAAGAGTTCGGTCACACCCAAGGCAGCAGCGGGCGCACTTGGGTGCTGGACCCGATTGACGGAACCCGTGCCTTTATCAGCGGGACGGCCAGTTGGGGTGTTTTGATTGCACTTTCCGATCAGGACGGACCGGTCATGGGCGTGATTGATCAGCCCTATATCGGGGAGCGGTTCGTGGGCACGTCGGATGTCGCTCAGGTCACGGGCCCGCTAGGGACGACCGAACTGAAGACACGCCCAACAGAGACACTGGATCAAGCCATCCTGTTCACCACTTTCCCCGAAGTCGGCACACCCGAAGAAGGTGCAGGCTTCCGGGCCGTGTCTGAACAGGTGAAACTGACGCGCTATGGCTTGGATTGTTACGCTTATGCCCTGCTGGCCGCCGGTCAGATTGATCTGGTGATCGAGGCCGGGCTGAACGCCTATGACATTCAGGCCCCCATCGCGGTCATTCAGGCGGCGGGCGGTGTTGTCACCGATTGGCAGGGCGGCCCTGCCCATAACGGCGGCCGCGCTCTGGCGGCGGCCAACCCAGACATCCACTCCGCCGCGCTGGAGATCCTGCGCCGCTTCTGAAATCTGTTGCCGAACCGGGGACGGGCGGGTAGAAATCACCCGGTCGGTTCTTGGGCCCGTTTTCCGCCGACCTGAGCACTCCTTGCATGAGACGGGCAAATGCAGGAGGGCACAAATGTCTGAAATTCTGATTAAAAACGCCGATTTCATCCTGACGATGGATGACCAGCGGCGCGAACTGTCTGGCGCGGATATCCTGATCCGCGATGGGCAGGTCGCGCAGATCGGCGCTGGTTTGACGACGACGGGGGAAACTCACGATGCGTCAGGCTGCGTGGTAACGCCGGGGCTGGTGAACACCCATCATCACCTCTACCAAACCCTGACCCGCGCGGTTCCGGGCGGGCAGGACGCTCTGTTGTTCGGCTGGTTGCAGACGCTCTACCCGATTTGGGCGCGCTTCGGACCGGATGAGATGTTCACCTCGGCGCAGATCGGTCTGGCGGAGCTGGCCCTGTCCGGCTGTACCCTCAGTTCCGATCACCTGTATCTGTACCCCAACGGTGCGCGGCTGGAAGATACGATCCACGCCGCCGCAGAACTCGGGTTGCGGTTTCACCCAACCCGCGGCGCGATGAGCATCGGCGAAAGCGACGGAGGCCTGCCACCAGACAGTCTGGTTGAGGCGGAAGAGGACATCCTGAACGATATGATCCGCGTGGTGGATGCCTTTCACGACCCCGTCGAAGGATCAATGTGCCGGGTGGGTCTGGCCCCTTGCTCTCCGTTCTCGGTCAGTCGGGACCTGATGCGGGACACGGCGCTGTTGGCACGTGACAAAAGGGTGATGCTGCACACGCATCTGGCCGAAAACGATGAGGATATCGCTTACTCGCAAGCCCAGTTTGGCTGCCGCCCCGGCCAGTATGCCGAAGACCTGGGCTGGACCGGCGCGGATGTCTGGCACGCCCATTGCGTCAAGCTGGATGGGGCCGAGATCGCCCTGTTCGCCAAAACCGGAACCGGCGTGGCCCATTGCCCCTGTTCAAACTGCCGTCTGGGCTCCGGTATCGCGCCGGTGCGGGTTATGCGCGACAGCGGCGTGAAGGTCGGGCTGGGGGCAGATGGCTCGGCCAGCAACGACAATGGCAATCTAATGCTGGAGGCGCGGCAGGCGATGTTGTTGCAGCGCGTCGCGAACGGTGCCGATGCCATGTCCGCCCGCGAAGCGCTGGAGATCGCGACCCGAGGTGGTGCCGATGTTCTGGGCCGTCCCGATTGTGGGCGGCTGATGCCTGGTAAACGCGCCGACATCGCGATCTGGGATACGCGCAGCATCGAAAGCGCTGGCAGTTGGGATCCCGCCGCGCTGCTGCTAGCTGGGCCGATGAAGGTCAAACACCTGTTTGTCGAAGGGCGCCAGATCGTGCGGGACGGGCAGATCACAACAATCGACCTGCCGCGCGCCATCGAAACTCACAACCGCCTTGCGCGCGCGCTTGCACAATAGCGGGATCCGTCCTTCATCTGGCTAAAAATATCCCCGCCGGAGGCATGCGCCGCAGGCGCATTCAGCGCGCGACCTGCTGGCCGTTGATCCAGACCTCAGCAATGGACCGATCATCGCCCATCATGATGGTCGGGAACACCGCCTCCCACAGGGTCTCGGCATGGACCTCGCGCTGGGCGATGTCGGGGGTCGAGGCGAGGTCGAGGACCACCAGATCGGCCTCCATCCCCGGTGCGATATTGCCGATGCAATCCTCCATCCGCAACGTGCGGGCAGAACCGACAGTGCCCAGCCACAGCAGCTGCGCCGGATGCAGCGGGCGACCGCGTAGCTGCCCGATCTCATAGGCGGCGGCCATCGTGCGCAACATGGAAAAGCTGGACCCGCCACCGGTATCAGTGGCCAGACCGACGCGGTGGCCGTCATGGATCAGACCGTTCATGTCGAACAGGCCCGAGCCGATGAACGTATTCGACGTGGGGCAGTGGATCAGCGCCGCATCCACTTCGCGCAGACGATCCCGCTCGCGGTCTTCCAGATGGATCACGTGTCCATACAGGCCGTTCTGGCCCAACAGGCCGAATTTCTCATAGGTGTCCAGATAGTCACGGGCGTCAGGGAACAGGGACCGGACCCATTCGATCTCATCGGTCTGTTCGCTCAGATGCGTTTGCATCAGGCAATGGGGATGCTCGGCCCAAAGCGCGCCCATCGCCTCAAGCTGTTCCGGCGTGGAGGTCGGCGAAAACCGGGGTGTGATGGCGTAGGACAGCCGGTCGACGCGGTGCCATTTCTCCAGCAAGGCCTCGGATTGGTCATAGGCGGTCTGGGCGGTGTCGCGCAGGCCCTCGGGCGCGTTGCGATCCATGCAGGTTTTGCCCGCCACCACACGCTGGCCGCGCTGTTGTGCGACCGAGAAGAACGCATCGACGCTTTCGGGATGGATCGTGCAAAAGCTGCACATGGTCGTGGTGCCATGTGAAGTGGTCAGGTCCAGATACCGGTTGGCGATTTCCGTGGCATAGTCGAAATCGCCGAACTTCATCTCTTCGGGGAAGGTGTAGCTGTTCAGCCAGTCGATCAGGCGTTTGCCCCAACTGGCAATCATGGCGGTCTGGGGGTAGTGCACATGCGGGTCGACAAACCCGGCCATGATCAGCCGGGGGCCACAATCCCGAACATCAGTGTCGGGGTGCGCGCGGGTCAGCGCGTCGGCAGAGCCCAGCTCGGCAATGCGCCCGTCCTCGATCAGGACCGCCTCATCTATCCGGGTGGCATCGGTCGGTTCACCGTCGAACGGCGATCCGTCAAAACTCAGTACGCGCCCTTTCAAAAGCGTCTTTTGCGCCATGTGCCCTGTTCTCCGACTGTTTGGAACCGCTTGGCAGCATAGGGGGGCGAAAGATGTGGGTAAATCGGCGCATTGTCATTGTTTTTCGGTAGCTGCTTCTTCTAATTAGGGGCCAATGGCAAAGAAAACGGGAGCAGCACATGACAACCGGCATTGATGATCCCGTCACCGATCCTGCAAGCGACGAAGATGCCTATGCGCTGGACCAGCGGACCGTGGCCGCGATCTTGTACGCAGTGGATGTCGAGGATCGCGACAAGCTTGTCGAGTTGATGGAGCCGCTGCACGCGGCCGACATCGCCGACCTTCTGGAACAGATCAACCCCTATGACCGGGGCCGCCTGATCCGCCTGTATGACAAGGAATTCGACGGCGATATCCTGTCGGAACTGGATGAGGCCGTCCGGGAAGAAGTCATCGGCATCCTGAAACCGGACGTTCTGGCTGAAGCCGTGCGTGACATGGAAAGCGACGATGTCGTTGACCTGCTGGAAGATCTGGAAGAGCCGCAGCAGGAAACCATTCTGGACGCGCTTGAGGATTCCGAGCGGATTGCGGCGGAACAGGCGCTGTCTTACCCCGAGAACTCTGCCGGGCGTCTGATGCAGCGCGAGGTCGTCATGGCCCCCGAGCATTGGACTGTCGGGCAAGCCATTGATTTCATGCGCGCCAATGACGATCTGCCCGAGCAGTTCTACCATGTCGTTCTTATCGACCCGCGTCTGAAACCCGTTGCGCAAACTATGCTGGGCAAGCTGATGGCGAACCGGCGCGACGTGCCGCTGCTCGATATTACGGAAGAGGAATTCCATGTCATCCCTGTCGATCAGGATGAAGAGGATGTGGCCTATGCCTTTAACCAGTATCACCTGATCTCGGCCCCTGTGGTCGATGCGGATGGCCGTCTGGTCGGGGTGATCACCATCGACGACGCGATGGTCGTGTTGGATGAGGAATATGAAGAGGACATGCTGCGCCTTGCTGGTGTCAGCGACGAAAGTTCGATCTCGGACAGTGTCGCCGCGACCAGTCGGCGGCGGTTGCCTTGGCTGGCGGTGAACCTGTGTACGGCGATCTGCGCCTCATTGGTGATCTCGCAGTTTGAGGCCTCGATTGATCAGCTGGTGGCACTGGCGATTTTGATGCCGATTGTGGCGTCGATGGGGGGCAATGCGGGCACCCAATCCTTGACCGTCGCGGTGCGGGCGCTGGCGACACGCGACCTGACGCCTGCCAACGTGATGCGCGTGATCCGGCGGGAATTGCTGGTCGGGCTGCTCAATGGCCTGTGTTTTGCCATTGTCTTGGGAACAGTGGGGATGCTGTGGTTTGATTCACCGCTGCTTGGGGTCGTGATCGGGGCGGCACTGGTCGTAAACATGATCATCGCGGGCTTCGTGGGAACGGTAGTACCTGTGGTACTGGATCGTCTCGGCGCTGACCCGGCGCTGGCATCCGGTACCTTTGTGACAACGACGACCGACGTCATGGGGTTCTTCCTGTTCCTGGGGCTTGCAACTGTGGTGCTTCTTTGACCGATCTCACCGAAATCAAAGCGGCTGCGCGCAAGGCTGCGTTCGCGCGCCGCAAAGCCGCCTTCGATGCGCGCTTACCCGGCGGGGCTGGGCGTTTGTCCGAAGTTCTGGCGGGCTATCGTGGCGTGCCCCTGTCCGGCTACATGCCGATCCGGACCGAGATCGACCCGCTGCCCGCTATGGCCGAGGCCTCGGCCTATGGCCCAGTCGGCGTACCGGTGATACAGGCCGCCGGTCAGCCGCTGCGCTTTTCCCGCTGGACCCCGGACGGTACGCTGAAAGACGGCCCCTTCGGAGCCCGCGTGCCCGAGGTCGATGATTATTTCGACCCCGAGATTCTGATCGTGCCGCTGGTGGCTTTCGACGCGCGCGGCGGCAGGCTGGGCTATGGCGGCGGGTTCTATGACCGCACGCTTGAAGGGCTGCGCGCCAAACGATCCACACTGGCCATCGGCTTCGCCTTTGACGCGCAAGAGGCTGACGACCTGCCGCTGGAACCGACCGATCAACCGCTGGACATGGTTATCACGGAAAGCCGGGTGCTGACGTTCTAGTTTTCGAAATGGCTGCGCAGGTAGTCCCAGGCGTCTACCTCGGACCCGTCCTGCAGAACGCAGACGCCGTATTCGCTGCCATCGTCATTCTTGCGGATCTGATATTCTCCGCCGTTTTCAAGACAGAACGTGGCCGCCGGGTTTGCCATTGTAGTCGTGGTTTTTTGCTCAGCCAGAGCGGTCTGACCTGCCAGCAGGGCGAGTGCGGTTGCTGCGATGAATTTCATACCAATGCTCCTAACCGGAATGTTCTTGTTCAGATTGGCATTTCTGCATGTGATTGCAAGCGGCTTGCGCGGCGTAGAAATTGCACGGTTCCGCCTTGTTATTGCCCAGCACACCCCATAGGACCGCGATTATGAGGATTTTGTTTCTTGGCGACGTTATGGGCCGGGCAGGGCGCGCGGCCGTGCAACAGCATTTGCCGCGTCTGCGCGACGAATGGCGGCTGGATTTTGTTGTGGTCAATGGCGAAAACGCCTCGAACGGAATGGGCCTGACGGGGGACCACGCCAAGCTGCTGCTCGAGGCCGGGGCCGATTGTCTGACGCTGGGCGATCACGCGTTCGACCAGAAAGACATGCTGCAATTCATTGAGAAAGAACCGCGCATCGTGCGCCCGGTGAATTTCGCCAAAGGCGCGCCGGGCCGGGGGCATCGCCTGTACACCGCGCCAGGCGGGCGCAAGGTTCTGGTGGTTCAGGTGCTGGGTCAGGTGTTCATGAAACGGCCCTTTGACGATCCGTTTTCCGCGATCGAGCCGATCCTGAAATCCCATCCGCGCGGTGGGCAGGCCGATGCGATTATCGTGGACATGCATTGCGAGGCGACGTCCGAGAAAATGGCAATGGGCCACTATTGCGACAAACGCGCCAGTCTTGTGGTGGGCACGCATACCCACGTGCCCACCGCGGATTCTCAGATTTTGCCCGGCGGCACCGCCTATCTGACCGATGCGGGGATGTGCGGCGATTATGACTCGGTCATTGGCATGGACAAGGTCGAGCCGATGCGCCGCTTCATCACCGGCATGCCCAAGGCGCGGTTCACCCCGGCCAATGGTGAAGCGACGCTGAGCGGCGTGTTCGTTGAGACCAACGATCAAGACGGCAGTGCAAAATCTGTGCATATGGTACGCGTCGGCGGGCGGCTGGAGCAGGCGGGGCCGTAAAGGCTTGCTCTGCCCCGCGCAATGCGGGAAACTACCCGTCAGGCGCTTGGGCCAGGGTTCGGACAGAATACCACGAATGCAATTCCTTCCACTGACAGACACTGGTGGCGCAATTCTCGCGCTGATGATCGTCGCGGGCATGTTCATCATGTTCCTGCGCGAGGTCTACCCGACCGAGGTGGTGGCCATTGGCGGCGTGTCCCTGATGTTAGTCACCGGTATCCTGCCCTACCAAAGCGCCCTTGCGGTGCTGTCAAACCCCGCGCCGTGGACCATCGCCGCGATGTTCATCATCATGGGGGCGCTTGTGCGAACGGGCGCTTTGGACGCCTTTACCTCGACGGCGCAGAAACAGGCGCAGGTGAACCCGCGCATCGCCATTGGCTTGCTGATGGCTTTTGTCGTCGTGGCCTCGGCGGTGGTGTCGAACACGCCGGTTGTGGTGGTGATGATCCCGGTCTTCGTGCAGATCGCGCGAACGCTGAATGTCCCGGCTTCGAAACTGCTGATCCCGTTGAGCTATGCGGCTATTCTTGGTGGCACGCTGACCCTGATCGGGACCTCCACCAACCTGCTTGTGGATGGTGTGGCCCGCGCACAAGGCATGCAGGCCTTTACGATCTTCGAGGTCACGCCGCTGGGCATCGCTCTGGTCATCTATGGCATGATTTACTTGCGCTTCATCGCGCCGCGTTTGTTGCCGGACCGGGACAGCATGGCCTCGCTGCTCAGCGACCGGTCCAAGATGAAGTTCTTTACCGAGGCCGTAATCCCGCCGGAAAGCAACCTGATCGGGCGTGAAGTCACCGGCGTGCAACTGTTCAAACGCCCCGGCGTGCGCCTGATTGACGTGATCCGGGGCGATGACTCGTTGCGGCGCAATCTCAAGGGGGTTGAGCTGCAGGTGGGTGACCGCGTCGTTCTGCGGACCGAAATGACCGAATTGTTGAGCCTGCAGAGCAACAAGGAACTGAAACGCGTCGATCAGGTCTCGGCTGTCGAGACCAAGACGGTCGAGGTGCTGATCACCCCCGGCTGCCGCATGGTCGGGCGCACGCTGGGCATCCTGCGCCTGCGCAGGCGGTATGGTGTCTATGTGCTGGCGGTGCATCGCCGCAACCAGAATATCGGTCGCCAGTTGGATGATCTGGTGGTCCGGGTGGGCGACACGCTGCTGCTTGAGGGCTCGCCGGCGGATATTCAGAAACTGGCCGCTGATATGGATATGGTTGATGTGACACAACCGTCCGCCCGCGCATTCCGCCGTAGTCATGCGCCGATTGCAATTGGCGCGCTGGTCGGCATTGTCGCTTTGGCCGCGCTGGGTGTGGCACCGATCTTGCTGTTGTCGATCCTGGCGGTTGCCGTGGTTCTGCTGACGCGCTGCATCGACGCGGATGAGGCGTTTTCCTTTGTCGAGGGCCGCCTTCTGGCGCTGATCTTCGCGATGCTGGCCATTGGTGCTGCGCTGGACAGTTCCGGCGCTGTAATGCTGATTGTCGAGGCGGTCGCGCCGGGCCTGAGCGCCCTACCGCCGTTCCTGATCATCTGGGCGGTTTATCTGCTTACATCGGTGTTGACCGAACTGGTATCGAACAACGCGGTGGCTGTTGTGGTGACGCCGATTGCCATCGGGCTGGCGCAGGCGGTGGGGATCGATCCGCGCCCGCTGGTTGTTGCGGTGATGGTCGCGGCTTCGGCTTCGTTCGCGACGCCCATCGGCTATCAGACCAACATGATGGTCTACGGGCCGGGCGGGTACAGGTTCACCGATTTCATGAAGGTCGGCATTCCGCTGAACCTGACCGTTGGGCTGCTGGCCTCGTTTCTGATCCCGTTGATCTGGCCGCTGTGATATCGGCGCAGACCCGCCGGTTGCCCGCGTTCAGCCTTGTAAATGGCGACGGACACACAATCTTTTGTGAATATGATGCTTTAAACAGGAGTTGATCATGCTCGGAACCGGACGTGCCGTTGTGGCCAGTATCGCGATGTGGACGACCCTGGGCGGTGCAGGTGTCGCAGGAACGGTTGCGGGGTCGGCGACCTTTCTTGAACGCATCGCTGTGCCGCAGGATGCCACGCTTTATGTGCAACTTCAGGATGTCTCGCTGGCCGACGCCCCGGCCGTGACGCTTGCCGCACAGCGCTATGCGTTGGACGCAGTGCCCGCGCAGTTTGAACTGACTTACGATGACGCGCTGATCAGTCACAGCCAACGGTATGTCCTGCGCGCCTCAATCTCGCAGGGGCAGACCCTTCTGTTTACGACTGATACGGCCTATCCGGTTCTGACGGACGGGGCCGGGAACTCGGCCGATATGACGCTGGTGCAGGTTCAGGCGCAGGGGGCTGCGATGCTGGAAAACACGGAATGGGTTACCGCCGGATTGAACGGCACCCCGATTGAAACCGAGAAACGGCCCGAACTGTCCTTTGCACAAGGCGGGGCGTTTTCGGGCAGCGGAGGCTGCAACCGGTTTCGCGGCCAGGCCGAGATTTCGGGCAGCCGGATCGAATTCCCCGACAACATGGCCGCCACGCTGATGGCCTGCCCGCCACCGCTGGACGAGGTCGAGCGTCAGTTTATGCAGGCCCTGCAAAGCGTGACCACCTATGCGGTGCAGGGCGACGCTTTGGCGTTGCTGGATGCGCAGGGCGAGCCGGTTATCAAGATGGTGCGCAAGCCGTAAGCGTATCAGGCGACGGCGCGGGACCGTCCCGCGTTGCGGCCCGAGAAGATGCAGCCGCCCAGAAACGTGCCCTCCAGCGCGTTGTATCCGTGATAGCCGCCTCCGCCGAAGCCCGCGACCTCACCAGCGGCGAACAGGCCGGGGACGACCTTGCCGTCTTCGCCGATCATCTGGCTGTCGAGGTTGGTCTGCAACCCGCCCAGCGTTTTGCGGGTCAGCACGTGCAGCTTGACCGCGATCAGGGGGCCGTTGGACGGATCGAGGAACCGGTGCGGCTTGGCCGTCCGGATCAGCTTGTCGCCCCGGTAATTGCGCGCGGCCAAAATCGCCATCATCTGCGCGTCTTTCGAGAACGGGTTGTCGACCTGCGAATCCCGCGCCTCGATCTGGGCACGCAGATGCGCCTCGTCAATCAGGCCGCCGCCCAGATGGTTCATGCCGTTCACCAACTCGGTCAAGGTGTTGGCGACAACAAAATCCTCGCCCTTTTCCTTGAACGCCTCGACCGGCCCCGTCGATTTGGACCCTGACAGGACGCGTTGGCGGATCACCTCTTTCCAGCTTCCGGATGTGAGATCTGGGTTCTGTTCGGACCCCGACAGGGCGAATTCCTTTTTGATCACCTTCTGGGTCAAGACGAACCAACTGTATTCATAGCCGGTTTTCAGAATCTCGCGCAGCGTGGCCAGTGTGTCGAACCCCGGTAGGCAGGGAGGTTGCAGCCGGTTGCCACGCGCATCGAACCACATCGAACTTGGGCCGGGTATAATGCGGATGCCATGGGCGGGCCAGATCGGGTCCCAGTTCCGCACGCCTTCGGTATAATGCCACATGCGGTCGCCGTTGATCACATGCCCGCCGGCCTTTTCGCTGATGCCGATCATCCGGCCATCCACGTGAAACGGAACGCCGGCCACCATGTCTTTTGGCGGCTCACCCAATCGCTCTCGAGGCCAGTTCTTCCGCACCATCTCGAAGTTGCCGCCAATTCCGCCCGAGGTGACGATGACCGAGGGCGCGTAGACTTCGAACTCGCCGACCTCATCCCGGTTGGTCTTGCCGCCGCGTTGGGCGGTGTCATCGGCCAGAACCTCGCCCGAAACGCCTTTGGCTGCACCGTTTTGCATGATGATATGGCTGACCTGATGACGGAATTTCAGCTGGATCAGCCCGGCGCTGACATGTTCCTGCACCCGGCGGATGAAATGTTCCAGCACACCCGGGCCAGTGCCCCACGTGATGTGAAACCGAGGGACCGAGTTGCCATGACCATCCGCATAAGATCCGCCGCGTTCGGCCCAGCCCACCACGGGGAACCAGCGCAGACCCATCTGGTGCAGCCACGGACGCATCTCGCCAGCGGCGAATTCAACATAGGCCTGCGCCCATTTGCGGGGCCATGCGTCGTCGTCCCGGTCGAACTGTGCGCTGCCCAACCAGTCGCGCAGGGCCAGATCGTGGCTGTCGCGGATGCCCATGCGGCGCTGTTCGGGGGTGTCGACCATGAACAACCCGCCGAGGCTCCAGAACGCCTGCCCGCCAAGGAAATGTTCGGGCTCCTGATCCACGATGATCACGCGTTTGCCGCGATCACCCAGTTCTGCCGCCGCCGCCAGACCGGCAAGCCCGCCGCCGACCACAATCGCGTCTGCTGTGTTGTTGGTCATGGGCTGTCCTTTCAGCGGCTGCGGAACCAGAGGATGAAGGGGGTTACGACCACATACATTGTGATCCCATAGACGGCTGCAGGCACAGCCAGAGGGCTGAATCCGGTGGTGGTGCCAGTGATCAATGCCGCCAGTGTAATGCCGAGGGCCGAGTTCTGGATGCCGGTTTCAATCGACACTGTCTTGGCCTCATCCCATGACAGGTTGGCGGCGCGCGACAGCCCAAGGCCGATCAACAGCAGGGCGATGTTCAGGGTGATCAGAGCCGCGCCGATTGAGCTGAGGTTCTCGATAAAGAACTGCCAGTTTCCGGCCAAGGCGACGGCAACGATCAACACGAACAAGATCGCTGCAAGTTTAGACAGCGGCGCGTCGATCCGCAGTGCGAAATTGCGCGCAAAGTGGCGCAAGCTGACGCCAATCGCGACGGGCAGGGTGGTGATCAGGAACAGCGCGGTGGCCAGCGACCCGATCGAAACCTCGGGCGCGGCTTCGCCCATGAAATGCCCGATGGACCACGCCGCCAGCACCGGGACCGTCACCATCGACAGCAGGCTGATCACCGCGGTCAGGCTGACGGACAGGGCCACGTCGCCCCTGGCGAATTTCGACAGGATGTTGCTGGTCACGCCGCCGGGGCAAAAGCTTAGCAGCATGACGCCGACCGCGATCTCGGGCGACAGGCCAAACAGCTTGGCGGTGGCAAAGGCGGCCAGCGGCAGCAGCAGAACCTGACTGATCGCGCCGATGGCAAAGGGATAGCCGCGTGTCAGCACGCGGCGGAAATCAGCGGCCTCAAGCCCGAGGCCTAAGGACAGCATGATAATCGCCAACGACAGGGGCAGGCCGACATTGATAAGCAGGTCCAAGAACAACCCCTCCCAAAGCTGTTTGGATCAACCTATGCGAGGGGCCAAGCGACAGGCAACCGCTCCGTTAGGTCACCCGTACCGTTCGGCAAACCGCCGCAAGATCTCACCGGGTTGGGTGACGTCCGCCGCGTGGCACATATCTATCAAACCCTGCGCGTCTTCGGGCCGGAAATAGCCGTGATCCTTGTAGATATGGATGCGTTCTTCGAAATCATGCGCATCGGCCTCGGGGTGGAATTGCGTGGCATAGACGTTCTGCCCCCAGCGGATCATCTGAAACGGGCAGGGGTCCGAGGCGATCAGGTGCACGCAGCCGTCGGGTAGGGACTGCACGGCCTCTTTATGACCGACAAAGGCCTCGAATTCAGGCTTTAGGCCAGTGGTCAGAGGGTCCTGCGCGCCATCTTCAGTCAGGCGGCAATCGGAGGGGCCGACCGGCTCGCCATATTGCCGTTTGCTGACATCCCCGCCCAGATGCGCTGTGAGGATACCCAAGCCGTAGCAGCAGCCCATGAACGGGTGATCGCGCGCAGTGATCTGCGGCATCAGCCCCATGATCGCACCTTCGATCTTGGCATCCAGGCTGGATTTCGTCGCCGGATCGTCACTGACGCAACCGGGCCCGCCGCCGACGATGACGCCTGCATAGTCGGTCACGTCCAGACCGTCGGGCAGATCCTCGCAATCCAGACGGATACGATGGGTCTGTGCAGGGATAAGCCCGGTCTTGTCGAGAATCGAGGCATATTCGGCGTCCGAGGCATCCGTCTCGGGGCGCAGTTGCAGGATCAGAAAGCGTTTCATGTGCTGCCTTTACCCGTCAAAGCGGCCAGAACACAAGGATGGCCGGAACCGATACCGCGACTATCAAGATTTCAAGCGGCAGGCCCATGCGCCAGTAATCGCCGAACCGATAGCCTCCGGGACCCAGAACCAGCGTGTTGTTCTTGTGCCCGATGGGCGTAAGGAAGGCAGCCGAGGCCGCCACGGCGACGGTCATCAGGAACGGGTCGGGCGACACGCCCAGTGTCTGCGCCATCTGTATCCCCACCGGGGCTGCGACTATGGCCGTCGCGGTGTTGTTCAGAACATCCGACAGCGTCATGGTGACGACCATCAGGACGGTCAGAATGGCCCAGGCGGGCAGGCCGTCCGTCAGTTGCACCAGCGCATTGGCGATCAACTCGGTCCCGCCCGAGGTCTCGAGCGCGCTGCCCAAAGGGATCATCGAGCCCAGCAACACCACCACCGGCCATTCGATGTGGTTGTAGATGTCGGCGATGGGCATGATCTTGGTCAGCACATAGGCAATCACCACCAAACCAAGCGCAACGGGCAGATAGATCAACCCGACACTGGCCGCCAGAACAGCTGCCGCGAAAAGCCCGATGGCCAGCCACGCCTTGTCATTTGCGGTGACATTCAACCCGCGCTGCGCCAGCGGCAGGCAGCCCAGCCACTCGGTCACATCCGCGCCCCGGTCGCGGGGGCAGAGCAGCAGCAGGATGTCGCCCGGTTCGACCTCGGTCTTGCGCACCTGCTCGGTGATCCGGCGGCCTTGGCGGGAAATCCCCATCAGAACGGTGCTCTGCCGCCACGCAAGCCCCAATCCTTGCGCGGTGCGGCCTGTGATGCGGGCGCTTTCGGGGGCCACAACCTCGATCACTTCAAGGCCCTCACCCTCGGCGGTCAGCAACTCCTGACGGCGTGTGTCCGAGAAATCAAGGTTCAGCGCGGCGCGAAACTCGTCCAGCGCCTCGGGCCGGGCTTCCAGAACCAGCGCGTCGCCCTCTTTCAGCGTGGCATGGGCAGAGCGCCCATAGCGCCGCTTGCCGTCGCGGATCAGGCCGATGATGGCCACGTCAGACTTTTCGGCAGCCTCGTAAAGCTCACTGACGCGCTTGCCGATATGGGGCGACTCGGGCGGTAGGGTCAGCTCGGCGATATATTCGGCCAGCGCCTCGGACGTTTCATCCTGCGGCCCCCGGTTGGGGATCAGACGCCAGCCGATCAGCGAGACAAAGGCCAGCCCTGCGATGGCGGCCAGACCTCCGACCGGGGCGAAGTCAAACATGCGGAACGGCTCGCCCAGAGTTTCGGCCCGGATCGAGGCGATGACGATGTTGGGCGGGGTACCGATCAGCGTCGCCATGCCGCCCAGAATGGTGGCAAAGCTCAGCGGCATCAGCGTCAACCCCACCGACCGGCCCGCCTTGCGCGCGGTCTGAATGTCTACGGGCATGAGCAGCGCCAGCGCCGCGACGTTGTTCATGAAGGCCGAAAGCACTGCCCCGATCCCACCCATCAGCGCGATATGCGCGCCCAGGCCGCGCGAGGCATCGACCAGCGTTCGTGTGATCAGAAACACAGCCCCCGACCGGACCAGCCCGGCAGACACCACAAGCACCAGCGCAACAATGATCGTCGCGGGGTGGCCGAACCCGGCAAATGCGTTGTCGACGTGCACGACGCCCGTCACCACGCCCACCATCAGCGCCGCGAATGCCACAAGGTCATAACGAAACCGGCCCCACAGAAGCAGTCCAAACACGGCGATGAAAAGGGCAAAAAGAATGATCTGATCGGTCGTCATGCGGTCACCATACCGCGCGCCGAGGTCTGAGCAAGCCGCTCTCTTGATCCCGCCCCCCGCAAACGTCTATATGAGCGCCGAATACGCAATCACTATCACGAGGACGCAACATGGCAGGCCATTCCAAATGGGCCAACATCCAGCACCGCAAGGGGCGTCAGGACGCCGCGCGGTCCAAGCTGTTTTCCAAACTGTCGAAAGAAATCACCGTCGCCGCCAAGATGGGCGACCCCGATCCCGACAAGAACCCGCGCCTGCGTCTGGCCGTCAAGGAAGCCAAGTCGAACTCGGTCCCCAAGGACGTAATCGACCGGGCGATCAAGAAATCGGTTGCGGGCGAAGGCGACGATTACGAAGAAATCCGGTACGAGGGCTACGGCCCCAACGGCGTGGCGGTGATCGTCGAGACGATGACCGACAATCGCAACCGCACCGCATCTACCGTGCGCTCGACCTTTTCCAAGAACGGCGGCAATCTGGGCGAGACCGGCTCGGTCGGCTTCATGTTCGAGCGCAAGGGCGAGGTGGTGTACCCGGCGGAGGCAGGCGATGCGGACACGATCTTTGAAGCCGCTATCGAAGCCGGTGCCGAGGATGTCGAAAGCTCGGAAGACGGTCACATCATCTGGTGCGCCGATACCGATCTGAACGATGTGTCGAACGCGCTGGAAGGCGCGCTAGGCGAATCCGAATCCACCAAGCTGGTCTGGAGGCCCACCACCACGACCGAACTGGGGCTGGACGATATGCAAAAGCTGATGAAGCTGGTCGATGCGCTGGAAGATGACGACGACGTGCAGCGCGTCACAACCAATTTCGAAGCCACGGATGAGGTCATGGCGCAGCTTTAAGCCGTGTTCTACGCTTTTCGAAAGCCCGGCCCGTGCGGTCGGGCTTTTGCATTTGGCCGTCTGCGCCGAACTCGTTAAGTTTGAAACCGAAGACGCAGCGACATAAAAACACCGGAAATTGCGCGCAGATTGCAGGCTGATGGCGACGAGTACACCTGATACGGCAAAACGGAACGTCCCGGTTCTGACCGGGCAGAGCATCCTGTCCCAGGTCGCCTGGACGCTGGGCAGCCCCTCGGTCGTGTTGCCGTTTCTGGCTGTGTCTTTCGAATTGCCAATCTTCATCGCCGGGGCGCTGGTCTCGGTTCGGATGGTGGGCAGCATGATCGCGGATGTGTTTCTGGCCCAGACCATCGCGGCCCAGCCCCGGAAAAAGCGTGGCGTTGCCCTGACCGAGGTTGCAATCGGGGCCTGTCTGGTTCTGGCCATCCTGATCGCGGCAACGGGCGTGGTGCCGCTGATCGCCGTGGCGTTCATCGCCGTGTTCTTTCTGATCGGCCTGATTGACGAGACTCAGAACCTGATGCTCATGGATCTGCTGGGCGATCATGTCCAGTCGAAATCAAGAATGGTGATGCACTATATGCAGCTAGGGGCCGGAGGGCTGGGGGCCATTGGCCTTGCGCTGTTGCTCCATAAACTGACGGCAGAACACCCGCCCTTTGCGCGTCATTCCACCGTGATCGCCGTATCCGTTGCGTTCTTTATCCTGTCCGGCCTGACAATCATGGCCATGTCCGAGACCTCGGGACGGGCAGACAATACCGATGGTGACAAGACGCAAAAGCTCTCCCTTTCCGCCAGCTTCCGCGCAATCCGCAGCATGTTCGAGCACGCCTGGTTCCGGCGCTATTTGATTATGCGAATGCCGCTGGTCGTCGTGGCTTTGTCCGTGCCTTTCTTCGCCCTAATCGCAGCCGAGTCTCATCACAGTTCAGCCAAGGGCCTGACGGCTGTGATCGTGTCTTCGGCGTCGGGCTATCTGGTTTCAGCGCCCCTGTGGCATCTGGTCAACATGAAATCCCATCGCGCGGTCATGGTTACCGGGACGCTGATGGTGGCGGTGACGGGGATCGTGCTGCTGGTTTTCCACTATCTGCACCTGGATCACGACGTCCACCTGCATGCCATCGCCCTGTTCGTTGTCACGGTTGCGGTAACGGGGATCAGCAGCGCGCGCAAACTGTATTTCCTGGACGTAGCCCCCAAGGATCAGCGGGTGCAGGCCTCGGCGGCGATCAAGAGCCTGGCCCGGATCAGCGCGGTTGTCCTGTCGGCGGCGCTGGCGGGTATCGCTCATTTGAACGAGGTCGCACTGGCCGTCGCATTTATTGTTCTGGCCAGTGTTGTCGCCAGTTTCGCCTGCTATCGTGTCGTCGTACCGCAGGCCGGAAAAGCGGCGCAGGCGTAAGGGTATTACAGGGTTGGCGGAATCAGCGCACGTGCGGCCGCGTCCCGGACCGCCAGCGTCAGCGGGGCCAGTGCCGGGGCCAGAATGCGCCCCACCTGCCAAGTCAGGTCAACATCCAGCTCAGCATCGGGCACGATAGGGCGCAGTTGTCCGGCCTCTATCGCATCGCGGGCCAACTCTTCGGGGTTCATCCCCCATCCCATCCCGGCAATCGCCGCCTCGACGAAGCCCCGTGAGGAGGGCAGATAGTGCGAGGGTGGCGAGATGCGGCTGCCCGTCCATGCCTCCATCCACGCTTTCTGCAAGCTGTCTTTGCGGCTGAAGACAAGACAGGGCGCGCGGGCAAGGGTTTTGGCGGTCACGCCTTCGTTGAACCAGCGGTCGATGAAATCGGGGCTGGCGGTCGGCAGGTAGCGCAAAGCGCCCAGCGGGATGGCGTCGCATCCGGTGACCGACTGGCCACCGACAGTGACGGCGGCGCTCACCTCGCCGCGCCGCAACCATTCCGCCGAATGATCCTGATCATCGATCACCAGATCGAACAGCATGTCCGACACCTGCGCCATGGCTTTGATGAACCATGTGGCCAGACCGTCGGCAGGCACCGCGATCCGCACCCGCGTGGGTCCCGGCCCTCGCTGCAGCGTCAGCTCGCGGGCCAATTGCGCCTCGAGCAGGCCGATATCTTCGGCGTGCTGCGCGATGCGCAGACCTGCGTTGGTGCCGGTGCAGGGTGGGCCGCGGTGGATCAGGGACGTGCCGACACGGTCCTCCAGCGCTTTGATCCGTTGGGAAATAGCCGAAGGTGTGACGGATAGCTCAGCGGCGGCCGCATCGAAGCTGCCATGCCTCAGTATTGCAGAAAGCGCTCCGATATGGTGCGGGTCCAATAGCATTAGAACAACTTAATTCAGGTTAACATCTTTAATTTGATAGAACGCCTGCCGCGCTTTAGTCAATCGTTCTAAACGCAGGAGGTTGCATGTCCACATCCCTAATTGCCGGTTTTGCGCTTGGGTTTAGCCTGATCCTCGCCATTGGCGCGCAGAATGCTTTTGTATTGCGGCAAGGTCTGCGGCGCGAGCATGTCTTTGTCCTGTGTCTGACCTGCGCCGTCTCCGACGCCATACTGATCGCGGCCGGAGTGGCCGGGTTCGGAACGCTGGCGCAGGCCGCGCCCTGGTTTGAGCTGGTGATGCGCTATGGCGGGGCACTGTTTCTGACGTGGTATGGTCTGCGCAGCCTGTGGTCGGCGTGGCGCGGTGGCGCAGCGATGGATATTGGCGAAGGCCCCCGGACCAGCCTGCGCGCAGCCTTGTTGACGGTGCTGGCCTTCACCTGGCTGAACCCGCATGTCTATCTGGATACGGTTGTTCTGATCGGCTCGATCTCAGCGCAATATGACGACCGGCTCAGTTTTGCGATTGGCGCAATGCTGTCCAGCTTCGTCTTCTTCTTCTCGCTCGGATACGGGGCCCGAATATTGTCCCCGGTCTTCACGCGACCGCGCGCGTGGCAGGGTCTGGATGTCGGGATCGGCGTTGTGATGCTGAGCATTGCCGTCAAACTTGTTATCATGTGAAGGGTTGTCCCCGCCGGGGTTTCGGTGTTGAACCGATGGCATGACGACTGTCGCCGCCTCTCGACCGCTTGCGGGCATGTTCTGGATGTTCACCGCCGGGCTGTCCTTTGTCGGGATGACGGCGCTGGTCAAGTCACTGGGCACGTCGATGGACCCGATTCAGGCCGGGTTCCTGCGATATGTTTTGGGGCTGGTCTTTCTGCTTCCGGTTCTTCGGCTGATCGTGACCACACACCTGACGCGCCGACAACTTACCCAGTTCGGAGTGCGCGGGGCGGTTCACGCGGTGGGGGTCATGCTGTGGTTCTTCGCCATGACACGGATTCCCTTGGCCGAGGTCACGGCAATGAACTACATGACCCCGGTTTACGTCACCCTGGGGGCGGCGCTGTTTCTGGGCGAAAAGCTGGCCTTTCGCCGGATGGCCGCGATTATGGTGGCGCTGATTGGCGTTGTGATCATCCTCAGACCCGGTTTCCGAGAGGTCTCGGCCGGGCATCTGGCGATGCTGGGCACGGCTTTAATGTTTGGCGCGTCCTACCTGTTGGCCAAACGGTTGGTGCGGGATGTGCCGCCGTCGGTCGTGGTGGCGCATCTGTCGATCTGGGTGACGCTGGCGCTGACGCCTTTTGCGATTGCCGTGTGGACGCCGCCCAGCCTGCACGATCTGGGGGTGCTGTTTCTGGTCGCGTGCTTTGCTACCGCAGGCCACTATTTCATGACACTGGCCCTGCAGGCGGCCCCGGTTGCCGTGACGCAGCCGGTGACATTCCTGCAACTGATCTGGGCCACCGTGATGGGTGCGGTGGTGTTCCACGAAGGGGTCGACATTTGGGTCGTGGCAGGCGGGACACTGATTCTGGCCGCCGTCAGCTTTATCTCCTGGCGCGAGGCGGTGCTGAAACGCCGTGAGGTGACGCCTCCGAGCGTCGCCCCGAACTGCAGGCCCGGGCCTGAGATACGTTATTGATTGACGAGTCAATAAAGATTCCCTAGCCTGCCTTTCCGTAAAGTCTGGTCAGGGGAACGCGATGCCTAAAGTCGGAATGGAGCCGATCCGCCGCGAAGCGATCGTTCGCGCAACGATTGCCGAACTGGGCGTGCAGAAATCGCTGGATGTCACTGTCAGCCAGATCGCCAAACGCGCGGGCATGTCCAGCGCGTTGGCGCATCATTATTTCGGCGGCAAGGACAAGATATTTCTGGCCGCGATGCGCCAGATCCTGTCCGATTTCGGCGACGTAGCCCGGGCCGAGGTTAAATCTGCCCCACCCAATGAACGAGCGCAGGCGATCATCCGCGCTTGCTTTGCGCCCTCATGCTTTACGCCTGACGTGATCGCCGCGTGGATGACTTTCTATGTGCTGGCTCAGACCAATGATGACGCGTTGCGCCTGTGGCAGGTTTATCAGTCCCGCATCCGCTCGAACCTGATTTGCGCTTTGCGCCCCATCATCGACGATCCGGTCGAGGCGGCGGAAAACATGATCGCCATGATCGACGGGCTGTATATCCGCGCCGCCCTCAGCGCCCCGGAAGAGCCGCAACTGGCCGTGAACCACGCGATGCGTGTCCTCAACACTCTGCTCGAGGCTGGAAAATGACAAAACCGAACATTCTGATCCTGATGGTGGATCAGCTCAACGGCACCCTCTTTCCCGACGGTCCCGCCGACTGGCTGCATGCGCCGAACCTGAAGAAACTGGCCGAACGGTCAACGCGGTTTGCCAACGCTTACACCGCCTCGCCTTTGTGCGCTCCGGGTCGGGCCAGCTTCATGTCGGGCCAGTTGCCCTCGCGCACCGGAGTCTATGACAACGCCGCCGAGTTCCGCAGCGATATCCCCACCTACGCGCACCATCTGCGCCGCGCGGGTTACTACACCTGCCTCAGCGGCAAGATGCATTTCGTCGGCCCCGACCAGATGCACGGGTTCGAGGATCGCCTGACCACCGACATCTACCCCGCCGATTTCGGTTGGACGCCCGACTATCGCAAACCGGGTGAGCGGATCGACTGGTGGTATCACAACATGGGCTCGGTGACGGGCGCGGGCGTCGCCGAAATCTCGAACCAGATGGAATATGATGACGAGGTCGCCTATCACGCCAAAGCCAAGCTCTATGATCTGGCGCGTGGCAAGGACGGTCGCCCGTGGAGCATGACCGTCAGCTTCACCCACCCGCATGACCCTTACGTGGCACGGCGCAAATACTGGGATCTCTACGAGGATTGCGCGCATCTGGAGCCTGAGGTCGCGGACCTCGGCTATGACAACCAAGACCCGCATTCCAAGCGGATTTTCGATGCCAATGACTGGCGCAGCTTTGACATCACACGGGAAGACATCCGCAAATCCCGCCGCGCCTATTTCGCCAATATCTCTTATCTGGACGACAAGATCGGCGAAATCCTTGAGGTGCTTGAGACCACGCGGCAAGAGGCGATCATCCTCTTCGTCTCGGATCACGGCGATATGCTGGGCGAGCGGGGGCTGTGGTTCAAGATGACCTTCTTCGAAGGCTCCTCACGCGTGCCGCTGATGATTTCGGCCCCGGACATGCCCGCAGGACGTATCGAAACGCCGGTTTCGACAATCGACGTGACCCCGACGCTGGGCGCGCTGTCGGGCGTTGACATGGCCGAGATCGCGCCGTGGACGGACGGAGAAGATCTTGTGCCGCTGGCGCAGGGTGTTGAACGCACCGCGCCGGTCAAAATGGAATACGCCGCCGAGGCATCCTACGCGCCGCTGGTCTCGCTGCGCTATGGCAAATGGAAATACAACCGTTGCGCGCTGGACCCTGATCAGCTTTTCGACCTTGAAACTGACCCGCATGAACTGACCAACCTTGCGGACAAGACCGAACACGCTGGGACCCTGCAAACGCTGCGCGCCAAGTCCGAGGCTCGATGGGACCTTGACCGCTTTGATGCCGACGTGCGCGCCAGCCAGGCCCGCCGCTGGGTGGTGTACGAGGCGCTGCGGCAAGGCGGATATTACCCGTGGGATTACCAGCCGCTGCAAAAAGCGTCGGAACGGTACATGCGCAACCACATGGACCTGAACATCGTCGAGGAAAGCCAGCGCTTCCCGCGCGGCGAATAACCCCTTCATCTTTTCAAAAATACTCGCGCCCCGCGCGGGACCGGAGACACGATAATGGAAGCAGACTTTGTCATCGTCGGCGCGGGGTCCGCCGGTTGCGCGATGGCCTATCGCCTCAGCGAGGCCGGGGCGTCGGTGTTGGTGATCGAACATGGCGGTTCGGATGCCGGGCCGTTCATCCAGATGCCCGCCGCGCTGAGCTATCCGATGAACATGTCGATGTACGATTGGGGCTACAAGTCCGAGCCTGAGCCGCATCTGAATAACCGCGAATTGGCCTGCCCGCGCGGCAAGGTGATCGGCGGGTCGTCCTCGATCAACGGGATGGTCTACGTGCGCGGCCACGCCCGCGATTTCGACACCTGGGCCGAGATGGGGGCCGATGGCTGGTCCTATGCGGATGTGCTGCCCTATTACAAGCGGATGGAAACCTGGCACCATGGCGGTCACGGGGGCGACCCGACATGGCGCGGCACCGATGGTCCCTTGCATGTGTCGCGCGGCCCGCGCGAAAACCCGCTATTTCAGGCCTTTGTCGATGCGGGCCAGCAGGCAGGCTATGAGATCACCGGCGACTATAACGGCGAAAAGCAGGAAGGCTTCGGCCCGATGGAGCAGACCGTCTGGAAAGGGCGGCGCTGGTCGGCGGCAAACGCGTATCTGAAGCCCGCATTGAAGCGGAACAACTGCGATATTGTCCGCGGCCTGGCCGCGCGCGTCGTGATGGAAGACGGGCGTGCGACCGGAGTGGAACTGGTGCGCGGCGGTAAAACCGAAATCATCCGCGCCCGGCGCGAGGTGGTTCTGGCCGCCTCGTCGATCAACTCGCCCAAGTTGTTGATGCTATCGGGCATCGGCCCGGCTGCGCATCTGGCCGAGCACGGTATCGACGTGGTTACCGACCGACCCGGCGTTGGCGCCAACCTTCAGGACCATTTGGAGCTTTACATCCAGCAGGCCTCGCTGCAGCCGATCACGCTCTATAAGCACTGGAACCTGTTCAGCAAGGGTTTGATCGGGGCGCAGTGGCTGTTCACCAAAACCGGGCTTGGAGCCTCGAACCAGTTCGAAAGCGCGGCGTTTGTGCGATCGAAACCGGGGGTTGAATACCCGGATGTTCAGTATCACTTCCTGCCCATGGCCGTGCGATACGACGGTCAGGCGGCGGCAGAGGGGCACGGGTTTCAGGCCCATGTCGGCCCGATGCGCTCGCCTTCGCGCGGGGCGGTAACGTTGCGCTCGGCCCAGGCCGAGGACGCGCCGGTTATTCGTTTCAACTACATGAGCCATGAACAGGATTGGGAGGACTTCCGAACTTGCATCCGCCTGACGCGCGAAATCTTCGGCCAGGACGCGTTCAAGCCTTTTGCGGGCAAAGAGATCCAGCCGGGGGCCGAGGTTCAGACCGACGAGGATCTGAACAGCTTTATCGCCGAACATGCCGAAAGCGCCTATCACCCCTGCGGAACCTGCCGGATGGGTCGGGCCGACGACCGGTATGCGGTGGTTGATCCCAAAGGGCGGGTGATCGGAGTGGAAGGGCTGCGCGTCGCTGACAGCTCGGTCTTTCCGCAGATCACCAATGGCAATCTGAATGCGCCGTCGATCATGGTGGGCGAGAAAATCTCGGACCATTTGCTGGGTCGGGATGCCTTGCCGAAAGCCAATGACCGCCCGTGGATTCACCCGGCCTGGGCGACAGCCCAGCGTTAACCTTTCTTAACAGACCCAGTTGAATGCGCCCGCTTCCGGGCGCATATCAGGGATATGTTAAGACTTTGTTTGGTTTTTGTTCTGGCTTTTCCAACCTTTGCGGCTGCCGCTGATCTGCTCAAAGGGCAGGTGGATGTCATCGATGCGGATACGTGGGACGTTGGTGGCGTCCGGGTGCGCCTGCACGGCATAGATGCTCCGGAACTGGATCAGACCTGCCGTGATGAAAATGGCTCTGACTGGCCCTGCGGGGCGTGGGCGACCTCTGTCGTTCGTAAGCAGTTTCAGGGCAGCATGGCGCGGTGTGAACCGCTGGATCGGGATCGCTATGGCCGTGTCGTTGCGCGGTGTTACGTCGATGGCGCGGATGCAGGCCGGCAGTTGGTTCAGGGCGGTCTGGCCTTTGCGTATCGTAAATACTCGGATGCGTACGTGGCCGCCGAAAACGCCGCAAGGTCCCGCTCAGCTGGGCTGCATGCCTCGCAGGTTCTGTTGCCGTGGGTGCATCGGGCGGCGGGGCAGACGGTGACCCAGCCTTGCAAGATCAAAGGCAATATTTCGTCCAGGGGCGAGAAAATCTATCACGTGCCGGGCCAGCGCTATTATTCGAAAACCAAAATCAACGCCAGCAAGGGTGAACGCTGGTTCTGTTCCCGGGCCGAGGCTCGGGCGGCCGGGTGGCGGGCGTCCAAACGCTAAATTCCTTCGATGTCAGGGGCCATTTGATCCGGGTCAAGGTGACGGCTCCGAGATGCTATTACCATTGATTTGCAACGATAAATGAAGGAGCGAACAGGAATGTCCCACACCCCGCATGAACTGGCCGAAGAATTCCCCGACAAGGTCGAACTGATGAGCCAGCTCAAGCAGTCGGACGCGCATTTTGCCCGTCTGACAGACGAATATCACGAGGTTAATCGCGTCGTGCACAAGGCCGAAACCAATATCGAGCCGATGGAGGAACTGGCAGAGGTTGAACTGCGCAAGAAGCGGGCAGGTCTCAAGGATGAGATCTGGGCGATCTTGTCCAGGGCCTGAGCAAGGGGCGGGGGCTCTGCCCCCGTCGCGGCACGCCGCGACTCCCCCGAGGTATATTTGAACAGAAGAAGATCAGGTGACTTCGTAGGGCAGCGTGCCGCGGGTATGGGTGTCGATTGTCAGGCGGCGCTCCAGCGGCGGAACCGAGCGCTGGTGGCAGGTCTGCCGTTCGCAAATGCGGCACGAGATGCCGATGGGCTCGTATGCGCTGGCGTTGTTGATGTCGAGGTTGTCCGCATAAACCAAAGCCGGAGCGTGGCGCACTTCGCATCCCAGCGCGATGGCGTAGCGCCGGACAGGTGCGCCGAACGACCCGCCTGATTTCGACACGTCCCGCGCCAGAGAGATGTAGCGTACCCCGTCTGGTGTTTCGGCAAGTTGTTGCAGGAAGTGACCGGGGGTTTCAAAGGCGCGGTGCACGTTCCACAGCGGACAGGCCCCACCGAAGCGCGCGAACTGCAGGCGTGTGGCCGAGTGGCGTTTGGTGATCGTGCCCGCCTGATCGACGCGCACGAAGAAAAACGGAATGCCCTTTGCGCCGGGTCTTTGCAGCGTGGACAGGCGGTGGGCGACCTGCTCGATCGAGGCACCGAACCGGTTGCTGAGCAATTCGAGATCATGCCGGTCTTCCTGCGCGGCGGCCAGAAAGGTCGCGTAGGGCATCAGCGAAGCCCCGGCAAAGTAATTTGCCAGGCCGATCTTGGCGATTGACCGGGCTTCGTCACTCTGGAACTTGGCGAAGTCCAACGTTGCTTCCAGCAGTTGGTCCTGATTGATCAGCGCCATCTGCAGCAGCAACTGAAACACTTGCGTCTGAGGTGCTGCGCGTGAGGACAGGCGCAGGATTTTGCTTTCGGTGTCATAGCTCCGCAGCGGGGCCATATCCGTGAACATGACCTGAATGCCGCGCTCGGACAGGCCAGTCAGCGCCGCCTGACGGACGCCGCCAGAGCCGTCAGCGCGTCGTGCGAACAGTTCCGCCGCGCGGTCCACCGCGTCGATGTAGTTGTCGCAATAGTGAAAGAAGTCGCGCACCTCTTCCCAGGGGCTGGCCTGAATGCGGGCGTCTTCGCGGCCCAAAGCCTCGTCCAGTGAAGCAAGGCGTTCATGGGTCTGGCGGTAGGTCCTGTGCAGCTCGATAAAGGCGCGGGCAAGGGCGGGGGCATTGCTGGCCGTAAGGCGCAGGTCGGCAAGCGGTGGGATGGCATCGGCAAAGACCGGGTCCGCCAAAGCCTCGCGCATGTCCGACACCAGGCGTTCGCTGTCGCCGGTGCTGAGCTCGGTGACATCCATGCCGAATTCCTGCGCCAGCGCCAGTACGACCGTGGTGGATATCGGACGGTTATTGTTCTCCATTTGGTTGGCATATGGGAGCGACACGCCCAGCTTGGCGGCGAATTCTTTTTGAGTCAGGGCCAGGCGCGTGCGCATCTCGCGCAGTTTCGCCCCTGCATAGAGTTTCTGGGTTGCCATGCGGTGCCTTTGCAACTTTTCTTTGAGCGCAAGCTAACTTTGCAAAGCCCGAAGGGCAAGCGGCGTTACAAGCCCAGTTGCCGCTCGCGCCAGACAACGGTTGCAATGGCGCAGATGGCCAAAACAGCGGTGGCAAGCATAAGCCATAGCAGCGGCATGGCACCGGTCTCTCTGGTCAGTAACGCCCCGGCCAAGGCGCTCAACCCTGCGCCGCCGCCCAGCATGATCGCCCCGCTCAGCCCTGATGCTGTTGCCGCCAAATGAGGGCGCACGGACAGCGCGCCCGAGGTGGCGTTGGGAATGGTCATGCCGTTGCCGATGCCCACAAAGGTCATGAAGCCGAAAAAGCTGAGCGCGGTACCCATCCCGGCCAGAAACAAAACGGCCGAGATTGCCACGCCTGCCGCATTCAGCCAGCACCCCCAATACACCATCCGGTTCACGCCGAAGCGCACCGAATATCGTCCGCTGATGAAGTTGCCCAGAAAGTATCCCACCGCCGGTGCACCGAAATAGACGCCGACCTCAACGGCTCTGAGGCCGAACAACTCGGTGCCGATAAACGGCGCGCCGCCGAGATAGGCGAAGAACGCGCCCGAGGAAAACGCCGAGGACAGCGAATAGCCCCAGAACCTGGGGGAGGTCAGCAATTCGGGGTATTCCCGGAATTGCTGCAGAAGGGTCTTCCCGCTTTTGGCCGAGGTTTCTCCAAAATCGGTGAAGGTCAGGAATAAGGCCAGCGCGCCCACTGCGAAGGGCAGCCAGAAATTGGCTTTCCAGCCGAAGGATTCTTCCAATACGCCGCCGATAGCTGGACCGATCATGGGAACAACTGCCATTCCCATCGTGACATAGCCGATCATCGAAGCAGCCTGATCCTGATCATACAGGTCGCGCACAGCCGCCCGGCTAAGAACAATGCCGACCACGACAACGGCCTGGCACATTCGGAAGGCCAGAAAAACCTCGGCATTTGGGGCGTAGATGCAACCAAGGGTCGCCAGCAGAAACAGCGCCAGCCCCCACAGCAAAACCGGTCTGCGCCCGGCCTTGTCCGCAATCGGGCCGATCAGGATTTGCAGGGCTGCGTTCACCAGAAGATAGAGGGCGATCGACAGCTGCATGACCTTGTAATCGGTGTTGAAATACAGGGCCATGTTGGGCAGGCTTGGCAGGAACAGGTTCATGCTCAGGGCGGACAGCCCGGAAAGCAATACAAGTGTGGTTATTGTGGGTGGGGTACGGTGAACCGAGGACAAGCTGAACTGCATGGTTCACATGTATAGTCAGCGTGCTGACGAAAGCCAGACACCTAAGTTGTATCATGCTGAAACTTAGCAATTTTACACTTTTCACAAGTTGAATTGCTAAAATTATGCAAATTTGCCGAAAACTTCTTTGGGGTCCGGGGCGGAACAGGTAGGGTCCGTCCAAATTTCAAAGGGGACTATCGCCATGAAAGACATCCTTTCCGAGCTTGAAGACCGCCGCAATGACGCCCGGCTGGGTGGCGGGCAAAGGCGGATCGACGCGCAGCATTCGCGTGGAAAGCTGACTGCGCGCGAGCGGGTCGAGCTGTTGCTGGATGAAGGCAGCTTTGAAGAGTTCGACATGTTCGTCAGCCATCGCTGCACCGAGTTCGGAATGGAAAAACAACAGCATGCCGGGGATGGGGTCGTCACCGGCTGGGGCACGATCAACGGGCGCATGGTCTATGTGTTCAGTCAGGACTTCACGGTTTTTGGCGGCTCGCTGTCTGAAACTCACGCCCAGAAGATCTGCAAGATCATGGATATGGCGATGCAGAACGGCGCGCCGATCATTGGGATCAACGACTCGGGCGGGGCGCGAATCCAGGAAGGCGTGGCCTCGTTGGCCGGATATGCCGAAGTGTTCCAGCGCAATATCACCGCCTCGGGCGTGGTGCCGCAGATCAGCATGATCATGGGGCCATGCGCGGGTGGTGCGGTTTATAGCCCGGCGATGACCGATTTCATCTTCATGGTCAAAGACTCGTCTTACATGTTCGTGACCGGACCCGATGTGGTGAAAACCGTCACCAACGAGGTCGTGACGGCCGAAGAACTGGGCGGGGCTTCGACCCACACCAAGAAATCCTCGGTCGCCGATGGCGCATTCGAAAACGATGTCGAGGCACTGGCCGAGGTACGGCGTCTGGTCGATTTTCTGCCGCTCAACAACCGCGAGAAACCCCCGGTGCGTCCGTTCTTTGACCAGCCAGACCGGGTGGAAACGTCGCTGGACACGCTGGTGCCGGACAACCCGAATACGCCCTATGACATGAAGGAACTGATCACCAAAATTGCGGATGAGGGTGATTTCTACGAAATTCAGGAAGATTTCGCCAAGAACATCATCACCGGCTTCATCCGGCTGGAAGGTCAGACTGTCGGTGTTGTCGCCAACCAGCCGATGGTTCTGGCCGGGTGTTTGGATATCGACAGTTCGCGCAAGGCGGCGCGGTTTGTGCGCTTCTGTGACTGTTTCGAGATTCCGATCCTGACGCTTGTGGATGTTCCGGGCTTCCTGCCGGGAACGCAGCAGGAATATAGCGGCGTGATCAAGCACGGTGCCAAGCTGCTCTATGCCTATGGCGAGGCGACGGTGCCAAAGGTCACCGTGATCACCCGCAAGGCCTATGGCGGCGCATATGTGGTTATGGCGTCCAAGCATCTGCGCGGCGATTTCAACTATGCCTGGCCGACTGCTGAGATCGCGGTAATGGGTGCCAAGGGCGCGACCGAGATCATCCACCGCGCGGATCTGGCAGATGCGGAAAAGACGGCTCAGCACGTTGCGGACTACGAAGATCGTTTCGCGAATCCCTTCGTCGCCGCCGAGCGCGGTTTTGTGGATGAGGTGATCATGCCGCAGTCGACCCGCCGCCGTGTGTCCCGCGCGTTCGCAAGCTTGCGAGGCAAGCAGTTGAAGAACCCGTGGAAAAAGCACGACAATATTCCGCTGTAATCCTGTTTGGGGTGGCGGATGCCGCCCCAGACCAATCCCGGAAAGGTCAAGTGGGTTGTTAAACAAAAACCTCAGACTGAGGCATGTTTGACAACAGCCGCCAAATAGACGAATGATCCGTCTCGTCAGACATAGAACTGCGCAGGCCAACAGCACTGCGCGCGCGACCCCGGAAGGAGGAGCCTGCCAGTGGCGGGTCCGGGGTCGCGCCATATGTTTGATGATCTCGATTCTCGGCTCATCTGCGTCGGCCCAAGCCTTGCTGCCTGTCCCATCGGGGCAGCCTGTGGAGCTGAGCGACGTTCTGTTGGACAACAATCCCGGCGAGCTATGGCTGCGGTTCCGCTTTATCGCGCCTAAGATAGGTGCGCAGGTTGGTCGGATCGGTCATGACGTGGCCTCGAACGATATGGAGCATTTGTGCCAGACACTGGCCGTGGCCTATGTCGCAAAGCATCAACTGGAACCGGCGCGCGTGGTCATCTCTTTGTCTGATCGTCCGGTGGAATTTGGCGATGCCGCTCCGGATGCAACCCAGTTTTTCGAAACCTATCGGCTGGATCAGTCCGGATGCATCTGGGAGGGGCTTTGGTGACATACGTTCATGAGGCCATGACATTTCGGACAAGCGATGCAGCTTCGGAGGTGCGCGTTATGAATTCATCCCTGTGCGGCTGCCGTTTCTCTTTCAAGCTGAACCTATCGGGAATTGGGAAGCTGACATGCTGAAACATCGCGGATTTCCCGGACGTCTGCCCGGCACCGACTATCAGTTCACCATTCGTCGGGCTAATCCCAAAGGCGTCACGCCGCTAACCCGTCGCGAGCGGTTTCGCGACCGCAAACCGGCAGATCGACGCGCCGACGCGGCGTTCTTTGAGGCATTGTGGGAACATTTCGGCGATCAGCCATTCGAGCGGGGCAATCTGGATGCGGGCCGGCTGAGCTGGCTGTTCGAGCGCGAGGTTGTACCGGCCGAAGACCCCTTTGATGCCGCCAGCTACGACGCGCTGTTAGTGATTGATCTGGACGCGGCGCGGCAATCCTTCCCCGATATTTTCGACAGAATGGGCTGAGCGTGAACGCGGCTGTCGCATATCATCGCGCGGGCATCGCCCCGTCGAAGACCCCGCCCCAAAGGGGGCAGGGCCGTGTTATGCGTTCAGAAGTTCAACTGCGCCGCAACCTGAACCCGGCTGGCGTCAAAATCCTGACCCGAGATCGTGTCATTGCGTTCGCCATAGATGTACTCGGCGCTCAGTGTCAGCGACTCGGTGGCCTGGTAGAAGGCGTTGACGTGGATCGTCTCAAGCTCGGTAAAGGACAGGGTGCCGGTCGAGGTCGGCAGGTCGTAGTCCTCGTAGCCGTAGGCGATACCGACGTTCCATTTCTCACCCAGTTGTTGCCGCAGTTCGACGGTGAAACCGTCGACGTCGTTGGCCTCGCCACCGACAACCGCATCACCCAGACCGATCAGCCAGGGGCCAAGTGCCTCACCCGTAACGTAGTTGACCTGGAACAGGCCGCCTTCCCAAAGACGGGCCGAACCCGACAATGTCAGACCGGTTTGGTCAACCTCGACACCGCCACCTTCGGCTTTACCGTACAGCACGGCGCCACGGGCAATGTAGGTACCATCGTTGTATTCCGCAGAGGCGGTGAAAACGGGGTCATCCGAGTTCGAGCCGCCGACATTTTCTTCGATCGAGATTGCAAACTCGGCGTTGCTGCCGATTGTGTTGGTATAGCGAACCTGCGGGACACGGGCAAAAGCGATACCCACTGGACCGTTGAATTCAACCGAGGTCGGATAGGTGTCCAACGGTTGGAAGTTGGTCCAGAACTGACCGATCAGCCATTCGTCGCCAATGCGGATATTGGCATGGCGCAGACGCAGTTCGGCGGCACCACCGCCTGCGAACAGGTCAAGTTCCAACTGGCCGCCGATATCACCGATGGCACTGGGCGTTGTGGTCAGCAAACCGATCCGCGACTGACGGACGGTAGCACCAAACGTGCCGCTTGTGGCAGCCGAGGGCTCGCCCACAACGTTCACGAACGCAGTGTCGCCCTGGTCGAAGTCAAAGTCGTAGAAGAAGTCGGCTTTGACATAGCCGTACACGTCAAGCGTGGTGTTTCCGATCCTGAATTCGCCGGGGGTCGAACCGGGCCCTTGGGATTCGAGGGCTTCGATGCGCAGGCGCAACTCATCCAATTCGGCCTGAGTCCCTGCATCCTGGGCAAAAGCGAGCGTGCTGGTCACACTAAACGCAGAGGCAGCAAGCAGAATTGCCTTTTTTCTCTTTATAATCATATGGGTGTTTCCTTGTGTGCGAGTGTGCACACGCAAAATTTCACGCAAATGTCAGCGAGGGAAATCACGAGAACGGGACGAAAGTCACGCGACTTCTCAAGGAAAAGTGCATTGGAATCGCTTAGAAATCACGGCTGGGTGAACAGGTCGGTTAACCGTCTGCATGGTAATGAGATTTTTGTCGGAAGTCACAGCAAGCGCCGTGATGCTGCATGTGCAAAAGAGCGCTGTCACAGCTCTGCGTGTAACAGAAACGTGACAGATCAGGGCGGTTGCACCCGGTTCGGTTCACAAATCAGTGTCGGCACGAAGTTGCGCGGATTTCAGCCCAATGGGCGGTTTCCAGCCGGAAAATCTCTTGGAAACAATACTGTGTTTGCGGCTTCGATTGTGCTGTGCATTCTGATCGGGCCGTGCGGCTCTACTTTGCCTGCGTCGCACATGCACCTACTATTCCGTACCCCTTCCTTCCGCGGGCAGGCTTGTGTTCCCCACAATGTCCTGTCCGCGTTTTTCTTTGGGTGCGCCCCACGCCCGGACTGGCGTAATCCTGCGCAAAACCTGCGAATTCGGCCTCTGATATTGAATAACAAGGGCTTGTTCCGGCAAGTGCACGTCAGTGAATCAAGAAACCTGAAGGGGCAGATAACATGCAATTCTCACGACTCATTCTTGCCGTGGCGACCTGTGCGGGCCTTGCCGCCTGCGGCGACACCACGGGTGAGCAGGCAATTCTGGGCGGCGGCGCAGGCGCGGTTGGGGCGGCAGTCCTCAACGCCGATCCGCTGCTGGGCGCAGCCGTCGGTGCTGCGGGCAACGTGCTCTACTGCAAGACGCAGAACACCTGTAACTAAACCAAGTTTTTCCGGGGCGCGCGCCGTCCCGTCCGCCATCGCGCATCACGCCGTCGTGGGGTCACCGCCCCGTGGCGGCGTTTTGCGTTTCCAGAACACCAAGACAAAGGACGTTCCATGTTCAACAAGATCCTGATCGCCAACCGGGGCGAGATCGCCTGCCGGGTCATCAAGACCGCCCGCAAGATGGGTATCGGCACCGTCGCAATCTATTCGGATGCGGACAAGAACGCGCTGCATGTCTCGATGGCGGACGAAGCGGTGCATATCGGCCCGCCGCCGGCCAACCAGTCGTATATCGTGATCGACAAGGTCATGGATGCCATCCGTCAAAGCGGCGCGCAGGCGGTACATCCGGGTTATGGCTTTTTGTCCGAGAACTCGAAATTCGCCGAGGCGTTGGATGCTGAAGGTGTTGCGTTCGTCGGGCCTCCGGTCGGTGCGATCGAAAGTATGGGCGACAAGATCACCTCGAAGAAGATCGCGCAGGATGCGGGGGTTTCGACCGTGCCCGGTTATATGGGTCTGATCGAAGATGCCGATGAGGCCGTGAAAATCTCGAACGACATCGGTTATCCCGTGATGATCAAGGCCAGCGCTGGGGGCGGCGGCAAGGGGATGCGGATTGCGTGGAACGATGACGAAGCGCGCGAGGGCTTCCAGTCCTCCAAGAACGAGGCCGCGAATTCCTTTGGCGACGATCGGATCTTCATCGAGAAATTCGTAACCCAGCCGCGCCATATCGAAATTCAGGTTCTGTGCGACAGCCACGGCAACGGCATCTATCTGGGCGAGCGTGAATGTTCGATCCAGCGCCGGAACCAGAAGGTGGTGGAAGAGGCCCCGTCGCCCTTCCTTGACCCCGAGACCCGCAAGGCGATGGGCGAACAGGCGGTCGCCTTGGCCAAGGCCGTGAACTATGCCAGCGCCGGGACGGTGGAATTCATCGTCGATGGTGAGAAGAACTTCTACTTCCTTGAAATGAACACCCGCCTGCAAGTGGAGCACCCGGTGACTGAACTGATCACCGGCGTTGATCTGGTCGAACAGATGATCCGCGTGGCGGCTGGAGAAAAACTGACCATCACGCAGGACGACGTGACCCTGACCGGCTGGGCCATCGAAAACCGCCTCTATGCCGAGGACCCGTATCGCGGCTTCCTGCCCTCGATCGGTCGTCTGACCCGCTATCGCCCGCCGCAGGAAACGGCTGCTGGCCCGATGCTGGTCAATGGCAAATGGCAGGGCGATGCGCCCGAAGGGCCTGCGGCGGTGCGCAACGATACCGGTGTCTATGAAGGCGGCGAGATCAGCATGTATTACGACCCGATGATCGCCAAACTCTGCACATGGGCCCCGAGCCGTGATCAGGCGATCGAGGCGATGCGCGTGGCGCTGGACAGTTTTGAGGTTGAGGGCATTGGCCACAATCTGCCCTTCCTGTCGGCGGTGATGGATCATCCGATTTTCATCAAGGGTGACATGACCACCGCCTTCATCGCCGAGGAATACCCGGACGGCTTCGAAGGCGTCGAACTGCCCGAGGCTGACCTGCGCCGCATCGCCGCCTCCTGCGCGGCCATGCACCGGGTGGCCGAGATTCGCCGCACCCGCGTGTCGGGTCGGATGGACAATCACGAACGCAAAGTCGGCTCGGATTGGGTTGTGACCCTGCAGGGGCATGAGTTTGCGGTTGGTATAGATGCGGACAAGGACGGCTCGACCGTGACCTTTGCGGATGGCACCGCGATGCGCGTCGCATCGGATTGGACGCCGGGTGATCAACTTGCGGTGCTGGATGTGGACGGCAGCCCGCTGGTTTTGAAGGTGGGCAAGATCTCGGGCGGGTTCCGCATCCGCAACCGGGGCGCGGACGTGAAAGTGCATTTGCGCACCCCGCGTCAGGCCGAACTGGCCCGGCTGATGCCCGAGAAACTACCGCCGGATACCTCGAAAATGCTGCTCTGCCCGATGCCCGGCCTTGTTGTGACGGTCGATGTGGAAGTCGGTCAGGACGTGCAGGAGGGGCAGGCGCTTTGCACCATCGAGGCGATGAAGATGGAAAACATCCTGCGTGCCGAGAAGAAGGGCAAGGTCGCCAAGATCAACGCCGGTGCGGGCGACAGCCTTGCCGTGGACGACGTGATCATCGAGTTCGAGTGATCATGACCGCGCTTTTGTCATATCCCAGTTGCTTCCCGGCGCCTGTCGCCGGGGGCCGGGGGCGTGGCGAAAGCGCTCAGCCGCCCTCGCGTCGTTCGCGGATCTCGCGTTCGCGCAGGGGGGTCTTGTCGATGGACCGGCCAATCTCGCGCACGCTCCACGGGGAAGGTTTGCGCAGCTTGACCACCCCGTCCTTGTCGACAAACACCATCTGGAACCCGCGCGGGCGCAGCTGCGACCGGATCGGGGACCGCGCCGAAGGATCGGTATCGGTCAGCACGACCACATCGCGATCCCGCATGGCCGCCTCGCCTTGGGTCAGCATGTCGATCTGTTGCTGGAACCGGGGGTCTGCGGGGGTGTCGGCAAAGACCACAATGGGCCGGTTGACCCACAAAAACTCGTCCAGCGTGCTGTCACCTGCGGGGCGCACAAAAGCGTCGTCCGCAGGGGCAGACCCGTCCGCGGCCAGCGCGGCCAGAGGGAATAGTGCCGAGAAAACAAGGGCAAGCGTGCGTGTCATGTGGCCTCCTGTTCTATTGAATATAGCCACTGATCAAACGAATGCGACCGGCGAATTGCACGCATCGCTCAAAATTTCGCGCTTGGGCCAATTGGCTGGGCGTTTTTGAACATCTGCGGAAGGTATGACCCCGCGATCCGAACCGACGAGAGGAAGTTGAAATGACCGATATGAAGGACTGGCAAGCGCTGGCTGAGAAAGAGCTGCGCGGGAAACCATTGGACGATCTGACCAAGGAAACGCTGGAAGGCATCGACGTCAAACCACTCTATACGCAGGCCGATACCGCTGATCTGCCGCATATGGGGTCTTTGCCGGGGTTTGGTCCGTTCACACGCGGGGTCAAGGCCACGATGTATGCAGGCCGTCCGTGGACGATCCGGCAGTATGCGGGCTTTTCCACGGCTGAGGAATCCAACGCTTTCTACCGCCGCAATCTGGCCGCCGGGCAGCAGGGGGTTTCGGTGGCCTTCGATCTGGCGACGCACCGCGGCTATGACAGCGACCATCCGCGCGTTGTGGGCGATGTGGGCAAGGCTGGTGTGGCCATCGACAGCGTCGAGGACATGAAGATCCTGTTCGACGGCATCCCGCTGGACAAGGTCTCGGTCTCGATGACGATGAACGGCGCGGTGATCCCGATTCTGGCGAATTTCATCGTGGCGGGTGAGGAGCAGGGCCATGATAAATCTGTCCTGTCCGGCACCATTCAGAACGATATTCTGAAAGAGTTCATGGTGCGCAACACCTATATCTATCCGCCCGAGCCGTCGATGAAGATCATCTCGGACATCATCGACTATACCTCTAACGAGATGCCCAAGTTCAACTCGATCTCGATCTCGGGCTATCACATGCAAGAGGCCGGGGCGAACCTTGTGCAGGAACTGGCCTATACGCTGGCCGATGGGCGCGAGTATGTGCGGGCGGCGACGCAGGCCGGGATGGATGTAGACAAGTTCGCGGGGCGGCTGTCCTTCTTCTTTGCCATCGGCATGAACTTCTTTATGGAAATTGCCAAATTGCGGGCAGCGCGGACGTTGTGGCATCGGGTGATGACGGATTTCGGGGCGAAATCCGAGCGCTCCAAGATGCTGCGGACCCATTGCCAGACCTCGGGCGTCAGCCTGCAGGAACAGGACCCCTATAACAACGTGATCCGCACCGCCTATGAAGCCATGAGCGCGGTACTGGGCGGCACGCAAAGCCTGCACACCAATGCTCTGGACGAGGCGATTGCCCTGCCCACCGATTTCTCGGCCCGGATCGCGCGGAACACGCAGTTGGTTTTGCAAGAGGAAACCGGCGTGACCGATGTGGTCGATCCGCTGGCCGGGTCTTACTACATCGAAAGCCTGACCAACGAACTGGTCGAAAAAGCCTGGGCCCTGATGGAAGAGGTCGAGGAGATGGGCGGCATGACCAAGGCCGTGGCCAGCGGCATGCCCAAGCTGCGCATTGAAGAAAGCGCAGCGCGGCGTCAGGCGATGATCGACAAGGGCGACGAGGTGATTGTCGGCGTCAACAAATACCGCAAGGAGCAGGAAGACCCGATCGATATTCTGGATGTCGACAATGTCGCCGTGCGCGAGGCGCAGGTTGCCCGGTTGGAGCGCATTCGCGCGACCCGCGATGACGCGGCCTGCCAACAGGCTCTGGACAACCTCACCACCACCGCCCGCGAGGGCGGCAACCTTCTGGCCGCCGCGGTCGAGGCCGCCCGCGCCCGCGCATCCGTAGGAGAGATCAGCATGGCAATGGAGAAAGAATTCGGCCGCCACCGCGCCGAGGTGAAAACTCTGGCCGGCGTCTATGGCGCGGCTTACGAAGGCGACGAAGGGTTCGCGGCGATCCAGAAATCCATCGAGGATTTCGCCGAGGCCGAAGGCCGCCGCCCGCGTCTTCTGGTGGTCAAGATGGGGCAGGACGGCCATGATCGGGGGGCCAAGGTGATCGCCACGGCCTTTGCTGATATCGGGTTTGACGTGGACGTTGGCCCGCTGTTCCAGACGCCTGCCGAGGCCGCTCAGGACGCGGTGGATAATGATGTGCATGTGGTCGGAATTTCTTCGCAGGCGGCGGGCCACAAGACACTGGCTCCGCAACTGGTTGAAGAGCTGAAAAAGGCCGGGGCCGAGGATATCATCGTCATCTGCGGCGGAGTCATCCCGCAGCAGGATTATCAGTTCCTCTATGATCACGGGGTCAAAGCGATCTTTGGGCCGGGGACGAATATCCCCGAGGCGGCGCAGGATATTCTGCGTCTGATCGGCGAAGCGCAAGCGTAACGCGGGGCAGGGGGCTGTCTGCCCCCTCTTTGCCTTGCGACAAATTCACCCCCGAAAGTATTTTCAAACAGAAGAAAGGCGCGGCTGTGGCTTGCGCCCCTTTGTTTGATGGATAGGGTTGTTGGGGTGGAGGGTGTTATGGAACTGGATCATATTGCGGTGGCTGGGGCCACTCTGGCAGAGGCGGCGGCGTATGTGGAAGAGGCGCTGGGGGTTCCGTTGCAGGAGGGCGGAAAGCACGAGAAGTTCGGCACGCATAACCGGCTGCTTGGTCTGAAGGGTGGGCTGTATCTTGAGGCTATCGCCATTGATCCTGACGCGCCTAACCCTGAGCGGACCCGATGGTTTGATCTGGACCGGTTTGAAGGAGCGCCCCGCCTGACCAACTGGATCTGTCGGGTCAGTGATATTGAAGCCTCGCTGTCGGTGTTTCCCGATGGCACCGGGCAGCCTATTGATCTGAGCCGTGGTGCGTTGCGGTGGCGGATGGCTGTGCCGCCCAGTGGGCGTCTGCTGTTTGACAACCTGTTTCCTGCGCTCATTCAGTGGCAGGGCGATCTGCATCCGGCTCAGATGTTGCAGGACAGTCTGTGCCGGTTGCGTCGGTTGGTGGTGTATCATCCCGAGGCTCTGGCATTGGCGCGGCAATTGGGTGAACTGGACCATGTGGTGTTTGATACCGGCCCCACTGCTTTGCGGGCGGAATTCGAGACACCGCACGGCTTACGCGTGTTGGAATGAGCGTTCGTCAGGCCCGCGTCGGGGATGCTGAGGCGATTGCTCAGATCACCAACGCAATCATCCGCGATACGCTGGTGACATTCACAACGCAGGAACGCAGTGCCGAGAGCATCGCGGAGGATATCCGGGTGCGTGGCCCCGGTTATCTTGTCGCCGAATTGGACGGGCAGGTGGTGGGCTTTGCCAGTTATGGCCCGTTCCGCGCCGGTCCGGGCTATGCCCATTGCCGCGAGCATACGATCCAACTGGCACCCGAGGCACGGGGTCGTGGACTGGGGCGGGCTTTGATGGTGGCGTTGGAAGCTTCGGCCCGTGCGGAGGAAGTGCATGTTTTGGTGGCCGGGATTTCTTCGGCCAATCCCGGAGCCATAGGGTTTCACGCTGCAATTGGTTTTGCCGAAGTGGGTCGGATGCCCGAGGTCGGATTCAAATGGGGTCAGCGCCTGGATCTTGTGTTGATGCAGAAAATTATTGCGTCCGGGTGATCTGTCGCACCTGACAGTCCTGGATTGGAACGCTAGGGTACGCCCATGTCGATCTGGACCCGCATATCAGATGCGCTCAGCGCGCTTGCCCAGGGCGAGAGCCTTGCCGCTGTTTTCGAAAAACTGCGCTCACCGCCCGAACGGTCGGTGGCGTTTACCATCGCGGTGATCGCGCTTGGGGCTAAAATGGCCAAAGCCGACGGGCAGGTGACGCGGGATGAGGTCACGGCCTTTCGCGACGTGTTCCAGATCGCCCGTGAGGATGAAGAAGGCGCGGCGCGGGTCTTCAACATGGCCCGAACCGATGTTGCGGGCTATCAGGATTATGCCCGCAAGATCGCGCGGATGTTCAACGAGGACAGCACCACTCTGTGTGATCTCATGGAAGGTCTGTTCCATATTGCGATGGCCGACGGGTTCTATCACCCCAACGAGAATGAGTTTCTCGAGGAGGTCAGCCAGATTTTCGGCCAGACGGACGCTCAGTTTCAGGCGTTGCGGGCGCGGTTTGTGCCGGATGCGCCGAAAGACCCCTACACTGTTCTGGGTGTGCCGCATGACATGCCGCTGCCCGACATCCGCAAGGTCTGGCGGCAACTGGTTCGTGACACCCATCCCGACGCCATGATGGCGCGGGGTGTGCCCGAGGAGGCCATCCGACTGGCCGAGAAGAAGATGATCGACATCAACCGCGCCTGGGACGAGATCAACGGCGCACAGGCCTGATCGGATGCGGTTGGCGACCTACAATATCGAATGGTTCGCCAATCTGTTTGACCGGGATGACAAGCTGATCGTGGATGATAGCTGGTCCGGTCGGCACGACGTGACAAAGGCGCAGCAGGTCGAGGCGATTGCCAAGGTGCTGACCGCGATTGACGCGGATGCGGTTCTGATCGTCGAAGCTCCGAACACCGGAAAGCGCCAGAATACTGTCCGGGCGTTGCAGGAATTTGCCGAGGCGTTTGGTCTGCGTACCTCGAACGCGATCATGGGCTTTCCCAATAACACGCATCAGGAACTGGCGCTGCTTTACGATCCAGACGTATTGAACGCGCGTCACGATCCGCAGCAGAATCAGAATGCGCCCCGGTTTGACGGGGACTTCCGGATTGATCTGGACGTGGATGCGACCGAGGATGTGGTGCGGTTCTCAAAGCCCCCAATGGAACTGGCGGTGGAGACACGGGCGGGTTTCGCGTTCCGCTTGATCGGCGCGCATCTGAAATCCAAAGCGCCGCATGGGGCTGAAAGCCGGGATGAAGCCATCCGCATCTCGATCGCCAACCGGCGCAAGCAACTGGCGCAGGCGATCTGGTTGTCCCGGCGGGTTGCAGCGCATGTGGCGGCGGATGAGCCGGTGATCCTGTTGGGCGATCTGAACGACGGGCCCGGTCTGGATGAGTTCGAACATCTGTTCGGTCGTTCCTCGGTCGAAATTTTGCTGCAGGCCGGGCTGTTTGACCCCCACGCGGTCACGGCGCATGGTCCGCGTCCGGGCTCTGTGCCATCGACCGCGCGGTTTGCCCGACCGAAAGAGGGCAAATTTCTTGAGGCGCTTCTGGATTACATCATGGTCACGCAGAACCTGCGCGCGCGCCGCCCCGCGTGGCGCATCTGGCATCCGTTTCGCGATACCGGTTGTTGGTCGCAGCCGGAATTGCGGGAGGCGTTGCTGACGGCTTCGGACCACTTCCCCGTGACGCTGGATATTGACCTGTGACCTTTCAAGCCATCCCAAGCTGGCCTATATTTTAACCATGAGACATGTCCTGATGATCGGTGCCGTTTCCGCTGCCCTTGCCACGTCCACCCTTGCGCAGGAAGACAGCGGCAAATCCCTGATGGAGCAGGGGGCCGAACTGTTCTTTGAGGGCCTGCGGGAAGAGATGTCGCCCACCTTGGACGAATTGCTGGGGCTGGCCCAGAAATTCGGCCCGGCGATGCAGTCATTCTTTGAGGAAATGGGGCCCGCACTGGCCGACCTTGCCGGAGAGATCGAAGACTGGAGCGTCTACGAGGCACCCGAGATACTGCCGAACGGGGATATCATCATTCGCAAAAAACCTCCCGAAGAGCCCTCGGAGGAACCCGATCAGGCCGAAGAGGCCCCCGATGACGGTCTGACCGATATCTGACCCGGCTCTCAGCCCTTGATGATCACGCGGGTTTCGGATTTCAGCGCGGTGGACAGTGAATTCAGCCTCGCCTGGGCAACCTCGCTGAACAACGGGCCAGCGGCTTTGGGCAGGAACAGTTCAAGCTGCCGTTTCTTCGGGTAGAACCGCATGCGCGCCATATTGGCGTTGTTGTGCATCCAAAGCATCGCGCCGAACCGCATCGCCTTGCCCAGAATCTCGGCTTGTTTCTGCGCGGGTTCGTCCAGCAGGTCGTACAATTCGGTGAACCGGTTCCCCTCGCGTTTGTTGCGATAGCGGTGTTGCAGGGCCAGCCCGATGAAGATCCGTTCCGAGTGTTTCAATCCGCCCAGATTGGCACGGGTTACGTTGTCAAAGCACACCTCGGCCCGGTAGTCGGGGTGCGCGCGCCAGCTGACGTCATGCAACAGACAGGCCGCCTTGATCAGCCGGACCCGCGCCGGTGGGGCGGATTTGAACAGCGGCATCACGAACTCGTACAGATGGCGGCCAAAGCCGGGCAGGCGGGCATCTTTGGCTTCGGAGAACCGGCTGGCCTCGATCAACGGGTCGCGGTCGCGCTGTTCCTGCGACATCTGTTCATACAGCAGCCCTTCGCGGATACCGTAGCTTGAGATTGCGATGTCCTTGGGTTTAAACGTCCGGATCAAACGGGCCAGCACATCCATCGCGTAGGGGATCAGCGCCATGCGAGACCCCGAAACACCAGCCTTGCTGCGCAGTTTTTCGGGATCGTTGGCTTCGATGAATTTGATGGTCTGATGCACCTGTTTGGTGGTCATGCGGTACTCATGCAGCACGTTCAGCGGATACCCCCGGCGCAGCATATCCAGTCGCGCAAAGGCACGCCAACTGCCGCCGACAAGAAACAGGCGGTCCCGCTGCTTTCCCATCTCGCCACGCAGCTCTTCCATCGTGGATTTGATATGCGCCTTTCGGGCTCGCCGCCCGCCCTTGATGTCGCGCAGCTTGAGCGGACCAAGGGGCGAGGTCATGCGGCGGCCCACCTGACCGTCCCCGATCTCGGCCAGTTCCATCGACGATCCGCCGATATCGCAGATCAGGCCATAGGCACCGGGCCAGCCCAGCAGAACGCCTTGGGCAGAAAGGCGAGCCTCTTCCTGACCATCGATCGTTTCAACATCCAGACCGGTCTCGTCTTTCACCTGTTTGCAGAAATCGGGGCCGTCTTTCGCCTCGCGCACGGCGGCGGTCGCCACCACATGCAAACCGGGCAGGTCCAGATCGCGGGCGAGTTGCTGGAACCGCAGCAGCGCGGCCAGAGCACGTTCGCGCCCCAGCGGGTTCAGACGCCCCGTTTCGGACAGGCCCGCGCCCAGTTCGCACATGACTTTTTCGTTGTAGAAATAAGCGGGTGAGCGGGCAGCACCATCAAAGATCACCATCCGGACCGAGTTCGATCCAACATCGACAACCCCAACCCGCGAAAGCGCCCTTGCCCCCGGATCATCGAATAGAGGTTTTCCGAAAGGTCCCCAATCGGGAATGTCGGTTTCGACGGTCTGTTCCATGTCTTTCCCAGATGATCCGGCCTCAGGATGCGAAATCGCCGGTTGTGGGTCAATCATTCGTATCGTCCTTGTCGGGATCGGCATTCAGCACCCGAACCGCCAGCGCCCGGGTGATGTCGCGCTTTTCCGACAGGGCCAGGTGATCCAGTTGCGCGACCACATTGGCGGCGGTTTCAAAGCGGCGATCCATATGTTTGACCAGATAGGCGATCACCTCGGGGCCGGGGTTAAGCTGCCGGTCCAGAAAGAGTTTCGCCAGCACCGCGCCCAGCAGCGCATCGTCGGGCGGATCAAGTGCAACATGGTGCGCGCCTTCGACCCGGCTTTGCAGATCGGCCAGCGGCAACTGCCAGAATTTCGGAACCAGACGCCCGGTCATCAGAAGGGAATGCCCCTCGGCCAGAACAAGGTTGTGCAGGTGGAACAGAGTTTTCTGCTGCTCCATGTCATCCGCGATCATCGGCACGTCCTCGACCGCGATTGGCATGTGGCACAGGTCGGGCACATCCTCGTGGCGCAGGTCCGCGGCTTTGATGATCCGCCCGCCGGTTTCAGCCGCCCAGACATGGGCCAGATGGGTTTTGCCCGCGCCCGCCGGGCCGGTCAGAACCAGCTTGTTGCCGGGCCATGAGGTTGCCGAAATCATCGCCACTGCCAGCGCGTTGGCGGGGGAGACAAAGAAATCCTCTCGCCCCAGCGCGGTCTTGGCTGGCAGATCGAAGCTGAGTTGCAGGGCCATTTACGTGTCGTCCTGATCCTGACCTTCAAGCCCGGTATAAAGGCGGCTGTCCAGATAGACCGAGGTCGCAAACCGCGCCAGAACCCCAAGCGCCGCCGCGACCGGCACCGCGACAAGCATCCCGACAAAACCAAACAGCGCGCCGAAGACCGACAGTGCCAGCAGCAGCCAGACCGGGTGCAGGCCGACGGAACTGCCGACCAGTTTGGGGGTCAGGAAATTACCCTCGGTCACCTGACCAACGGCGAAGATACCGGCCACCAGTCCCACATGGGCCCAATCGCCCCAGAACTGGAACAGCGCCAGCCCGATGGCCAGCGTACCACCGATCAACGCGCCCAGATAGGGGATGAAGGTCACCAGCCCGGCGATGAAGCCGACGATCAGGCCGAATTGCAGCCCCACCAGCATCAACGCAACGGCGTAGTAGGTTCCGAGGATCAAACAGACCGTCCCCATGCCACGCACGAATGAGGCCAGAACCGCGTCAATCTCACTGCCCAGCCGTTTGATGGTCGGGGCGTGGTCGCGCGGCAGCAGTTCTCCGAGCCGGGCAATCATGCGATCCCAGTCCAGCAGCAGGTAGACCGCGACGACCGGCACGATGACCAGCAGGACCACCACATTGATGGCCGAACCAAGCGAGGTGACGACCGATTGCAGCACATCGCCGGTCTTGGATTTCAGCGTATTGCCCAAGGACACCAGAAACTGATGCGAACTGGACTCGCGGTCCAGAATGGACGGGAACTGTTTCTCGATAAAGGCGCGCAGCTCTTTGAACAGGCTGGGCATCACGTCGATCAGGTCAATCAACTGCGTCACCAGCGCGGGCACGACCGCCAGAATCGCAACCACAAAGCCCAGCACGCCGACCACGGTGATAATGCCGGTCGCCGCCATGCGGGACAGGCCCAGCTTTTCCAGCCGATCCGCGACCGGGTCCAGAAAATAGGCAATGGCTCCACCGATCACAAAGGGCAGCAGAACATCGCCAAGTGCCCACAGGATCAGAACAAAGATCACCGCAGCGATGCCCCAGTATCTGAGCTGATCCTTTACAGGCAAAGCCATGTCCGTCCCCTTGTTCAGGCGCTTCCAGATGTTCTTGGCCCAAGGGGCGAACCGATGCAAGCGGTTCATGGGGCCGTGTAGGGGCGATCCGTGGGGTGAGGGTTATAAGGACTGGCCTAAATCCGATCCAACAGGCCGGAACCTGTAAAAACGCCAATGCGCGATTGCCCCCGGCGGGGGTTTGGCATAATCACCTGAATGTTGAAGTTTCACCTAAAAGGTTACGAAATGCGCCTCAGCCGTTACTTTCTGCCCGTTCTCAAGGAAAACCCGTCCGAGGCTCAGATCGTCAGCCACCGGCTGATGCTGCGTGCCGGGATGATCAAGCAGGCATCCGCAGGGATTTATTCCTGGCTGCCGCTGGGCTTCAAAGTGCTGCGCAAGCTGGAAAACATCGTGCACGAGGAACAGGCGCGGGCAGGCCATATCGCGATCCAGATGCCGATCCTGCAATCGGCGGATCTGTGGCGCGAATCCGGGCGCTATGACGGGTACGGTCAAGAAATGCTGCGGATGAAGGACCGGCATGACCGGGATATGCTTTTCACGCCGACCGCCGAAGAACTGGTGACCGACATCTTCCGCGGCCACGTCAACAGCTACAAGGACCTGCCGCTGACGCTCTATCAGATTCAGTGGAAGTTCCGCGACGAAATCCGTCCGCGTTTCGGCGTGATGCGGGGGCGCGAGTTCTACATGAAGGACGGCTACAATTTCGACCTGACCAAGGAAGACGCGCTGCACGCATACAACCGCCATCTGGTCAGCTACCTGCGCACCTACGAACGCATGGGCCTGCAGGCAATCCCGATGCGCGCCGATTCAGGCCCCATCGGCGGCGACTACACGCATGAATTCCTTGTTCTGGCCGACACCGGTGAATCCGAGGTTTTCTATGACAGCGCCGTCACCGATCTGACCTTCGGCGACCGTGTGATTGACTATGACAGCCGCGCGCAATGTCAGGCGATCATGGATGAGTTTACCTCGAAATATGCCCGCACCGATGAGACGCATGACGAAGCCCTGTTCAACCAGATTCCGGAAGAGCGCCGCCGCGTGGCGCGCGGGATCGAGGTTGGGCAGATTTTCTATTTCGGGACCAACTACTCCGAGGCGATGGGCGCAACCGTGCAAGGCCCCGACGGCAAGCCGGTTCCGGTCCATATGGGCAGCCACGGCATCGGTGTCAGCCGCCTGATCGGCGCGATCATCGAGGCCAGCCATGACGACAAGGGCATCATCTGGCCCGAAGGCGTGACACCGTTCCACTGCGGCATCGTCAACCTGAAACAGGGCGATGAAGAGGCGGATGCGGCCTGCGAAAACCTCTACAAAGCGCTGACCGCGCTGGGGCTTGAGCCTTTGTACGATGACCGTAACGAACGGGCAGGGGGCAAGTTCGCGACGATGGACCTGATCGGTCTGCCCTGGCGCATCACTGTCGGGCCGCGCGGGTTGAAAAACGGCGTCGTCGAACTGACCAGCCGCCGCACCGGCGAAAGCGAGGAACTGAGCCCCGAGGCCGCCGTCACCAGAATCGCCGAGATTTATGAGCACATCGCCTGATCCAGTCGACGCGCCGCTGATCTCGGTCGTCACCGCGACCTACAACCTGCTGTCGCAAGGGCGACAGGACAGTTTTTGCCGCGTCATCGAGTGCATGGCGCGGCAGAATTGTGCGCAGGCGGAACATGTGATTCAGGATGGTGCCTCGTCGGATGGAACCGTCGGGTTCATTCAGGACCTGACCGCCGCCGCGCCGCGCACCCGGGTCATCACCGAACCCGATGCCGGGCTGTATGACGCGATGAACAAGGGCGCGCAGGTCGCGCGGGGCGAATACCTGCTATTTCTAAACTCCGACGACTCTCTGGCGTCGGATGGCATTCTGAACATCGCGGCAGACAGGCTGAAGGCGACCGGGCCTGATTTCCTGTACGGCTCGACCGTGCAACGGTTCGAGGACGGTACCGAAAAGCCCTTTCACCGGATGTCGCTGAAAGCGATCCTGCAACGCATGCCGTTCTGCCATAACTCGGTGTTCATCAAGCGGGATGTGTTCATGGCTCTGGGCGGGCATGACACGCAGTACCGCATTGCGGCGGATTACGACCTGATGCTGCGGATGATCGGGGCTGGGTATCGGGGCGAGCGGATGGAGGACGCGGTTTCCCTGTTCTGGGACAGGGGGGCGACCAGCGACGATACCACAACCGGTCAGGATTATGCGCGGGTCTGGGTGAATTACTACGCGGGGTTCAAAACTGCGCGCGGCCTGACCGAGCAGGATTTCCTAAAGTTCTACCAGCGCGGCCACATGCCCGCAAAACTGATGAATGAACTGTTGCGCCGATCCGATACGCTTGACGCCATCCGGGTGGCTGCTCGTCACAGCCTGTCAAAATCCCTGCGTCGGTCGGTTCAGTTCTGGCGCAGGTTTTAGCTGTGGCCGTTTGTCGGCCGAGAGATCAGCACCTCGCCATCCGCGCCGTTGCCGCGCGCCACGACGATGGGGCGTCCCATGCGTCTGACCAGATCCCGAAGTTCGAAGCCCAGAAAGCGTATCCCGCAGACCCGCGCGCCGGTGGCGCGATCGGTGATGCACAGCCGTCCTTCGCGGAAGGCGAGGCGGTATCCTTTGTCCTTGAGGACATCCGCCAAGTTCGCCCAACTTGCCGCGGTGGCAAATATCGGGCGGATGGCTGCGCGCAGCAGGGCTGCGCTTTCACAATCCAGTTCAGATGCTGCCTTGTGGGCCAAAATCGGGCCCGAACCTTTTGTACTCGTATGCACTAACATGAGCGACCCCCGCTCGTTAAATGTGTTCCCCCGCAAATAGGGTGACAAAGTTTCGCTAAATAAGCAAAAGACGAAATAAAATTGCTTATAAATATGTTGCAGTTTGAATTCAGTCGCTCACGCGACGGCTACATTGACTTCATAGCTGAAACAATACGGCCCTGTCTGTGAACGGCATCACAACCAGCGGTATAATCGCCGCCCTTAAATCTCTTTTTACCAGAACTGCCGTCAGCGACTGAAAACTGATTCGCAGCTTTTTTTTGCTCTGATTGCGGCGTCCATAGCGCGCCCGAAGCCGCTCGGGCCCACTACCGGCTTGACCATCCGGTGAAATGCCGAAAGGGTCCCCGCACGCAACAACCGCCGGAGCAGGCATGGCCAAGACCCCCCCGCCTTTTGCCCCTTTCGAATGGAAGATCGCATGGCGCTACCTGCGCGCGCGCCGCGCCGAGGGCGGGGTCAGCGTGATGACGTGGATTTCGCTGATCGGGATCACGCTGGCTGTCTTTGCCCTGATCGCGACGCTTGCGGTCCGGTCCGGGTTCCGGTCCGAATTCGTAGGCACCATTCTGGGGGCGAACGCCCATGTCACGGTCTATTCCTCGGGCGAGATCGACGCGCAGGGGCGGGTGGACCGCACCATGCCCGACTACGAACAGCAGGCCGAGCGCATCGCGCAAGTTCCGGGGGTTCAGCGCACCGCGCCGCTGGTCAAGGGGCAGGTGCTGATCACCAACCGTGACCGCAGCAGCGGGGTCGAGGTGTTTGGTATCCGCCCCGACGATCTGCGTGATCTGCCCGGCGTGGCCCAGAGCGAGCAGGCGGTCGGCGATCTGTCGCAGTTCCAGACCGGCGAGGATGTGATCGCCATCGGATCAGGCGTGGCGCGCAGTATCGGGGCGACGGTGGGGGATACGGTCAAGCTGACCTCGCCCAACGGGGTCAAAACCGCCTTTGGCACCTCACCGCGCGTGAATGCCTATCGCGTGGTCTATGTGTTCTCGGCGGGCCGCTATGACATCGACCGGACGCGCGTCTATATGCCGTTCTCTCAGGCACAGGGGTTTTTTAACCGCGAAGGCGTCGCCGATGAGATCGAGGTGATGGTCGAACGGCCAGAGAACCTGACCCCGATCCTGATCCCGATCATCGAGGCCGCAGGCGAACGCAGCCAGATTTGGACCTGGCAGGACGCCTCGGGCGGGTTCCTGCGTGCGTTAGAGGTCGAGGACAATGTGATGTTCATCATCCTGTCAATCCTCGTTCTGATTGCGGCGATGAACATCGTCTCGGGCCTGATCATGCTGGTGAAAAACAAGGGCCGCGATATCGGCATTCTGCGCACCATTGGTCTTAGCGAAGGCTCGGTCCTGCGGGTCTTTTTCATCTGTGGCGCGTTCACCGGCATTATCGGCACGGCGATGGGGGTCATCCTTGGGTGCCTGTTTGCGATCTATATCGATCCGATCTTTTCCTTCGTGAACTACGTGATGGGCGGCGGCGTTTGGGACCCGTCAATTCGCGGCATCTATGCCTTGCCGGCCGAGTTGCATCTGAGCGATGTGCTCAAGGCGATCGGGCTGTCGCTGGGTCTGTCCTTCCTTGTCACCTATTTCCCCGCCCGCCGCGCGGCGCGGCTGAACCCGGTCGAGGCGCTGCGCTATGAATGAAGTGACATTGCGGCTGAGCGGCCTGACCAAGACCTATCTCAAAGGCACGCCCGGCGAAGTTCAAGTCCTGCGCGGCGTCGATCTGGACCTGCGCGCCGGTGAGGCGGTTGCGCTGGTGGCCCCCTCTGGTGCGGGCAAATCCACCCTTCTGCACATCGCCGGGCTGCTGGACACGCCGGATGAGGGCGCGGTCGAGATCGTGGGCCAAAGCGCGACGGGCAAGGGTGACCGGACCCGCACGGCGCTGCGGCGTCAGGATGTGGGCTTTGTCTACCAGTTCCACCACCTGCTGCCGGAATTCACCGCGTTGGAGAATATCACGCTGCCGCAACTGGCCAACGGTGTGTCCGAAAAGGCGGCGCACGAAAGGGCGATGGCTTTGCTTGATCGCGTTGGCGTTGCGCCACGCGCCGGACACCGGCCAGCGGCCTTGTCCGGCGGTGAACAGCAGCGCGTTGCTTTTTGCCGCGCGTTGGCAAATGCGCCGCGGGTTCTACTGGCGGATGAACCCACTGGCAATCTGGACCCCGAGACCTCGGATCAGGTGTTCGACGCGCTGATGTCGCTGGTCCGGGACGAAGGCCTGTCGGCTCTGATCGCCACCCACAACATGGATCTGGCGGCGCGGATGGACCGGATGGTGCGGCTTGAAGGCGGCATGCTTAGGCCAATTGAGTGATCGCCACGCCAACCGCCATCACCGTGATCCCGCCCGCGCGCATCCATGTCAGCGGCGTGACCTGAGCACCGAACAACCCGAAGTGATCAATCGCCGCCGTGCTGATCAACTGGCCCAGCAGGACAAAGAACACCGCGTTTCCAACCCCGAAATGCGGGGCGACATGGGTGATCGACAGAACGTAGAAGGCGATCAGAACACCCGCCAGCAACAGGTGCTTGGGGGCCTGCGCCACTTTGGACAACGCTTCGATTCCCGGAAAAAGCAGCATCACGATCGCGGATGAGCCAAAGGCGATGGCAAACAGAACCACAGCCGCTGCGGTGGGTGAGCCGATCAGCTTCCCCAACGCGGCGTTCAATGCGGCAAGGATCGGAACGCCGATTCCGGCGGCCAGCATAATGGCTGCGTATTGTGTCATGGCCCGAACCCTCTCGCGTTGCCTTCGTTGATCTGGATCATTGCGCCAAGCCGGTCGTCGGGCAAGCCTGCAAATGTCAATCTTGACAGGAGGATGCGATGATCAGAGCGGTACTTTGGGCAGGTCTAATCGGTTGCGGGACAATGGCAGCAGCACAGGAGGCGGACACGGGGGCCGAGCTGTATCAGCACTATTGCGCAACCTGTCACGGGATCGAGGCGACAGGCCATGGTCCGATGGCGGGCGTTCTGGTGATCCAGCCGACCGATCTGACCAAGCTGGCCGGTGAAGATGGCGTGTTCCCCACCGCCCGCGTTGTCGCCCGGATTGACGGGCGCGATCCGCTGGTCAGTCACGGCAGCCCGATGCCGGTCTATGGGCCGTACTTCGACGGGCAGGACACCGCGATCAAAACACCCGAGGGCCAGCCGATCCTGACCAGCCAGCCCATCGTCGATCTGGTCGCCTATCTGAAAACCATTCAGGTGAATTGAAGCCTTAGCTGCAGATGCCCTGAATTTCGGCATCGCTCCAAGGAATGACCACATCGCGCTCGCGGCCCTTTTCGGGCAGCGGCGACAGGTCGAAATGCGCGCCCAGCATCTCGTGCAGCCTTTGCGTCCGCTTGGCCTGCGGGTCCAGCGCGCGGCAGCACACATATTCCTCGACAATCGCACCCTGCTGCTCGAACCCGTAGGACAGGAAATCGGGCGAGGTATCCAGATCGAACAGATAGGGGTCCTTGCGCCCGCCATGTTCAAATGCCGCGCGCAACGGGTGATAGCCGGTGGTCTTGCGGTTCTGCCACTGCCAGACATGGGTCAGTTCATGGGCCAGCAGCATCGCGGCGACCAGATTCATCTCGTCCGGAAAATCGGACATGTAGTCTTCTACATACCACCCGTCAGAGAAATAGACCTTGTTGAACAGCGCGACGGCTGCGGGTTTGCCGGTGAATTCACCCTCTTCCATCGGTGGCAGGATGCGTTCGCGGCAAGCCAGTCTTGGCCGCGCCTCGCGGAAATAGGTGATCTCGGCCACTGGCGCGCCATCGACCAGCCGGACGCGATCCAGGTTCAGCGTGTCGCCCTGCACGGTGGTGGCAAACGCGCGTTCCTGCTCTGTCAGCGGGCGACCGCAGGACGACAAAAGCAACAGGGCCATAAACAGCACGCGCAAAACCATGGGATCAACCCTAGTGCGAGGCAGTCAATCCGCAAGCCGATTTCATAAACTCATCGCGATGACGCGGCTTATTTCCGTGAGGCCCCGCCCGGACTGATCCATCCATGTATTGAACGCCTCCTGCACGGCGGCCATCGCTTTTTTCGAGGTCGCAGGCTTATCGATCACGCCCTCGGCAATCAGACGGGCGGTGACATCCTGCGACAGGATGAAACTGTCGCGCCCGGCAAACCGCATCGCATATTGGGCCGAGGCCCCGCCCAGCCGCGATCCACGCTTGGCGAGCATGTCCAGCAGGCCGATGTAATCGGTTGAGGGCCAGCCGCCCAGCACCTGACCGACCCCGCCTTCATCGCGCAGTTCCAGTAGGAAGGCTGCATTGTCGCGGACGGTGGCGATCTTGGTTCCATTGCGCACGATGCGGGTGTCCTGCAGGAGCGAGTCGAACTTTTCGTCATCCATGAAGGCGCAACGCCCGACGTCGAAGCCGTCAAAGGCGGTTTCGAACCCGTCCCATTTGTTTTCGATGACCTTCCAGTTGAAACCCGCCTGAAAGATGCATTTGGTGAGTATCGACAGCCAGCGATCCTCGGGCATCGCCGCAAGTTCCGCTGCGCTTTTGGGTTTGCTCAGCTTTTCGGCCAACGCCTCCGGTCCGCCGTGGCGGTTTGCGGCCATTTCGAAAATCTCGTCAAATGAATGCATGATCGTCACCCTCCGTCATAAATGTTTTCCTTTTGTTCCCCATTAGCAAGCATTATTTTGGCTGCGTGCAGGTGAAAGCCACCGGTGCGCTGGGCGAATGTCAGAATTTGTCAAAGAAAACCTCGACAAATGGGCGTAAACAGGTTTGATTGACTCGTCAGTCAATATTTCTTGCCGAACGGTTGGGGATTGCGACGGGCCGGGGGGACAGTATCGCGCGGGGCGTCAGTAATTGGGTCCGGCGGGATTTTGCGGGCGTAAGAAAACTGATCGCTTTCCTTTTCCGGCAAAAATTGTGCATGTTGCGACATGGTAATGTCGCAAGGCAGATCTGCCGATGGGCTGTGCTTGCCGGGATGTGCAAAAGAAAGAAGAAGACAGGGAGAAAAGCCATGAAAAAGTTAAGCGTAAGCCTTCTGGCCATCGCCGTCGCCGGGTCGGCCCATGCCGCCGACATGGGCGCGGTGGACGAGCCGATCAAACTGGCGATCAACGAATGGACCGGTCAGCACGTCACCACCCATGTGGCGGGAGAGATGCTGAAGGCCGCAGGATACAACGTCGAATACGTCACCGCCGGGATGATGAACCAATTCCAGGCGCTGGCCGATGGCGACATCGACGCAACGCTGGAAATCTGGTCGTCCAACGTGTCCGACGAATATGCCAAGAAGATCGACGAAGGCACCGTGGTCGAGATCGGCGATCTGGGCCTCGACGCCAAGGAAGGCATCGCCTACCCGGCGCATGTCGCCGACCTGTGCCCGGGCCTGCCCGCATGGGAGGCGCTGAAAGACTGCGCGCAGGTCTTCGCCACAGCAGAAACCCTGCCCGGAGGCCGTCTGGTCGACTACCCGGCCGATTGGGGCACCCCCGGCGCGGATCGCATGACCGGTTTGGAATTGCCGTTCAAAGCGGTGCCTGCGGGCTCCGAGGGCGCTTTGATCGCCGAACTCCGCGCCTCGACCGAGCGCAAGTCGCCGCTGTTGATCACCTTCTGGCAGCCGCATTGGGCGATGTCGGCCTATGACGTGCAGTTCGTCGACCTGCCTGCGGGTGAAGAGGCCTGTTTCAACGATCCGGCATGGGGCCCGAACCCCAACGCGGTCAACGATTGCGACTTCTCGCCCTCGCGCATCTTCAAGGCCGGTTGGAGCGGTATGGCCAACAAATGGCCTGCCGCCTATGAAATCCTGTCGAACTACCAACTGGCGGTCGAAGACCAGCAGCCGATGATGGGCGCAATCGACGTCGACGGCGGCTCGGTCGAAGAGGTCGTCGCTGCTTGGATGGCCGAGAACGAGGGCAAATGGCGCCCCGTCGTTGACGCGGCAACCCAGTGAGCTGACATCAGTGACTGACGCAAAAACGCCAGCCATCGCCTGCCGGAACCTCTGGCAGGTGTTTGGCCCCGGCGCAGACAAGGCCCTGACCGACGCGCTGTCTCGGTCAGGGAATGACGCCGACCAAGCCGCCGCCGACTTGCGAGAAGGTGGGTTCATTCCCGCCGTTCAGGATGCCAATTTCGAGGTGCAGGAAGGCGAGCTGTTCGTCATCATGGGCCTTTCCGGCTCAGGCAAATCGACCCTGATCCGCTGCATCTCGCAACTGCTGCCCGGTACGGGCGGAGAAATCCGAGTGGATGGCGAGAATGTCATGGGCGCGTCCAAGAAGGTGCTAACCGATCTGCGGCGCAAAAAGCTGGGCATGGTGTTCCAGCATTTCGGCCTGTTCCCGCATATGACCGTGGCCGAGAACGTGGCCTATCCGCTGCGCGTGCAGGGTATCGGCAAAAAGGAACATCTGGCGCGGGCGCAGGAAGTGATCTCGCTGGTCGGTCTTGAGGGACGCGAAGACAGCTTTCCCCGGCAGCTTTCGGGCGGTCAGCGGCAACGCGTCGGCATCGCGCGGTCTTTGGCCGTGAATCCCGATATCTGGTTTCTGGACGAGCCGTTCAGCGCCCTCGACCCCCTGATCCGCCGCCAGTTACAGGATGAATTCCTGCGCATTCAGGCGACGTTGAAGAAATCCATCGTCTTCATCACTCATGACATTCAAGAGGCCCTCAAGCTGGCCGACCGCATCGCCATCATGCGTGACGGAAAGATCGTCCAGATCGGCACGCCCACGGATATCGTGCTGCGCCCGGTGGATGATTATGTGCGTGAATTCTCGAAGGACGTGGCCAAGGGCCAACACGCCAAGGTCGCCTCGGTCATGCGGGATGAGGCTGAATGCGGACCGGATGATCCCGGTCTGACGACCTCAATGACGCTGGACGCGGCGTTGGCGCATTGCATGGAATTGTACGAACCCGTGCCAGTGCGTGACGCTGAGGGCAACATCGTCGGCACCGTGCACCCCTCTGATCTGGCGGCTGCATTGCAGGTGGACGACGCATGACGGCGCTGGACATCCCCGCGCAGCAGGCGCGCCTGACCGCAGGGGCGCAGGCGGCGCTGTTCACCGTGATCGTTGGCGCGGTATGTCTTGCGCTGGAGGGCGTAGCCCCGTGGCTGGTCAAATGGCCCGCCGCATGGGAGCTGCCCGCAACCCAATGGGTCGGGGTGTTTCTGGACTGGTTCCTGAACGGTATCAAACCGGCCATGCGGTTGTTCTCGGACCTGATGACCTATCCGATGAATGCCGCCAACTATGTGCTGGGCAACACGCCTTGGCCGATCCTGATCGGCATCGTCACCGCGCTGGGTTGGTATCTGGGCGGCTTGCCGATGGCGGCGCTGGGCTTTATCGGCCTCAGCTTCGTATTGGCCTCGGGCTATTGGGCCCAGAGCATGAACACGCTGGCCCTTGTCGCTGTGTCTGTGCCCGTTGCTCTGATCATGGGCGGCGCGATTGGCATTCTCGCCAACGAAGTGCCACGGGTGAAAGCGTTCGTGCAGGCCGTGCTGGACATCATGCAAACCGTGCCGACCTTTGCCTATCTGACGCCGCTGCTGCTGCTCTTTGGCTTCGGCCCGGTGGTCGGTCTGATCGCCTCGGCTATCTACGCCGCGCCGCCCATGGCGCGCAATGTGATGCTGGGGCTGGAACGGGTTGAGCCCGAGATCAAAGAGGCCGCCATCATGTCCGGCGGCACCCGATTCCAGCAACTGTTCCAAGTCGAAATCCCCGCCGCCACGACGCAGATCATGGTCGGTGTGAACCAATGCCTGATGGCCGCCCTGTCCATGGTAATCATCGCAGCCGTCATCGGAGGCTTCAACGATATCGGGTGGGAGGTCCTGCTGACCATGCGCAAGGCGCAGTTCGGCGAATCCCTCATGGCCGGTCTGGTCATCGTGGTCTTTGCCGTGGTGATCGACCGGATGAGCGGCACTCTGGCGACCGAGCGCAAGCGCTATGACAGCCGCGTGGTCTGGGCGATGCTGGGCTTTGCCGTGTTGTTCACCGCCGCCTTCTGGGCGTGGTTGCCGAACCCGTCCGAACTGACCGTGTTGGACCCGATGGCCGCGGCCATCGACAGCGGCCTGACCGCGTTCACGCAGGCCAACGGGCCGTGGCTGGATGCGCTCAAGAACAACTCGCTGTTCTACGTGCTGCTGCCGCTTCGGATCGGGCTGGATCAGGCGGTACTGCCCTTCACTTGGGGCTTTGCTTGGACGCCCACGATGAGCTACGCGCTCTTTGCCGGTGCTGCCACCATCGCGCTGCTGATGGCATGGCGCGGGCATCTGACCGGAGGCCTGATCGTTCTGATCCTGATCGGCATGCTGGAAACCGGCATCGCAAACCTGCCATGGCCCTTCGTCCTGACCGGTGCTGCCGCGCTGGGCTGGGTCGCGGGCGGCTGGCGTCTGGCCGCACTGTCGGTGGGTCTGCTCTGCACCATCCTTGTCTCAGGTCTGTGGGAGCGTGCCCTGCTGTCGCTCTACCTCAGCGGCGCGGCGGTGTTTTCCTGCGCTGTGGTCGGCGGGCTGATCGGTCTGGCCAGCGCGGTCTGGAAACCGGTCTGGACCATCGTGCGCCCGATCTGCGACATGCTGCAGACCATCCCTCTGTTCGTCTTCCTGATCCCGGTGCTGATGGTGTTCCAGATCGGAGAGTTCTCGGCCTTCCTTGCCATCTGCGCCTATGCCATCGTCCCGATGATCCGCTACACGCGGCACGGGCTGGTCAATACACCGGACGAGATGATGGAGGCCGCCATCTCCAGCGGCGCGACTGAGTGGCAGATCATGCGCGACGTGCGCGCGCCCTATGCCGCGCCGACCATCCTGCTGGGGCTGAACCAGACCATCCTCTATGCCTTTGCGATGCTGGTGATCGCGGCGCTGATCGGCACTACCGGTCTGGGCCAGTCGATCTATCTGGCGCTGGGGCAGGCGGATGTGGGGCTTGGTATCTCGGCCGGGGCGGCCATGGCGATCCTCGCGCTGATCGCCGACCGCATGGTGCAGGGCTTTGCCGAAGAACGCCGCAAGGCGCTGGGCCTCTAGGACAGGGGGCATCCCCCCTGTTCCCACTTGATTTCGAACAAAGACCAGCGCTCGGGCATCCCCTAAAACCGGGCGCAACACGTTCGGAGACAACCATGACCGGCTGGGGCCTATTCCTCGCAGCACTTGCCACGTTCCTGCTGAGCCACATGATCCCGGCCCGCCCGGCGGTGCGCGGCTGGCTGATTGGCACGTTGGGCCGTACCGGCTATTTCACCGCCTATTCGCTGGTCTCGCTGGCCGTACTGGGCTGGCTGATCATCGCCGCCGCCAACGCGCCCCATGTCGAGGTCATCCCGCCGCTGACCCTCTTTCGCTGGGCCCCGTTGCTGATCATGCCCGTCGTCTGCTGGCTGGCCATCGCAGGCCTGTCGATCCAGAACCCGTTTTCCTTCGGAGGGTTAGGGCACCGCCCCTTCGACCCCGAAAACCCCGGCATCCTGCGCACCACCCGCCATCCGATCCTTGCGGCGCTGATGCTCTGGGCCATTGCGCATCTGCTGGCCAATGGCAGCCTGTCGCATGTCATCCTGTTTGGCCTGTTTGCCGGTTTCGCCGCGATGGGCATGGCCCTGATCGACCGCCGCACGGCGCGGCAGATGGGGTCAGAATGGCATCGCCTGTCCCGCAACACCGCGCGCCTGTCCTTGCGCGCGCCCCGCCCGTGGCCGCACCTCTGGGTGTGGCTGACCGCCATCGCCGCCTATGCGGTTCTGCTTCACCTGCACGCACCTGTGATCGGTCTTTCCCCCTTGCCATAAGCAGGGGAGTGGTCGGGCGGGTCCTGGCGTGCTATCTGGAATGTCACACTTTACTATGGGGTCTCTGAATGTACCTGGCCTATGTCACAACAACCGATCGCGGCGCGACTGACCTTTTGCTCAGCGCGGTTGCCGAAGACTTGCAGAATTCCGGTGCCAAACTTGCCGGAGTGGTGCAAACTAACACTGAATGCGTTGACAGCACCAAATGCGACATGGATGTCCGGGTGTTGCCCGAGGGTGAGACGATCCGTATTTCCCAATCTCTGGGCACCCAATCGCGCGGCTGCCGTCTGGACCCTGCGGCGCTGGAACAGGCGGTTGGGTATGTCACCGCTTCGCTGGACGATGGGCCGCAACTGCTCATCATCAATAAGTTCGGCAAGCATGAGGCCGACGGGCGCGGTTTCCGCCCTGTCATCGCTGATGCACTGGCACGGGACATTCCTGTTCTGGTCGGTGTGAACGGGCTGAACCTCGATAAGTTTCAAGAGTTCACTTGCGGTGAAGCCGAGTTGCTTGCTTCGGATCGGAAGACCATCACGGAATGGTTCAACCGTATTGCCGTGGAACGCACGCAGGCGGCCTGAGACGCTGACGGGCAATCTGTTCGGGCGCGTTGCACCCTGTCTAAATCCATCTCTCAAAGTTGATGGGTGGCATCCTGCCGTCTATTGATTTTTGCCGCGCGCAAAGATTATGTAAAATTAAGGCAAGATCGCCGCGGTACTGAGGACGATGACCAAGATAAAGAACATGGAAGAATTTGCGGCGGTCAGCGGAATATCCCGCCCGACCGTGTCGAAATACTTCCACGACCCCGACAGCGTGCGGGCGACGACACGGGCGCGGATCGAGGAAGCGTTGGAACGCTTTGACTATCGCCCGAACATCTATGCCATCAATCAGAACAGAAAACTGACCAAGAATATCGGCATCGTGGTGCCCTATCTGGCCGATCCCTTCTTTGCCGAGATCGCCCGATATCTGGAGCAAAGCTGTATCGCTGCGGGGTACCGTCCGTCGCTGTTCAGTTCGCATGGCGAGCAGAAGCTTGAGAATGAAATCCTTGACAGCCTCCGGTCGCTGAAGCCTGCTGGCGTGCTGCTTGCGCCTTTGGGCCGGGCCTCGGACCGGGCGCAAATCGAGAAGTTTTGTGACAATGTGCCAACCGTTCTGTTCGACAGCAACCTCGATGGGCTGGGGGCGGCGTTTGTCGGGTCGGACAATTTCAGCTTTGTCTCGCAGACTGTGGAATACATGACCCGCACCGGTGAACCGCCGTCGTTTTTTGAAATGCGCACCCCGGCGAATCCCAACGCCAACAAGCGGCGCAAGGCCTATGAAGACGTGATGCAGCGCCTCGGGTTTGAGCCGCACGTGATCAAGATCGACGGTGAGGGCTGGGCCTTTGAAGAGATCGGACGCCGGGGCGCGGCAAAAGTTCTAGAAGCGGGCGAACTGAGAACGGATTCCGTTCTGTGCAGCAATGATCGCCTGGCGATCGGGTTCCTTGCCGCCTGTTACGAGCAGGGGATTCGGGTCGGCAGAAAGAAGGATTGCTCGTTACGTGTCGCCTCGAATGACGATCATCCGTTCGCGAAATTCACCTGCCCGTCGCTGACCACCGCCGCGCATGACTACGACAATGTGGCCGGACGCAGTGTCGAGACTCTGTTCGAACTCATTGAAAGCGGGGGGAAATTCGACGAGAGGGCGGAGACTCTGTTTCCGGCTCGGCTGGTTTTGCGGGAGTCGGCTTAGTCAAAATTTAACGCGCGTAAAGTTTTTATTGACGCCGCGACAAGTTCCAGTCTACCCTTCCTGTACAGCATCCAAGCTCAGGGAGGACAGGGATGTATCTGAAGAACGCACTTCGTGCGGCGACAGCGTTGACTTTCGTCGCAACGGCAGCGGCCCACGCGCAATCCATCACAATCGCCACCGTGAACAACGGCGATATGATCCGGATGCAGGGCTATACCGACAAATTCACCGAGGCGACCGGTATCGACGTCGAATGGGTGACGCTGGAAGAAAACGTGCTGCGTCAGCGCGTGACCACCGACATCACCACCAAGGGTGGTCAGTTCGACATCATGACCATCGGCATGTACGAAACGCCGATCTGGGGCGCGAATGGCTGGCTGGTGCCGCTGGAAGGCATGTCCGCCGAATATGACGTGGACGACATCCTGCCTGCTATGCGCAACGGCCTCAGCAATGACGGCACGCTTTATGCCGCCCCATTCTACGGCGAAAGCTCGATGGTGATGTATCGCACCGACCTGATGGAAAAGGCCGGCCTTGAAATGCCAGATGCTCCGACATGGCAGTTCATCCGTGAAGCGGCGGCGGCAATGACCGATCGCGACAACGACATCAACGGCATCTGTCTACGCGGCAAGGCTGGTTGGGGTGAGGGCGGCGCCTTCATCACCGTGACCGGAAACTCGTTTGGTGCGCGCTGGTTCGACGAGGACTGGAAGCCACAGTTCGATCAACCCCAGTGGAAAGAGGCTCTGACCTTTTTCGTGGACATGATGAATGAGTCTGGCCCGGCGGGATATGCCACAAACGGTTTCAACGAAAACCTGTCGCTCTTCCAGCAGGGCAAGTGCGGCATGTGGATCGACGCCACTGTTGCAGCGTCTTTTGTGACAAACCCTGATGACTCGACCGTGGCCGATCAGGTTGGCTTTGCGCTTGCACCAAATTCAGAAGGTGTTGACAAGCGCGCCAATTGGCTTTGGGCATGGGCGCTGGCCATCCCGGCAGGCACGCAGCAAGAGGACGCCGCCAAGCAGTTCATCGAATGGGCAACGTCCAAGGATTACATCGAACTGGTGGCTGAAAACGAAGGTTGGGCCAATGTGCCTCCGGGTGCGCGGACATCGCTGTATGAGAACCCCGAATACCAGAAGGTGCCGTTCGCCCAGAAAACGCTGGATTCGATCCTTGCAGCCGATCCGGATAACTGCTGCGCACAACCGACGCCCTATGTTGGCATCCAGTTCGTCGCGATCCCGGAATTTGCAGGTATCGCCACGCAAGTGAGCCAAGAGTTCTCGGCGGTCTACGCCGGACAGCAAACGGTGGAAGAGGCGTTGGAAAAAGCGCAGGCCTTCACCGCTGAAGAGATGGAAGCCGCAGGGTACTGAGGCATCCTCCCACGCGGGTGGACAGGTTTCTGTCCCCCGCTCCCCACTTCCACAACGCGCATTTTTCTCGCAGGCTTGTATGTGCCTGAACAGAGAGGTCTTGTCTCATGGCTACTCAACATTCCCGATCCGTTGCGCGCCTGATGATGGCACCTGCAGTTGTACTGCTTCTGGGCTGGATGCTCGTGCCGCTGACGATGACGCTGTATTTTTCCTTCAAGAAGTATCTGCCGCTGCGCGGGGGTGATCTGGGCTGGGTCGGGTTCGACAACTACGTCCGATTTGTCTCATCCAGTTCGTTCTGGCCTGCGGTGCAGGCGACGCTGATGATCGTTGGCGGCGTGCTGGTGATCACTGTGGTTCTGGGCGTCCTGCTGGCCATGCTGCTGGATCAGCCGATGTGGGGGCAGGGCGTTGTTCGTATCCTTGTCATTGCGCCCTTCTTCGTGATGCCGACCGTGTCCGCGCTGGTCTGGAAGAACATGTTCATGGACCCGGTCAATGGCCTTTTGGCGCATCTGTGGCGCTTCTTCGGGGCCGAGCCGATCTCGTGGCTCTCTGAGGCATCCATGACCTCGATCATCATGATCGTATCGTGGCAGTGGCTGCCCTTTGCGACGCTGATCCTGTTGACGGCTATTCAGTCGCTGGACAGCGAGCAACTCGAAGCCGCTGAGATGGACGGCGCGCCGGTGCTGAAACGCTTCTACCATATCGTCCTGCCGCATCTGAGCCGCGCGATCACCATCGTGATCCTGATCCAGACGATCTTCCTTCTGTCGATCTTCGCCGAGATTTTCGTGACCACCGGCGGTGCGTTCGGCACCCGTACACTCACCTACCTGATCTTCCAGCGCGTACTGGAAAGCCAGAATGTCGGCCTGGGATCAGCCGGAGGTGTCTATGCCATCATCCTTGCCAATATCGTTGCGATCTTCCTGATGCGCATCGTCGGCAAAAACCTGGACGCGTGAGGAGGTAACGATCATGGCCCGCGCCGTCACAACACAACGTAAAACAATCAACACCGCCATTGCCTGGGGTATCGGTCTGCTGATCTTCTTTCCGATCCTCTGGACCATCCTGACCAGCTTCAAGACCGAGGCGCAGGCGATCGCGAGCCCGCCCCTGTTCCTGAATTTCGACTGGACGCTTGAGAACTATGCCATCGTGCAGGAACGTTCGGACTATATGCGGTTCCTGTGGAACTCGGTCATCATCGCAGGCGGCTCGACCATTCTGGGGGTGATTATCGCGGTGCCCGCCGCATGGGCGATGGCCTTTGTGCCCTCGAAACGCACCAAGGACATTCTGCTGTGGATGCTGTCCACCAAGATGTTGCCTGCGGTCGGCGTGCTGTATCCGATCTATCTGTTGTTCATCCGTCTGGGTCTGCTTGACACGCGCGGGGGGCTGGTCGTGGTACTGATGCTTATCAACCTGCCGATCATCGTCTGGATGCTCTACACCTATTTCCGCGAAATTCCGGGAGAAATCCTTGAAGCCGCTCGGATGGACGGGGCGACGTTGAAAGAGGAAATCCTCTACGTCCTGACGCCCATGGCCATCCCCGGCATCGCCTCGACTGTGCTGCTGAACTTCATCCTGGCGTGGAACGAGGCGTTCTGGACCCTCAACCTGACTGCCGTCGACGCGGCCCCGCTAACCGCCTTCATCGCCAGCTATTCCAGCCCCGAGGGCTTGTTCTTTGCCAAGCTCAGCGCGGCCTCGACCATGGCGATTGCTCCAATCCTGATCCTCGGCTGGTTCAGCCAGAAACAACTTGTCCGCGGCCTGACCTTCGGCGCTGTGAAATAAGGAACACGATACATGGGACGCATTCAACTCAAGTCCGTGACCAAAAGCTTCGGCGACGTACAGGTCATTCCCCCTCTGGATCTGACCATTGAAGATGGCGAGTTCACTGTCTTCGTCGGCCCCTCGGGCTGTGGTAAATCCACGCTTCTGCGCCTGATCGCGGGATTGGAGGATATCACCTCAGGCTCCATCGACATTGACGGGGCGGATGCCACCGACGTACCACCTGCCAAGCGGGGGCTGGCGATGGTGTTCCAGTCCTACGCCTTGTATCCGCACATGTCTGTCCGTAAGAACATCGCCTTTCCGCTGCGCATGGCCAAGCTGGATCAGGCCGAAATCGACAAACGCGTCGAAGGGGCGGCCAGTGTCCTGAACCTGTCCGACTATCTGGACCGCCGCCCTGGTCAACTGTCAGGCGGTCAGCGCCAAAGGGTTGCCATCGGTCGGGCCATCGTGCGCGAACCGGCCGCGTTCCTGTTTGACGAGCCGCTGTCAAACCTCGACGCCGCCCTGCGCGTGGGCATGCGGCTTGAGATCAGCGAATTGCACGAACGTCTTGAAACCACGATGATCTACGTGACTCACGATCAGGTCGAGGCGATGACCATGGCCGACAAAATCGTGGTCCTGCAGGCCGGTGTGATCGAGCAGGTCGGCAGCCCGCTGGAGTTGTATCGCACCCCGCGCAACCTGTTCGTCGCGGGCTTCATCGGCTCGCCAAAGATGAACTTCATCGAGGGTGAAGAGGCCGCGAAACACGGCGCGCATACCATCGGCATACGCCCCGAGCACATTGCTGTCTCCGAAAGCGAGGGTGAGTGGTCCGGGGTTGTCAGCGTCTCTGAGCATCTGGGGTCCGACACCTTCTTCCACGTCCACGAAACCGGTCTGGCCGAAACCATCACAGTCCGGGCTGATGGCGAGGTCGGTTTCCGCCACGGAGATCGCATTCACCTGACCCCGCGCGCGGACGTCATCCACCGGTTTGATGCGCAAGGGCTGAGGATCGAATGAAGCGGCTGGCCGGCAAAACCGCCCTTATCACAGGTGCCGCGCGTGGCATCGGGCTGGCTTTTGCCAAAGCTTACGTTGCCGAAGGCGCACGTGTAGCGCTTGGTGATGTCGACATCGACCGGGCGCAACAGGCGGCTGCTGAAATCGGCGAGGCCGCCTTGGCCGTCGAGATGGACGTGACTGATCAAAGCAGCATCGACCGGGCGGTCGCGCAAACGGCTGCCGCGTTTGGGCCCATCGACATTCTGATCAACAACGCGGCGATTTTCACCGCCGCGCCAATCGTAGAAATCGACCGCGCCGACTATCAGCGCGTCTTCGACATCAACGTCGCGGGCACCCTGTTCACGCTGCAAGCGGTCGCGCGTCACATGATCGACCACAAGGTCAAAGGGCGGATCATCAACATGGCCTCGCAGGCAGGGCGGCGCGGGGAACCCTTGGTCGCGGTCTACTGCGCCAGCAAGGCGGCTGTAATCTCGCTGACGCAATCGGCGGGTCTGAACCTGATTGGGCAGGGGATCAACGTGAACGCCATCGCTCCGGGCGTTGTGGATGGCGAGCATTGGGATGGCGTCGATGCGTTCTTTGCAAAACACGAGGGCAAGCAGCCGGGGCAAAAAAAGCGCGAAGTTGGCGCGGCGGTGCCCTATGGGCGCATGGGCCGCGCGGACGACCTGACCGGGATGGCGGTGTTTCTGGCATCGGACGAGGCCCGTTACATCGTCGCCCAAACCTATAATGTCGATGGCGGAAACTGGATGAGCTGATGACACCGGCGGCGCACGTACATACTCCGATCAGGCTGGGGCGCAGCCGGTTGTCCGATCTGTCCGCGACCGTCAAAACGCCGCGCTACCGGCGCGAGGACCTGACGCCGGGCATCGTCCATATCGGTCTGGGCAACTTCCACCGCGCCCATCAGGCTTGGTACATCCATCAACTGATGCAGCAAGGCAGGGCGCAGGACTGGGCCATCATCGGCGCAGGCGTGCGCGCCTATGACGCCGGGATGCGGGACAAGCTGATCCGGCAGGATTGTCTGACGACCCTGATCGAACTGGACCCGGCGGGCATCTCAGCCGAAGTCACCGGGTCGATGATCGACTATCTGCCGATTGAGGCCGGAAACGACACCTTGATCCGCCAGATGTCCGATCCGGCCATCCGGATCGTGTCGCTTACCGTGACGGAGGGCGGCTATTATCTGGACGCCAATTCAGGTGAATTCGACACCGATCACGAAGACATCCGCCATGACGCGCAAAACCCCCGACAGCCCAAGACGGTGTTCGGGGCCATCGTGGCGGCTCTGACGCTGCGCCGTTCTGCGGGTCTGCCGCCCTTCACCGCAATGAGCTGCGACAACCTGCAGGGCAACGGGGTGATCCTGCGCAAATGCGTTCTCGGCCTCGCCCGGCTGTCGGACCCCGATCTCGCCGATTGGATTGAGGAAAACGGGGCCTTCCCGAACTCGATGGTGGACTGCATCGTGCCCGCCACCACGGATCAGGTCTTTGCCCAATGCCGGGATCTGGGTATCGATGATCTGGCACCGGTCACGCATGAGAATTTCCGCCAATGGGTTATCGAGGATGATTTCTGCGCCGGGCGGCCACCTTTGGAAGAGGTCGGAGTTACGGTCACGAACTCCGTCCACGCCTATGAGGCGATGAAGCTGCGCATTCTAAATGGCGGCCATCAGCTTCTGGCCAATGCTGGGGAGATTCTAGGCGTCCCAACTATCTCGGCCTGCATGCAGGATGCTGGAATCTCAGGGTTTTTCCGCAAGGTTCAGATCGACGAAATCGCGCCGTATGTTCAGGCGGTTCCGGGTATGCCTCCGTCAGACTACCTGAAGCTGGTCGAACGCCGCTTTGCGAATACGGCCATTCACGACACAACCCGCCGCGTCGCCTTCGACGGCTCGGCCCGCCACCCGGGTTTCCTGCTGCCATCGCTGCGCGATGGGCTGGCGGCCGGGGCCTCTGTCACCGGACTGGCCCTGGCCGAAGCGCTCTGGGCCCGGATGTGTGTCGGGGTGCGAGAGGACGGAAGCGAGATCGCGCCCAATGATCCGATGTGGGCCGATTTGCAGGCTGCAGCACAGGCCGCCAAACAGGACCCGCAGGCTTGGATGGCGGGAACAAACCTTTACGGCGAATTGGAAAGCGATGCCCGTTTTGCTAAGGCGTTCGCGACGTGGCTGCCCGAGATTTGGCGGGATGGCTGTCGGGCAGTAATCGAAAGATACCTGCAAAAGGCTCACTGACGGACCGGCCTTAACCCTCCTGCGCAGGCCGCGCACGCACTTGATTGATCGCACAGGCGGTATCTTCCAACGCTTCAACGAGCGGCAGGCAGCGTGCTTTGACGCAGCCGAGTGCGATTGCGGCCGCCATAAAACGACATTCTTGTATCGAAGCTGCGTGAAGAATGGTGGGCGACCCTGGAATCGAACCAGGCGTGCGTCTCCGCGAGGGAGTTACAGTCCCCTGCCACACCTTGCGGCCTGTCGCCCACTGTCAGGCGTTGCACCTGACGTGGAGGCGTGATTACTAGCGCACCAAAGGAGCGTCAACAGGAAAATTTCGCTTTGGCGCAGGAAACCGAATTCCCGGCCCGGAGGCCTTGAAATGAAGAAACCCAAGTGGGTCGTCGAGAAGGAACAGGCGCGCAAAGCTGCCGCAGCAGAGACCGTCTGGCTGTTCGGTCTCCACGCCGTGCGCGACGCGCTGATGAACCCGAAACGGCAGAAATTGCGCCTGATCGTGACCCGCAATGCGCGGGATAAACTGGCTGATGCCATTGATTTTGCGGGGATTGAAGCGGAAATGGTCGATCCGCGCAAATTCACCGCTCCGATCGATCCGGGCTCAGTCCATCAGGGGGCCGCGCTTGAGGTCAAGCCGCTGGACTGGGGTGGGCTGGCCGAGAATTGCATCGGGCGCGAACACCCTCGGATCATTCTGCTGGACCGGGTGACCGATCCGCATAATGTGGGGGCGATTCTGCGCTCGGCCGAGGTGTTGGGGGCCAGTGCCGTGATTGGCACCCGCCACCACTCGGCGCCTGAGACCGGGGCGCTGGCCAAAACCGCGAGCGGCGCGTTGGAACGTCAGCCGTATCTGCGGGTGCGCAATCTGGCGGACGCCATTGTCGAACTGCAGAACATGGGGTTCTTGGTTCTTGGACTTGATGGCGAGGCCGATGAGACCATCGAAACCACTCTGGGCGACCAGCGCGACCGCCCGGTGGCGCTGGTGCTGGGGGCGGAGGGGCCCGGGTTGCGGCAGAAGACCAAAGAAACCGTGGATCATCTGGTGAAAATTGACGCAGCCGGAGGGTTCGGGTCGCTGAACGTCTCAAACGCGGCGGCAATCGCCCTATATGCATCCCGACACAGGTAACAGGAGGTCGCCATTCCCAGCCCCAAGAAAATCGCCACCTGCTGCTATTGCGGGACCCGCGCCGCGCTGGTTTTGAAAGGCAAGGAACGGCACGAGCTAAGCTGTTCCAATTGCGGCGCGCCCTTGCATGACCTGAAGATGCTGCCTCGGAAAAAGGTGGCTGAACGCCCGCAATATGTGGAAGGCGTTGGGCTTAGAAGGCCAAAACCCAAGAAGAAAAAGAAGAAGAAAAGCCTTTGGTCGCGCGCGATGGAGGAAGCCTGGGACGTGGTCGAAGATATCTTTGACTGAACAGAATCGGGCGGGGTCAAAAAGCGTTCACAACCCTGTTAACGGGGGTTTAATGCAGCCTAAAAAGTTGCAGTTTGTTGGCCTGATATCGTGATTCTGAACTTGTTATGCTGACCCGACGTTCTCTTTCCGGCGCGCTATTCGCCCTTTTCCTTGGTTCTGCGGCCTTTGCGCAGGATGTCCCTGTTTACTTCGCGTCCGAAGGGGCCGCGATGGACGGGTACGATCCTGTGTCCTATTTCAGCGGCGATACTCCGGTCAGGGGGCAGCCCGAAATTGCGGTGACGTGGAAAGGAGCCGAATGGCATTTCGCGTCGCAGGAGAACCGGGAGTTGTTCGAGGGCAACCCGCGCGCCTTTGCGCCTCAGTTCGGGGGATACTGTTCCTACGCCATGGCCTATGGGATGCTCAAAAGCACCGACCCACAGGCGTGGCAGGTTGTGGATGGGCGCTTGTACCTGACGCATTCGCCCGAGATCGAGCAGATGTGGCAGGACGATCGCGCCGCATACATCCACATGGCCGAGGAAAACTGGCCGTCGGCCCTGTATGCCGAGTAGGCGAATCTCCGCTTTTCGTGACTTGTCATCACAAAAATGCGCACCCCCTCTTTTTTTCGCCCAAATTATGCCTAAATGTCACAGTGACCGCGGAACGGAACTGCCGCGGGTCATTTCACTGTCCCTCGTTCCAACAACTGGCGCCCAAGGTATCTTGGGCGCTTTTTTCTTTTCGGGACAGTGCTTAGGATGCGGCCATGCCTGAGTATTCCGACGAGTTCCTGAAAACCATCCTGACGCGCACCAAAACCGTAGCGGTAGTCGGCGTGTCGATGAACCCGGTGCGGCCCAGCTACTACGTGGCGCGGTATCTGTCGCTGAAAGGGTTCACGGTCATTCCCGTCAATCCCGGTCATGCGGGCAAGGACCTGTTTGGTCAGACGGTTCGGGAAAGCCTGTCCGCGATCAGTGAGCCGGTCGACATGGTGGATATTTTCCGCCGGTCCGAAGCGGTCCCGCCCATTGTCGATGAGGCGCTGCAGGCCTTTCCCGACTTGCAGACGATCTGGATGCAAATCGGCGTCGAACATGACGGGGCAGCATCCACGGCGCAGGCGCGAGGCGTCGATGTGGTCATGAATCGGTGTCCCAAGATCGAATATCAGCGCCTGTTCGGAGAGTTGCGGATGGGCGGGTTCAGCACCGGGATCATATCCTCAAAGCTGCAGACTTAACCCTCGTAAGGCTTCAGCCGCGCTACCTGTTCCTGACGGCGCTTTTCCAGAACAACGTCACGCGGTACCCAATCATACCGGGTGTCTTCGGCCAGCGGTGACCAGTGCAAAACCCCCCCATAGCGCCATGGGTCCAGTACCACGCCTTCGTACATCGAGTCGCCCTTGCGACTGATGATGGCGGTGCTGTGGTCGATGCGGAACGGGTTGTCCGCGTTGGCGATGGCGCGGTGGAGGGTCAGCGTGTCGAAGTTTTCCTGGCTCAGGCGCCGTTCGATATCTTCGGCCCAATGCCAGCACAGGCCCCGTGGCCGCAGGCCATTGTTGACCTTGGCATTGTGGATCAGCGGCGGGTCGGTGATTTCGTATTCCTGCACCAGTTGCGCGGTATATGCATAGGCGATGCGGGCAGCACGGTCCGCTTCCTCGGGATCAATGCCCGGGCCAAGGTCGCGAATCTCAACCGCCAGTCGTTGCACCTCATCCCCGGTTGGAGGCGGCGGCGTGGCGCATGCCCCCAGCAGGGCAAGGGCCACCACTAGCGCCAAAGCTCTGATCATTGCGATGCCCTTTGCCTTTTGAACCGCGAGCCCCGATCATAGAGGGCAGGGCGGTTTGACGAAAGCCTGCCGCTTATCCTTTTGGGCGGGCGGCCTTTTCGGCGATCCCGCTGGTGCCCTGCCGACGGGCCAGTTCAGCCAGCACATCATCCAGCGCCACGTCGCGCGCGGCCAGCATGACCAGCAGGTGATAGAGCACGTCTGCCGCTTCCGAGGTCAGCTTATCGCGGTCTCCTTTGACCGCTTCGATGATCGCCTCGATGGCCTCTTCCCCGAATTTCTCTGCACATTTCTCGGGGCCTTTGGCCAGCAGCTTGGCGGTCCAACTAGAGTCCGGGTCAGTGCCTTTGCGGGCCTCAATCGTGGTGGCCAGATCGTGCAGGATGCTCATGTCAGCCTCATCGGAATGCCAGCGGCGGCCATGTGTTCCTTGGCCTCGCGGATGGTGTATTCGCCGAAATGAAAGATCGAGGCCGCCAGCACCGCGCTCGCCCCGCCCTTGGTCACACCCTCGACCAGATGGTCCAGAGTGCCCACGCCGCCCGAGGCGATCACCGGCACGTCAACCGCGTCGGAAATCGCACGGGTCAGAGGCAGGTTGAACCCCGCCTTGGTCCCATCCCGGTCCATCGACGTCAGCAGGATTTCCCCCGTACCCTTGGCCACAACGGTCCGGGCGAACTCCACCGCATCAATGCCGGTGGGTTTGCGCCCGCCATGGGTGAAAATCTCCCACTTGCCGGGGCTGACGGTCTTGGCGTCGATGGCGCAGACGATGCACTGGCTGCCGAACTGGTCTGCGGCCTCGGCAATAACATCCGGGTTCGCCACGGCGGCCGAATTAAAGCTGACCTTATCCGCCCCCGCCAGCAGCAAGGCGCGCACGTCATCCTTGGTGCGCACGCCACCGCCTACGGTAAGCGGCACAAAGCACTGTTCCGCCGTCCGCTGGACGACGTCGAACATGGTGCCCCGGTTTTCATGGGTCGCGTGAATGTCCAGGAAACAGATCTCATCCGCGCCGGCGGCGTCATAGGCCTTGGCCGATTCCACCGGATCGCCCGCATCGCGCAGGCCGACGAAATTGACGCCCTTGACCACGCGGCCATCGGCGACATCCAGACAGGGAATGATGCGGGTTTTCAGCATGATGTGTCCTTTGTTCGGGGGCACCTCTACCGGCAAAGCCCCGCCGATGCCAGACTTGTGATTGTGATCTGCCGCGAAGCCATGGAAATTAGAGGTGAAATTCACGAAAAGGAATTCTGTTATGCGACATCTTCTGCTGGCATCACTCTTCACAATCGGAGGCACCCTGTCCGCCATGGCTGACGACATCATCAAGGTCCAGACAAACAAATCCGTGGTCGAGGCGCTGGACGCGCTGGAAGCCGCCGTTGGCAATGCGGGCGCGACCGTCTTTGCCCGCATCGACCATGCAGCAGGGGCCGAAAAGGTTGGCACGCCGATCCCGCCCAATCAGGTGCTGATCTTCGGCAACCCGGCTTTGGGCACCCCCGCCATGCAGATCGACCCGCGCGCCGGGCTGTTCTTGCCGCTGAAAGTGCAGGCCTATCAGGACGCAGATGGTCAGGTCTGGCTGGCCTATGAAGACCCGAAAGAGACGATGGATGAGCTTGACGAGGTCGAGAAATCCCCTGTCATCGAGAAAATGCGCGGTGCTTTGGCGAAACTGACCGGTGCTGCCGCGCAGTAACTCAGCTCAGGGCGCGAATGGCCTCAGCCAGGTCAATCGCGCCGTCATACAGCGCGCGGCCTGATATCGCGCCGTCCAGCGCGACGCCGCAATCGCGCAGGGCGATCAGGTCGTCCAGCGAACTAACGCCCCCCGATGCGATCACCGGGATCGAGACCGCCTGCGCCAGCGCCGCCGTAGCCTCGATATTCGGGCCCTGCATCGCGCCGTCGCGGTTGATATCAGTGTAGATGATCGCCGCGACGCCTGCGTCCTCGAAGCTGCGCGCCAGATCGGTGACTTGCACGTCGGTTTCCTCGGCCCAGCCCTTGGTGGCGACCAAGCCGTTGCGCGCGTCAATGCCGACGGCGACCTTGCCCGGGAAGGCGCGGGCCGCTTCTCGCACCAGATCGGGGTTCTCGACCGCGACGGTGCCCAGAATGACCCGGGCCAGCCCCTTGTCGATCCAGGTCTCGATCGTCGCCATATCGCGGATGCCGCCGCCCAGTTGTGCGGGCACGTCGCAGGCTTTCAATATCGCCTCGACGGGTGCTGCATTGACCGGTTCCCCCGCAAAGGCTCCGTTCAGATCGACCAGATGCAGCCACGCGCACCCTGCCTCGACAAAGGCGCGGGCCTGCGCCGCCGGGTCTTCGTTAAAGACGGTGGCCTTGTCCATTTCACCGCGCAGCAGGCGCACGGCATTGCCGTCTTTCAGATCGATAGCGGGGTAGAGGATCATGTCGGGCGGCCCTATATCACTGTTACACGCCGGCGATATCGCACAGGCGGGGCAGGGGCGCAACGCGACGCAAAGTCAGTCTTGCCCGGTGCCCAACCGCAGGCCAGACTGGCCGGAAATACAGGGAGAAAACTATGAAGACTATTACTCTTGCCGCAGCGTTTGCCGCGATGGCCACTGCAGCCATTGCGGATGATCCGGTGGATGGCCTTTGGAAAGTCGGGCCGGGCGACTCGGGTGGATTTGTACACGTAACCATCTCGGAATGCGGCAGCGCAATCTGTGGCACCATCGATACCGCCTTTGATAAGGATGGCAATGAGGTGCTGGATTACCCCAATTTGGGCAAGCAACTCATCTGGGACATGATTCCCGAAGGCGACGGGACCTATGACAACGGCAAGATATGGAACCCGGACAACGACAAGACCTACACGTCAAAAATGACGTTGGATGGCCAGAACAAACTGACCGTCAAGGGCTGTGTCGCGGGTGGTCTGATCTGCAAAGGGCAAACCTGGACGCGAATTCAGTAACCGCTTAGGGGGCCCAGGTCAGGAAATTCCCGATCATCCGCAGGCCCACATCCTGACTTTTCTCAGGGTGGAACTGCATCCCAACCATCGTGTCGCGGCCGACCACGGCCGTGACCTCTTGCCCATAATCCACATAAGCCAGCCGCTGCGCCGGGTCGGTGACGCGGAAATGGTAGGAATGCACGAAATAGGCGTGATCGCCGGATGTCACGCCGCCGAACACCGGATGGTCGCTTTCCAGCACCAGATCGTTCCAGCCCATATGCGGCACCTTCAGCGCAGCATCTGACGGCTCGATCCGAACCACATCCCCGGCAACCCAGCCCAGTCCATCAGTTTCGGCATACTCATGGCCCTTCGAGGCCATCAACTGCATGCCAACGCAAATGCCCAAAAACGGACGGCCTTTCTGCTCGACCGCCTCGACCATCGCATCATAGATGCCCTTGTGGCCCCGCAACTCTGCCGCGCAGGCTGGAAAAGCCCCGTCGCCAGGCAGCACCAAACGGTCCGCCCGCGCCACGACATCAGCGTCCGAGGTCACGACAACCTCGCCCGCATCGACCTCACGCGCCATGCGCTGAAACGCCTTTTCTGCCGAGTGCAGATTGCCCGACTCATAATCAATGATCGCAGTCAGCATGGTACGGCCCAGTTCTTCTTCTTGTTCCAAATACGGCGGGGTGAATTGGCCGAAGGCCAAGAGGGGCAGCGCCTCTCACGCCAACAACCTACAAAGCGCCCTTGGTCGACGGAATCGCATCCGCCTTGCGCGGGTCGGTCTCGACCGCGTCGCGCAACGCGCGGGCGACGGCCTTGAAGGCGGCCTCGGCGATGTGGTGGCTGTTGAAGCCGTGCAACTGGTCGATATGCAGGGTGATGCCGCCATGGGTCGCCAGCGCCTGAAAGAACTCGCGCACCAGTTCGGTGTCGAAACTGCCGATCTTCTGCGTCGGCAGGTCCACATTCCAGATCAGGAACGGACGCCCCGACAAGTCCAGCGCACAGCGCACCTGTGCGTCGTCCATGGGCAGGTGGCATTCTCCGTACCGGCGGATACCCTTCTTGTCGCCCAAAGCCTGCGCCAAAGCCTGACCCAGCGCGATGCCGGTATCCTCGACCGTGTGGTGATCGTCGATGTGGTAATCGCCCTTGGCCCGGATCGTCATGTCGATCAGCGAATGACGCGCCAACTGGTCCAGCATGTGATCAAAGAACCCGACGCCGGTCTCGTTGTCATACTGGCCGGTGCCGTCCAGATTGACCTGAACCGAGATCTCGGTCTCGGCGGTCTGACGGCTGATCTGAGCGCTGCGCATGGGCGAATTCCTTTTGCTACAGGGGCGCTTATAGACGCGGACGGGCGGCCTATCCAGACCGGTTTCAGCCTTCGCCGCAAACTGTTGCAGGGGATTGCACCTGCGCCCGCCCCGTGCCAGCCTGCGGGCAACTCAAATCAACAAGGTCCGGCCCATGTCCACCTGCGTTTTCATCCAGATCCGCTGCAAACCCGGCTCTACCTACAAGGTGGCCGAAGACATAGCCCTGCGCGAGATCCACTCAGAGCTTTATTCCACCAGCGGCGAATATGACTTGCTGCTGAAACTCTACATCCCCGAGACCGAAGATGTGGGTCATTACATCAACGAAAACCTGCTGGTGATTCCGGATATCGAACGATCCTTGACCACGATGACCTTCAAGGCGTTCTAGCCCAGCTCAAACGTCGTCACGCCGAAAATCCGGTCCAGATCGATATCCGGCTGATGATCGGAATACATCCGGGCGGTTTCGAACACCTTCTCAAGCCCCAGCGCATCCGCCAGCGCAAAGGCGGCGGCGTTGGGCTGCGGCATGTCGATGAACACGTCATGCGCGGCGTGATCGTCGGGGATGGCTTGCAGCACCGAGGCCAGCAGGGCCTGCGCAATCTCGGCGTTATCCGCAAATAACGGCCCGATCTTGTACCCGCTCTGACAGGGGCGCAGGGTCGCATAGCCCCTGATCACCCCACCCTCGGCAAACACGCGCGAGGCATGGCGGGACGCGCTCAGCCAGTCGCGCAGGAAGATGTCGCGCGGGGCCGGGAACATCTGCCGGTCATAGGCGGCCAGATCGTCCGACAGCCCGTCCAGCGCCGTGACCTGCGCCGACGGTTGCGCCCCAAGCGCGGCCAGAATCCCGCGTTTGGTTCCGCCAAAACGATAGTTGTTATAGGCAAAGGTAAACCCGGATTTGCGATAATTGTCCTGCTGCTCGACCACCCCGTCCAGACCCATATTGCGGCCCTTGCAATGGGCCAGCGCATGGCCTGCGATCTCAAGCCCGTGGCCGTGATGGCGGAACTCGGGCTTGACGATGTAGAACCCCAGAAACGAGAACGCATCGTCATAATTCACCGCCGAGACCGAGGCGATCATCTCGTCCTCAAGAAATCCGCCCAGAAACCCCTCGGGGTCCGTTGGGCGAAAACACTCGGCATCGTGGACACCCGGGTTCCACCCCTCGCGGCCCGCCCAATCGACGGCGTGCTGCACTTCGGTGGCGGTGAGGGGGCGAATGACATAATCCGACATGAGCGTAGCCTTGCAATCTGCGTTGCAATCAACATGGCGCAACGCTCAGCAAAGAACCAGCATGTTCGGGAATGGTTGGTATCTGGAGCGGGCGAGGCGATTCGAACGCCCGACCCTAACCTTGGCAAGGTTATGCTCTACCCCTGAGCTACGCCCGCATCAGATACTATGTCGGTCCAAAGACCTCTCAATGGAGCGGGCGAGGCGATTCGAACGCCCGACCCTAACCTTGGCAAGGTTATGCTCTACCCCTGAGCTACGCCCGCGCCGTTGAGTGAGGAGGGATTTATAAAGTCCCACGCAAGCCTGCAAGCGGAAAACGCACCTGCAGGAAAATTTCTTTTCTTGCGACGGAATTCAGCCGGACCTGCGTTGAACCTCTAGACAGGGCTAAAAAGTTCGAGGTGACAGGTGAAAAACAAAGAGACATTCAAAATCGCGACCTTGGCTATTCTGATGGCCGTCGCCGCGATTGTGACCCATGTTGTGCCGGAACCGGAGGCCAACGTTCAGTTGTGGCAATCGGCGAGTACGGTGATGTCCGGGCGTCTGGCGGGGTGATACCCTGCCACCCGACCGACCATCGTTCAGAGCGCCATCACCAGATTGATGATGGCTGCAATCAGGATGGCTGTGAAGGTCAGCACCATGCCGATCTGGCGCAGAATGACGACCTGAGGGGTCTTGCCAAACCCATAGGCATGGCACAGCCGCCCGGCCAACAGGCACAACCCCAGCAGGTTCACCAGCAGGCCGCCGGCCCCCTGCAACTCGACCATCGCGATCAGCAGCAGCGCGAAGGGCGCGTATTCGGCAAAGTTGGAATGGGTCCGCATCGCCTTGAGCATCGCAGCATCGCCAGAATCGCCATAGGAAATCTTGTGGCTCCGCCGGGTATTGATGACCCAGCCGCTGAGGCCGACATAGATGATCGCCAGCAGCGCGGCGTAGATCGGAGTGATCGACAGCATTTTTCCCTCCCTGGTCACGAAACAGGCCGCCCGGATGTCCGGACGGCCCGCAGATCAGTCATTAAACTAGATCGGTCACTCCAGTTCGACCAGTAGGTCCTTGGCGTCAATCTGGCCGCCCGGCTGCACGTGGACGGCTTTGACAACCGCGTCACGCTCGGCGTGGATGCCGGTTTCCATCTTCATCGCCTCGATGGTCAGCAGCAGGTCGCCCTCGTGTACTTCCTGACCGGCGGTCACGGCCACGGTGGCCACAACCCCAGGCATCGGCGCGCCGATATGGTTGGGATTGCCTACCTCGGCCTTGGGCCGTTGCGCCGTTGACGCCTTGACCAGACGGTTCGGCACCCGGATCACGCGGGGCTGGCCGTTGAGTTCGAAGAATACTTTGACTTCGCCTTTCTCATCGGTCTCGCCAATGGCCTGACAGCGGATTTCCAGCGTCTTGCCGGGGTCGATCTCGGCGGTGATCTCTTCGCCCGGCTCCATGCCGTAGAAGAAGGTGCGCGTGGGCAGGGTGCGGACCGGGCCGTAGGTCCGGTGGCGGCCCATGTAATCCAGGAACACCTTAGGGTACATAAGATAGCCGTTCAGGTCTTCGTCATCGACCTCTTTGCCTTCCATCTGCTTGGACAGATCGGCGCGCGTTGCCTCAAGATCGACCGGCGCGACATCCTTGCCGGGGCGCTCGGTGTTGGGAACCTCGTCTTTCAGCACCTTCCGGATGATCGTGTCAGGGAACCCGCCCGGAGGCTGACCCAGATTGCCGCGCATCATATCGACGACCGAGTCAGGGAAGGCCACGTCCGTCGTCGGGTTCTCAACATCGTCGCGGGTCAGGCCCTGGCTGACCATCATCAGCGCCATGTCACCAACAACCTTGGATGAGGGCGTCACCTTGACGATATCGCCGAACATCTGGTTCACGTCCGCATACATCTGAGCGACCTCGTGCCAGCGTTCCTCAAGCCCCAAGGACCGCGCCTGTGCCTTGAGGTTGGTGAACTGGCCGCCGGGCATTTCGTGCAAGTAAACCTCGGAGGCCGGGGCCTGCAGGCTGGATTCGAACGCCGCGTACTGGCCGCGCACGGCCTCGAAATAATCGCTGATCTCGCGGATCGCCTTGATGTCCAATCCGGTGTCACGCTCGGTATGGCGCAGGGCCTCGACCACCGTGCCCAGCGTTGCCTGGCTGGTGTTGCCCGAGAAGCTGTCCATCGCGCAATCCACCGCGTCCACACCCGCCTCGGAGGCCGCCAGAATGGTGGCACTGGCGATGCCTGCAGTGTCGTGGGTGTGGAAGTGGATCGGCAGGCCAACCTCTTCCTTCAGCGCCCGGATCAGGATGCGGGCCGAGGCCGGTTTCAGCAGACCGGCCATATCTTTCAGACCCAGCACATGCGCGCCTGCGTCGCGCAGTTCCTTCGCCATGCCGACATAGTATTTCAGGTCATATTTGGCGCGATCCGGATCGAGGATATCCCCGGTGTAACAAACGGTGCCTTCACAGATCTTGTCGTTCTCGACCACCGCATCCATCGCCACGCGCATGTTCTCGACCCAGTTCAGCGAGTCGAAGACGCGGAACACATCGATATTCTGCGACGCCTGACGGACAAACTCCTGCACTACGTTGTCGGGATAGTTGGTATAGCCAACCCCGTTCGCCCCGCGCAGCAGCATCTGGGTCATCAGGTTCGGCATCCCTTCGCGCAGGTCGCGCAGGCGTTGCCACGGGCATTCCTGCAGGAACCGATAGGCCACATCAAAGGTCGCACCGCCCCAGCATTCAACGCTGAACAACTGCGGCAAGTTCGCCGCATAGCTGGGCGCGACCTTGATCATGTCGATCGAGCGCATCCGGGTTGCCAGCAGCGACTGGTGGCCGTCCCGCATTGTGGTGTCGGTGATCAGCAACTGTCGCTGCGCCTTCATCCAGTCGGCCACGGCCTGCGGGCCCTTCTGCTCCAGCAGGTTGCGGGTGCCCATTTTGGGCTCACCCTTCAACGCTGGGGGCTTGGCCTCTTTCAGGTCCGGCCGGGGCATCGGGCGGTCCTTGGTTTCAGGATGCCCGTTCACCGAGATGTCGGCGATATAGGTCAGAACCTTGGTGCCCCGGTCGCGGCGCTTCTTGAACTGGAACAGGTCTGCCGTCTCGTCGATGAACTTGGTAGTGTATTCATTCGACAGAAAAGTCGGGTGTTTCAGCAGGTTCTCGACAAAGGCGATGTTGGTGGAAACGCCGCGCACGCGGAATTCGCGCAGCGCGCGGTCCATCCGCGCAATGGCCTTTTCGGGGGTCGGAGCCCATGCGGTGACCTTGGTCAGGAGCGAGTCATAATACCTGGTGATTACCCCGCCCGCATAAGCGGTGCCGCCGTCCAGACGAATGCCCATGCCGGTGGCCGAGCGATAGGCGGTGATGCGGCCATAATCGGGGATGAAGTTGTTCAGCGGGTCCTCGGTGGTCACGCGTGTTTGCAGGGCGTGGCCGTTCAGGCGGATGTCGTCCTGGCTGGCTTTGCCGGTGGCTTCGGCCAGGGTCTTGCCTTCGGCGATCAGAATTTGCGCCTGAACGATATCGATGCCGGTGACTTCTTCAGTGACGGTATGTTCCACCTGCACCCGGGGATTGACCTCGATGAAGTAGAATTTGCCCGAGTTCATATCCATCAGGAACTCTACCGTGCCTGCGCATTCATAGTTCACATGGGCGCAGATGCGGCGGCCAAGTTCGCAAATCTCGGTCCGCTGTTCGTCGGTCAGATACGGGGCTGGGGCGCGTTCAACCACCTTTTGATTGCGGCGCTGGACCGAGCAGTCGCGTTCATAGAGGTGATAAATCTCACCATGTTTGTCGCCCAGAATTTGCACCTCAACATGGCGGGCGCGGGTGATCATCTTTTCGAGATAGCCCTCGCCGTTGCCAAAGGCGGCCTCGGCCTCGCGGCGGCCTTCCAGCACTTTTTCTTCCAATTCGTCTTCCGACAGGATCGGGCGCATGCCGCGCCCACCGCCACCCCAGGACGCTTTCAGCATCAGCGGATAGCCGATCTCGGCGGCTTCTTTGCGAATGGCATCCATGTCATCGCCCAGAACCTCGGTCGCGGGGATGACCGGAACGTCAGCGGCAATTGCCACCTTCCGCGCGCTGGCCTTGTCGCCAAGCGCGCGCATGGTTTCGGCCTTGGGACCAATGAAGGTGATGCCGTTTTGCACACAGGCGTCCACGAAATCGGGGTTTTCTGACAGCAGGCCATAGCCGGGATGGATCGCGTCTGCGCCACATTCCTTGGCGACACGGATGATTTCATCAATGCTCAGATAGGCGGCAACCGGCCCCATTCCTTCGCCAATCCGATAAGCCTCATCCGCTTTGAACCGGTGCAGGCCCAGCTTGTCTTCTTCGGCAAAGACAGCCACGGTGCGTTTGCCCATCTCATTCGCGGCGCGCATGACGCGGATGGCAATCTCGCCCCGATTGGCGATCAGGATCTTTTTGAAGTCAGTCATTTCTCGTCCCGGTCCTGTTAGTTTGGCCGTATTGGTGGGCGGACAATACGCGCAGGTACAAGGGTTCTTCTGGGCAGAACCGGCATGTTACCGCTCGCAAACGCCGCTTATATGCGCAAGCTTAATACACACGCTGCGCTGCAGCATCAATCCTGATGTCCGGGCAGCGCATCTTTTCCAAGGTTTGAACACCCAATTGGCCCATATTGGCGAGGATATCCTGACGCAGGATATCTGTAACATGTGCTGGCCCATGCTGCCCCAGCGCCGCCAGCCCATACAGAAACGCTCGGCCCAGCATGACGAAATCCGCCCCCAGCGCAAAGGCGCGCAGAAGGTCCAGCCCGCCCTCGACGCCGCTGTCGAAGATCAGGGGCAGGTCCGTGGCCGAACGGATTGCGGGCAGGACGTCGATGCTTGCCGGAGCTCCGTCAAATTGCCGCCCACCGTGATTCGATATCCACAGGGCGTCAATTCCAGCCTGTTTCAGCCTGTCGGCATCCTCGGCGCGCAAAACGCCTTTGACTATGAAGGGCCCTTCCCAGTTGTCCCGCAACCACTTGACATAGTCCATGTCCGGAGATGTGCGCAGCAGATATCCGATATGCGCCGTCGGGGGCAGATCCACCGAGTTGTCGATGTATTTGTCCAGCGTGCGCATATGCGGCACCCCGCTTTGCGCCATCCCGATGGCCCAGGCCGGGCGCAGGGCAATCTGGGCCAGCAGGCGGGGCGTCAGTTTGGGCGGCTGCCGTAGGCCCGAACGGGTTTGCCGCTCACGCCGTGAGGCCACGGGAACATCCGCCGTCAGAACCAACGTGCGGAACCCGGCCTCTTTGGCCCGGCGCAGCATGTCGGTGCGTATCTCCGGGTCTCGCGGTGGATAAAGCTGAAACCAGGCGTCCTCACCGATATGCGGGGCCAGATCCTCGGGTGTCTGACTGGCGACGGTGGATAAGGTATAGGGAATTCCCGACGATTTGGCGGCGCGCGCCAGATGCCCTTCTGCATCCGGCCAGACCAGCCCGGACATGCCAATCGGTGCAATGCCGAAGGGCAGGGGATAATCCTGTCCCAAAAACTGCACCCTGGTACTGTAATCCAGTTCGCCATGCAGGATCGATGGTGTGAACCCGACCCGGTCCAACGCATCGCGATTTCGTTGCCGGGCCTGTTCCGCCCCGGTTCCGCTGTCAATGTAGTCCCAGACAAACCGAGGCAACCTGCGCCGCGCGCGGCGCTTCAAATCTGCGATACCGGGATAAACACTGTGCAGGTCCATGGGGATTGATCCGACCTGCACCGCGATTCGGCAAGGTCTCAGGCGGCAGACGCCGGAGGCCGGGTCTTTGTTGCCACGTTTTCATGGGTCTTGGCTTGGTCTTCCGGGCCCGATCCGTTGGCCACCTGAACCTGGTTGCGCCCCTTGTCCTTGGCGGCATACAGCGCATCATCCGCGGCCCGCATCAAATCCTGCGGCATCGCCCCATGCACCGGATAGTGCGCCACCCCGACCGAGATGGTGATGCGCGGCAGCGACTTCTCGCCATACCGGACCGAGACCGCCTCGACCGCCTGCCGCAGCTGCTCGGCGCGGGTCATGGCGTCGTCGGGGCTGTTGTCGGGCAGGATCAGCATGAACTCTTCCCCGCCGATGCGGCAGGCGATCTCATCCCGATCGCAGCCCTGTTCCAGTGCCGAGCCCACCGCCCGCAGGACCATATCGCCCGCGTCATGGCCGTGTGTGTCGTTGAATTTCTTGAAATGATCCACATCCACCGCAATCAAGCTCAGCGCGGCGCCTGTCTGCTGGCTGCGGCTAATCGATTTGCGCAGCGTGTCGGTCATGTGGCGACGGTTGAACAGCCCGGTCAGCGGGTCGCGCACCGACTGGTCATGCAACTGATCGCGCATCTGCACATTGGCAATTGCCATGCTGATCTGTTCCGCGCACAGCCGCGCCAGCTTCTTGCTGTCGTGAAACGCCGTGCCGCTGCCTTCATGCGCGCGCAGATGCAGCAAGCCCACCGTTTCACCATGGGCGAGAATGGGGAAGCAGAAATAGGGCCGCCCGTCATGCGGTTCGGCATGTTCGCAGACGAAATCAATCTCGGACGCTCCGAATTCATAGGTCCGCCCGCGGCGCAGGCCCCAGCACCCCTCGGGGTGGATATGCGCCTTGTGCGACCCGCCATTCCAACTGGCACAGCCATCCAGCACATCGCGCGAGTTCGAGTACACATACACGCTGCCCTCGGCCTCGGGCAGGATATGGGTCATGAAACGTGACACCATATCAAAGAGCTCATCCAGAGACCGGCTGGATTGCAGCCATTCATTCAACTCTCCCAGCAAGCGCACCTCGCGCGCCAGCCGCAACTGATCGTCCATCAGCTCCCGCTCTTTGATCGCGCGGTTTTTCAGGCCGCGCAGCTGCAGCCGGTTGCTGCGAAACACCACCGCCGCAACCGTCAGGATGGTGCCGATCATCAGGCAACCGACCAGCGCCAGCAGCGGGCGGATCTGCCCCAGAAGCGCAACCCGCAGGTCGCTGACATCGGTGAAGAACTGCACCGCGCCCAGATAGGCCCCGCCATTGGTGACCGGGGCCACCGTCTCGGCCACGTCCCGGGTCTGGTCCGACCGGCTGAGCGCGGCGGTCTCGGCATGCAGCACCTCCAGCGCGGATTGCTGCGACAGCGCGTAGAAAATACGCCCTTTCAGCGTGTCGTCGCGGCGGTCGACCGTCAGGGCGGGCGCGTGGCTGTGCGGTCCGGCCGAGGACCAGATGGCGCGCCCGGTCGCATCATAGACTTGCATCCGGAACACATCCGTCGCCCCCAGAAACCGTTTGAGGATGGTGGCCTCATCCGCGTTGATCTGGCCGGTCGAGAACTCAAGCTGAAAATCGGGCATCAGCACCGAGATATGGCTTTCCCAGACCTCGGCCCGGTGCCGCACCTCGGCCTCGATCATGCGATCGACCAGCGGATCGGCCCCTTTGACCGAGATCCACCCGGCAAGCCCGACAACACACAACAGGCCCGCGCCCGTGATCAGACGTACAAAGACACGCCCCAGAGTTTCTTTCTTTCGACCGTCCACCGAACCAATCCCCATATGCTCCTGCCCACAAGGTCGGGGGTTTTCTTTGAAAAATCGTTAAGGTGCGGCCTTGCCCGGGCCATCCGGTTGCGAAATTTTATGAAATTGAGCGCGAACAAGCCGTGAACAAACCCTTCCCCTCGGCGCTGATCCGGCGTAGTTTGGACCCATGAGCAGTTTTGACGAAATGGACGCCTTCGAGGGCGCATCGCTGTCGGCGCGGGCGATGCCTGCGGCCTCGGTGGACTATCTGAGCGACCTCAACCCGGCGCAGCGCGAAGCGGTGGAACGGCTGGATGGCCCGGTGCTGATGCTGGCGGGTGCCGGGACGGGCAAGACCAAGGCGCTGACCGCGCGGATCACCCATCTGCTCAGGACCCATCGGGTGCGCGAGAATGAAATCCTCGCCGTGACTTTCACCAACAAAGCCGCGCGCGAGATGAAACAGCGCGTTGGCCGCATGCTGGGCCGCCCCGCCGAAGGGATGCCGTGGCTGGGCACATTCCACGCGATCTGCGTCAAGCTGCTGCGGCGTCATGCGGAACTGGTGGGGTTGAAATCGAACTTCACCATTCTGGACACAGACGACCAGAAGCGGTTGCTGAAACAGCTGACGCAGGCGGCCAATATCGACGACAAACGCTGGCCAGCGCGGATGCTGGCCGGGATCATCGACGATTGGAAAAACCGAGCGCTCACGCCCGACAAAGTGCCCGCCGCGGATGCGGGGGCCTTCAATCACAAGGGCATCGAACTTTACGCCCAATACCAGACGCGCCTGCGCGAGTTGAACGCGGTGGATTTCGGCGACCTGCTGCTGCACATGGTCACGATTTTCCAGACCCACCCGGACGTGTTGGAGCAATACCAGCGCTGGTTCCGCTACATCCTAGTGGACGAGTATCAGGATACCAACGTCGCCCAGTACCTCTGGCTGCGCCTGCTGGCCGGGGGGCACAAGAATATCTGCTGCGTGGGCGATGATGATCAGTCGATCTATGGCTGGCGCGGGGCCGAGGTGGGCAACATCCTGCGGTTTGAAAAGGATTTTCCCGGCGCTTTTGTGGTCCGGCTGGAACAGAACTATCGCTCGACCCCGCATATTCTGGCGGCTGCGTCGAATGTGATTCGTGGCAATGAAAGCCGCTTGGGCAAAGAGCTTTGGACTGACCGACAAGAAGGCGAAAAGGTTCGCCTGATCGGCCATTGGGATGGCGAGGAAGAGGCGCGCTGGATCGGCGAGGAAATCGACGCGATGCAGGGCGGGACGCGGGGTGTGCGGCCGATGAACCTCGATGAGATCGCCATTCTCGTGCGCGCCTCGCATCAGATGCGGGCGTTTGAGGATCGGTTTCTGACCATCGGCCTGCCGTATAGGGTGATCGGCGGCCCTCGGTTCTATGAGCGGATGGAGATTCGCGATGCCATGGCCTATTTCCGGCTGGTGGTCAGCCCCGAGGATGATCTGGCCTTCGAGCGGATCGTAAACACGCCCAAACGCGGCCTTGGCGACAAGGCGCAGCAGACCATTCAGGTGGTGGCGCGGGAAAACGGTGTGTCCTTGGTCGAGGGCGCGCGGATTGCGGTCGATAACGGGTTGATCAAGGGCAAAGGCGGCAAGGCGCTGCGCGAGTTGATCGACGGGTTGGCGCGGTGGAATGCGATGACGCGCGGACCTCGGATCGAAGTGGATGATGATACGGTGATCGACGATGGCGTCTCGCCCATCCGCTATGGCGCGCCCGAACACACGCATATCGAGCTGGCGCAGATCGTTTTGGACGAATCCGGCTATACGGCCCATTGGCAGAACGAAAAGACGCCCGAAGCCCCGGGGCGGTTGGAGAACCTCAAGGAACTGGTCAACCAGTTGGACAATTTCGAGAACCTGCAAGGGTTCCTGGAGCATGTCAGCCTGGTGATGGACAATGAGCAGGACGGCGACGGGGCCAAGGTCTCGATCATGACGCTGCATGCGGCCAAGGGGCTGGAGTTTCCCGCCGTGTTCCTGCCGGGGTGGGAGGACGGGTTGTTCCCGTCTCAGCGCTCGATGGACGAATCCGGGCTCAAGGGTTTGGAAGAGGAACGGCGGCTGGCCTATGTGGGCATCACCCGCGCGGAAGAGGTCTGCACCATTTCCTTCGCGGCCAACCGGCGGGTGTTTGGCCAGTGGCAGAATTCCATGCCCTCACGCTTTATCGACGAATTGCCCGAGGATCATGTGGAGGTCCTGACGCCTCCGGGCCTTTATGGCGGCGGGCAGGTTACAGCCAGTATCGAGACCCGCGCAGCCGAGGCGAACGTCTATAACTCGCCCGGCTGGAAGCGGATGCAGGCGCGGCAGGGGCAGTATGGGATGTCTCAGCCCAAGGAAAGCCGCAATACGGTGATTGATGCGACCGCGGTGGCCAGTTTCACGCTGGGCGAGCGGGTGTTTCATCAGAAATTCGGCTATGGCGCGGTGACGGGGATCGAGGGCGACAAGGTCGAGGTCGATTTCGACAAGGCAGGGACGAAGAAAGTGGTGTCCCGTTTCCTGGCGGCCAAGGACGACGTGCCGTTCTGACCTCTAGAGTCCTTCGACCAGCACCAGATTCGCCGTTGCTGTCTTTTGCCTGATCTTGGCCAGCGCAACATAGTCCGGATCGTCTTTCCACGCGCGGGCTGCGGCCATGTCCGGGAATTCCATCAGGACGATTCCGTTTTCTGCCCAACTGCCTTCGATCACCTCGACGGGTTTTGACGAAATGGTCAGCAGGCGACCGCCGTGCCTGTCAAAGATCGGCATGAAGCCTTCCAAGTATTTCTGATAGCCGTCCGGGTCGTGAATGGAAATCTGGGCGATGAAATAGGCGGCCATGAGAGACTCCTGATAAATCGTTCACGGCCCCAGCTTACATCTTGTGTGCAAAAAACGAAAAACGGCGGTTCCCAGGGAGGAGGAAGGGGAACCGCCGTTCTTTTCTACATCAAGGCAGGGAGGAGGAGAGCCCCGATGTATACGAACCCGGGTTTGAGCCCGGTATGAGGAAGACGCGGCGACGTCAGGGAGGAGGAGACGTCGCCGCGTGCTTTCAACATCAGGGCAGGGAGGAGGAAGCCCCGATGTGTCAGGTTCCGGCGATCAAGGCCGGTATAAGGTGCGGCAACGTCAGGGAGGAGGAGAGACGTTGCCGCTGATTACAGACCCAGGGAGGAGGAGGGTCTGATCTCAGTTGTCTTGCTGGCGCTTAGCGCGCCGAGAAGTCTTCGACCGCCTGAACGGCCAGGCTGCGGATCATCGAACGGTTCAGGCCCAGGTCGGCCAGTTCGCGGTTTGACAGCGAAGACAGTTCGTTAACCGTCTGGCGGTACAGGCGATACCGTGCGATCCGTGTTTTTGCCGCCTCGATCACCGATGCAAACCCGCTTGCATGTGTGCCCTTCAGCACCGAGGTATTGGTTGCCACTGCCATGTCCGTCATCCGTAAAACTTGTTGTTGCCGGTTCAGTCCGGCGCTTGCTTGAGATTGAAAATAGGCAAATGCTGCAATTGCACAATAGGCCGCGTTATCAATGCTGCTATGCAGCAAATGCATGGTTATCATGGGGTTGAGCGTCGCTGACTGAATAAGCCTTAAAAATATATGATTTCTGGTCCGTAGGTGAGGTCTGGATGTTCAGTGATTTCTGTTGGCGCAAACAAAACGCCCCATGTTTGGGCGCATTTTTCTAAAATTTGTGCATGTCGAATGCAGGGATTTTGACCAGCTTACGTAAGGTAAATCCGCGTCCTGAGCTGTGTGGGAAACCATGGGCCGAGGTTCTGAGTCGTGCTTTTTCGCGCGTTGAGGGCTCTTGATTCGGGTGATTTCGGGTGGGAATTGTCCGCTCAGGCTAACCTTTTTCACGGGTTCTCAGATTTTCGGGAATTTATGGGAAAAATTGGTCACGCGACTTTAGTCCCATATGTTGTGTTTAAAGTTCCACTTCTGCACATATAAGGTGTATTGGTTTAAGTTTCCTTTTGAAATGGGAGTGTTTAAACTGACTCTGTGCTCATGTGGAATAAAAATTCCTGTTGATTTCCATGATTTCCCATGTCATCCCTTAGATACCCGATGAGGGCGAGGACAGTTAAAGGGGCACCAAACGACCCCGGACCAAAAGAAAAACAGGTTTCGTACAGGCATCTCGCTTTCATCACTCAACAGATCCGGCGCGCGGGCGAGCAGACATCCCCCCAGGTGGCGCGTGCAGCTGGACATCCCGCTTAGCGGGTCAATGCGGCGGGTTGATCAGTGGCAGCAGATCAACCCGCCGTTTTTCATCCGGGGGGAACGTGAATTTTAAGGTGGGGCGCAAGCGAAAGGGACAGTCGTCTTGGCGCGCAGGTTCAGAGGTGAAAGCCACCATAAGGTGGACACGAAGGGCAGGGTCTCGATCCCGGCCTCGTTTCGCCGTGTGCTTGAAGCGTCCGATCCCAACTGGCAGCCCGGTGACAATCCTGAGCTTGTGATTGTCTATGGCGACCATCGCCGCAAATACCTTGAATGCTATACCATGCAGGCGATTGACGAGGTCGACGCCAAGATCGACGCTTTGCCGCGGGGCTCGATGCAGCGCCGGATGCTGCAGCGTCTGTTCCACGGTCAGTCCTTCCCGACCAATGTTGATGAAACCGGTCGTCTGGTCCTGCCCGCCAAGCTGCGTACCAAGATCGGCCTTGAGGGCGAGGCGTTCTTTATCGCCGCCGGGGACACGTTCCAGATCTGGAAACCCGAGACCTATGAGGCCGACGAACTGGCTGCGACCGAGGAATGGCTGGACGATCTGCCTGAGGATTTCGATCCGATGCAGTATCTTGACGGCATCGGGGATGGGTGACGGCATGGCCGGCGCTCAGACCTCATCGAACCCTCACATCCCTGTTCTATTGCGTCCGTTGCTGGCTGCCGTGGCACCCGTGTCTGGCGTCTGGCTGGACGGCACATTCGGCGCGGGCGGCTATACGCGGGGTTTGCTTGAGGCCGGGGCCGAGAAGGTCATCGGGGTGGATCGCGACCCTCTGGCTTTTGACATGGCCGCCGATTGGGTCGGGGATTATGGCGACCGGCTGGTGATGCAGCAGGGTGTGTTTTCGCGGATGGATGAGTATGCGCAGGACCTCGATGGCGTGGTGCTGGACCTTGGTGTCTCGTCCATGCAGTTGGATCAGGCCGAACGCGGCTTTTCTTTCATGAAAGACGGCCCCCTGGATATGCGTATGAGCCAGCAGGGCGAAAGCGCCGCTGATCTGGTGAATACGGCGACCGAGGTGCAACTGGCTGATATCCTGTTCCATTTCGGCGAGGAACGCGCCAGCCGTCGCATCGCCAAATCCATCGTCAAGGCGCGGGCCGAGGAACCGATCACCACGACTCTGCGTCTGGCCGAGATCATCGAATCCTGCCTGCCGCGTCCGAAGCCGGGCCAATCGCACCCGGCAACGCGCAGCTTTCAGGGGCTGCGGATCGCGGTCAACGCTGAATATGAAGAACTGTTTCAGGGCCTTATGGCGGCTGAGCGCGCTTTAAAGCCGGGCGGGCAGTTGGCCGTTGTGACCTTTCATTCTATCGAGGATCGGATGGTCAAGCGGTTCTTCCAATCGCGCGCAGGCAAGACGGGTCGGGCCAACCGCTATGCGCCTGAGATGGAACAGGAACTGCCGCAATTCACGCTCAAGACCCGCAAGGCCGTGGGTCCGGATGAGCCGGAATTGCAGGAAAACCCGCGCGCGCGCTCGGCCAAGCTGCGCGTGGCGATACGAACTGAGGCTCCGGCGGGGGAAATTGAGGCCCGCGCCATCGGGATGCCGCAACTTGGGGGAAGGGCGAGATGAAGAGTGTTTTGTATGTGTTGACTGCCTTGGCCGTGTTCGGACTGGCGCTGTGGGCGTATCAGGAGAATTACCGGACCCAGCAGGTGGTGAAAGAAACCCAGAAGCTGCAGCGCGAGATCGGCGTGGCGCAGGTGCGGCTGGCGGTTCTGAACGCCGAATGGGCCTATCTGAACCGCCCCGACCGTCTGCGCGAACTGGCCGATCTGAACTTTGAACGTCTGGGCCTGTTGCCCCTGCGCGCCGAACAGTTTGGCCGGGCCGACCAGATCGCTTATGCCGAGGACCCGGACCTGCCCATTGTCGATCCGATTGAATTGCAGGCCATCACCAATATTCAGGCGCTGGGCGAGGTGCAGATCCCATGACCCGCACGCCGTTGCGCCCTCTGGCCCGTGTCCTCGACGCCCGCGCGCGGGGGGAGAACCCCAAGGCCATTGAGCGCGAGAACATTCGCCAGCGCCACGAGGATATGAAAGACCGCGCCCGCGCCCGCGCCGAGGGGCGGTTGCTGGTTCTGGGCCTGTTCTTCTTCTGCGCCTTCTCCGTAGTCGGTGTTCGCATGGGTATGCTGGCAACATCCGAGGCGCAGGAGCCTCTGGCCAGCGCGCCGGGTGCCGCCATCGCCATGCAGCGCGCCAATATCGTGGATCGTGAGGGGCGCATTCTGGCGACCAATCTGGATACCTATTCCGTCTATGCCCAGCCGCCCTTGATGATTGACCCGGTGGCCGCTGCCGATCAACTGGTTGCAATCTTCCCCGATCTGGAAAAAGAGCGTCTGGTCAAAGACTTCACTGGCGAACGCAAGTTCCTGTGGATCAAGAAGCGCATCTCTCCCGAACAGAAGCAGGCCGTCCACGACATCGGCGATCCAGGCATTCTGTTTGGCCCACGTGAGATGCGCCTGTACCCGAACGGTCGTCTGGCGGCGCATATTCTGGGAGGTTCGGGTTTCGGCCGCGAAGGTGTGAGCGCCGCTGAAGTGATCGGCGTCGCAGGCGTCGAGAAACAGTTCGACGACTACCTGCGCGACCCGGCCAACGGCAACAAACCGCTGCAACTGTCGCTGGACCTGACCATTCAGGCCGCTGTTGAGCAAGTGCTGTATGGCGGCATGAAGATCATGAACGCCAAGGGCGCGTCGGCGGTTCTGATGAACGCGCATACCGGCGAAGTTGTCTCGGCGGCTTCGCTGCCCTCCTTTGATCCGAATGACCGCCCGCGCCCGCCGACCTCGGGCTTTGATCCGTCGGACAGCCCTCTGTTCAACCGCTATGTACAGGGCGTGTACGAGTTGGGCTCGGTGTTCAAGATTTTCACCGCTGCGCAAGCGGTGCAACTGGGCCTGGTGAACTCGAACACCATCATCGACACGTCCGGCCCGATGAAGATCGGGCGGTTCCCGATTGGCGAGTTCAACGGCAAGAACTATGGCGAGATCAGCGTCGCGGACGTGATTGTCCACAGCTCGAACAGGGGCACCGGTCGGCTGGCACTGCAGATCGGCGCAAAACGCCAGCAGGAGTTTCTGCGCGCGCTGGGCATGTTCGAACCCACGCCGTTCGAGATTGTCGAGGCGAAGGGCGGGGAACCGCTCAAGCCCAAGAAATGGGGTGAGTTGAGCACCGTCACCATCTCCTACGGCCACGGCCTGTCGACCAGCCCGATGCATCTGGCCGCCGGATACGCGGCGATTGCCAATGGCGGGCATTATGTCAGCCCGACGATTCTGCGGAAGAACGGCCCTCAGTACGGGCCGCGGGTGCTGTCGGATAGCGCGGCATCTCAGGCGCAGAAGATGTTGCGCAAGGTTGTCACCGACGGCACTGCCAGCTTCGGCGATGTGGCGGGCTATGACGTGGCGGGTAAGACCGGCACGGCAGACAAGCCCAAGCCGCGCGGGGGTTATTATGATGACAAGGTGATTGCCACTTTCGCCACGATCTTCCCGGCTTACGATCCGAAATTTGTGCTGATCGTTACGCTGGATGAACCCTCGATCGTCGCTTATGGCGAAAAGCGTCGGACGGCTGGCTGGACGGCGGTGCCGGTGGCGGCGGAACTGATCGGGCGCATCGCCCCGTTGCTGGGTTTACGTCCCCGGCTTGAGCCTGAGGCGGGCGCTGCTATAACCCTGACCTCAAATTAGGCTGTCCAACAGAGGTGGGTCATGGGCGCAAGGACAAAGAAACTAAGCCAACTGGCCCTGACCGCGCGCGGCGGTGCCAATCCTGACATCACCGGGCTGGCCGTTGACAGCCGCGAGGTCAAAGACGGCTACCTGTTCGCAGCGCTCCCCGGCACGCGGGTTCATGGCGGCGAGTTCATTCAGTTCGCATTGCGCATGGGTGCAGCCGCAATCCTGACCGATGCCGACGGGGCTGCGATTGCTGCCGACGAACTGGCCAATTCGGACGCCGCGCTGATCGTGGTCGAAGACCCACGTCAGGCGCTGGCCGGATGCGCTGCGCTGTGGTTTGGCGCGCAGCCGCAGACCATCGTGGCCGTGACCGGAACAAACGGAAAAACCTCGGTCGCGTCCTTCGTGCGGCAAATCTGGACCGAGCTTGACCACGCCGCCGTCAACCTCGGCACCACCGGGGTCGAGGGCGCATGGACCGCTCCGCTGGCCCACACCACGCCCGAGCCGATCACCCTGCATCGCTGCCTTGCAGAGGCGGCCGAGAACGGCGTGACCCACGCGGCGATGGAGGCGTCATCGCACGGGTTGGAACAGCGCCGTCTGGACGGGGTGCATCTGACGTCGGCGGGGTTCTCGAACTTCACGCAGGACCATCTGGACTATCACGAAACGTTCGAGGCTTACTTTAATGCCAAGGCGGGTCTGTTCGACCGGGTTCTGCCGCAGGACGGAACGACTGTGGTTAACCTCAGCGATCCCAAGGGCGCGCAGGTTCGGAAAATCGCCGAGGCGCGCGGGCAGGAGGTTCTGACCGTTGGGCTGGGCGATGCCGACTTGTGCCTGATCCGCCAAAGGTTCGATGCCACTGGTCAAGACTTGCGCTTTTCGTGGCAGGGCAAACCCTTCCAGACTCGCCTGAATCTGATCGGAGGGTTTCAGGCCGAGAACATTCTGCTGGCCTGTGGTCTAGTGATCGCCACCGGGGATGATCCGGAGCGGGTGTTCGAGACCCTGCCGCACCTGACAACCGTGCGGGGCCGGATGCAACTGGCCGCGACCCGCGAAAACGGCGCGGCGGTGTTCGTGGATTACGCCCACACGCCCGACGCGGTGGCCACCGCGCTGAAAGCGCTGCGCCCGCATGTGATGGGTCGCCTGATTGCCATCGTCGGCGCAGGCGGCGACCGCGATGCCACCAAGCGCCCGCTGATGGGGCAGGCGGCAGCAAGGCATGCCGATGTGGTTTTTGTCACCGACGACAACCCCCGCAGCGAAGACCCCGCCACCATCCGCGCCGCCGTTATGGAAGGCGCGCTCGGGGTGGACGCGACCGTCAGTGTGACCGAGGTCGGCGACCGCGCCGAGGCTATTCTGCGCGGCATCGACGCCCTGCAACCCGGCGATGCGCTGCTGATCGCTGGCAAGGGCCATGAAACCGGCCAGATCGTCGGCGATCAGGTGCTGCCCTTTGACGATGTTGAACAAGCCAGCATCAGTGTCGCGGCTTTGGATGGGAGAGTCGCATGACGCTTTGGACTGCCGCCGAGGCTGCTGAGGCGACCGGAGGACGCGCCACAACCGACTGGCAGGCCAATGGCGTGTCGATTGACACCCGGACTCTGCAACCCGGTGACCTGTTCGTCGCCCTCAAGGCCGCGCGGGACGGGCATGATTTCGTGGCTCAGGCGTTGGAAAAGGGCGCGGGGGCGGCGCTGGTGTCGCGTGTTCCGGAAGGCGTTTCCGAGGACGCGCCGTTGTTGATCGTTGAGGACGTGCAGACGGGGCTTGAGGCGCTGGGGCAGGCCGCCCGTACCCGCACTGATGCGCGGGTGGTTGCGGTGACCGGCAGTGTCGGCAAGACCTCGACCAAAGAAATGCTGGCCAACATACTGGAGACGCAAGGAAAAACCCATGCCAGCGTGGCAAGTTACAACAATCATTGGGGCGTGCCGTTGACGTTGGCGCGGATGCCCCGTGATACGGAATTCGCCGTGATCGAGATCGGCATGAATCACCCCGGCGAGATCGCTCCGCTGGCCCGTCAGGCTCGCCCGCATGTGGCGCTGGTTACGACGGTTGCGGCAGTGCATCTTGAGGCGTTCGACTCGGTTGCCGGTATCGCCCACGAAAAGGCGGCAATCTTCGATGGGCTGGAAACTGGCGGTGCGGCCATCGTAAACGCGGATATCGAACACGCGGACATCCTGCGCCAGATTGCGCGGGAGCAGGGCGCGGGGATCGTCGATTTTGGTCGTGAGGCCGCGGTCTATCGTCTGAAGGATGTGACGCAAGGATCGGATTCGGTGCACGCGAATGCGTCGGTCGGAGACGCGCAGATCAGTTTCGACGTTCAGTCGGCGGGCATGCATTTCGCCATGAACGCGCTGGGTGCGCTGGCGTCTTGCGTCGAATTGGGTGTCGATCTGGAGGAGGCCATCGACGGCCTGCGCCAGTGGTCGCCCGTCAAAGGGCGCGGCGTGCGCGAGACGCTGCCGCTTGCAGGTGGGCAGATCGAGCTGTTGGATGACAGCTATAACGCCAATCCAACCTCGATGGAGGCTGCGCTGGACGTGCTGGCCGTGTCGCAAGGCGACCGCCGGATCGCTTTTCTGGGGGACATGAAAGAACTGGGCGCGCAGGAACACGCTATGCATGCGGATATGGCAAAGGTCGGGGCGATGGCGAAGGTCGATCAGGTTCACTGCATCGGTCCACTGATGCAGGCGTTGCACGACGCGCTGCCGGACGACAAGCGCGGTCTTTGGTTCGACACCAGCGCCGAGATGGCCGAACACTTACCGGAGCTTATTCGGCCGGGCGATACTGTTCTTGTCAAAGGCTCGCTCAGCATGGCGCTGGCGAAGATTGTTGACGCTCTGCGGAAAATGGGGCAAGGGGGCGCGCTTGATTGATGCCCGTACCCGCGACCGCTGCGTGAGAAAGGTTTTGCGATGCTCTATTGGTTGACCGCCTTGTCGGACGGAGGGGATTTCTGGAACCTCTTCCGTTACATCACGTTCCGCGCTGGTGGTGCCTTTATGACCGCGCTGGTCTTTGGGTTCCTGTTCGGCAAACCGCTGATCAACGTGCTGCGCAAGAAGCAGGGCAAGGGCCAACCGATCCGCGATGACGGGCCAGAGGGGCATTTCTCGAAAGCCGGAACGCCGACGATGGGCGGTTTGCTGATCGTGGGCGCGCTGGTGACATCGACGCTAATCTGGGCGCGGTGGGACAATCCCTATGTCTGGATGGTGCTGTTCGTGACGCTGGCATATGCCGCCATCGGGTTTGCTGACGATTACGCCAAGGTGTCGAAGCAGAATACCCAAGGCGTATCCGGCAAGATGCGGCTGGCGCTGGGCATCATCATTGCGGCGCTGGCGGCGTTGTGGGCCACTTTGCATCACCCTGACGCGCTGCAAAGTCAGTTGGCGGTGCCGGTGCTGAAAGATACGCTGATCAATCTGGGGATTTTCTACATCCCGTTCTCGATTGTGGTGATCGTCGGGGCCGCGAATGCGGTGAACCTGACTGACGGGCTGGACGGGCTGGCGATCATGCCTGCGATGATCGCGGCCTCGACCCTCGGGATCATCGCCTATGCGGTGGGCCGCGTCGACTTTACCGAATATCTGGACGTGCACTACGTGCCGGGAACGGGTGAGATTTTCATCTTCACCTCGGCGCTTTTTGGCGCGGGGCTTGGATTCTTATGGTACAACGCCCCTCCGGCGGCTGTGTTCATGGGCGATACCGGGTCACTGGCGCTGGGTGGTGCCTTGGGCGCAATCGCCGTTGCCACCAAGCACGAGCTTGTGCTGGCCGTGGTGGGCGGCTTGTTCGTGGTCGAGGCGCTGAGCGTGATCATCCAGGTGCTTTACTTCAAACGAACCGGCAGGCGCGTGTTCCTGATGGCCCCGATTCATCACCATTATGAGAAAAAGGGCTGGGCCGAGCCGACGATTGTGATCCGGTTCTGGATCATCTCGCTGATCCTGGCGATGGTTGGGTTGGCGACGCTGAAAGTCCGGTAGCTCTCCCGCCAGGTTCGGCGGACCTGCGGTCCGCTTGCCACCTGTTGGGCCGGGCTCGCGCTGGCGCGCGAGCCTTTGGCGCTCTTGCCAATCCGCGTGTCTTCGGTGCAGTGTCGCGGCGCATTCGAATACATGGACAAGGTGGGCAGCATGATCCCGGTCAAAGGGTTTTCAGGGCAGAAGGTTGCGGTTCTGGGGCTGGGCCGGTCGGGTCTGACGACGGCGCGGGCATTGCGCGCAGGCGGGGCCGAGGCGATCTGCTGGGATGACAACCCCGCGGCAAGAGAGGCGGCAGAGGCCGAGGGCTTCCACTGTGCCGATCTGCGCCGACACGGCGCGTTTGACGGGATCGCGACGCTGATCGTGTCGCCGGGTATTCCGCATCTCTACCCCGAACACAACCCGGTTGTGGCCGCCGCGCTTGAGGCGGGCGTGCCGGTGGACAACGATATCGGCCTGTTCTTCCGCTCGTTCTCTGGCCCGGAGTGGAACAACTTTGATACGCCGCCCCGGGTGATTGCCGTGACGGGTTCGAACGGTAAATCCACCACGGCGGCGCTGATCCATCACATTCTGACCGCAGCCGGGCGCGAGGCGCAGCTGGCCGGGAATATAGGGCGCGGGGTTCTGGATATCGACCCGGGCTCGGACGGGTCGGTGGTGGTTCTTGAACTCAGCAGCTATCAGACCGAACTGGCGCGCTCTCTGACGCCGGATGTGGCGGTTTTCACCAATCTCTCGCCGGATCATCTGGACCGCCATGGCGGGATGGGTGGGTACTTCGCCGCCAAGCGCCGCCTGTTTGCCGAAGGCGGACCCGACCGGGCCGTGATCGGTGTGGATGAGGCTGAGGGGGCCTTTCTGGCCGGGCAATTGTCCGAAGGGCCAGCGGATGACCGGGTGATCCGTATCTCGGTCGCGCGCAAACTGACCGGGCCGGGATGGCAGGTTTTCGCCCGCAAGGGATTTTTGTCGGAGTACCGCAAGGGCCGCCAGACCGGATCGATCGACCTGCGCGCGATCAAGGGACTGCCCGGTACTCATAACCACCAGAACGCCTGCGCGGCCTATGCGGCCTGCCGGTCGCTGGGTCTGGCACCGCGCGTGATCGAGGATGCGCTGCACAGCTATCCGGGCCTTCCACACCGCAGCCAGATCATCGCCGAGGCCAAGGGTGTGACCTATGTGAACGACTCCAAGGCCACCAATGTGGACAGCGCGGCCAAGGCGCTCAGCGCGTTCAAAAAGATCCGCTGGATCTGCGGTGGGCTGGAGAAAGAGGGCGGGATTGCCGCCTTGAACGGGGCCGCGACCGAGGTTCTGAAAGCCTATGTGATTGGCCGCGAGGCCGCGAAATTCGCCATGCAGCTTGAGGCGGACGCGCAGGTCTGCACCACGATGGAGGCCGCCGTCGAACAGGCCATGGCGGATGCAGAGCCGGGCGAAACTGTGCTGCTGGCCCCGGCTGCGGCCAGCTTTGACCAGTACGACAGTTTTGAAAAGCGCGGGGACGACTTCACGGCGCAGGTGCGACAAAGGTTGGCATAGTCCCGTTCTTGCAATCACTTGCCGGTCACTTAAGTTTTTTAGCTATCAGCTTGACGCGCATCGGGATTTGGGATTGCGTCAAAGGCAGTTCAAAAAAGGGGTGCCGGATATGTCTGCACGCAAGTTTTTCTTTGTCCTTCCTGTGGTTGCGCTGGCCGGGGCCTGCGCCAATACCGGGGCGAATTATGTCCCGATCATCGACGGTCCGGTCGGGCCGAACTATCAGTCCGATCTGGCGAACTGTCAGGCTTTGGCGCGCACGCAGCCGACGCTGGACAGCAATACCGCAGGTGCTGCGGCCATTGGCGCGGCCGGTGCGGCAGCAACCACGGCGATTATCGACAACAGCGCCAGCGATCTGGGTCGCGCAGCGGCTGCTGGCGCGCTGATCGGTGCCGGGGCAAGCGCGGTCAACAACACGCAGAACCAGGCCGTGATCGTGCGCAACTGCATGCGCGGACGGGGCTACAACGTCGTAGGTTAACGCGCCGCGATGGCCGTTCCGGCGGCGTGGCCCGAGGACCACGCCCACTGGAAGTTGTAGCCACCCAGCCAGCCGGTGACATCCACCGCTTCGCCAATGACATAGAGGCCGGGGACCTCCCTGGCCTCCATCGTTTTCGACGACAGATCATCGGTGTCGATCCCGCCCAGCGTGACCTCGGCGGTGCGGTACCCTTCGGTGCCCGATGGGGTTAGCTGCCAGTCGGACAAAGCGGCGGTGAAGTCGGTCAGCGCCGCGTCGGACTGGTCGGCCAGATTGCCCTGCATGGAGATTTCATTGCTCAGGTACTCCACCAGCCGCGCGGGCAGGTGACGAGCCAGTTCGGTAGTCAGCGCCTTGCGGCCACCGCTTTGTCGCTGATCGCGCAGCAGGTCGTAGAGCGGCAGGTTGGGGATCAGGTTGACCCGGATCGCTTCACCCTCGCGCCAGTAGGAGGACAATTGCAGCACCGACGGGCCGCTGAGGCCGCGATGGGTGAACAGCAGCGCCTCGTCAAAGCTGGTGCGGTCGTTTGACAGCCGCGCGGGCAGAGAAACGCCGGACAGGTCCTTGAACCGGCCCTCGGAAAAAGTGAAGGGCACCAGCGCGGCGCGTGTCTCGGTCAGGCGTAGTCCGAATTGTCGCGCGATGTCATAGGCCAATCCGGTCGCGCCCATCTTGGGGATCGATTTGCCGCCGGTGGCCAGCACCAGATTGCGGCAAGTGAGGGGGACGCGCTGCTCCTCACGCTCGACCTCCAATGCGAAGCTGTCTTCGGTCTTTCGCAAGTCCTTCAATTCAGTCCGAACCCATAGCTTAGCCCCGGCACGGTCCATTTCATCCAGCAGCATCTGGATGATCTGTTTCGAGGACGCGTCGCAGAACAATTGTCCCAGCGTTTTCTCATGCCACGCGATGCCATGGCGGTTCACCAGATCAACAAAATCCCACTGGGTGTACCGCGCCAGAGCGGATTTGCAGAAATGCGGGTTCTGCGACAGGAAGTTGGCAGGCCCCGCATACATATTGGTGAAATTGCACCGCCCACCGCCCGAGATGCGGATCTTCTCACCCGGAGCCTTGGCGTGGTCGATCACCAAAACACGCCCGCCGCAATGGGCCGCGCACATCATACCGGCTGCCCCGGCCCCTAGGATGATCGTGTCATAGGTCATGCGCGGGGGATGGCGGGGATTGCAGCGGAAGGCAAGGAAAAGTCGCGGACATCATGTGGTCTGGCCGCGGTTGCTGAACTCAGCGTGTTTGCCAGCCGTTGGAACAAGCGACAGCCACCGTGAACCGCCAGCCATCCTCTGTTTTTCGGGCCACATAATGCCCATCAATAGCCTCAAGCAGCGATCCGTCGTGCTTCAACCTGTTGACGTCTTTTGCGTCCACAATGGCGATTCCGTCACCGCAAAGTTGGGCCTCAACGGCACCAATTGTTGTGTGGCTAAACCCGGCCTGTTCCAGCCCGTCGAACACCTTGGTAAGTAGCGCGACCAAAGCTGCCCGGTCGGGCAGGGCGATGGCCCCTGCGGGAAGAATGAACATTGCAGGTTCGTCAAAACAGGCCGCAACACCTTCCAGATCACGGTTATTCCAGCAGGTCAGGTACTCAGAGAACAAATTTTGCGCTTCGCTGGAAATACTGCCCATATGAACCTCCGGTAACAAACTAACTTGTGAGGTTTACTGTACCGGGAGTGTCCCACAGGAACAACGCAGCGCAATTTCTCCGATCCCCGTCATTTCCCTAGCCGAAACCCCAAAACCCCTGTAAACTCTCAAACAGATCCCGAAAACGGGACGTGAACGAGGCAGAGAGTGGCGGTATCTCATGACTGAGATGGTGTATGGCGCGGTCCGGGACACGCGCGGCGAACCGATTCTACCAAAGTGGTGGCGGACGATTGATCGCTGGACGATGTCCTGCGTGCTGATCCTGTTTGTCATCGGGCTGTTGCTGGGGCTGGCGTCATCACCGCCGCTGGCCGGGCGCAACGGGTTCGATCCGTTCCATTATGTCGAACGGCAGGCGCTGTTTGGTGGGCTGGCGTTGATTGCGATGCTGCTGACCTCGATGATGTCGCCGACACTGGTGCGACGTCTGGCGGTGCTTGGCTTTTTGGGGGCCTTTGTGGCGCTGGCCTTTCTGCCAGTTTTTGGCACCGATTTCGGTAAGGGCGCGGTGCGGTGGTACTCGCTGGGTTTCGCTTCGCTGCAACCGTCGGAATTCCTTAAACCCGGCTTTGTGGTCGTCGCCGCTTGGCTGCTGGCTGCTTCGCAAGAGATCAATGGCCCGCCGGGACGGCTTTGGTCCTTTGCGCTGTGCATGGCGATTGTGGCGATGCTGGTGCTGCAACCCGATTTCGGACAAGCCTGTCTGATCCTGTTCGGTTGGGGCGTGATGTACTTCGTGGCAGGCGCGCCGATGCTGCTGCTGGTTGGCATGGCGGGCGCGGTCGTGCTGGGCGGCATGCTGGCCTATTCGAACTCGGAACACTTTGCGCGCCGGATTGACGGGTTTTTGAACCAAGAGGTCGATCCGACCACCCAGCTTGGCTACGCCACCAACGCCATCCGCGAAGGTGGGCTGTTTGGTGTTGGCGTGGGTGAGGGGCAGGTGAAATGGTCTCTGCCCGATGCCCATACGGATTTCATCATCGCTGTCGCGGCCGAGGAATACGGGCTGATCCTGGTGCTGATCATCATCGCTCTTTACTCGCTGATCGTTGTGCGGTCGCTGCTGCGGCTGATGCGGGAACGCGATATGTTCATCCGACTGGCCGGGACCGGTCTGGCCTGCATGTTCGGCGTGCAGGCGATGATCAACATGGGCGTCGCCGTGCGCCTGCTGCCCGCCAAGGGCATGACGCTGCCCTTCGTTAGCTATGGCGGCTCGTCGCTGATCGCAGGCGGCATCGCGGTGGGCATGTTGCTGGCCTTCACCCGCACCCGCCCGCAGGGCGAGTTGGGCGATATTCTGCGTGGACGCGGCTGATGCCCTACCTTCTGATCGCGGCGGGCGGCACTGGGGGGCATATGTTCCCCGCGCAGGCTTTGGCCGAGGCGATGCTGCACAAAGGCTGGCGCGTGCGTCTTTCCACCGACCCGCGCGGCGCGCGCTATACTGGCGCGTTTCCAAAAGGCGTCGAAATCGTCGAGGCCTCTTCGGCCACCTTCGCCCGTGGCGGTCTGGCCGCCAAGGCGTTGGTGGGGCCAAGGATCGCCGGTGGCGTCACCAGCATGGCAATTCAGATGATGCGAGACTGGCCAAATGCGGTAGTCGGGTTTGGCGGATACCCCTCGATCCCCGCGCTGGGGGCGGCGACGCTGCTGAAAGTCCCACGCATGATCCATGAACAAAATGGCATTCTGGGGCGGGTGAATCAGTTGTTTGCAAACCGTGTCGCCCAGGTGGCCTGCGGCGTCTGGCCCACCGACCTGCCCGAGGGCGCAAAGGGTATTCACACCGGCAACCCCGTCCGCGCCGCCGTGCTGGAACGCGAGGCGGCCCCCTATATTCCGCCGGGCGAATACCCGATGTCGGTTCTGGTGATGGGCGGCTCGCAAGGTGCGCGCATCCTCAGCGACGTCGTGCCGGGGGCCATTGCTGCCTTGCCCGAGTTCCTGCGGTCCTACATCCGCGTTTCACATCAGGCCCGCGATGAGGACGGTGAGAGGGTCACAGAATTCTACCGCGAAAACGGCATCATGGCCGATGTTCAGCCGTTCTTCGATGACGTCCCCCGCCGCATGTCCGAGGCACAACTGGTGGTCAGCCGCTCGGGCGCGTCGAGTGTTGCCGATATCTCGGTCATTGGCCGCCCGTCGATCCTGATCCCCTTTGCCGCCGCCGCAGGCGACCACCAAACCGCCAATGCGCGCGGGCTGGTGCAGGCGGGTGGGGCGATCATGATCCCCGAAAACGCCCTTGACGTTCCCGCGCTGACAGAGCAAATGACCACGGTTTTCACCAACCCCGAAGCCGCACAGAAAATGGCCCACGCTGCCTTGTCGGTCGGGGCGCCTGACGCGACCGAGCGTCTGGTCGCCCTTGTCGAGCAACTGGCGCAGAAGGAGACCTCATGAATCCAGCAACCAAACTGCCGCAGGACGTCGGGCCGATTCACTTTGTGGGCATCGGCGGGATCGGGATGTCGGGCATTGCCGAGGTGCTTTTGAACCTGGGCTACCGGGTGCAGGGGTCAGACCTGAAGACCTCGAAGATCACTGACCGGCTGGCCGCGCTGGGGGCCGAGATTTTCGAAGGCCAGCGCGCTGAAAACCTGCAGAACGCTGCCGTTGTCGTGGTCTCGACTGCAATCAAGCCAGGCAACCCGGAACTGGATGAAGCCCGCGCCCAAGGCCTGCCGGTGGTGCGCCGCGCCGACATGCTGGCCGAACTCATGCGCCTGAAATCCAACATTGCCATCGCCGGAACCCATGGCAAGACCACCACCACCACGATGATGGCCGAGCTGATGGTTGCCGGGGACTTTGACCCCACCGTCATCAATGGCGGCGTCATCCACGCCTACGGCTCGAATGCCCGCATGGGGCAGGGCGAGTGGATGGTGGTCGAGGCTGACGAATCCGACGGCTCGTTCAACCGCCTGCCGGCCACCATCGCCATCGTCACCAATATCGATCCCGAGCATATGGAACACTGGGGCGATTTCGACCTGCTGCGCGCGGGCTTTGATGAGTTCGTCTCGAACATTCCGTTCTACGGCCTTGCCGTCTGCTGTACCGACCATGCCGAAGTGCAGGCGCTGGTCGGGCGCATCACCGACCGTCGCGTGCGCACCTATGGCTTCAACGCGCAGGCCGATGTGCGGGCCGAAAACCTGACCTATAAGGGCGGCGTCGCGCATTTTGACATTCACCTGCAATACGAAGACAAGGTGATCGAAGGTTGCACCCTGCCGATGCCTGGTGACCACAACGTCTCGAACGCGCTGTCCGCCGTGGCCGTGGCCCGCCATCTGGGCATGAAAGCCTCGGAAATCCGCGACGCGCTGGCCAATTTCGGCGGCGTCAACCGCCGCTTCACCAAGGTCGGAGAGGTGGGCGGCGTCACCATCATCGACGATTACGGCCACCACCCGGTCGAGATTGCCGCCGTATTGAAAGCGGCACGACAGGCGACCGAAGGCCGTGTGATCGCCGTGCACCAGCCGCACCGCTATTCCCGCCTGTCCAACCTGTTCGAAGACTTCTGCACCTGTTTCAATGATGCCGATGTGGTCGCCATCACCGATGTCTTCGCCGCCGGAGAGGACCCGATTGAAGGGGCCTCGCGCGATGATCTGGTGCAGGGCCTGATCCGCCACGGCCACCGCCATGCGCGCGGACTGCTGGACGAAAACGACCTTGCCCGCCTTGTGCGCGAACAGGCCCGTCCGGGGGATATGGTCGTCTGCCTCGGGGCCGGTACGATCAGCGGCTGGGCCAATGGATTGCCGGATAGATTGCTGGAAAAACAAGCGGTTTGACCGCCTTCTTCGCATGGCGCTCAACCTGAGAGTGTGATACTCTTACCGCAGAGCCTCAGCCCCCGGAGCGAGCGTATGGACTATTCGATGATCTTTGCTGCCCTCTGGGTCATCTGCGCCACCGTGGTTGCCTTGCTGCCGATGCGCCTGCAGTTCCCACCGGGGTTTGCTTTGCTGATCTGCGCACCGGCGCTGATCGTCTGGCTGGGCTATGATCACGGCTGGGTCTGGTCGGTTGTGGCGTTGGGCGGCTTTGTTTCGATGTTCCGCCATCCCATCCGCTATTACTGGCGCAAATGGTCAGGCCGAGAGATCGCGGAATGAGCTGGTCCATCACCCTCGCCGCCGCTTGGGGGATTGCTGCGAATGTGCTGGCGATGATCCCCAGCAAAGACAACCACTGGACGCGGGCGTATATCCTGATTGCCGTGGGCATCCCCATTCTCGGCTATGTCACCTACGAGAACGGCCCCTGGATCGGCCTGATCGTGCTGGTCGCAGGCATGTCCGTGCTGCGCTGGCCGGTGATTTACCTGACCCGTTGGACAAAGGCGAAAATGCAGGGCATGAAGGCGGCCAGAAAGTAACGGCCAGTCTCAGGAGGGCCCCCATGGTCGACATCGCCACCTTCGCCTATCTGCCGCTGATCGCGCTGATCTTCGGGGCCGTTGCAGGCTTCGTTGCGGGGCGCTGGATTGGCCTTAGGGGTGTGCTGTCGCTGATTGGGTTGGCCTCTGCCGTTGCGCTGGTGCTGATCGTGATGCTGGCCGGTGTCGGAACCGGCGAAGAAGAACAGGCCTTCGGCCCCTTCGTCTGGCTGACCGGCGCGGTTCTGCCCTTCCTCTTTGCCGCCATCATGGGCGGCGTAGGCGGGCGCAGTCTTGCGGCGCGGGCAGGCGGATGAGTGATCTGCCCACCGTCCGGGGTCGCCTGACTAAGGCGCGCCCGCTCAACGACCTCACATGGCTGCGTGTCGGGGGGGTTGCGGATTACCTGTTCCAACCCGCCGACATCCAAGACCTGCAGGATTTCTTGCGCGACCTGCCTGCCGATGTGCCGGTCTTCCCCATGGGCGTTGGCTCGAACCTGATCGTCCGCGACGGAGGCCTGCGCGCCGTGGTGATCCGGCTGGGGCGTGGGTTCAACACGATGGCCATCGACGGCAATACCGTCACCGCCGGGGCTGCCGCGCTGGACGCGCATGTGGCGCGTAAGGCGGCGGATGCGGGGGTTGACCTGACCTTCCTGCGCACCATCCCCGGGTCCATCGGCGGCGCGGTGCGGATGAACGCAGGCTGCTATGGCAGCTACACCGCAGACGTTCTGCAAAAGGCCACCATCGTCACGCGGGGCGGAGAGGTCAGAGACCTCTCACCCCAAGACCTCAACTTCCGCTACCGCCAATCCGACCTGCCGGAAGGCGCGGTGCTGATCTCGGCCACGTTCCAAGGCCCCAGCAGCGACCCCGCCGAGCTACACGCCCGCATGGAAGCGCAACTTAAGAAACGCGACGAAACCCAGCCCACCAAAGACCGCAGCGCTGGTTCGACCTTCCGCAACCCCGCCGGGTTTTCCTCGACCGGAAAAGCCGACGATGTGCATGACCTCAAGGCGTGGAAAGTAATTGACGACGCGGGCATGCGCGGCGCCACCAAAGGCGGCGCGCAGATGAGCCCCAAGCACTCGAATTTCCTGATCAACACCGGTGACGCCACCGCCGCAGACCTTGAAGGACTGGGCGAAGAGGTGCGAAAAAAGGTTTACGAAACAAGCGGCATCACGCTAGAGTGGGAAATCATGCGGATCGGCGATCCGCTGACAGAATAAAGCCCCAGCCGTCAGACCAAAACAGGCAAATTCAGGCGACGGAACAAAGGCATAAACGCAGTACGGACCACCACATAAGGTCCGGGGACATTGAGGCGCACGTTGGGTATGTCGAGCAGGACAAACCCCAAAGTGGCGGTATTGATGGGCGGCCCCTCGGCGGAACGCGAGGTGTCTCTCAGCAGCGGGCGCGAATGCGCAGCCGCCCTTGTGGGACAAGGCTTTGAAGTGGTCGAGCTGGACGCAGGTCCCGACCTCTATGCGCGCCTATTGGACATCAAACCAGATGTGGTTTTCAACGCCCTGCATGGCCGCTGGGGCGAGGATGGCTGTGTGCAGGGCCTGCTGGAATGGATGCGCATTCCATACACCCATTCCGGCGTTCTGTCCTCGGCCTTGGCGATGGACAAGCAGCGCAGCAAGGAAATCTACCAGACCGAGGGCCTGCCCATTGTGCCCAGCGTGATCGTGCCCAAGGTCGAGGTGATCGAGGTCCACGTGATGGAACCGCCTTACGTGGCCAAACCCAACAACGAAGGCTCCAGCGTCGGTATCTATATCGTGCACGAAGGCTCGAACGGACCGCCGCAACTGTCCGATGATATGCCCGACCACATCATGGTCGAGAAATACGTCGCAGGCCGCGAACTGACCGTGACCGTGATGGGCGACCGCCCCCTGACCGTGACCGAGATCATGACCGATGGCGGCTGGTACGATTACGACGCCAAATACAAACCCGGCGGCTCGTGGCACGTGCTGCCCGCTGACATCCCGCAAGATATCTTTGACCGCTGCATGGACTATGCGGTCAAGGCCCACAATGCTCTGGGCTGTCGCGGCGTGACCCGCACGGATTACCGCTGGGATGACAGCCTCGGCGCGGATGGTCTGTTCCTGCTGGAAACCAACACGCAGCCGGGCATGACCCCGACCTCGCTGGTGCCCGAACAGGCCGAGCACATCGGCATGAGTTTCGGCCAGCTCTGCGCCTGGATGGTGGAGGACGCCTCATGCGACCGCTGACCGCCACCCGCGCGCCGGTGATCCACCGGACCAAGGCCCTTGCCGGGCCAGATGCCGAATTCGAAACCGCCGAGACGCATGAGGCGCAGCCCCTTCTGCGCTTGCGGGGCGCGAAGATGTTTGGCCGCAATGGAGGTCGGTCTGACCCTGCGCCGTCACGGCTCAGCTACCGGTTCCAACGCTGGATGCTGACGCCTGGTATTCGTCTGGGCGTCAAGCTGGGCGTGCCGATCTGCGCCGTTGCGGCAGCGATTGGCATCTACTTTGCGTCCCCGGACCGGCGCGAGGCGGTCAGCGCCTATATCGCCGACATCCGCACCTCGATTCAGGAGCGGCCGGAATTCATGGTCAACCTGATGGCCATTGACGGCGCGGGCACCGATCTGGCCGATGATATTCGTGAGGTCGTGCCGCTGGATTTCCCGATCAGTTCCTGGGATCTGGATGTCGAACATATGCGCGATACGATTTCCGGTCTGGACCCGGTGAAATCCGCGACCGTGCGCATCCGCCCCGGCGGCATCCTGCAGATTGACGTTGTCGAGCGGCAGCCGGTCATTGTCTGGCGGACCCGCGACGGGACCGAGTTGCTGGACGAAACCGGCGTACATGTGGATCAGACCGCCTCGCGCAAGGAACACGCGCATCTGCCCCTGATCGCAGGCAAGGGCGCTGATCAGCATGTGGGCGAAGCACTGGACCTGTTCCGAACCTCGCGCAGCCTTGGCGACCGCGTGCGCGGTCTGGTGCGCGTGGGTGAACGGCGTTGGGATCTGGTGCTGGATCGCGGGCAACGCATCATGCTGCCCACCGATCAGCCGGTACGGGCGCTGGAACGCGTGCTGGCAGTGAACGAGGTGCAAGACCTTCTGGAACGCGACGTGGCGGTGGTTGACATGCGCCTTGGGCAGCGGCCGACGATCAGAATGACCAAAGCCGCCAGCGAAGACTGGTGGAATACAAAAACAGATGTGAGTAGCGGGCAGTAACGACCATGATGACCGATCTTTATCAGTCCCAACGGGCCATGCGGCAGATGCGCAGACAGGCGATGCAGCGGGGCGTTGTCGCCATTCTGGACATCGGCAGCTCGAAAATCTCGTGCCTTGTGCTGCGTTTTGACGGCACCGGACGGCTGAGCGACGATAACAGCATCGGGTCATTGGCAGGCCAGACCGGGTTCCGCGTGATCGGGGCCAGAACCACCCGCTCGCGCGGTGTGAAGTTCGGCGAGGTCACCGCCATGCAAGAGACCGAGCGCGCCATCCGCACCGTTCTGCAGGCGACCCAGAAGATGGCCGATATCCGCGTGGATCACGTGATCGCTTGTTTCTCGGGCGCGAACCCGCGTTCTTACGGGCTGGACGCTCAGGTCGATCTGGAAGGCCAGGTGGTGTCCGAGGCCGAGGTTGGTCGGGTTCTGAATGCCTGCGACGTGCCGGATTACGGCGCGGGGCGCGAGGTGCTGCATGCCCAGCCGGTGAATTTTGCACTCGACAACCGATCGGGCCTGATCGACCCGCGCGGGCAGATGGGGCAATCGCTGGCTGTGGATATGCACATGCTGACCGTGGATGCGGTGGCGATCCAGAACATCGTGCGCTGCATCAAGCGCTGTGATCTGGAACTGGCGGGGATTGCGAACTCGGCCTATGTGTCCGGCATTTCGTCGCTGGTCGAGGATGAGCAGGAATTGGGCGCGGCCTGTATCGACATGGGGGGCGGTACGACCAGCGTGTCGATCTTCATGAAGAAACATATGATCTATGCCGATTGCGTGCGCATGGGCGGCGATCACGTGACCGCCGATATCTCGATGGGGCTGGGCGTGCCGACAGCGGTGGCCGAACGCATCAAGACCTTCAACGGCGGGGTGCACGCCACAGGTGCCGATGACCGCGACCTGATCGACATCGGCGGCGATACCGGCGATTGGGAACATGACCGCCGCACCGTCAGCCGCGCCGAGTTGATTGGCATCATGCGCCCTCGGGTCGAGGAAATTCTGGAAGAGGTCCGCGTGCGTCTGGATGCCGCCGGGTTCGACCATATGCCCAGCCAGCAGATCGTTCTGACCGGCGGCGGCAGCCAGATCATGGGGCTGGACGGGCTGGCCACCCGTATCCTGGGGCAGCGTGTCCGGCTAGGCCGCCCGCTGCGTGTGCATGGCCTGCCGCAATCGGCAACCGGGCCGGGGTTCTCATCCGCCGTGGGCCTCAGCCTGTTTGCGGCGCATCCGCAGGATGAATGGTGGGATTTCGAGATCCCGGTCGATACCTACGCGGCGCGCCCGTTCAAGCGCGCCGTCCGGTGGTTCCGTGACAATTGGTGAGACACTGCGCCGCGGCCTCCTCGGCGCTTGCTTACTGCCGGGATGGGCTGCGGCGCAAACCGTGATCTCGCCCGAGGCGTTTCTGGACGCCGTCCTTGGCAAAACGGTGACGTTTTACGAAATCCGCAGCGGTGATCTGGTGGGGACCGAGCAGTTCCTGACCCGCACAACCTCGGTCTGGCGGGAAGAGGGCAGGGGCTGCGTCTATGGCCAGATCACCACGCCACACGGCCAGATCTGCTTTCTCTATGACAATGATCGCGACGGTGTCCCGGTGTGTTGGTGGCCATTCGTGCATGAAGATCGGCTTATGGTCCGGCTCGCCTCGCTTACCGATGGAGAAATCCAGGAGGTGCGCAGCATCACCGAAAACGGCCTGAACTGCCCGAGCGCCCCGATAAGCTGAAGAAACCGGTTGCAGCCCTTGGATTTATCCCTAAAAATATCCACAAGGCCCGTCAGAGGCCCCGCGGCAGGACTTTGAGCAGTTTTCCGCAGTAGTAATGCCAAGGATTGCAGCGTGACGCAGTGGGTGAAACTGCGCACCGATCTGGTTTGTCTTGTAGTGATCCGCGTTGTTTCCGCTATATCTCGCGGCGGTCGCGAAATGCCGCTGTCCGATGCCTTATTTCCTCCATATTTTGTGGAATCACGCGATTTTTGACGTGACCTTTTTGCATATCAGCGGTAGGATCGAAGGCGGATAGGTAAGAAAAACACCGCTTTGGCGGGACATAAATACAGGCGGACAGAGCATGACATTGAATCTTTCGATGCCCGGGCACGACGAACTGAAGCCTCGGATTACAGTATTTGGCGTTGGCGGCGCGGGTGGGAACGCTGTCAACAACATGATTGAGAAACAACTGGACGGCGTTGATTTCGTTGTCGCCAACACCGACGCGCAGGCGCTGCAGCAAAGCCAGTCCTCGGCACGGGTGCAACTGGGCGTGAAAGTCACCGAAGGTCTGGGGGCAGGGGCCCGCCCGACCGTTGGGGCGGCCGCCGCAGAAGAAAGCATCGAACAGATCGTCGATCATCTGGCCGGTGCGCATATGTGTTTCATCACCGCCGGTATGGGCGGCGGCACCGGCACCGGGGCGGCTCCGATCATCGCGCAGGCCGCGCGTGAACTGGGCGTGCTGACTGTTGGCGTTGTCACCAAACCCTTCCAGTTCGAAGGCGCCAAGCGGATGCGTCAGGCCGAGGACGGCGTTGAATCGCTGCAAAAGGTCGTCGACACGCTGATCATCATCCCGAACCAGAACCTGTTCCGTCTGGCCAACGAAAAGACAACGTTTACCGAGGCGTTCTCGATGGCCGATGACGTTCTATATCAGGGCGTTAAGGGTGTGACCGACCTGATGGTGCGTCCGGGCCTGATCAACCTCGACTTTGCGGACGTTCGCGCCGTTATGGACGAAATGGGCAAGGCGATGATGGGCACTGGTGAGGCGACCGGCGAAGACCGCGCCATTCAGGCCGCCGAGAAAGCGATTGCCAACCCGCTGCTGGACGAAATCAGCCTCAAAGGGGCCAAAGGCGTTCTGATCAACATCACCGGTTCGCACGACTTGACCCTGTTCGAACTGGACGAGGCCGCCAACCGCATTCGCGAGGAAGTGGACCCCGAGGCCAACATCATCGTGGGCTCGACCCTCGACACTGCAATGGAAGGCGGCATGCGCGTTTCCGTTGTGGCCACCGGCATCGACGCCACTGAAAAGACCGAAGATGTTCCGGTTGCGCGCCGGTCCATGTCGGCCCCGCTGACCCGCACGGTTTCCGCAGAAGAGCCTGAGCAGGAAGAGGTAGCTGCCGCCGAGCCCGAAGAGAAATCGGACATCGCACCGTCGCTCTTTGAAACCGTTGATGAGCCCGAGCGTGACGATAGCTGGCACGCAGATAAGGTTGCGTCCGCCAAGCAGGACGATGACGGCCTGCCGCCCCCGGCCTATCAGCCGCGCGTGGCCGAGTTTGAACCGCAGCCCGAGCCTGCTGAACCCGCGCCGGAAAGCTATGTCGCGCAGCGCACCAATACCGCTGGAAACCCCTCGCCCGAGGCACTGCAGCGTTTGCAGGCTGCGGTCCAGAACACCCCTGCGGGCCAGCAGCGCATGACCACACCCCGGTCGCCGGAACCCGCGCCGCAACCGCAGGCCGGGCAGCAAGAACGTCGCGGTTTCGGCTTCAATAAGCTGATCGACCGGATGACCGGCCATGCCCCGGATACCCCTGCGCAACCGCCTCGTCAGCAGCCCACAATGCGCCAGGCTGACGCTACGGCACCTGCGCATGATGAGGCTGACCCGGATCAGGAGCGGATCGAAATTCCGGCCTTCCTGCGCCGCCAGGCCAACTGATCGCGGTAACAAATTAGGGTCAAAGGGTCGCCGTTTGGCGGCCCTTTCTCGTTTGTTTCCATCGTCTTACACTGTTGTCAGCAGGGTTTTGCCGATCTGTCACATTCATGTTTCATTCGGTTGCAAAGAGTGAGTTGAGCCTGAGCCGACACTTCCTTAACTGAGTGTCCAACACAGCCCTCGCTGGCTGCACACCACTCGCTGAGGCCAATTTTGCAACATACGCTCAAATCTCCGGTTACGTTCAAAGGCGTCGGCCTGCATGGCGGTCAGCCTGCAACCATGGTTCTGAAACCGGCTGCTGCCGGTCACGGCATCTGGTTCAAACGGACGGATATCGAGCTTGGCAATGCCCTGATCCCCGCGATCTATGATGTGGTCGAACGCACTCCGCTGTGCACCCGTCTGGTGAATGATGCGGGGGTTTCGGTTTCTACCATTGAACATATCATGGCTGCCCTGGCCGGTTGCGGTGTGCATAACGCGCTGATCGAGATTGACGGGCCGGAAGTGCCGATCATGGACGGGTCGTCCATCGATTTCGTGCGCGGGATCATGGCTAAGGGTGTCCGCCGTCAGGCCAGCCCGGTTCTGGCGTACGAAGTGCTGAAACCCGTGACCGCATCGCGCGAGGGGGCAAGCGCGTCGATTGCGCCGGCAGACGGTTTGATAATTGATTTCCACATCGATTTCGAAGACGACGCCATCGGCAACCAGACCAAGACACTGGACATGCGCAATGGATCCTTTGCCCGTGAGCTGAGCGATTGCCGCACCTTCTGCCGCCGCATCGATGTCGAAGCGATGCGTGAAAACGGGTTGGCCCTGGGCGGTACGCTGGATAACGCCGTGGTCGTGCAAGGGGACGAGGTTTTGACTCCGGGCGGTTTCCGCCGCACGGATGAGGCCGTGCGCCACAAGATGCTGGACGCTCTGGGCGACCTGTATCTGGCAGGCGGTCCGATTCTGGGGCATTTCACCGGCGACAAGTCGGGTCATTCGATGACCAACACGCTGCTGCGTAAATTGTTCGAAACACCCGGCGCGGTGCGCCCGATCCTGTGCACGCCGGAACAGGCGGCGCGTCTGCCGGGGCAGGGTCTTGTTCTGGACGAAATTCCGGAAGTTGCCTGACCTGATCAACTCTGACGACATTTACGCCAGAGCGTGGATAAGGCGTTTTGCACCGGAAATATCTATGCTAGACCAAGGCCTGATCCGGGGCGCGCCCCGTTAGGTAAGACGACAAGGATGGGCGGTATGGTTGGCAGCAAAGCGGCAGTCAGATTCGCAGGTGCGATTCTTCTGGCAGCAGTGTTGGCGGCGTGCAGCAGCAAAGGTGCGGACCGCGATCAAAATCTTGAAGGCTTCACGCCGGAACAGATTTTCACCCGAGGCGAATTCGAACTGTCGCAGAATCGGTCAGACGACGCGGCGTGGTATTTTTCCGAGGTCGAACGCCTTTACCCCTATTCCGACTGGGCCAAACGCGCGCTGATCATGCAAGCGTTCTCGTATCACAACGACAAGAATTACGAAGAAAGCCGCGCCGCCGCGCAGCGGTACATCGACTTCTACCCAACCGACGAAGATGCGGCCTATGCGCAGTACCTGCTGGCGCTCAGCTATTACGACCAGATCGATGAAGTGGGCCGCGATCAGGGCCTGACCTTTCAGGCGCTGCAGGCCCTGCGGACCGTGATCGAGGTGTATCCGGACAGCGAATACACCACCTCGGCCGTTTTGAAATTCGATCTGGCCTTTGACCATCTGGCAGGCAAAGAGATGGAGATCGGACGCTATTACCTGCGTCAGGATCACTACACCGCCGCCATCAACCGCTTCCGCGTGGTTGTTGAGGATTTCCAGACCACATCACACACGGCTGAGGCGCTGTACCGTCTGGTCGAGGCCTATCTGTCACTGGGCCTGCTGGATGAGGCGCAGTCGGCGGGTGCGATTTTGGGCTACAACTACCAGTCCACGGAATGGTATGACGATGCCTACAAGCTGCTGACCTCGCGCGGGTTGGACCTCAAGAGCCGTGGCAACAACTGGCTGTCCACGATCTACCGTCAGACCATCAAGGGTGAGTGGTTGTAACCGCCATGGCTAAGGCCGAGGGACGCTAAAGACCCGATGCTGCGCGCCCTTGATATCCGCGACATGCTGATCATCGACCGGTTGGAGCTGACCTTCCAGCCGGGCCTGAACGCGCTGACCGGCGAGACCGGCGCGGGCAAGTCGATCCTGCTGGATTCTCTGGGCTTCGTGCTGGGCTGGCGCGGACGCGCCGAACTGGTCCGTCAGGGGGCCGCTCAGGGCGAGGTCGTGGCCGAATTCGAACTGCCGGAAGATCACCCCGCCCATGTGGTTCTAGCCGAGGCCGGACTGCCCGGCGGCGACGAATTGATCCTGCGCCGCATCAACACCGCCGAGGGCCGCAAGACCGCATGGGTCAATGACCGACGCTGCTCGGGCGAGGTGCTGCGTGCGCTGTCGGAAACCCTGATCGAACTGCACGGCCAGCACGATGACCGCGGCCTGCTGAACCCGCGCGGCCACCGCGCCATGCTGGACGCTTATGCCGGGGCCGGGGACCATCTGACCACTGTCCGCGAGGCGTGGACCCAGATGTCCCGCGCCCGCAAGGCACTGGCCGAGACCGAGGCCACGCTGGCCACCATGCGCGCCGAGGAAGAATTCCTGCGCCATTCCGTGGGCGAACTTGACCAGCTTGACCCGCAACCGGGCGAGGATGCCGACCTCGACGCCCGCCGCCGCATGATGCAAGGGGCCGAGCGCATCCGCGACGACGTGGCCCGCGCCTTTGCTCTGCTGGGCGGCGACGGGGCCGAAGGCGCGATGGCCGACGCCGTGCGCTGGCTCGAAGGCGTCTCGGACAATGCGGGAGGGCAGCTTGAGGAACCCATCGCCGCGCTGGGTCGCGCCCTGATCGAACTGGGCGAGGCGCAGGACGGCGTCAACACCTGCCTGCAGGCGCTCGATTTCAATCCCGCGGAACTGGAACAGGCCGAGGAACGCCTGTTCGCCATCCGCGCGCTGGCCCGCAAACACGACGTCGCCCCCGACGATCTGGGTGCCTTTGCCGATACCCTGCGCGACCGCCTGAACCGTCTGGACGCGGGCGACGCTGACCTCAGCGACAAACGCGCCGCCGTCGACGCGGCGCAGGCGGCGTATGACAAAGCCGCCACCGCGCTAAGAACCGCGCGCCAGACAGCGGCCAGCGCGCTGGACCAAGCAGTCATGGCCGAACTCGCGCCCCTGAAAATGGAACGCGCCGTGTTCCGAACCGAGATCACGCCCGCCGACCCCGGCCCCGAAGGCACCGACGCCGTGGCCTTCACCGTCGCCACCAACCCCGGCGCGCCCTCGGGTCCGCTGAACAAGATCGCCTCGGGTGGTGAACTCAGCCGCTTTCTGCTGGCGCTCAAAGTCTGCCTGACCGGCGAGAATAGCGCCCGCACCATGATCTTTGACGAGATCGACCGCGGCGTCGGTGGTGCTACGGCAGATGCGGTGGGCCGCCGTCTGGCATCGCTGGCGCAAGGCGGGCAGGTGCTGGTGGTCACGCATTCCCCACAGGTCGCCGCCCGCGCCGCGCATCATTGGCGGGTGCAGAAACAGGTGACGGGCGATCAGACCCTGTCCACCGTCATCCCGCTGGCGGATCCCGACCGCGTCGACGAAATCGCCCGCATGGTCGCTGGCGACACCATCACGGATGAGGCCCGCGCCGCCGCCCGCGCCCTGCTCGATGCCTGAGGCGTAACACCCGCCAACAATCCCCCGTGAACCGACTTTTCTAAGGCCGCCGAGTGGCTTACTAAGGGATATGTATTGATCTCCCGAGGGCCGATGACCCAGTCAACCCGCACCGTTCTGCGCAACCAGTTGAATCAGGCTTTGGCCGCGATCCGGGATGCGTGGCAGGTTATGCGCCGACGTGGGCCCAGCCAGATCCAATTCTGGTTCATCGCTCTGGCCATCGGGGTTGCGGCCGGGTTCATGGCGCTTGGGTTTCGCAAGGGCATCCAGGCTTTGCAGGCCTATATCTACCGCTCCGAAGATGTCTTTTTGCTGCATAGCCATGCCGAGAAGCTTCCGTGGATTCTGGTGTTCATCACCCCGGTAATCGGGGGGCTGGTTGTGGGGATTATCCTGCATAAATTCACCGATGATGGCCGCGTGCGCTCAGTTGCCGACGTCATTGAAGGATCCGCCGTCACCGATGGCCGGGTAGAGACCAAGGCCGGGATCGCGTCTTTCTTTGCCTCGCTGATCACGCTTAGTTCCGGCGGCTCAACGGGGCGCGAGGGGCCGGTGGTGCATATGGCCGGGGTCATCTCGACCTGGGTCAGCAACCGCATCCATGCCGACGGGATCACGGGGCGAGACCTGCTGGGCTGCGCGGTGGCCGCCGCCGTTTCCGCCAGTTTCAACGCGCCCATCGCTGGGGCGATTTTCGCGCTTGAGGTTGTGCTGCGCCACTTCGCCGTTCACGCCTTTGCGCCGATTGTCATCGCCTCGGTCGCGGGGACGGTGATCAACCGGCTGGAATATGGCGACGTGACCGAGTTCGTTCTGGAAACCCCCGGTTCGCTGCAGTTCTACGTTGAACTGCCCGCGTTCCTGATCCTCGGGCTGATCTGTGGGCTGGTTTCGCTGATCCTGATGCGCTCGATCTTCTTTGCCGAGGATATCGGCTCCCATGTTCAGGCCCGCCTGTCCCTGCCGCGCTGGCTGCGACCCGCTGTGTCCGGGGCCATGCTGGGCCTTCTGGCGATCTGGTTCCCGCATATTATCGGCGTTGGGTATGAGACGACGATCCGTGCGCTAACCGGCGATTTGGTGCTGACCACGGCCATCCTGTTTGCCGTTGTCAAGACGGTGGCTGTTGCGATCACGATGGGTGGACGCATGGGCGGAGGCGTCTTCTCGCCCTCGTTGATGATCGGAGCCCTGACCGGGCTGGCCTTTGGTCTGATCGCCACCGGTTTGTTGCCAGATGTGTCGGGCACCCATACGCTCTATGCCTTTGCCGGGATGGGCGCCGTAGCCGCAGCGGTTCTGGGTGCGCCGATCTCGACCACGCTGATCGTGTTTGAACTGACTGGGGACTGGCAGATCGGTTTGGCCGTGATGGTCTCGGTCTCGATGTCCACCGCGCTGGCCTCGCGCCTAGTGGACCGGTCGTTCTTCCTGACCCAGCTCGAGCGGCGCAATGTGCATTTGGCTGCCGGACCGCAAGCCTATCTGCTGGCGATGCTGCGGGCGGGGACGGTGATGCGGCCGATTGGCGATGCCCGGTCCATCACAAAGGACGAGGCGCTTGAACTGATCAATCAGGGCCTTTGCGTCAAGGCCAGTGCCACGCTTGAGGCTGCGATGCCCTATTTCGACCGCGAGGATATCCCCTGCATTCCCGTTGTCATCGTGGACAGTGACGGGCAGGAGGAACCGGTGGGCGCGCTCTATCACATCGACGCGCTCAAGGCGTATAACCGCGCGCTGGCAGCTACCGCGGCCGAGGAGCACTCCTAGCCCCGATACACGCTCGCGGCGTCTCCCAGGTAATTGTCCCACGCAAACCAGTACGAGATATGGCCCGCCACCCGTGGCAGCCGCGTTCCGTCGGGGCCGATTAGTGCCTCTTCGGTCATGGTCCACTTGCCGCCTGCCTGATCCACCAGACCTCCATCTGCAGCCTTGAAGCGGTTTGATTTGCGCTCATAGGCCCGCACCGCGCGTTTGTCGGGGTTGCCAACCAGAACCAGCGGGCGGTCGGCGATCGCGTCGTTGATCACGCGGGTCCGGCTGAACGCGTCCAACGGCCACGCCCGCGCGGCACCAAACTGGCGGATGGCGAAGATGTAGTCCTTTTGCCGATGCTGGGACTGATCCACCAGCGCCGGGAACATCAGGTTGGGCGAGGCGAAGTAGTCGCGATACACCACCCCCGAGCCATAGTTGCGCCTATGACCGGTCCTGAGCGACAGAACCCTGGTGTCGGGATGCGAGCTCTTCCAGCTTTCCCATGTGGTAATCACAACCGGGCGCTGTTTCAGCGTGATGCCGCTGCCCACCAGCGGGCCGACAACCGGCTTGCCGGTGTACTGGTTCCACAGCGAATGCGTCTGCCGGTCAAACATCAGCTTGTTCGAGCGATACAGGAACCCGGACGAGCCAAAGACAAAGGGCTTCCGCCGTGCCTGCACCTGTGTTTCGAACAGGATGCCAGACCCGCAGAGCGTGCAATAGGCCAGCGCCACGGGAACGCCGCCGATCACCTCGTTGAACATCTCGTGCCAGCCCATGATCCGCAGCGGATAGGCGCGCACATCGCCGTTGATGGCGACCCCGAAGACAAGATCGCCGTCCTTCAGGTAGCTGGCATCAGAGGCGGAGATCAGCGCCGGATTGTCCAGCGAAGGGATGCCGTCCTTATGCACCCCGCCCCATGTAATCTCCTCCAGCCGGATTTTCATCTTGTCACGCTGCAGGTATTGCGGCCGCAGGAACAGGTCGAAATCCGAGTCGATCCCCAACAGAACCTCACGCTTGAACGGGATCAGCGAGGGGTGAGGCACCACCTGCGGGTTACGTTCCTGCCAGAGCATCCATTCAAACCAGTCGGTACCGAGGTTTTGCCCGCTCAGCGCCTCCATCACCTCGGCGATGTCGTCCCGCCGCCGGTCGGAATAGCGCATCGCCGTCAGCAGGCCCGGAACCACATCCGGGTTCCCGCGATCTTTCAGATAGGCCATGCTGTCTTCGAACTGGGTTCTGCTCAGGAACAGCGTGCTGCGCAGCGCCTCGAGCACCGGGTCCTGCTGGGCCCAAAGCGCGCCCGGCATCAAGGCCCCGGCACCCACCATTCCTGCAAAGCCACGACGTGAAATATCCATGACACCCTCCGATCACATCCCACGCCAGTTTGCCCTCTGTCGCGATCACGTGCATGCAACAGGTGCGTGAGCGGGACGCAAGCCAGCCATTTCACCGCGCCGGGGCATGCGGCGGTTGCATCCCGTAGCTAAATTTGAAACACCAACCATGTCGTTGACAGGGTCGAGATACATGCCCAACAGCCAGATCGCTGCACGTCTTCTGTTCTTACTCCTGTTGTTCTGCGGGACGATTTGCAGTTCGATGATCATCCCGTTCATGGGCTTTTTTCTGGTCGAAGGGTTGGGATATCAGCCCTGGATCATAAGCGTGTATTCAGTGCTGGCTGTCAGCCTGACAATCGTTGCCAACAGGCAATTCGCCCGGCGCATTGATGATGGGGCCCGCGTCTTCCCCCTGATCGGGCTCGCCGCGCTGGGGTTTCTGACGGCCTGCCTCGCCCTGTCCTTGTCGCCCGCGCTGTGGACCGTGATGACCGTCGGCGTGATCGGCTTCGGCATCAGCTCCAGCGCCGTTTCGACGATGTTCAGCCTGGGCGGCAGCATCGCCGAGCGCCACAATATCGAGCGCAGCCGTTTCAACGCCTATATGCGCGCCACCACATCGACGGCCTGGATGATCGGGCCAGCGGTGACGTTTCTGGTCGCCGATCGGTTCGGGGCCAACAAAGTGTTCATGGTCGCGCTGAGCGTCGCCCTGATCTGGCTGGCCTTGTGGTGGACAACGCTGCCACGCTACATTGCGGCGAAGGCCAAACCGGCCTCAGCCACGTCCGGCGCTGCGGCACCGTCGCGGGGCCTGTGGCTGGCAGCAGGGTTCGTGTTCTGCCTGTCGCTGGCGCATTCGCTGACATTCACATCCCTACCGATCTTCTACGTGCAAGAGGTCGGTTTGCCCGGCTACGCCCCCGGTTTGGCCTTCAGCATCAAAACCTTTGTCGAGGTTTTGGCCATTTTCAGCACACCGATGATCATCGCGCGGTTCGGCATGCGCCCGGCGCTGATCGCAACAACCCTGCTGGCGGTGGTGACGATCCAGTTGCTGGCCGCCGTGCAGACCTTTCCACAGATGCTCGCCGGGGCAGCGCTAGAGGGGCTGTATTATGGCTTCTACGCCAGTCTCGGCATCAGCTACGTGCAGTCCTTCGCCAAGGACCGTCCCGCGCATGCGACGGCTGTTTACTGGAATACGCTGATGATCACCGGTCTGCTGGCGGGCCCTGCGGTGGGGCTGATCGCGCAAGCCTATGATTTCCAGATGGTGGTACGCGTTGCGTCTGGCGTTGCCCTGGTGGCTGCGGTCACCCTGATCGCGAGTCGCCCAAAGGAGAAGATGACGGTTTAGATTTGCTCGACCTTGACCGAATCCGCCGGGTAAAAGGCCAGATACTCTTTGATCTCGCCAACCGCCGGGATCGGGTCCTCATAGCTCCACGCGGCATTTTCAGTGACCGAAGACTTGTTCACGATGGAAAAATGCACCGCATCCCCTTTGTGAGGGCAATGGGTGACCTTGTCCGTCCGGTCCAGAAAGGCCATCGCAATGTCCGAGCGGGGAAAATAGATAACAGGCTTCAGATCGCCTTCTTCCAGCACCAGAGCGTTGCTCGTTTCCCCCAGAATTGCGCCGCCGGAACGGACGCTCCATTTGCCTGCTGCCTTTTGGATCGTAATCTCGGTCATATATGCTCCTTCCCTCGCGAATGTCTGGCCTTTCGTCTGCCCATTCTATGTTACAGTTTGGTGTCAGATCGGCGCAGTTGCGGCATCCAACCACAGTTGCGCGTCAAGGCCCAGCCTTGGTCTGACTTTTTCCGCAACGTCGCTGTGATAGGCGTTCAGCCAAATGCGCTCTTGGGCCGTCAGCAAATCGGCTACGATCAGGCGGCGGTCGATGGGCACATAGGTCAACGTGCGCCAGTTCAGCATCGCGCGCTCGGTGTCGCCACTGGGCAGGGCGGGGGCCTCTTGCACGACCACAAGGTTTTCGATGCGGATGCCAAAGGCCCCCTCGCGGTAGTAGCCCGGTTCGTTCGACAGGATCATACCCGGTTCCAGAGGTACGTGGCTGACCTTGGACAGGCGCTGCGGGCCCTCATGTACGCTCAGGTACGCGCCGACCCCGTGCCCGACGCCGTGGTTGAAATCCTGCCCGGCCAGCCACAAGGGCGCGCGGGCGATGCATTCGATGTCGCGACCGGCCAGACCCACCGGCCAGCGCTGCATCGACAAGGCGATCATGCCCTTCAGAACGCGGGTGAAACAGGCTTTTTCCTCGTCGCCGACCTCGCCAATGGCAATGGTGCGCGTAATGTCTGTGGTCCCGTCCAGATACTGTCCGCCACTGTCCAGAACCAGCAGATGGCCGTTCTGCAGCTTGCTGTCGGTTTCCTCGGTCACGCGGTAATGCATGATCGCGCCGTTGGGTCCGGTGCCCGCGATGGTATCGAACGAGATATCCTGCAGGACGTTGTCCTTTCGGCGGTTATCCTCAAGCCGAGTGACAACCTGCGTTTCGGTCAGGCTGCCCGGTGCCTGCCCATCCAGCCAGCACAGGGTTTCGACCACCGCCACCGCGTCGCGCAAATGCGCCTCGGCGCTGCCCGCGATCTCAGCCGGGTTCTTGCAGGCCTTGGGCAGCGCGCAAGGGTCGCCGCCGCCTTCCATCCGGTCCCCCAGAGCATCGGCCACGATCTGAGGCAGGGTGTTGAGATCGACCTGCACCTTGCCTTCCAGCGCTGCAACCGCGCCCAGAAAGCTCTCGGGGTCGATGACCGAGACCTGCTCGCTAAGATGATCCCGCACCTCGGTCAGCTTGGCGGCGGCCATGAACAGATCGACCCGCCCATCGGCATGCAGAATGGCAAACCCGTGCGCGACGGGGTTATAGGCAATGTCCGAGCCGCGAATGTTCAGCAGCCACATGATCGAATCCGGCAGCGTGATCACCGCATAGGATTTCCCCGCCTCTCGCAAAGCCTTCGCCAGTCGCGCAATCTTGCTTTCAGCCGTCTCGCCGGCAAACTCAATCGGATGCGCCTTGACCGGGTTCATCGGAGGGGCAGGCTGATCCGCCCACACCCGGTCCACCAGATTGTCACAGGGCACAAGCTGGACGCCGGAGCCTTCCAATTCCTTGCGGGTGCTGGAGATCTGACCTGCGGCATGCAGCCAGGGATCAAAGCCTACCTTGCCGCCGTCCGGCAGTTGCTCGTTCAGCCAGGCGCTCAGGCTGACATCCGGCCACGGCACCGGCGTAAAGTCGTCGGCTACCTGAGCCTTGACCTGCGTGCGATACCGCCCGTCGATGAACACGCCGGCCACGTCTTTCAGAGCAACGCAGAACCCGGCTGATCCGGTAAACCCGGTCAGCCACGCCAACCGCTCGTCCCGAGGGGCCACATACTCACCCTGATGCGCATCCGCACGCGGGATCAGAAACCCGTCCAGACCTTCACTTGCCAATTCCGCCCGCAGCGCCGCCAACCGAGGCGGGCCCTGTTCCGGGCGCGCAGTCACTTTGAAGGATTGGAACATCTCACACCTCATGCAAATGGGGGGCTGACCCCTTCATCTTTTTGGAAAATACTCCAGCCGGAGGCAAGGCCAGCTCTAGCTGGCCTTTTTCATTCCCATCACCCGCGCTCGCGCTCGCGGATCGCTGTCGAACAGGGCGGCCAACTGTTCCGTCATCGCGCCCGCCAGTTGCTCGACATCCGTGATCGTCACCGCGCGGTCATAATACCGGGTCACATCGTGCCCAATCCCGATTGCCAGCAACTCGACCATTTTGCGCTTTTCCACCATCGCGATCACGTCACGCAGGTGCTTTTCCAGATAATTCGCCGGGTTGACGCTGAGCGTTGAATCATCGACCGGAGCGCCATCCGAAATCACCATCAGGATCTTGCGCTGCTCACGCCGCGCCAGCATCCGGCGATGGGCCCATTCCAGCGCCTCACCGTCGATGTTTTCCTTCAGCAGGCCCTCTTTCATCATCAGGCCCAGATTGTCCCGCGCCCGCCGCCAGGGCGCATCCGCGCCCTTGTAGATGATGTGGCGCAGATCGTTCAGACGTCCCGGTTGCTGCGGGCGGCCGTCGTTCAGCCACGCTTCACGAGCCTGCCCACCCTTCCACGCGCGGGTGGTAAAGCCCAGAATCTCGACCTTCACATTGCACCGCTCCAACGTCCGAGCCAGAACGTCGGCGCAAATCGCCGCGATGGAAATCGGACGCCCGCGCATCGACCCGGAATTGTCCAAAAGTAGCGTCACCACCGTATCGCGGAACTCGGTATCCTTCTCGACCTTGAAGCTCAGCGGCGTGGTGGGGTTGGCGACAACCCGCGCCAGACGACCGGCATCCAGAATGCCTTCCTCACGATCGAACTCCCACGACCGGTTCTGCTGCGCCTGCAACCGGCGTTGCAGCTTGTTGGCCAGACGACTGACGGCCCCCTTCAACGGTTCAAGTTGCTGATCCAGATAGGCCCGCAATCGCTCCAGTTCTGCCGGTTCTGCCAGATCCTCGGCTGCAATTTCCTCGTCATAGGCGTTCAGATAAACCTTGTAATCCGGATCAGCCTCGGAGGCAGGCGGCGGTGCGGGCGGTTCCAGAGGTGCCTCGCCTTCGGGCATCTCGGCCTCATCGCCCATCTCATCCTCGGCCATCTCATCCATCGAGACTTGGGCCTGAGATTGGTCCTGTTGCTCCTCCTGCGTCTGTTCGGGCGTGGCGTCGGGGTCCTGTTCCTCCTGATCATCCTGACCGGTGCTGTCGGGATCGGGCTGTTCTTCGGCGTCTTCCTCGGCCTGATCCTCCTGCTCGTCGTCCAGTTCATCGGGGTCATCGCCCAACTGGTCGCCGTACCCCAGATCCTTGATCATCTGGCGCGCGAACCGCGCAAACTCCGCCTGATCCGACAGAATCTCCTGCAGATTTTCCAGAGTGCCCCCGGCCTGTTCCTCGATAAACCCGCGCCACAGGTTCATGACATTCTCCGCCGCCGCAGGCAGGTCGCGCCCGGTGGCCAGATGGCGGATCAGATAGCCTGCCGCCACCGACAGCGGGGCCTCGGCGGGCTGCTTGCACTGGTCATAACCGCGCCGGATCGCCTCATGTCCGATCTTAACGTCGATATTGCTGGCGGTGCCGGGCATATCCCGCGCGCCCATCGCCTCGCATCGGGCCACTTCCATCGCTTCATACAGGTCACGCGCCATATCACCCGGAGGCGCATACCGCGCATGGGTCGCGTCGTCATGATATTTCCGCTGCAACGCCAAAGCATCCGCCGTGCCGCGCGCCAGCAAAACCTCTTCCCGCGTCATCCGACGGCTGACCTGCGGCAACCGCATCGACTCGCCCGTCATACCTGACGGATCAACCGTATAGGTGACGTTCAGTTCGGGATCGTCGGCCATCACCTTGGTGGCCTCGGCCAAGGCCTTCTTGAACGGATCGGCAGGGTTGTCGTTCTTCTGCACCATGTTCAAACGCCCTTTGTGTTGCGCAGACCCGCCGTTTCAAAGCGAAACCGGATCCCCCTTCATCTGGCCATAAATTTCCCCGCCGGAGGCATTGCGCCCGGCACGGGCGCAATTCAGCGCGTTATCCCAAACTCGCAGAGGCTGCACTTTCAGGCAATTCTTCATCAAAGCAACGCTGATAGAACTCGGCCACCGTCTGGCGCTCCAACTCATCGCATTTGTTCAGGAAGGACAGGCGGAACGCATAGCCCACGTCGCGGAAAATCTCGGCATTTTGCGCCCAGTTGATCACTGTTCTGGGGCTCATCACCGTACTCAGATCGCCGTTCATGAAGGCGGTTCGGGTCAGGTCGGCCACGGTCACCATCTGGCTGACGGTCTTGCGGCCTTTTTCGGTGTTGTAATGGGGCGCCTTCGACAGAACGATCATCGTCTCAGCATCGTGGCTCAAGTAGTTCAGTGTCGAGACCAAAGACCAGCGGTCCATCTGCGCCTGGTTGATCTGCTGAGTGCCGTGATACAGCCCGGTCGTGTCGCCCAGACCCACAGTGTTTGCGGTGGCGAACAGGCGGAAATTGGGGTTGGGCGTGATGATCTCATTCTGGTCAAGCAGAGTCAGTTTGCCGTCATGCTCCAGTACCCGCTGGATCACGAACATCACGTCCGCGCGGCCTGCGTCGTATTCGTCGAATACGATGGCGACGGGGTTGCGCAGGGCCCAGGGCAGGATACCTTCGTGGAACTCGGTCACCTGCTTGCCGTCGCGCAGCTTGATCGCGTCCTTGCCGATCAGGTCGATCCGGCTGATGTGGCTGTCCAGGTTCACCCGCACCGCAGGCCAGTTCAGACGCGCGGCGACCTGTTCGATATGGGTCGATTTGCCGGTGCCGTGATAGCCTTGGATCATCACCCGGCGGTTATGGGCAAAGCCTGCCAGAATCGCCAGCGTGGTTTCCGGGTCGAATTTGTAGGTCGGATCGACGACGGGCACGCGGTCGCTGCGGTCGGCAAAGCCCTTGACCGCCATGTCCGTATCAATGCCGAACACGTCCCGGACCGAGATATCATCGGTAGGTTTCGCGTTGATGTCGATCGATCCGTCAGCCATGCGCCTTGTCCTTATCCTTTGGCCCGAATTGCCGGGTTTGAACCTGTGTGTGGTGCAACATATTGCGGGCAAGGGCAAGGGAAAGCCGCCTGTGCCGCGACCTCGGCGGATGTTTCTTTGAAACTGGCCTTATCGGCGCGTGATCTGTTGATGGATCAACCGTTTCCGGGTGGCTCGAACCTCAGCCTGACCAGAAACGGTTCCGGTTGGGCCGAACGCTGCATCTGAAAGACGCGGATTTCGAGATGTCCGGGCAAATCGCCAAGGAACTGCCTTTCGATGCGCGCGTCATAGTAACCGGGAACCGAGATCGCGACATTCCTGCCGCTGGCAAGCTCGATGCTCATGTTCTGGCCGCGCGGGAACGACAGGTCATAGCAGATGAAGCCTTCGGGAGGGGCATCGCCGGGGATGTCGCCGATAACGAATGTGCTGTCCAAATCCAGACGCAGACAACCCTGGGCTTGCCCTTGATGGGGCACAAGGCAGAGTATTCCCAACAGGATCAATGGAATGAAACGCATACCCCTCGCCTTTCTTGAATGCAGCAATGCAAAAACAGACCGCATAGGTCGATCAAAATGACATGCCAGGAATAGCCGGTCCGGCAGAGAAAATCACCCCAATGCCCTAAGACTGCGGCGGCTGCCGCGTTTTCAAATCGGACGCTACTTAAAGTTCCGGCTGTCCTTGATCTGATCCCAGGCCCACACAACCTCTTGCAACTGTTCTTCCTGAGACCGGTCGCCGCCATTCATGTCCGGGTGAAGCACCTTGATCAGTTTTTTGTACGCCTTGCGCACCTCGGCCTTGGTCCAGCTGTCATTGGCTTCCAGAATCTCAATCGCGCGACGTTCGGTCGGGGGCAGGCGGCGACCGCCACCGCCCGAGGTGCGGCCCTTGTTCTGCGTGCTGTTCGCGCCCAAAACCTGATGCGGGTCCTCGATGCCCAGACGGGCCCAAGCGCGGGCCTCGGGGTCGCCCATCGGCTTGGTTTCGCGCTCCCAGACCTTGTCCTTCGAGCGTTGCGCGTTCAGTTCAGCCTCGGTCGTGCCGTCGAAGAAGTTCCATTTCTGGTTATATTCGCGCACGTGTTGCTGGCAGAACCAAAAAAAGTCGTCCAAGACGTCAGGTGCCTTGGGCGCGCGGAATTTGCCCGCCTCTTCGCAGCCTTCGTGATCACAGATTCGGACCGAGGTTTCAGACGCGCCCGACATGCCCCGACGCCCGCGCGGGTTCTTTTTCTTGGCGCTGGAAACGGACATATCGAATCCAAAGGGGTCTGACTTGGCCATATACTGATCCTCACGAACGTGTCTTTTCGACTCGGAGGCAGCAGTTTAATCTAAGCAGCCGAAAGTAGAAGAGGGGGGCGGCAAAAATTTTGCCGCTGAGCAGAAAAATGACCGTGACTGATGAAATCCGCGACCGCCTGCAAGCTGCCTTTGATCCGCGCGAGTTGGAGGTGATTGATGACAGCGAAAGCCATCGCGGTCACGCAGGGTATCAGGACGGCGGAGAGAGCCATTTCAACGTGCGCATTCGTGCTGCGGCGTTCGAGGGCCAGTCCCGCGTCGCCCGCCACCGGGCGGTTCACAAGGCGCTGGGCGATATTGTTCCTCGGATACATGCGTTGGCACTGGATATCGATGATTGACGTCTAATCTGGTGCCGTCGCACCTTAACGGGGCCGGTGGGTTCGGCCCCGTTTGCGAAGCACTTTTTTCCAGCCTCAGAACTCGAGCTTCGTGTTGAAAAACGAACCCGGTCGCTCAACGCTCAGGCTGATGGAGCGTTGACCTCGTGCAATCGCCGCATTGACGCGCTCGCTCAACTCCGTGAGGTTTTTGACCGGCGCGTTATCCGCACGATAGATGATGTCGCCATCCCGCAACCACCCGGTTTTGTAGGCCGCGCTGTTGGTATCCACCGATTGCAGCTTTAATGGGCCGTCCGAGTTTATGTTGGCCGTCATGCCAAGATAGACACCTAGTTCCGGTGGCGTGGTGTCCTTTTTCATCTTGCTTTCAATCAGTGCGATTTTCTTGACGACCAGCTCTTCGAATTCTGGATCGGTTTTCAGATTTCGGCTATGGCAGGTGATGTTCAGACCCTTCAACTCGGTCTGCTCTTTTTCGGGAAGGGCGTCATAGTCGACAGTCAGAACACTGGGATAAGCGTATGAATGGCGCTCAGGTGCAACAGAAAGCTCGGCCGCGGTTGCGTAACAGGTGCATGTGAACAGTGCTGTACTCTGAGAGTGGGCATAGCGAGAGATCAGATCGGGAATGCACTGCAAAATATAGTCCTCCCACTTTGTCAGATCTGCCTCCAGCTTGGGCGACGCGGCGAAACCGGGGTCCGGCAACGTGGCGGGCACCGAACTTACGTCAATCGTCACATTGGAGTCGGAAAGCCCTGGGTTCATCATGATCGAAACAGGAACCTGCGCGCTTGGACCTTGCGGGCAGGTTCGGGACAACTCGCTCTGGCTGAGAGTGCCGCGGCCAAAGTCGCTGCCGTCCTTGGTTACGCAAACCTCGGTGATTGCGGGTGGCGGACCCCAGCGGTTGAACTGACGGCTGGGAGTATATTTGAAAGGCTTGAAGCCGTCATTCACACCGACCGAAAAGACCAGTCCACCCCAGTGATCGGTGATGCGCCCGGCATAACCGCATTTTCCGGCCGGGAACTTGAGCCATCCCTGCACCCTCCAGACCAAATTGCCCTGATGCCGATATTGCTTGAACAATGCAGCCCTAAACGGGTTTTCCGACCGGTTGCATATAGTTATCGAAACATCCGCCGCCTGAACCTGTGTCACACTCAAACTCAAGGCCAGACCAAGGCACACCAACAACAATCTCGACACAATAATTCTCCTAAGGCTGACCAACTGAAACTCAAAAATGTCTTGCAGTCATGTAATAGGAAAAACCCGCGCCTGACAATTTTGTGCGGATTACATTTTCTGTCAGTTTTGGGCCGCGTTCGGAGGCTCCCGTAACGCGGCTCGACGCTGTATCATCCATCCATCTGAGCCGATGGGGTGGATTTCGAGATATCGCGCTCCTCTTCCGTCATCTCTTCCTCAATCCCTTCAAACAGCGGGGTCGACAGGTACCGCTCGCCCGTGTCGGGCAGCATGACCAGCATGACCGAGCCTTCGGGCGCGTCTTCGGCCAGTTTCATCGCCACCGCAAAGGTCGATCCGCCTGAGATTCCGGTGAAGATGCCTTCTTCCGCAGCCAGACGGCGGGACCAGGCGATGCCCTTGGGGCCGGGAACGGGGATCATTTCATCGTAGTAGGCATTGTCGATTGCCTCTTGCAGCACCCACGGGATGAAATCCGGCGTCCAGCCCTGAATCGGGTGGGGTTCGAAATTGGGGTGGCTTTCGGTGGGTTGATGCGCGTCGTTACGCGTGTTGGTGTAGCCCGACGACACGATGGCGGCGTTGGCGGGTTCCGTCAGGATGATCTTGGTGTCCGGGCGCTCTTTCCGAAGAACGCGCGCGACGCCTGACACAGTCCCGCCCGTCCCATAGCCGGTGACCCAATAGTCGAGCTTACCGCCATCGAAATCGGCAAGGATTTCCTGCGCCGTGGTGGCTTCGTGAATATCCGCATTTGCGGCTGTTTCGAACTGGCTGGCAAGGAACCAGCCATTCTGCTCGGCCAATTCCTTGGCCTTGGTGTACATGCCAAAGCCCTTTTGCGCCCGTGGGGTCAGTAAGACCTTTGCGCCCAGAAACCGCATCAGCTTGCGACGTTCGACGGAAAAACTGTCGGCCATGGTCACCACCAGCGGATAGCCCTTGGCGGCACACACCATCGCCAGCCCGATCCCGGTGTTGCCCGAGGTCGCCTCGACCACCGTTTGACCGGGTTTCAGGGACCCGTCCCGTTCCGCCGCTTCGATGATATTGAGCGCCAGCCGGTCCTTGACCGAGCCTGCTGGGTTAAAAGCCTCGAACTTAACATAGACTGTCACGTGGTCCGGTGCGATCCGGTTAACGCGGATACAGGGCGTATCGCCGACCGTGTCCAGAATACTGTCATACAGGCGCTTGCGCCCGTGTGTCTGCCGAATTGCCATTTCAAAGCCCCCCTTTGTTGCCTCGTTAACATGCCACAGAGGGGGAGAAATTGATAAGACTCTTTACCGCGGGCGAGGGGCGCGGCATGACACAAGCCCAAAAGGGCCCGCTTTCGCCTAGGGCTTTTCAGGCTCTTCCGTGCTGTCCTCGGGCGTTTTCAGCGTCAAAGGCGGCTCCTTCGCCTCTTCCGCAATCGGCTCGGGGGCCTGAACCGCCTCGGGGCCCGGAACCGGCTGGGCCAGCGGCACGCCCTCGGGCGTTTCTGTGGGCGTTGGGGTGGGGACTACCGCCTGTTCCACCGCGCGCCGGAACACCAGCACATTGCGCCAGTTCGTGGTTGATCCGGTCAGGCCCGAGCGCTCCTCGCTCGGCAGCAACTCAGCCCGCTGGTACTCCCAGCCGTCCTGTCCCATCTGGTTCAGCACCTGCTCGACCGAGGCGGCGAACCGGCCCTCGGCGGTTTTCACACCCTTGGCCTTGACCACTTTTTGCGGGGCGGGGACGACCTTGTATTCGTAGCGCTGCATCAACTGATCCTTAGTGCCTGTTGCCGCCAACTTAACAGGTTGATCCCGGTGGGAAAGAGACCTTGGCCCACCGGCACATTTCAGCCCTTGGTCTGCGCCGCTTTGGCCACAACCGAGAGGCACAGTTCGGTCGCCTGTGCCATGTCCTGCACCGAGATCCACTCCAGCGGCCCGTGAATGCACTGCATCCCGGTGAAGAGGTTGGGGCAGGGGGTGCCGAACTCGGTCAGGCGCGAACCGTCGGTGCCGCCGCGGATCGGGACGGACAGCGGTTCGATCCCCAACTCGCGGCAGGCGTCGCGGGCCAGGTCGACCGGGGTCATGTCCTTTTCTAGCCAATAGCGCATGTTGCGGTACTGGTGGCTTATGTCACAGGTGATTTGCGCGCGCGGTTCGGTGGCCTGCACGGCGTCGCAGACCTGACGCACGATGTTGCGCTGTGCCTCCAGCCCGTCCATCTCGAAATCGCGCAGGATCAGCTTGATCTCCATCTCTGACGACCCGCCGCTCATGTCGGTGACGTGGATGAACCCCTGGCGATCATCGGTAGTCTCGGGCGTCATGGTGGCCTGCGGCAGCGTCTGCACGATTTTCGCCGCCAGATGCGCTGCGTTCACCATCTTGTCCTTGGCCAGTCCGGGGTGGATCGAGACGCCTTTGACCCGGATCACCGCCTGATCGGCCGAGAAGCTTTCATATTCGATCTCACCCACTTCCTGACCGTCCAGCGTAAAGGCGAAATCCGCGCCGAGGTCTTTCGGCAGTTGCTCCGTCACGCCGCGCCCGATCTCTTCATCCGGAGTGAAGGCGATGCGGATCGGGCCGTGGGGGATGTCTTTGTTTTCCAGCAGGTGTCGCGCCATTGTCATCAGGATCGACACGCCCGCCTTGTCATCTGCACCCAGCAGGGTGGTGCCCGAGGCGGTGATCAGATCATGGCCGATCTTCTCGGCCAGATAGGGGTGTTCCTCGGGCGACAGAACCAGATCGGGATCGTCGGGGAAGGTGATATCGCCGCCGTTATACCCTTTGATGACCCTTGGCTTGACGCCGGTTGCGTTGAACTGAGGCGCGGTGTCCACATGGGCCAGAAAGCCGACCGTTGGCCCCTCAGCCGTGCCTGGGATTGTCGCTACGACAACGCTGTCGCCAGTCAGTTCAACGTCCTGCGCGCCAATCCCGGTCAACTCATCGCGCAGCAGGTTCAGCATGTCGAACTGAATGTCGCTGCTGGGGGTCGAGGGCGACGTCTCATCGCTTTGGCTGTCGATGGCCGCATAGCGCATCAGCCGGGTTTCGAGTTCCTGATCAAATCTGTTCTGCATGGCACCTTACCTCTCTGGTGCCGAAGAAAGAGCGGAAACAAAAACGGAGTCAAGCCGATGGCCTGACCCCGTTCTGTTTGGGCAGCCGGGGACTTACGATCCCAGCTTTTTGCTCACCAATTCGTTCACGGCCTTGGGATTGGCCTTGCCACCGGTCGCCTTCATCACCTGACCGACAAACCAGCCCGCCAGTTTCGGGTTCACCTTGGCCTTTTCGACCTGCGCCGGGTTTGCGGCAATGATCTCATCCAAAGCGGCCTCGATAGCGCCGGTGTCGGTCACCTGTTTCATGCCGCGCTCTTCGACGATCTGCGCCGGATCACCGCCTTCGGTATAGACGATTTCAAACAGGTCCTTGGCGATTTTGCCCGAGATGGCATCCGAGGCGATCAGGTCGATGATCCCACCCAATTGCGCCGGAGACACGGGCGAGTCGGTGATGTCGTGGTCTTCTTTCTTCAAGCGGCCAAACAACTCGTTGATGACCCAATTCGCAGCCAGCTTGCCGTTGCGGCCTTTGGCGACGTCTTCGAAGTAAGCAGCGCTTTCGACCTCGGCGGTCAGGACCGAGGCGTCATAGTCGGTCAGGCCGAACGCTTCGATGAACCGCGCCTTTTTCTCGTCGGGCAGTTCAGGCAGCTTGGCGGCGATGTCATCGACCCATGCTTGCTCGATTTCCAGCGGCAGCAGGTCGGGGTCGGGGAAATAGCGGTAATCATGCGCTTCTTCTTTGGAGCGCATCGACCGCGTTTCGCCCTTGTCCGGATCGTACAGGCGGGTTTCCTGATCAACCGTGCCACCACCTTCGACAATGGCGATCTGACGACGTGCTTCGACCTCAATCGCCTGCTGGATAAAGCGCATCGAGTTCATGTTCTTGATCTCGCAGCGCGTGCCCAGATGCGAAAAGTCCTGTGTTTCCTGATACTTCTCATACGCGCCCGGCAAACAGATCGAGACGTTCACGTCCGCCCGCAGGTTGCCGTTTTGCATGTTGCCGTCGCAAGTGCCCAGATACCGCATGATCTGGCGCAGCTTGGCGATATAGGCGGCAGCCTCTTCCGGCCCGCGAATATCGGGGCGGCTGACGATCTCCATCAGGCAAACACCGGTGCGGTTCAGGTCAACAAAGGACATATGCGGGTCCATGTCGTGGATCGATTTGCCCGCATCCTGTTCCATGTGAATGCGCTCGATCCGGACCATGCGTGCGGTGCCGTCGCCCATCTCGACCAACACTTCGCCTTCGCCCACGATGGGGTGATACAGCTGAGAAATCTGGTAGCCCTGCGGCAGGTCGGGATAGAAATAGTTCTTGCGGTCAAAAGCCGATTTCAGGTTGATGTCCGCCTTCAGTCCCAGCCCGGTGCGCACAGCCTGTTCCACGCAATACTCGTTGATCACTGGCAGCATTCCCGGCATCGCCGCATCAACGAACGCCACATTTGAATTCGGCTCGGCCCCGAATTGGGTCGAAGCGCCTGAAAACAGCTTGGCATTGGATGAGACCTGAGCGTGCACCTCCATCCCGATCACCAGTTCCCAATCGTGCTTGGCCCCGGCAATGGTTTTGACTTTGGGCATGTCGTAGGTCAGGTCGAGCATGGCGCGCCTCATATCCGCAGAAATCTAAGCCTGCGTATTAGGCGCGCCGCGCCAAAGGGGCAAGGGGGAATCAGTGCTGCGACAGGCGCAGGCCCGCAGGGGTAAAGGTCACATCCATCCCGCTGTGCAACTCGTCACGGAACAGATCGCCAATGGCCCGCAAAGCGCAGCGGTGCCCACGGGCGGCAAAACGCTCGGGCGAGTTGATGCGCAGGCTGTTGTTGAACCCGTTGGCCGCATGGGCCCAGATCAGCGGGTAGAGCTCGGTCAGGTGATCGCGGATCAGCCAGTTTGCTGCCTCGCGCATCTGGGCGCGGACCGCGTTGGCTTGCGGGCTCAGGCCGGTGCCGTTCTGCATCGTGATCGCGCAATAGGCCGAAAGGGTGTTGATCATCGGCTGATCGGGGCGCAGCCGCACGATGTCGTGCAGACCTTCGAGGAAATACTCGACATCCAGCCGCGCGCAGGCGTCTTCGTCCAGTGCGATGGCGTCGAACTGAACCCAGGTATAGCCGCCCGCGCCCCAGATCTTCTGTGTCCGGGCCGCGTTGCGCAGGGCCTGAATTTCCAGTTCCTCATAGCTGCCGAACCAACGCGGCAGCAGATGGCTGCCCATGGCACGCATATGGCGTTGGTTGTTCGGGTCCAGATCGATCAGACGTTCATATTCATCCCCGACCCGAGCCGAGGTCTTGCGCTGACCCGCCAGCAGCGAACAACCGGCGGCTGCGATCAGCGGGCTGTCCGGCGCGGCCTCGCGGCATTTGGGCAAGATCGCTGCGGCGCGGTCAAAATGCGCCGCGCAGCGCGAGCAATGAAGCGGCGGCAGGGCGCTGTCAGACGCGTTTCCGCGCCATGCCCAGGCAAGATCGATATGCGACAGGGCGACTACGGCAGACATCATCGGGTCATCGGGACGTTCCGCCATCTCGCCTTCCAGTTCCGAGATACCGCCCAGCAGGTCATAATCAGAGATCGCCTTGCCATCGGACAGGGCATGTTCTGCGGCCATCACAACGTCTGAGCGTGCACCAAAGGCCAGCAGATCGGCGATGGGCATGCCATCCGGGGCAGCCTCGCGCGCTGCATCCGCGTTGCGCATTTCCGAAGACAGTTCTTCCCAGCGGTCCTGGCGCGCCAGATAGCGGCCATGTTCGATGGTGGAGTGACTCAGCAGATCGCCGGATTCGGATTTCGCGACGGGGATATTGATCTGTCCCTGATCGGGCAGGGCGGCGGCCAAGGCGGCCTCGGTCGCGCAGATTTCCGATGTGGGTTGCGTGGAAGAAGCTGATAATCTGGCTGAAAGCGCCTGAAAAACCCGGAACATGGTGAAACTCGAAACTGAAAAACTGGTAACTTAGATGTAAACTTTGGCCGCTATCCCCGTCCAAATCAAGTTAAATACGGGAGATTGCGCAAAAATGCGGGCCAATGTTGCGGACCCGAGGGGGATCGTTTCAGAAAACAGTGAAATGATGCCGTTTGACGCGAAAGCCCGCCTGCTGCAGCACATCTTCGAACGCACGGTGGGGGGGAATCGACTCGTCCGGAAGGCGAACGCGCTTTCCGTTGGTCAGAACCATCGAAACGCGGACCGAGAAATCCCAGCGGGTGTCGAAGCGGAAGAAATCCACGTCGCTCAGGTCGATCTGACCCTGCCGTTTGCCGGAAAACCAGTGCAGCTGCTCCTTATCCAGTTGCAGCCCCGCGCTGCTGTCCTGAAATACGTCCCACACCGCAGGCAGAGTGGTCAGGGCCAGCGCCCCGACAATCCACCATGCGGCGTTAAACAGGATCATCAGCGCCAGCAGGGCGGCATAGACCCCGATCAGGATGAACACGGTGCGCGAATTCCTGTGGTGGCGCGTGAACGTGTAGGGGGTCATGCGCCGAGGATACGGGACACCATCTCGGTCGTGTCGCGCGACAGGTTTGGTGTTTCCGCGATACGCGTGAGTTGCGCGCGCATCAGGTCTTGCCGCCCAGCGTCATAGCGTTTCCAGGTTTGGAAGGCCGAACACATCCGCGCAGTGGTCTGCGGGTTCACCGGGTCCAGCCGGATCAGCCAGTCGGCCAGCACCTGATAGCCCGCGCCATCCGCCTGATGGAACCCGGCGTGGTTCATTGCCAGCCCGCCCATCACAGCCCGGAAGCGGTTGGGGTTTTTCCAGTTAAAATCGCGGTGTTCGGTCAGGCGGTGCGCGGTTTCTGGCGTCGCCTCGGGCGCGGCCATTGCGACCTGCAGTCCGAACCATTTGTCCATGACAAGCCGGTCATGTTGCCACTGATCGTAGAATGCGGCCAGTTCCGCCTCGCCCTTGCGGGCCCGCAGCAGGCAGGACAGGGCGGTCAGTTGCAGGGTCATGTTGTTGGCCTTGGCATAAGCCTCGACCGCCATCGCCCCGCCATCCAGCCGCGAGGTCAGGGCCAGCGCCGCGCTGCCCAAGGCGCGTTTGCCCGATTGGTCGGCGTCGGGCGCGTAGGGGGCTTCGACCAACGCCTCGCTATGCAGCCTTGGCAGCAGGTCCTGCATGTGCTGCGCGGTTGCCTGTCGCAAAGTCTCCACGGCGGTCCAGATCGCCATTGGGTCGGGCGTGGTGCCCCCTTCGTGCAGGGCCGCGGCCAGTTCCGATTGGGTCGGCAGACCCAGCATCAAAGCACGATAGGCCGGGTCCAGCGTCGCATCGCGCAGAACCGCCAGCAGGCCGTCCAGATATTCGGCGTCCGGGGCGGCCTCATCCGTGATCATGCGCAGTAACGTGTCCTGCGCCAGCGACCGTCCGGCCTGCCAGCGGTTGAACGGATCGGTGTCATGGGCAAGCAGGAACGCACGTTCGGCGTTTGAGGGTGCGTGTTCAAGGATCACCGGGGCCGAGAATTCCCGCAGGATCGAGGGCACGGGTTTGGCGGCCAACCCGGTGAAGGTGAAGCTCTGCTGCGCCTCGGTCAGTTCCAGCACTTGCGTTTCGCGCACCTCATCCCCGTTGGAGCCCAGCAGGCCAACGGCGACCGGGATCACCTGCGGCTGCTTGCTGTCCTGACCGGGCGTAGGCTCAGTGCGCTGGCCAAGGGTCAGGGTGTAGGTGCCATCGACCCAATCCTCGGACACCGTCACCCGAGGGGTGCCGGATTGGCTGTACCAGCGCATGAACTGGCTCAGATCGCGGCCTGTCGTGTCCTCGAACACCTGTATCCAGTCCTCGATGGTGCAGGCCTGCCCGTCATGGCGGTCGAAATAGAGGTCCAGCGCCTTGCCATAAGCCTCATCCCCGACCAGACGTTTCAGCATACCGATCACCTCGGCACCTTTCTCGTAGACGGTTGCGGTGTAGAAGTTGTTGATCTCCTGAAAGCTTTCGGGCCGCACCGGGTGGGACAGTGGGCCATTGTCTTCGGGGAACTGACGTGCGCGCAGGTCGATGGCGTCGTGAATACGTTTGACCGGCGCTGAGCGCACGTCGGATGTGAACTGCGCGTCGCGGAAGACGGTCAGCCCCTCTTTCAGGCAAAGTTGGAACCAGTCGCGACAGGTGATGCGGTTGCCGGTCCAGTTGTGGAAATACTCATGCGCTATGATCGCTTCGATCCGTTCGAAATTGGCATCGGTCGAGGTCTCGGGGCTGGCCAGCACAGCCGAGGAGTTGAAGATGTTCAGCCCCTTGTTTTCCATCGCGCCCATGTTGAAATCGTCGACGGCCACGATGTTGAACACGTTCAGATCGTATTCGCGGCCATAGACGTCTTCGTCCCATTTCATCGACTTCTTCAGGGCTTCCATGCCAAAGGCGCATTTGCCTTCGTCACCGGGGCGGACCCAGAGATTCAGTTCGACCTCGCGCCCCGACTTGGTGGTGAACTGGCCGGGATGGGCAAGCAGCTCGCCTGCGACCAGTGCGAAAAGGTAGGCGGGTTTGGGCCATGGGTCAGTCCACTCGGCCCAGCCATCGCCCTTGCCCGAGGGGTTGCCGTTCGACAGCAGCACCGGCAGATCGCCGTTGATGCGCACGGTGAAGGTGGACATCACATCGGGGCGGTCGGGGTAATAAGTGATCTTGCGGAACCCTTCAGCCTCACACTGGGTGCAATACATGCCGTTCGACATATAAAGCCCTTCGAGTGCCGTGTTGTTGCCGGGATCGATTTCGACTTCGGCCTCCCAAACAAAGGGCGCGTCGGGCACACCGACAGTCAGGCCTTTGTCGGTGACATCCGGCGTGATCTCGGCCCCGTCAATCGACGCACGGATCAGGGTCAGGTCTTCGCCATGCAGGAAGAATGTCTTGTCGGTCGCCTCGGGGTTGGGTCGGAAAGCGATGCGCGAGATGACGCGCGTGGCATGGGCGGCCAGATCGAAAGTCAGATGCACGCTGTCCACCAGATAGCCAAAGGGCGTGTAGTCTTTCAGATAGATCGTTGTGGGGGCAGCGTCGCGCATCGGGGGCCTCGCATCGGTTGGGGTTTGGCGCGACGTTATGGGGATCGGGGCAGGGCTGCAACCGTCAGAACGTACGCGACTTTGGTAATATTTTTTGACCAAATATAAGGCGGCAATGTTGCCTATCGGAAACTTTCGTCCTAACTGATGAGCGCATACAATCGCACACAAAGCGGGAGAATCGGAACATGAGCGGCAGAATAAGCCGGAACGGGCTGCAGATTGCTGAGGAACTGGTGGATTTCATCGACACGCGGGCCTTGCCGGAAACCGGTGTGTCATCCGAGGCATTCTGGGCGGGGCTTGCCCGCATGGTGGAAGAGCTGGGGCCGAAAAACCGCGAATTTCTGAGCAAACGTGCAGATATCCAAAGCCGCGTCGATGCCTGGCACGAGTCTCTCAAAGGGCAGGCGCATGATGACGCTGCCTACAAGGCTTTCCTGCAAGAGATCGGTTATCTGGTCGACGAAGGCCCGGATTTTCAGATCGAGACCGCAAATGTCGACCCCGAGATTGCGCTGACGCCCGGACCTCAGTTGGTGGTGCCGATCACCAATGCCCGCTTTGCGCTCAACGCCGCCAATGCGCGGTGGGGCAGTCTGTATGACGCGCTATATGGCACCGATGCAATGGGCGATTTGCCCGATGCGGGTGGGTATGATCAAGCGCGCGGCGCGAGGGTGATCGCGTGGGCGAAAGCGTTTCTGGACGATGCTGTACCGCTGGCCCAAGGGTCTTGGGCGGACGTTTCTAATGTGAGCGTTACAGACGGCGTGCTCAGCCCGGCTCTGGCCGATCCGGCGGCCTTTGCAGGCTTTGGCGGTGCGGCTGAAAACCCGGACTTCGTGCTGCTTAAGAACAACGGTCTGCATATCCAGATCATGATCGACCCCAGCAGCGATATCGGTGCCTCGGACCTGGCAGGCATCTCAGATGTACGTTTGGAATCTGCCCTGTCCACCATCATGGACTGCGAGGATTCCGTGGCATGCGTCGATGCCGCTGACAAGGTGGTGGCCTATGACAATTGGCTGGGCCTGATGCGCGGCGATCTGGCCGAAGAGGTCACGAAGGGCGGCAAAACCTTCACCCGCAAGCTGGCAGGCGACGTGGCCTATACCACCGCTGGCGGTGAACAGGCCACGCTGAAGGGACGCTCTCTGATGCTGATCCGCAATGTGGGCCACCTGATGACCAACCCCGCCGTTCTGGACGGGCAAGGCAATGAGATCGGTGAGGGGCTGATGGATGCGCTCTGCACCACGCTGATCGCGATGCATGATCTGAAACGTGCGGGCGGCAACTCGGTCGAGGGATCGGTCTATGTGGTCAAGCCCAAGATGCATGGCCCCGACGAGGTCGCGTTCTCGGTCGAAATCTTCGACATGGTCGAAGAAATTCTGGGCCTGCCGCGCAACACCGTGAAACTGGGTATCATGGATGAGGAGCGTCGAACCTCGGTCAACCTGAAAGAGTGCATCCGGGCGGCGAAATCGCGTGTGGCCTTTATCAACACCGGGTTCCTGGACCGGACCGGTGATGAGATTCATACCTCGATGGAAGCCGGGCCGATGCTGCCGAAGGGCGACATCAAGAACACGCCGTGGATCGCGTCCTACGAGGATCGCAATGTCGATATCGGTCTGGCCTGCGGGCTGAAAGGCAAGGCGCAGATCGGCAAGGGCATGTGGGCCATGCCGGACCGGATGGGCGATATGCTCGAGGCCAAGATCGGCCACCCGATGGCAGGCGCGACCTGCGCATGGGTACCGTCGCCGACCGCTGCAACCCTGCACGCGACGCATTATCACAAGGTGGACGTGCTGGCCCGTCAGGACGAGCTTGCCGCCGGTGGCGCACGCGGCACGTTGGCGGATTTGCTGACCATTCCGCTACTGGGTGGGCGCAACCTTGGGGACGAGGAAATCGCGCGGGAAATTGAAAACAATGCGCAGGGTATTCTTGGCTATGTCGTGCGCTGGGTCGATCAGGGTGTTGGTTGCTCGAAAGTGCCCGATATCAACGACATCGGCCTGATGGAGGATCGTGCCACCTGCCGGATCTCCTCGCAGGCGCTGGCCAACTGGCTGCATCACGGCATCGTTGATGAGGCGCAAGTGATGGCCGCGATGCAAAAGATGGCCGCCGTTGTGGATCAGCAGAATGCGGGCGATCCGGGGTACATGCCAATGGCCCCTGCCTTTGACGGCATCGCTTTTCAGGCGGCCTGTGATCTGGTGTTCAAGGGGCGGGTTCAGCCCTCGGGCTATACCGAGCCGGTATTGCACGCGCGCAGGCTGGAACTGAAGGCAAGCGATCAACCGGCAGACCAAAAGGTCAGTGCGTAACGCCGACATCAACCACTCCGGCAAGAGGAAGCCCATATGACAGTGTCACTGCGCAAGGCGCGAACAATCATCCGGAAAGCCCTTGAAAAAGGACGAGAGATGGAGCTGAAACCCTTGTCCGTCGTCGTTTTGGACGCAGGGGGCCATGTGATTGCGTTCGAGCGAGAGGACGGGGCAGCGCCCGGTCGGTTCGCGATTGCGCAGGGCAAAGCTTACGGCTCGGTCATGTTGGGCATGGCAGGCACCGCGCAGATGCAACGGGCCGAGGCTCAGTCCTATTTCATGGCCTGCGTGAACGGTGTCTATGGCGGTCAGGTGGTGCCGGTGCCGGGGGGCGTTTTGTTGCGCAACCGCAAGGGCGACATTATCGGTGCCGTGGGCGTGACCGGAGACACATCCGACAACGACGCGATTGCGGCAATGACCGGAATTGAGGCAGCTGGCCTGGCAGGTGAGATTTAATCTCTGACCGCCTATTGCGGGAAGGTTTCCTAAGTTTTCGATGAAATTAGGAACTATTTTCCGAAATTGAGCGCGAATTTAGAACGATGCGTGCAAATTCGAACACATTCCTGCGCTATGGCGCAGGGCGTGTTCTGTTGCACGTTCCCGACTCTGCAGATAGCTTTCTTGCTAATCAAGTTAACTGCAAGGAAAGCGGAATGGCTCGGCCCGTCGTCGGAATTATCGGCAACTCTTACCTGATGAACGATCAGTATCCGACGCATGCGGGCGGAACGATGAATTCGGATGCGGTGGCCAACGTGTCCGGATGCCTGCCGCTGCTGATCCCGGCCGATCCGCGTTACGTCTCGGTCGATGAGTTGCTTGAGGTCTGCGACGGCTTCCTGCTGACAGGCGGGCGGCCCAATGTGCACCCCGAGGAATACGGCGAAACCGCCACCGACGCGCATGGCGATTTCGACCGGGCGCGCGATGCGATCACGCTGCCGCTGGTCCGGGCCTGTGTTGAGCGTGGCCAGCCCTTCATGGGCATTTGCCGCGGCTTTCAGGAGGTCAACGTGGCGATGGGCGGGACGCTCTATCCCGAAATCCGGGACCTTCCGGGCCGGATGAACCACCGCATGCCCCCCGATGGCACGCTGGAGGAAAAATTTGCCCTGCGCCACGTGGTGTCGCTGACCGACGGTGGCGTGTTCCACCAGTTGTTCGGCGCATCCGAGGTGATGACCAACACCCTGCACGGGCAGGGTATCAAGACCATCGGCCAGCGCATTGTGATTGACGGCCACGCGCCCGACGGCACGCCCGAGGCGATGTATATCAAGGGTGCGCCCGGCTTCACCTTGTCGGTGCAGTGGCACCCCGAATGGGACGCGATCAACGACCCGGTTTCACGCCCGCTGTTCGAGGCGTTTGGTGAGGCCGTCCGGGCGTGGTCAACGGGGTCTGGCGCGCGTTTTCTGCAGCAAACCGCGTAGCTTAGGCACCGACCCGACCGATGTTCCGGTGCGTCGTGATCAGACCAGCAGGTTGAACTGGTGGCTGAGCGGCAGGCTGCGGGCGCGTTCTCCGGTCAGATCAAACAGCGCATTGCCAAGCGCGGGCATGGAGGGGGGCGTGCCGGGCTCACCTGCGCCGCCCATATGGCGGTTGGTCTCAAGAACGCGCACCTCGACCTGCGGGGCGGTGTGCATGCGCAGCGCGTCATAGTCGGGGAAGTTGAACTGCTCGACCTCGCCTTCGGCAAAGGTGATCTCGCCGTAGCAGGCCGCTGACAGGCCGTACATCATGCCGCCGAACATCTGGGCTTTGACGTTTTCCGGGTCCAGCGCGATCCCCATGTCGCAGGCAATCCACGCTTTGCTGATGCGGATGGTGCCGTCTTCGTCCACAACCTCGATCACCTGCGCGACGGGCGTGCCGAAGCTGTAGGTGAACGCAACGCCGCGTCCGACGCCATCGGGGGTCTTGCCCGTCCAGCCGGACATGTCGCGGACGGCCTCAAGACACCCGGCAGAGGGCGCATGTTCGGATTTCATCAACTCCAGCCGGAATTCAAGCGGGTCGCGGGCTGCGGCATGGGCCATCTCGTCCATGAACGTCTCATGGAAGAACCCGTTGTGGCTGTTGCCGACCGAGCGCCAGAACCCGACCGGGACGGCCAGATCGGCGATATGGCCGCTCATGCGGTAATTGGGCACGGCGTAGGGCTGGTTGAAGAACCCTTCGACCAGCACCTTGTCCGGACCCGCGCCGGGCAGGCCGGTGTAGCGCGTCACGGCTTGTTGGGTGCAGGATTGCGATGCAACCTTGCCGTCGATCAGAACCGCCTTGCCGTCCCGCACCGCGCCGCGCATCCGGGCGATTGCGCCGGGGCGGTAGAAGTCATGGCGCATGTCTTCCTCGCGGCTCCAGGTCGTCTGAACCGGCGTGCCGGGGACGGCCATTGCAACCTTGGTGGCAATCTCGCCAAAGTCCAGCTCTCCGCGACGGCCAAAACCACCGCCTAGATAAGTGGTGTGGATCTGCACCGCCTCGGTGTCCAAACCGGCGGTATTGGCAACCCGGAACTGGATCAGGGTTGGGGCCTGATTGCCGCACCACAGTTCCAGCGCCTCGCCAGTGTACAGCGCGGTTGCGTTCATCGGCTCCATCGTGGCGTGGGCCAGATAGGGCGCCTGGTATTCGGCGGTAATCTCGGTCGCGCCGTCGGGCGTGACACTGACGTCGCCATCATCGCGCATGGTTGAATTGGGCGCGTCGTCAAAGGCCTCGGCAATCTTTGCGAAGATTGCGTCGGTCTCGGGTGGGTAGGGGGCATCGCCCCAGTCGACCTCGATTGCCTCGACCGCCTGATTGGCCAGCCAAGTGTTGGAGGCGATGACCGCGACACCGGTGCCCAGATCGACGATTTTCTCGACGCCGGGCATGGTTTTGGCCGCGCTGTCATCAAAGCCGTTCAACGCACCACCCAGTTTCGGGTTCATGCGCACGCTGGCGAATTTCATGCCCGGCAGGCGGACATCCACGCCGAACTCGGCGGTGCCGGTGGCTTTTTCGACCATGTCCAGTCGCGGCTGCGTCTGGCCAAGATAGCGCCATTCCGACGGATCGCGCAGCGGGGCCTCGATGGGGTCAAGCAGCGCAACCTCGGTGGCAAGGTCGGTGTAAGCAATGCTGGTTCCATCGGGCGCGATCACATGGCCTGAGGCCGTTTTCAACTGATCCCGCTCAACCCCCAACCGATTGGCCGCCGCCTGTTTCAGCGTCTCACGGGCCGAGGCTCCGGCCTCGCGCATCCGCTCGAACCCGTCCTTCATCGAGGTCGAGCCGCCGGTGACCTGCAGGCTCAGAACCTTGCCGACCACACCCAGAGCATCCCCCAGATTGTGCTGGAAATCCGAGATGTCGTAGCCCTTGTTGGGCAAGCCTTCCCCCACAAGCGCCGAATTGTAATAGGCCGCAGCCGCAGGGCCGTGCAGAACAGTGATCTGGTCCAGATTCACATCCAGTTCCTCGGCAATCAGGGCGGCCCATGTGGTTTTGACGCCCTGACCCATTTCGGCGCGCGGCGCAAAGAGCGTGACGCCGTTCTGGTCAATCAGAACAAAGGGATTCAGCGCCGCCTCGCCTTCGCCGGGTTTTAGCGGATTCGGGGCCGGGCGGTTCACGTAATACACACCGAAAGCCACCCCGCCCGCGATCGCGGCAGAACCAATCAGGAAGGTGCGGCGCAGGATTTTACCGATACGAGCCATCGCTTACACCTTTTTCAGTTTTGAGGCCGCGTCATGGATCGCGGCGCGGATGCGCGGGTAGGTGCCGCAGCGGCACAGGTTGCCCTGCATGGCGTCGTCGATATCCGCATCCGATGGGCTGGGGTTTTCTGCCAGCAGCGCGGCGGCCTGCATGATCTGGCTGGACTGGCAATAGCCGCACTGTGCCACCTGGTGATCGACCCAGGCCTGCTGGATGGCCGCCATCGCGTCCGGAGTGCCAACGCCCTCGATCGTGGTCACATCCCCCCAGACATCTGACAGGGCGACCTGGCACGAGCGCACCGCCTCACCATCAATGTGAACCGTGCAGGCCCCGCAGGCGGCAACGCCGCAGCCGAATTTGGTGCCGGTCAGGCCGATCTCGTCCCGCAGCACCCAAAGCAGGGGAACATCGTCAGGCAGGTCTACCTGATGTTGCTTGCCGTTGATTTTCAGGCCCGTCGCCATGGCGCACCTCTCGTAGCTGTAGCTGGTTTCTGACATATTTAGCGTAAAGTGTCAGCATGTCAATTGACAAAATGAGCAAAAAGTGTCAGAGGTTTCTTCATGACGGAAACCACTGATGACTCTCGACAAACAGCGATCCTGAACTCGGCCTTTCAGGCCTTCGCGAGCTATGGATTCCGCAAAACCTCGATGGACGACATTGCGCGCGGTGCGGGCATGTCCCGACCCGCCGTCTATCTGCACTACAAGAATAAAGAAGCGATTGTCCGCAAGCTCACCGAACTGCACTATGAGGGGAAGATCGCCGCCGTCAGTCAGGCGCTGGTGGGCGACGGGCCTGTGTCCCGAGTTCTGAAAGATGCGGTCGACGCCCAAAGCGAAGGCATGGCCGCCATTCTGGCCTCGCCACACGGGTTGGAGATGTTGGACACCACCAAATCCATGTCGACTGATATTGTCGAAAAGGGCGAGGCAAAGCTGACGGCGCTTTACTCCGCATGGCTGACACGAGAGGAGGCGGCTGGACGGGTGAAGCTGACGGCGGGGCCGGATGAGACCGCTCAGACCATTACTGCCTCGCTCAAGGGCATCAAGTTGACAGCGGCGAGCGCCGAGGATTTCGAGACGCGAACAACGCAGTTGGCGGCGCTGCTTGGGGCGGGGTTGGAGGTTCGGTAGGTCACTGACGCCGATCAAATCAGACCAGCCAAACGTGTATCCTCGGTGATGCGACATCCTGTTTTTTGCCATTGCGGCCTGAAACCGGTAGGACGTGTCGCAGAAGCGACATGTGCCATGCGTGTCGTCACCCAAAAGGATCGCGCATGCGCCGGATCGACATACCGCCTGTCTGGCTTTTGGGATTTGCCCTGCTGGCCTGGCTGCAGGCGAATTACCTTGGCCTCGGGTTATCCCTGTCAGGTGGCGTAACGCAACTGCTGAGCGGTATTCTAATCGGCGGCGGCATATTGCTTGCCGTGCTCGCCGTTCTGGAATTCCGCCGTCACCGGACCACGGTCATCCCGCACGAGACGCCCTCGGCCATGGTGCAGACGGGCATCTATAAACGCAGCCGCAATCCGATCTACGTGGGCGATGTTCTTATCCTTGCTGGATTGATTTTGCGCTTTGACGCCGTGGTGTCGCTGGTGCTGGTCCCGATATTTGTCTGGGTGCTGGAACGGCGCTTCATCCTGCCGGAAGAGGATCGTTTGCGGCGGACCTTTCGGATGGATTTTGCCAGATACGAACAGCAAACAAGGCGATGGATATGAGGTATGCAACTGATGACCTAATGCGTAAAATGCCGCGCTTGCGAAATAATCTTGCGCGAGATACATGAATGCTTAACAAACAATGCTGACCACCCGCTCGGCCTGAGTGAAAATTAGGGGGAACTGCCAGTGAAGATAGGCACACCGAAGGAAATACTGGACGGAGAGAATCGGGTGGCAATGACCCCGGACTCGGCTGTTCAGCTACAGAAACTGGGTTATGACTGCGCCATTGAGAAAGGTGCAGGTGCCGCTGCCGGCTTTTCCGATGCGGCATACGAGGCCGTCGGCGTCGAGATTGTCAAAACCGCCGCTTCGCTTTGGAAAACCGCTGACATCGTCGCCAAGGTCCGGGTGCCGACCGAAGTCGAGCTCAAGCGCCTGACCAAGGGCAAGACGTTGATCTCGTTCTTCAACCCTGCGGGGAACGAAGAAGGGATGGAACTGGCCAAATCCAAGGGTGCCAATGTCATCGCCATGGAGATGGTGCCGCGGATCAGCCGCGCGCAGAAGATGGACGCGCTGTCCTCGATGGCGAACATCGCGGGGTATCGTGCCGTTATCGAAGCGGGCAACAACTTTGGTCGTTTCTTCACCGGTCAGGTGACAGCGGCAGGCAAGGTGCCGCCTGCCAAGGTGCTGATCGTCGGGGCCGGTGTGGCCGGTCTGGCCGCTATCGGAACCTCGACCTCGCTTGGTGCGATCACCTATGCGTTCGACGTGCGCCCGGAAGTGGCCGAGCAAGTCGAATCCATGGGGGCCGAATTCGTCTATCTGGACTTCGAGGAAGAACAGCAGGACGGCGCATCAACCGGCGGCTATGCCTCGGTCCAGTCGGAAGAGTTCCGCAATGCGCAGCTGGCCAAGTTCCGTGAACTGGCGCCTGAGATGGACATCGTGATCACCACCGCGCTGATCCCGAACCGCGAGGCTCCTGAGCTGTGGACCAAGGATATGGTCGAGGCGATGAAGCCGGGCTCGGTTATCGTGGACCTTGCGGCGGAAAAGGGCGGCAACTGCAAGCTGACTGTGGCGGATGAGAAGATCGTGACCGACAATGGCGTGACCATCATCGGCTATACCGATTTCCCCAGCCGGATGGCGGCGCAGTCGTCGTCGCTCTACGCTACCAATATCCGTCACATGATGACTGATCTGACGCCCGAGAAGGACGGTCAGATCAATCACGACATGGAAGATGACGTGATCCGCGGTTCGACTGTGACCTTCGAGGGTGACATCACCTTCCCGCCGCCGCCGCCCAAGGTGCAGGCGATTGCGGCGCAGAAGAAACCGGAAGTCAAGGAACTGACCCTGGAAGAGAAAAAGGCGCAGGAAATCGCGGCCTTCAAGGCGCAGACCAAGCAGCAGGTCACTCTGTTAGGGGTCGGTGGCGCGCTGATGCTGCTGGTGGGGCTGGTTGCTCCGGCCAGCTTCATGCAGCACTTCATCGTCTTTGTGCTGGCGATCTTCGTGGGCTTCCAGGTGATCTGGAATGTCTCGCACAGCTTGCACACACCGTTGATGGCGATCACCAACGCGATCTCGTCGATCATCATCGTTGGGGCGTTGATGCAGATCGGATCGGGATCGTTCCTGGTCATTCTGCTGGCGGCGCTGTCCGTGTTTATGGCCGGGATCAATATCTTCGGCGGCTTTCTTGTCACCCGGCGCATGCTCGCCATGTTCCAGAAATCTTAAGGAGGCCGGGTAGATGATTGGCTTCACCACTGCCGCTTACGTCGTTGCGGCTGTCCTTTTCATCCTTTCACTCGGCGGTCTGTCGAACCAGGAAAGCGCCAAGCGCGCGGTCTGGTATGGCATCGTCGGTATGGCACTGGCGGTCTTTGCCACGCTGGTCGGCCCCGGTTCCGGTCTGTGGCTGCTATCGATCCTGCTGATCATCGGTGGCGGTCTGATCGGCCAATACGTTGCGAAACGCGTACAGATGACCGAGATGCCGCAATTGGTGGCCGCGATGCACTCGCTGGTCGGTCTGGCGGCCGTGTTCGTCGGTTTCAACGCGCATTTCGAGATTCAGAATGTTGCCGAGGTCTTTGCCATCGCCGACGCGGCGAAAGAGGTCGAACTGACCGGTCTGGGCGAATTTGCCAAGCTGATCGCAAAGAAGACGCCAGCCGAACTGGCAATCCTGCACGTGGAACTGTTCCTGGGCATCTTCATCGGTGCGATCACCTTCACCGGCTCGGTCGTGGCTTACGGCAAGCTGGCGGGCAAGGTGACTTCGGCGGCAACCAAGCTGCCCGGTGGCCACGCGCTGAATGCGGCGGCGGCTGGCCTCTCGCTGATCTGTCTGATTTGGTACACCAGCTCGGGTGGCTTCTTCCCGTTGCTTCTGATGACGCTGGCGGCGCTGTTCATCGGCTATCACCTGATCATGGGCATCGGCGGGGCCGACATGCCGGTGGTTGTGTCGATGCTGAACAGCTATTCGGGCTGGGCGGCGGCAGCAATCGGCTTCTCGCTGGGCAACGACCTGCTGATCGTGGTCGGTGCGCTGGTTGGTTCCTCGGGTGCGATCCTGTCCTACATCATGTGTAAGGCGATGAACCGGCACTTTGTCAGCGTGATCCTGGGCGGCTTCGGCGGCACTTCGGGCCCGCAGATGGAGGTCGAGGGCGAGCAGGTGGCCATCGAAGCCGATGGCGTGGCCGCGGCCCTCAATGACGCTGACAGCGTGATCATCATCCCGGGCTACGGTATGGCGGTTGCGCAGGCGCAGCAGTCGGTCAGCGAACTGGTTCGCAAGCTGCGCGCCGCCGGGAAAGAGGTGCGGTTTGCAATCCACCCGGTCGCCGGTCGTTTGCCGGGGCACATGAACGTGCTGCTGGCCGAGGCCAAGGTGCCCTATGACATCGTGCTGGAGATGGACGAGATCAACGATGACTTCCCAGAAACGGATGTGGCCATCGTCATCGGCTCGAACGACATCGTGAACCCTGCGGCGCAGGAAGATCCCAACAGCCCCATTGCCGGGATGCCGGTTCTGGAATGCTGGAAGGCCAAGCAGGTTTTCGTATCCAAGCGTGGTCAGGGCACCGGGTATTCGGGCATCGAAAACCCGCTGTTCTTCAAGGAAAACACTCGCATGTTCTATGGCGATGCCAAAGCGTCGCTGGACAAGCTGCTGCCAATGATCGACTGATCTTAGGGGTACAATCAAATTGCAAAGGGCGCCTGCGGGCGCCCTTTTCTTGTTTATTGTTGGGGGGCTTCGCCCCCCATGATCCCCCCAGGATATTTTTGGCCAGATGAAGCAGACGGGGTGTGGTACATTGAGATCACACTGGAGGTCTGTGATGCAGAAGGTGAACGGAATTGGCGGAGTGTTCTTTCGCGCCAAAGACCCAGCGGCATTGAGCGCGTGGTATGAGAAACATCTGGGCGTCCATCATTATGATCCGGTGCCCTGGAAACAGCGGGAAGGGTATACGGTGTTTGCTCCGTTTGCCGAAGACACCGGGTATTTCGGGCGGGCCGAACAGCAATGGATGATTAACTTCCGCGTCGACGATCTGGCTGCCCTGACCGCGCAGCTGGAAGCCGCCGGGATTACGGTGGAAACCAATGCCGAATGGGACAGTGAGGTTGGTAAATTCGCCCGCATACACGATCCCGAGGGCAATCCCATCGAGCTCTGGCAGCCAAATCAATGAGATAGCGGGTTTGTATACCGTAGCACTCATGTAAGTATATGAAATAAAATGAGAATTGATGTATTGAACAAGTAACGTATAGTCCTTGTGGACTGTACGGAGCGATTTATGACACCTATCCAGGATCATCCCCTGCGTTTTGCGCTGGCCAATGAACTGCATGCGCGGCCGTTCCCGGTTGCGAAGGTGCCATGCACCGTGGCTTTCCTGGCGATCAAGAAACCGGATGACGCCGTTGGTCGGGATAAGGCCGAAGACATCGCTCATCTGACCGAGTTGCTCAATCGTCACGGCGCACCGCATCCGCAGCCTGCGGCCACGCATTACGCAGGCCAGATCGGACGCCACTGGCTGAAGTGGGAACAGCATACTGAGTTTGTGACCTACACGGCGATTACTCAGAACGTGAGTGACCGGCCCTTCAACCCGGCGGATTTCGAGGTCTTTCCTACCGACTGGTTGCAGAGCAGCCCTGGGCAGAGGGTGACCTCGGTCCTGATCCGTGTTGTGCCGCGCCCGGATGACGAACAGGTTGTGGCGTGCCTGTCCGACTGGTTCGAACCCGAAAGCCTGGCTGTTGCCCGTGTGCTTGATGACTCGGCCATTTGTGCAAGCGATTTTCGCATCGATCCCGCCGGGCACATGCGTTTCGCCTTGTTTGTGTCGGACGGAACCGGCGACAGGCGAACCGGGCGGATCATTCAGCGGCTGTGCGAAATTGAGATCTATAAGGCGGTGTCGATGCTCGGCTTCGCCAGGGTCAAAAGCCTGATGCCGCGCATTGGTGAGTTGGACAAAAAGCTGAGCGATCTGATGGTCGAGATGACGGATGGTGACAAACATCCCGATGATCTGCTGCTCCAGCTTTTGGCCACGTCGACGGAACTGGAAACCCTTTCGGCCCGGTGCGCATTCCGGTTTGGAGCCACCGGAGCCTATGAGGTCATCGTGAACCAACGGATCGAAGTTCTGCGCGAGGAGCGGTTTCAGGGCGGACAGACCTTTGCCGATTTCATGATGCGCCGGTACGACCCGGCCATTCGCACGGTGAAATCAACGGAAAAGCGCCTGCAGACCCTGTCGGACAGAGCGATCCGCGCGGGTGAGCTGCTTCGGACACGGGTCGATGTCGAACGCAGCGCACAAAATCAGGCGCTGCTGGAAAGCATGGACCGCCGCGCCGATCTGGCGCTGAGGCTGCAGCACACGGTTGAAGGGCTCTCGGTGGTTGCCATCAGCTACTACGCAGTGTCGCTGGTCAGTTATCTGCTGTATCCGGTGACACAGGCGGGCATCAGCAAGGGCATGTTGACCGCTTTGGTTACGCTGCCGATAGTGCTGGGCGTCTGGTTTGCAATCCGCCGTATTCGCCGCCGGTTAGAGTAGCGGCTTGCCAGCCCCGCAAAGCGGTGTAGAACGGATCGCGATCAGAGGTCGTTGAACCGGGGGTTTTCCAGTGATCGGAGTTGTTGCCGCTTGGCGCGTTGTGGCGGCCATGTTCATTCTGAACGGTGCCTTGTTTGGCATCTGGGCGTCTCGCATTCCGGCGGTGCGCGACCACCTGCACCTCAGCCACGAAGCGTTGGGCTATGGCCTTTTGTTCATGGCGGCAGGGGCGGTGATTTCGTTTCCCATCACCGGGCGGCTGACGGACCGGTTTGGCGCGGTTGCGGTGACGCGGGTGATCGCGGTTCTTTACACTTTGTCGCTGGTCCTGCTGGCGCTGGCGGACAGCTTTGCGTCCTTGGCGGTGTTTCTGTTCATCTTCGGCGCGTTTCACGGCTCGATGGATGTGGCGATGAATGCCTGGGCTGCCGAGGTTGAGCAACGTTTTGACAAGCCGCTGATGTCCTCGTTTCACGCGATGTGGAGCCTTGGGGCAGGGCTGGGCGCGGTCAGCGGCTTTGTGGCCGTACAGGTCCAACTGACCGTGTTGCAGCATTTTCTGGTGGCAGGCGGTTTTGTGGTTCTGTTTGCCTTGGCTTTGTCTTGGGTTCCGTGGACGTCGCGGCGGTCGGAGTCAGAACCGGGGTCGTTGTTTGCCTTACCCTCGGGCGCGCTGATCCTTGTCGGCGTCACCGCGCTGTGCGGCGCGTTGGGGGAAGGGGCCGTTGCGGATTGGAGCGCGGTATTCCTGCGCGACGCCATTGATGCCGCCGAAAGCGTGGCTGCGCTCGGCTATGCGGTGTTCTCGGTCGCAATGGTGGTCTGCAGGCTTGCCGGAGGGGTTGTTATCGCCCGGTTCGGCCCCGTCGCCTCGGCCCGGTTCGGAGGGGTCTGTGCGGCGTTGGGCGTGTTCTGTGTTGTGTCTGCGGGCGCGGTGCCGCTGGCTTTGCTTGGGTTTGGGATGATGGGTGTGGGCTATGCGGTGATCATGCCGCTGGCCTTCAGCCGCGCGGCCAACGACCCGAACGTGCCGCCCGGGCAGGCCATCGCCAGTGTCGCTACGCTCGGGTACGGCGGCTTGCTGATCGGGCCGCCCCTGATCGGGTTTCTGGCCGAGCTTTTGACCTTGCGACTGGCCTTTGCGGTTCTGCTGCCGCTGGCCGTTCTGATCGTAGTGTGCGTCGGCGCGCTGAGGCGCGCCGACTGAGTTTGTTTAGCGCCCGCGAATACGCGGGTCGAGCGCATCGCGCAGGCCATCGCCCAGATAGTTGACGCTCAGCACCGTCAGCGAGATCGCCAGACCGGGCCAGAACACGCGCTCGGGGTATTGCTGCAGGTAGTCGACGCCATCGAAGAGCAACCGGCCCCATGTCGGGAAGTCAGGCGGGAAGCCGAGGCCCAGGAAGGACAGCGCGCTTTCCGTGATGATCGCCGTGGCGATGCCCAGCGTGGCTGACACCATGATCGGAGACAGCACATTCGGCAGGATGTGCCGCGTGATGATCTGGCTGTTGCTGGTGCCGATGGACCGGGCGGCCAGAACAAACTCACGCTCTTTGATGGCCAGCACGTCCCCCCGCACGATCCGCGCGGTCGGCATCCACGAGGTGATGCCTATTGCGCAGACGATTAGGATGAAGATGCCGCGCTCAAGTCCGAAGGCCGCCGACAGCGGCTCGCGGAACAGCAGCATCATGACCAGCAGCAGCGGCAACAGAGGCAGCGCCAGGAACAGATCGGTCAGGCGCATCAGAGGGCCGTCCAGCCGTTTGAAGAACCCTGCCAGAACGCCGATGAACGAGCCTAGAAACAGCGCCAGCAGCATCGCGGTGATGCCAACTGAAACCGAGGTCTGACCGCCCGACATCATTCGCGCCATGATATCGCGGCCCAACTGGTCGGTGCCAAACGGGTGCGCCAGACTGGGCCCCTGATTGCGCGAGCGGATGTCGATCTGCGTCGGGTCGATGGTCCAGAGGTAGGGGCCAAGATACACGGCTGCGACGATGAAGACGAACAGGACCGCTCCGATCATCGCGCCCTTGTGGGTCTTGAACTGATCCCACACATCGCGCCACTGGCTGCGGGGCGGGGTGGTCAGTTCCTCCATCACGTCTGCTGTGGGCAATGCCGTCGAGGCCGGGGCCAGCCCTTCGTCGGGGACCAGGGTATCGGTACGATCATGATCAGTCATAGCGAATCCTCGGGTCCAGAATGCCATACAGCACGTCGGCGATCAGGTTGAACAGCACGATTAGCACGGCAAAGATGAAGGTCAGCGTCTGCACCATCGGCAGGTCGTTGGCCTGAATGGCCCCGATCAGCAACTGGCCGATGCCATTCACCTTGAATACCTGCTCGGTAATGATCGCGCCGCCGAAGATGGCCGGGATACCCAGCGCAATAACGGTGACGACAGGGATCATCGAGTTGCGCAGGACGTGGACCATGACGACGGTATATTCACTCAGACCCTTGGCGCGGGCGGTGCGAACGTAATCCTGATTGAGGTTGTCCAGCATCGAGGCGCGCATGAAGCGGCTTAGCTGCGCGGTGATCTGCAGGGCCAGAACCATGACCGGCATGATCATCTGCTTGAGCTGCACAACAAAGCTGTCCCAGCTATTCACCACATGGGTCGTGTCATAGATCGACGGGAACCAGCCCAGCTGGACCGAAAAGATCACGATCACCAGCACGCCCGAGAAGAACGGCGGAACCGAGAAGCCGACCATCGATACAAAGGTGCCCATCTGGTCGAACCACGAATACTGGCGATAGGCGGAATAGATGCCGATGGGCAGGGCGATCAGGATGGCGACCACATAGGCGGTGCCGACAACCCACAGGGTCTGCGGGATACGCTGAACGACGATGTCCATGACGGGCGAGCGGGTCTGCCACGAAATCACACGCAGGTCACCTTCGGAAAAGGTGGTGCCGAACATGGCGTCGATCAGAACCTGAGGTTCGATCCAGAAGAACTGCACGATCCATTTCCAGAACCGGATATGCATCGGCTGGCCGAGGCCAAGCGCCTCGCGCATCTTCTCTTTGACTTCGGGGGGGACGGTAAGCGGAACCTGCGCCATCGGATCGCCGGGGGCAAGCTCGAGCAGCAGGAAGATGACGAGGCTGATGAACAGCAGCGTGGGTACGGCCAGCACCAGTCGTCTGATGGTAAAATTGAGCATTAAGAGGCGCCTTTATATGCGTCTTCTTGTTGGGGTGGTGTGCAAAGGACTGCGCCCCGATATGGATCGGGGCGCAGATTTGCAAGGCTAAAGCTTAGGAACCGGTCTTGCGGTACCAGTCCGCAATGTTCCACAGCTCGCTGTCCCAAACATTCAGGACAACGCCACCCAGGGTGTTTGCGTGCGCCGACAGACGACCACGGTGAACCAACGGGATCATGCCGCCGTTCTGCACGATGATGTCGTTCAGCTTTTTCGCGATCTCGGCACGCTGCTCAAGACCTGCGGTTTCGGCCAGTTGACCGTGCAGCTTGTCGAATTCCTCGTTGCAGAAGCGGCTGATGTTTTCGCCCTGCCACTGGGATTCCGGTTTCGGAGCTTTGTCGCACAGACCGTTGCCCAGATAGGATTGCGGGTCGGTGCCGTTGAAGGTGTTGGCGTACATTTCAACGTCGGCATAGAACTTCTGGAACGTGTCGGGCGAGCCCGGATCACCACCGAAGAAGACCGATGCGTTGATGTTGCGCAGTTCCGAGTCGATGCCGATCTGGCTCCACCACTCCTTGATCAGCGCCTGGAAGTCCTGACGGACGGCGTTGGTCGAAGTCTGGTAGACCACTTTCAGCGGCACGCCGTCTTTTTCGCGGATGCCATCGCCATTGGTGTCAACGATGCCAGCTTCGTCCAGCAATGCGTTTGCGCCTGCGATATCCTGCGTGTCACAGGTCATCGAGGTCGAGTTGAACGCAGCCGGGGCCGGAACCCAGTTACAGGTCACTTTGCCTGCCTGACCATAACCGATTTCCACCAGCAGCGGACGATCGATGGCCATCGACATCGCCTTGTAAACCGCAGGGTCCGTCAGGAACGGGTGCGGATGCTTGGCCGTCGAACGCTCACCTTCCGGCAGGTCGGGCGAGGGGTTGGTCTGGTTCAGCATGATACGCTCGACCAGCGGGCCGAAGCCTGCAACCGGCGTGCCCTTGCCGCCTTCCTGCATCTGCGCGATCACTTCGGGCGCAAGCTGCAGGTTCCAGGCATAGTCAAACTCGCCGGTTTCCATAACCGCGCGGCCAGCCGCAGTCGCGTCGCCGCCGCCCTTGAAGGTCACGGTCGCAAACGCGGGTTTCGACGGGTCACGGTAGTTGTCGTTAGCCTTGAATGTGATCACGTCGTTCGGCTTGAACTCGGTGACCACAAAGGGCCCGGTGCCGATTGGGTTGAAGTTCTCGGTGGTGCATTCGGGTGCTTTTGCACCGACACAATCGGCGAACTGCGCGGCCTGAATGATCGGGCTTTCACCGCCCACAAACGGGCCGTAGGGGAACGGGGTGGGGGCGTCGAAGGTGACTTTGACGGTCAGATCGTCCACGGCCTCGACCGAGGTCACGCCTTCGAACTTGGTGACCTGCGCACAGCCGCCTTCGGGGTGCATGCAGTAATCGGCAGTGAATTTCACATCCGCCGAGGTGAACGGAGTGCCGTCTGACCAGGTGATTCCCGGCGCGATTTTCCAGGTGATCGAGGTCAGGTCTTCGCTGACGCCGCCATTCTCGACCGTCGGAATCTCGGACGCGAGGAACGGAACCATATTGCCGTCCTGGTCATAGCGGGCGAGCGGTTCAATCACCAGCGAGGCTGATTCCACATCCTTGGTGCCGCCCGACAAAAACGGGTTCAGGATCGACGGGGCCTGCCAATAAATAATGCTGACATTGCCGTCCGACCCGCGCTCGGCAAAGGCCATCGGGGCCATCGCCGTGCTTGCAATCGCACCAAGCAAAAGGGTTTTGATTTTCATCATACACTCCATGTTGGACACATCGGTGTCTCTGTATTCTCCGCGATGCCCGCGGATTTGGCGTTGCCGCTTTGGGCTTTAGGGTGTTGAAAAACAACGATAACGGCAGTCACACGAACGTGTATTCCGTCTTCTCCCCAAAACGGTTACGCGGCGTATCGAAACAGAGTTTTAGAAAATTGCAAGCCTTGCCTTCAGGAAAACCGGCAATGGGTTTGACTTTTCCCGCCCCCCCGCCTTAGCGTTTGGCACTCAAACCAAAAAGCCGCCAAGGGGAGAGCGCGCGTGCTGGATCAGCCTATTGCCCAGATCAAAAAACTGCGGGTCGAGTTTCAGACCAAGGACGGTCCGGTGGTCGGCGTCGAGGATGTCTCGTTCGAGGTGAATCCTGGCGAAACCGTATGTATCGTTGGCGAATCCGGGTCCGGCAAGTCGGTGTCCTCGCTGTCGCTGATGCGGCTGGTCGAGTTCGGCGGGGGCGAGATCGCGGGCGGGCAATTGTTGTTTGATCGCCGCGATGGCGACGAGATGAATTTGGCCGATGCCAATCAGGATCTGATGAAACAGATTCGCGGCAATGAGATCGGGATGATCTTTCAAGAGCCGATGACCGCGCTGAACCCGGTGTTCACCGTGGGTCGTCAGCTGACCGAGGGGCTGCGCATCCACAAGGATATGTCCAAGGCACAGGCCGAGGAGCGTGCGCTGGAACTGCTGCGACAGGTCCGCATCCCCGAGCCTGAGCGGCGGCTCAAGCAGTACCCGCACGAACTGTCCGGCGGGATGCGGCAGCGCGTCGTGATCGCCATGGCCATGGCCTGCGAACCGCGCCTGCTGATTGCGGATGAGCCCACAACCGCGCTGGATGTGACCATTCAGGCCGAGATTCTGGCGCTGATGGACCGTCTCAAGCGCGAAACCGGGACGGCGGTGATGTTCATCACGCACGACATGGCCGTGGTCGCGCAGATGGCCGACCGCGTGGTCGTGATGTTCCGGGGCAACAAGGTCGAAGAAGGTACCGTTAACGAAATCTTCGAAAACCCGCAGCACGATTACACCAAGGCGCTGCTGGCCGCAGTGCCCAAGCTGGGTGAAATGCAGGGCAAGGCCGCGCCCGAGCCGATGAAGCTGCTGGGCGCCGAAGGTCAGAACATCGCGCCTATTCCGGGCACCGAAGACGTGCTGTTGACCGTCAAGAACCTGACCACACGCTTCCCCGTCAAAGGCGGATTGCTGCGGCGGACCATTTCGAACGTGCACGCGGTCGAGGATGTGTCGTTCACCATCAACCGTGGTCAGACCCTCAGCCTTGTGGGTGAGTCGGGCTGCGGCAAGTCTTCGGCCGGGCGGTCGATCCTGCGGCTGGTCGAGCCGATGAAGGGTGAGGTCGATCTGGACGGCGTCGATATCATGAAGCTGGATCCGGCGGGCCTGCGTAAGGCGCGGCTGGACATGCAGATGATCTTTCAGGACCCGTTCGCCTCGCTGAACCCGCAGATGCAGCTGGTCGATCAGGTGGCGGAACCGATGCGCAACTACGGTGTCGCCTCGGGCTCGGAACTGCAGGATCGGGTGGCGCAACTGTTCGACAAAGTGCAACTGCCGCGCAACTTCATGCGCCGCTTCCCGCATGAGATGTCGGGTGGTCAGCGTCAACGGATCGCCATTGCCCGTGCGCTGGCCCTGAACCCCAAGTTGATCGTAGCGGATGAGGCGGTCTCGGCGCTGGACGTCTCGGTGCAGGCGCAGGTGCTGAATCTGATGATGGAACTGCAATCGGAACTGAGCCTCAGCTATCTGTTCATCAGCCATGACATGGCGGTGGTTGAACGGGTCAGCCACCATGTGGGCGTGATGTATCTGGGTCGGATCGTCGAATTGGGGCCCCGTGCGCGGGTGTTCGAGAACCCCCAGCATGCGTATACGCAGGCGCTGATGAAGGCGGTGCCGATTGCCGATCCGAACAAGCGCAAATCGGAAAAAGATTTGAATTTCAAGCCGATCCCGTCGCCAATTCATCCAATTGGCTACACCCCCGAACCCTCGCAATACAACGAGGTCGAACCGGGCCATTTTGTTCTGACCACCGACAGCGGGTACTAAGCCTCATGGCTGAACGCCTGTCTCCGCTTGAGATCATGACCAAGCTGATCTCATTTCCCACGGTCAGCCGCGACACCAACCTGCCGCTGGTGGATTGGGTCGAAGGCTATCTGGCCAGCCACGGGATCGAGGCGCATCGCTGGCCGGATCCCGATCAGCCCCACAAGGCCGCTTTGTTCGCGCATGTCGGTCCGTGGGACGAGGGCGCGATTGTCCTGTCCGGTCACACGGATGTGGTGCCGGTCGATGGTCAGCCGTGGGACACTGATCCCTTCGTCGTCACCGAGAAAGATGACAAGTATTTCGGGCGCGGCACCTGCGACATGAAAGGCTTTGACGCTCTGGCCATCTGGGCCCTGGTCGAGGCACATCACGCAGGCATCAAACGCCCCCTGCAACTGGCGCTGAGTTTTGACGAAGAGGTCGGCTGCACCGGTGCCCCACCGATGATCGAGGCGATGCAAGGGGTGCTGCCCAAGGGCTCTGCCGTGATTGTGGGTGAGCCGTCGGTGATGCAGGCCGTCACCGGCCACAAGGGCGGGTTCGGTTATGACACGCATATGGTTGGGTTCGAGGTGCATAGCTCGATCATGCACACCGGCGTCAACGCGATCATGGAGGCCGCGCCGCTGATCGACTGGGCCAACCGGCGCAATGCTCAGAACATGGCGGCGCAGCCTTCGGACATCGCGGCGGTGTTCGATCCGCCCTGGACGACGTGCCATGTGGGCATGATCGAAGGTGGTACCGCGCATAACATCACGGCCAAGGATTGCCGTTTCATGATGGATTTCCGCGTGGTGCCGGGCGAAAGCGCGGCCCAATGGCGCGCGGACTATCTGGAACAGGTGAAACTGGCCGAGGCCCGGATGCAGGCCGTTCACCCCGAGGCGCGCATCGATGTTACCGACCATTTCGCAGTGCCTGCCTTGGTGCCCGAGACCGAAGGTGAGGCCGAGATGCTGGTGCGCTCGCTCACCGGCGACAATGCCAGCCATGTGGTCAGCTATGGCACCGAGGCCGGGCAGTTTCAGGAGGCGGGCTATTCCGCCGTCATCTGCGGCCCCGGCGATATCGCGCAGGCCCATCAGCCAAATGAATTCATTACGATTTCTCAATTCAACGCAGGCCAAAAATTCATGGAACGTCTGGTAGAACGGCTCTGCGAATAACGCTCTGATCGGAGGTCAAAGATGCCCGTCAAGAACCGCCTCGCCGAAATGCATGGCGAGATCACCAAGTGGCGTCGTCATCTGCATATGCATCCCGAGCTGATGTATGACGTCGAAGAAACCGCGGGGTTTGTGGTCGACCGTTTGAAAGAGTTCGGCGTCGATGAGATCACGCCGGGGATCGGCAAGACAGGCGTTGTGGCGGTGATCAAGGGTCGGCAGGACACCCAAGGTAGGGTGATCGGGCTGCGGGCGGATATGGATGCGCTGCCGATCGAAGAAGCGACGGGGCTGGACTATGCCTCGACCGTTTCGGGCAAGATGCACGCCTGTGGGCATGACGGGCATACCTCGATGCTTTTGGGCGCGGCGCAATATCTGGCTGAGACGCGGAATTTCGACGGTACGGTGGTGTTGATCTTTCAACCCGCCGAAGAAGGTGGCGCAGGCGGTCTGGCCATGTGTCAGGACGGCATGATGGAGCGTTGGGGTATTCAGGAAGTCTACGGCATGCACAACATGCCGGGCCTGCCGGTCGGAGAATTTGCGATCCGGCCCGGCGCTTTGCTGGCCTCGTCCGATGAGTTTGAAATCGTCGTGACCGGCAAGGGCGGGCACGCCGCCGCACCACATGAAGCGGTCGATACCACGCTTGTGGCGTCGCATATTGTTGTGGCGCTGCAGTCGGTTGTGGCGCGTACCGTTGATCCGATCAAGCGCGTGGTGCTGACCGTTGGAACGTTCGAGACGGACAGCGTTGCCTCGAACGTGATTGCCCATACGGTACGATTGCGGGGCACTGTGCGGACGTTGGACCCGGAATACCGCAAGATTGCCGAGGACCGTGTGCGTCGGATCGCCGAGGATACGGCCTCGGCATTCGATGCCAACGCCAAGATGACATGGACGCCGGGCTATCCGGTGACGGTGAATTCGGACGACGAAACAATCTATGCCGCTGAGGCCGCGCAGGCCGTGGCGGGCAAGGTCAATGACAGCACCGATCCGATCATGCCGTCCGAAGATTTTGCCTACATGCTTGAAGAACGGCCCGGAGCCTACATCTTTATCGGAAACGGGGACACGGCCGCGTGCCATAACCCGGAATACAACTTTGACGACGACGCTATTCCCGCTGGGTGCAGCTGGTTTGCTGAACTGGTGGAACGACGATTGCCTGTCGCCTGATTTGGGAGGATCGGATGCCAATCAAGAATCGACTTGCCGAAATGCACGAGGAAATCACCGGTTGGCGGCGGGATATCCATCAACACCCCGAGATCTTGTATGAGACCCATCGCACCAGTGCTCTAGTGGCGGAAAAGCTGAAAGATTTCGGCTGCGATGAGGTTGTAACCGGCATCGGCCGCACCGGTGTTGTTGGTGTGATCAAGGGCAAGACCGACACGCAGGGCCGCGTGATCGGGTTGCGCGCTGATATGGACGCGCTGCCGATGCAGGAGCAGACGGGGCTGGACTATGCTTCCAAGACCGAAGGCGCCATGCATGCCTGCGGTCATGATGGGCATACGGCGATGGTGTTGGGCGCAGCGAAATACCTGTCCGAGACGCGGAACTTTGATGGCACGGCGATCGTGATCTTTCAGCCCGCCGAAGAGGGCGGCAATGGCGCCGAGGCGATGTGCAAGGACGGTCTAATGGATCGTTTTGGCATTCAGGAAGTCTATGCCATGCACAATGTGCCCGGTGTGCCGACCGGGCAGTTTGCCATCCGCTCTGGCCCATTGCTGGCCGCAGCGGATGAGTTCGATATTCATGTGGAAGGCCGCGGTGGTCACGCGGCCAAGCCGCAGGAGACCATTGATACAACCGTCATGCTGTCTCAGCTGATCGTCGCGCTGCAGACCATCGTGTCGCGCAACGCGGACCCGATCCTGCAGGCGGTTTTGTCGGTGACCTCTGTCGAGACCTCGTCCAAGGCGTTCAACGTGATCCCTCAGTCGGCGCAGGTGAGGGGCACGGTGCGGACCCATTCCAACGATATGCGCGACCTGATCGAAGCGCGGGTGACCGCGGTGGCCGAGGGCATCGCCGAGACATTCGGCGGCACGGTCAAAGTGACCTATACGCGCGGCGTTCCGGTGACGATCAATGCCGAGGAACAGACGGGGTATGCCGCCGAGGCCGCCGTTTCCGTGGGCGGCAACTGTGGCGAAGCGCCGATGGTGATGGGGGGCGAGGATTTCTCGTTCATGCTGGAAGAACGCCCCGGAGCCTTCATTGTGCTGGGCAATGGCGATAGCGCGGGCCTGCACCACCCCGAATACAATTTCAACGACGAGATCATCCCCATCGGATGCTCGTGGTTCGCAGAAATGGTCGAGCGCCGGATGCCGGCGGCTTGAAATAGGAGAGAGAAGAGATGCCAGTCAAAAACCGCTTTGCCGAGCTACAGGGCGAAATCACCGCGTGGCGACGGGACCTGCACGAGAACCCTGAAATTCTGTTTGAAACCCACCGCACCAGCGCGCTTGTTGCCGAGAAGCTGAAAGAGTTCGGCTGCGATGAGGTCGTCACCGGTATCGGTCGCACCGGCGTTGTGGGTGTCATCAAAGGCAAGTCGGATAGCAAGGGCAAGGTGATCGGCTTGCGTGCGGATATGGACGCGCTGCCCATCCATGAGGCGACCGGGTTGGACTATGCCTCAAAAACCGACGGAGCTATGCATGCCTGTGGGCATGACGGTCATACGGCGATGCTGTTGGGGGCGGCGAAATACCTGTCCGAGACCCGTAATTTTGACGGCACGGTTGTGGTGATATTCCAGCCCGCTGAAGAGGGCGGCGGCGGTGGTCGTGAGATGTGTGAAGACGGCATGATGGACCGCTGGGGTATTCAAGAGGTCTATGGGATGCACAACTGGCCGGGCAAACCGGTGGGCAGCTTCTCGATCCGGCCTGGCTCGTTCTTTGCCGCGACCGATCAGTTCGACATCACGTTCGAGGGGCGCGGCGGCCATGCGGCGAAACCGCATGAGACGGTGGATACCACGGTGATGACCGCGCAGGCGGTACTGGCGCTGCAAACCATCGCCTCGCGCAATGCGGATCCGATTGATCAGGTGGTGGTGTCGGTGACGTCGTTCGAGACATCCTCGAAGGCGTTCAACGTGATCCCGCAGACGGTGCAGATCAAAGGCACCGTGCGTACGCTGAGCAAGGAGATGCGCGATCTGGCTGAGCAGCGGATTAACGAGATCTGCAACGGGGTTGCCGCCACTTTCGGCGGCACGGCGGACGTCACATATATTCGCGGTTATCCGGTTATGGTGAACAGCGACGAGCAGACCGAATTTGCTGCGGGCGTGGCCCGGTCGGTGTCCGGTGACTGTGAAGAGGCGCCGCTGGTCATGGGCGGCGAGGATTTCGCCTTTATGCTGGAAGAGCGTCCGGGGGCCTATATTCTGGTTGGCAATGGCGACACCGCCATGGTGCATCATCCCGAGTACAACTTTAACGACGAGGCGATTCCAGCGGGATGCAGCTGGTGGGCTGAGATTGTGGAGCAGCTTATGCCGGCGGCTTGATCTTAGGGCAAGTGGGGGCTCTGCCCCCGCACCCCTGGGCTATTTTTAGACAGATGAAGTTGGATCCTGCGTTGGGTCGCTGAGGTCGAGCGATGTGCAGAGGGTGGTGATTACCTTGTTGAGTGCGTCTTTTTGAGTGTTGACGCAGGCGCGGGCCGCGTTGCGGGCCTGGGTGAAGGCTGTATCGTCTGATAGCCAGGTTTGAACGGTCTCTGCGAGGTCTTGCGCCGTGCGGACCTCGGTCGCGCCTCCGGTTGCGATGAGGGGGGCGAAGGTTTCGGCGAAGTTGAAGTAGCCTGTGCCGGTGATGACGGCAGCCCCGGCCTGTGCCGGTTCGAACGGGTTGTGGCCGCCGATTTCCTTTAGCGAGCCGCCCAGAAAGACGATCGGGCACAGCGCGTACCAGGTGCCGGTTTCGCCAAGCGTGTCGGCGACGTAGACTTGGGTGTCTGGCGTGATTTTGTGGCCTTCGGAACGGAAGGCCGTGGTCAGTTTGTTCTTTTTTAACAGAGCGGTGATTTCTCCGCGCCGCTCGGGATGGCGGGGGATCAGCAACAGCAGCAGGTCGGGCCAGCGTTCCAGAAGCTTGTTATGTGCTGTCAGAACGGTTTCTTCCTCGCCCGCGTGGGTGGAACTGGCGATCCAGACCGGTCTGTCGCCGATCTGCGGGCGTATGTCGTCGAGCGTGGTCTGGTCCACCGGCAAGGGGTCGGACATCGCCTTGAGGTTGGTGCCGGGTTTTACGCGCTCGGCGCGCGCGCCCATGGCCACAAGATTGGCGGCGGTTTTGTCGTTCTGAGTCAGGAACAGGCGAAAGCGGTCCAGAATGAAGCGTGCAGTTCTTGGGCGTTTCTTCCAACCTGTGACGGATTTGTCGGAAAGGCGGGCGTTCAGCAGGGCCAGCGGCACACCGCGCTTGTCGCTTTCGACGATCAGTTGCGGCCAGATCTCGCTTTCGACGAATATTCCGGCGTCCGGTTTCCAATGGTCCAGAAACCGCTGCACCGGCGCGGCAGAATCCAACGGCGGATATTGGTGGCGCGTTCGGGGCGGCAGGCGTTTTTCGATCAGCTTAGCTGACGTCGGCGTGCCCGAGGTGATCAGGAATTCGGCCTTCGGCAGGCGATCACCCAGCCGTTTGATCAGGCTCAGCACCGACAGGCTTTCGCCGACGCTGGCGGCGTGGAACCAGATCAACTGCCCATTAGGCCGCGGTGCGGTGGCGTGGCCGAGTCTTTCCCTCTGGCGTTCGGTCGATACCCCCGCGGCCAGCAGCTTGTTTCGAACGGTGCGCCATGCCAACGGTGTGGCCAGAGCCGTCAGGCCGCAATACAGATGGTAGAGCAGCGTCGGGTGACCTTGTCGGTCCGGCATCTTAGCCGCCCGTGTGACTCATGTGCCGACTCATTTTGCCGTCAACGCCCTGACGGGAATAGTCGAAGTCGTGGCCCTTGGGCTTGAGGTTGATTGCGGCGCGGATCGCATCTTCGAGCGGTTGTTCCGTCTCGGGATGATCACGCAGAGCACCGCGAAGGTCCGCCATGTCTTCCTGACCCAGGCACATAAACAGCTCACCCGTACACGTCAGGCGCACCCGGTTGCAGCTTTCGCAGAAGTTATGAGACAGCGGCGTGATGAAGCCGATCTTTTGGCCCGTCTCTTCAAGCCGAACATAGCGCGCGGGGCCGCCGGTGCGTTCGGCCAGATCGGTCACGGTATAGTGTTTTTCATACTCGGTCCGCACGTCTTCGAGAGACCAGTATTGATCCAGTCGATCCTCGTTGCCGATGTCGCCCATGGGCATGACCTCGATCCAGGTCAGGTCCATGTCGCGTTCGGCGCACCAACGGGTGATATGCGGAAGCTCTTCCTCGTTGAAGCCTTTCAGGGCGACGGCGTTGATCTTGATCCGAAGCCCGGCCTTTTGCGCCGCATCAATGCCGTTCAGTACCTGTTTCAGGCGACCCCAGCGAGTGATCTGGCTGAACTTGTTGTCATCCAACGTGTCCAGCGACACGTTCACCCGTCGCACCCCTGCGGCGTACAGGTCTTCGGAGAACCGATGAAGCTGCGAGCCATTGGTTGTCAGCGTCAGTTCTTTCAGCGCGCCGCTGTCCAGATGCCGGGTCATTGCGTTGAAAAACGTCATGATATTGCGGCGCACCAGAGGCTCTCCGCCGGTGATCCGAAGTTTTTCAACACCCATCTTCACAAAGGTCGAACACATCCGGTCCAGCTCTTCCAGCGTCAGCAGATCCTTTTTGGGAAGGAACTTCATATCCTCGGACATGCAATAGACACAGCGGAAATCACAGCGGTCCGTGACGGAGACGCGGAGATAGGTGATGGCGCGGGCGAACGGGTCGATAAGCGGAGCTGTCATGCGACATAGGTAAAGCTGGAACCCTTCTGCGGCAAGGGCGAACTGCGCTTTGGGCTGGTACAGATGCGCACAGGGCGGTAGGTTTCGGGTATGAGATATGCGCTTGTAGTTGTGTCGGTTTTCCTGGCCGGGTGTGATGCCGTGCGGTCTACAACGGATCGCGTGTTTGGTGGCGATGAGGTTGTGGTCGAGGAAACGCCGGTTGAGGCCGAAAGCACGGTTTACACCGAAACTCCGGTCGCGACGGCGAATTGGGTTGGTGCCAAGACGACCGTTGCCAGCTTGGGCGATCCGACGACACCGGGCCGCTGGATGCGGACGCCGCTGGTTGATACCGAAGTGACGGCGCGGGTTGTGGTGCCGCGGACCGGGGCGCAGGCCTATATCACTCTGGTTCCCGAACCGGGCCCCGAGGGTGGCGGCAGCCGGCTATCGCTGGACGCGATGCGGGCGCTGTTGGTACCGTTTGATGAATTGGTCGAGGTTGAGGTCTACGCCAACTGATCCTTCAGATATTTTCCGGCTTCGCGGCGGGCGAAGGGCTTCATGGCGTCTCCGTGTTCTTCCAGAAACGCAATCACGCGCGCAGGGTCATGCTTGGACAGTTCGCGCAGCCACCAAGCGATGGCTTTCTGAATGAACCATTCTCGGTCGGGGACATAGCCTGCGGCCCAACCCAAAATACGGTCACGCCGCTGCAGATCGTCGGGCTTGGGGTGGTTTTGCTTGGTCCAGGGCAGGGTGGCCACCAGCGCGGCGCGGCGGGTCCACATGTGATCGGACCCCGTCCACTGTTCGACCTGATCCAGACGCGCGGGATCGGCTGACAGCCGCTTTTGCATCGCCATGCAGGCGTGATCGGCCACGGCCCAGGCGTCGAAATCCGGCAGCCAGCTTTGCAGCAGATCCCACGCCGCCCCATCCGGTCGGATGCGCGCCTGCGTCAGCAGTTTGGCGGCAGCCACGCGGGCCTCGTGGATGTTGGTCAGCCATAGCGCGTCGGCGAGGGCCACCCGGTCAGCAATGTCCATATCCCGACGCCACGCCTTGGTCAGATCGTTCAGCACCGGGTTCGGGACGCCCAGATAAGGGCGGTCGACCTTGTGATAGGCCGCCACCTGCTCGGCGCGCTCAGCGTCGGCGTGGGCTTTGATCTGATCCAGATAGGCCTGCACGGCGGGTCACTCGACCGTCACGGATTTCGCCAGATTGCGAGGCTGATCCACATCGGTGCCCTTCGCGACCGCCGTGTGATAGGCCAGCAATTGCGCCGGGACCGAATACAGGATCGGGGCGAGGCTGGTGTGGATATGCGGCATCCGGATCGTGCTCCAGACGCCATCCTCGGCCTCTGCAATGCCGTCATCGTCTGACACAAGGATCACTTTGCCCTTGCGGGCCATCACCTCTTGCATGTTCGAAACGGTCTTGTCGAAGACCGCATCGCGCGGGGCCATGACGACAACCGGCATGTGCTTGTCGATCAGCGCGATGGGACCGTGTTTCAACTCGCCCGAGGCATAACCTTCGGCATGGATATAGCTGATTTCCTTGAGTTTCAGCGCGCCTTCCATTGCCAGCGGGTACATCAGGCCGCGTCCCAGAAACAGGACATCGCGTGCCTCGGACAGGCGCTGGGCGGCTTTGCGAATGGCGCGGTTCTGGTCCAGCGCACCGTTCAGGACCGAGGGCAGGCCGCGCAGAGCGGCGGCGTGATCGGCGATTTCTTCGTCGGTCAGCGTGCCACGCTCGGCAGCAGCCTTGAGGGCCAGCATCAGCAAAACGCTCAGCTGGCAGGTGAAGGCCTTGGTCGAAGCAACGCCAATCTCGACCCCGGCATGGATCGGCAGGGCAATATCGCTTTCCCGCGCAATCGAGCTTTCGGGGACATTGACGACCGAGACGATCTTGTCCGCCTTCCCCTCGCAATAGCGCAGCGCGGCCAGCGTATCGGCAGTCTCGCCGGACTGGCTGACGAACAGGGCCAGCGTGCGGTCGGTGATCGGAGGTTCGCGATAGCGGAATTCGCTGGCGATATCGACCTCGACCGGCAATTTCGCCAGTTGCTCGAACCAGTATTTCGCGGTCAGGCAGGCGTAGAACGCCGTGCCGCAGGCCACCATGGTCAGGCGGTCAAGTTTGGTGAAATCCAGATCGGTGTCCGGCAGAACCACGCGGTCGCCACCGGTCGGCAGGTACGAGCGGATCGCCTCGGCCACCACCACTGGCTGCTCGGCGATTTCCTTGGCCATGTAGTGCTTATGCTCACCCTTATCCGCGCGTGCGTGATCAAGCTTGATCTTACGCATCTCGCGGTTGGCCAACTCTCCCGCTTCGTTGCGGATTTCCAGCGAGGTGCGGGTCAGAACGGCCCGGTCGCCCTCTTCAAGGTAAGTGATCTGATTGGTCAGCGGGGCCAGAGCGATAGCGTCCGAGCCCACGTACATTTCTCCGTCACCGTGGCCGATGGCCAGAGGCGATCCCTTTCGCGCCGCCACGATCAGATCGTCCTGACCATCGAACAGGAAGGCCAGCGCGAAGGCCCCTTCCAACTTGTCGAGCGTCTTGAACGCAGCCTCGACCGGCGAAAGACCGGTTTTCATGTAATGCTCGGTCATCAGAGCGACGGTTTCAGTGTCCGTTTCGGTCTGAAACCCAACCCCGTGTTCGGCCAGTTCGGCGCGCAGCTCACGGTAGTTCTCGACAATCCCGTTGTGCACGACGGCTACGGGACCCGCCTTGTGCGGGTGCGCGTTGGTGACCGAGGGCGCGCCGTGGGTGGCCCAGCGGGTATGACCGATCCCGGATTTTCCGGGCAGCGGGTCATGCACGAGCAGGTCGCTTAGGTTTACCAGCTTGCCAACGGCCCGTCTGCGTCCCAGAGCGCCGTCGTTAACGGTTGCGATCCCGGCGCTGTCATAGCCGCGATACTCCAGCCGCTTCAGGGCCTCGACCAGAATGGGGGCGGCCTCGTGCTGCCCCAGTACACCAACAATTCCACACATGGTTCTCAGGCTCCTTTGTCGCGGCGAGCCTTTTTCGCCCTCAACATATCAAACAATTTACGCGCATAGCCCGGTTTGTTTTCCTGTTTGGCGCGTGCCACGGCCAACGCATTAGAATCAACATCCTTTGTCACAACAGTTCCGGTCGCCGTCATCGCGCCGTCACCCAGCGTCACCGGCGCGACCAGCATGGTGTTCGACCCGATAAAGACATTGTCCCCGATCACCGTGCGGTGTTTCATCACGCCGTCATAGTTGCAGGTGATCGTCCCCGCCCCGATATTCGTCGCGGCCCCGACCGAGGCATCACCGATATAGCTCAGGTGATTGACCTTTGCGCCTTCGGCAATTTCGGCGTTTTTGATTTCCACAAAATTGCCGATCCGCGCGTTTTCCGCCAGTTCCGCACCCGGACGCAGGCGGGCGTAGGGGCCGACGATGGCGCCTCGGCTGACGTGGCATCCTTCCAGATGCGAAAATGCCCGGACGGTTGCGCCGCTTTCGACGGTGACGCCGGGGCCGAAGACCACATTGGGCTCGATCACGGTATCCCGACCGATCACAGTGTCTGCAGCCAGATAGACCGTTTCTGGATCCATCAGCGTTACGCCCAGATCCAGCAGTTCCGCACGCGCCCGGTTCTGGAAAACAGCATCCGCCGCAGCCAGATCGGCGCGGGAATTCACGCCCAAAGTCTGTGCCTCATCACAGGCGACGACAGTGACGTTCAGCCCCCGATTGCGGGCGATTTCAACCACGTCAGGCAAGTAATACTCGCCAGACGCGTTGTCATTTCCAACCTCCTCAATGAGCGACATCAGCACCTGCGCGTCACAGGCCAGAAGGCCAGAGTTGCAAAGGGTTATCGCGCGTTGCTCATCCGTAGCGTCCTTGAATTCGACAATCCGTTCCAACGTGTCGCCGTTCATCACTAGACGACCGTACCGAGCAGGATCGGCGGCCTCGAACCCCAGGATGACCAGATCGTTCTCGGCCCGTGCCTCGATCATCCGTTCCAGAGTGTCGGGCTGCAGAAAAGGCGTGTCGCCGTACAGGACAACGACATCGCCCTTGAACCCCTCCAGCGCGTCCCGCGCTTGGGCAACCGCGTGGGCGGTTCCCAGTTGTTCCTCCTGCACCGCGATCCGGGCGGTTTCGTCTTCGGCCTCTGCGACCTTCGCCACCGCTTCGGACCCATGACCGGTGACGATCACGGTGCGCTCGGGCGACAGGACGGAACCGGCGCGCATCGCATGGACCAGCATCGGGGTCTGGGCGATGGGATGCAGGACTTTTGGGATATCCGAATTCATCCTGGTGCCTTTTCCGGCGGCAAGGATGACAAGGGCAGTGGTCATGAAATCGTTTTCTCTTTGTGTTTTCTTGCCGTCCGTTTTATCCGCTGAGGGCAAAGGCGCAAGCGGTTCGGGCATCAAACAAGATTGCCGTTTGCAACATCTTTTGGCGGGAACCTGCCGAGCAAGGAGGCAAAATGCGCACGGTCATCTTCGATTTGGACGGCACTTTGGCGGATACGTCCGGCGATTTGATTGAGGCCGCGAACCATTGCTTCCGCCATATGGGCCATGGCGATGTGCTGGTGCATGGGCAGGATGCAGCCGTGGCTGTGCGAGGCGCTCGTATGATTTTGACCCAAGGGCTGAAGCGGGTCGGGGCTTATGATCCGGATAGGGTCGAAGCATACTTTCCCGTGTTTCTTGAGGCCTATTCGAAGGCCATCGACACCCACACAGAATTTTACCCCGGCGCGCTGAGTGCGGTTGAGGCTTTGAAATCCGCCGGATACGGCGTCGGTATTTGCACCAACAAGCCCGAGGCTCTGGCGGATCAATTGCTGACGCAGATGGGCGTGCGCGATCAGTTTGCGTCGCTCGTGGGGGCCGACACGCTGCCGGTGCGCAAGCCCGATCCCGAACCGCTGCGCGAGGCCGCGCGTCGTGCCGGGGGGCACCCGGACCTGTGCGTGCTGATCGGCGATTCCGATACTGACCGCAATACGGCCCGCGCGGCGGGGGTGCCCTCGGTACTGGTGACATTTGGCCCGTCGGGCGCTGACATGGCTGCGCTGGAGCCTGAGGCGCTGTTGCATCACTTCGATGATCTGCCAGGTATGATCACCGGGCTGATCGGTGCGGCTGCATGATCTCTTGACCCGGACGGGGTTGGGCCTCAGAACGGGCCTATGACCGAGACATTCACTGGCAGTTTCACCCAACAGGAACCCATCCCCGACGAAGCGATCGAGGCCGCTTTGGCCGTGATGCGCCACGGGCGGCTGCATCGTTACAACGTGGCCCCTGGGGAGTTGGGCGAAACCGCATTGCTGGAGCAGGAATTTGCCGCCCAGATGGGCGCGAAATACTGTCTGGCGGTATCGTCTGGGGGCTATGCGCTGGCCACCGCATTGCGGGCCGTCGGGGTGAAGCCGGGTGAGCCGGTTCTGACCAACGCCTTCACGCTGGCTCCGGTGCCGGGGGCCATCGCCTCGGTCGGGGCCAAGCCGGTTTTTGTTGGGGTGACGGAAAGCCTGACCATTGATCTGGACGATCTGGAGGACAAGCTGGATCAGGCGCGCGTTCTGATGTTGAGCCATATGCGTGGGCATCTCTGCGACATGGACCGACTGATGCAGATCTGTGATGCCGCCGGTGTGACCGTGATCGAGGATTGCGCCCACACGATGGGCGCTGCGTGGCGTGGGCAACTGTCCGGGCGGCAGGGGGCCATCGGGTGCTATTCCTGCCAGACCTACAAACACGTTAACTCGGGTGAGGGTGGTCTGCTGATCACCGATGACGAGGAACTGGCGGCGAAGGCAACGATGCTGTCCGGGTCCTATATGTTGTACGAACGCCATCTGGCCGCGCCGGGGCCGGAGGTGTTCGAGCGGATCAAATACACCACACCGAATGTCTCGGGTCGCATGGACAATCTGCGGGCGGCAATCCTGCGCCCTCAACTGCGCGATCTGGACCGGCAGGTTGCGCGCTGGAACGAGCGCTATGCAGAGATCGAACAGGGGCTGCGCGACACGCCGGGCCTGACCGTTGTGGCGCGGCCCGAGGCGGAGACTTTTGTCGGCTCATCCATCCAGTTCCTTTTGCTGGACTGGTCGCCTGAGCGGATCGGAGATGTGATCAAACGCTGCGCAGCCCGTGGGGTCGAATTGAAATGGTTCGGCGGGGCCGAGCCGACCGGCTTCACCTCGCGTTACGACAGTTGGCGTTATGCGGACAGCGCGCCCATGCCTGCAAGCGACCGGATTCTGACGGCGATCATGGATATGCGGGTACCGCTGACCTTTTCGCTTGAGGATTGCCGCCTGATTGCCCGGATCATTCGCGCCGAGGTAGGCGCGGTCTATCAGTCGTAGTCCAGCGGAGTGCGCCTGCGGCGCACGCTTTATGAGCAAAAGCCGCCCTTTCGGGGCGGCTTTTTCGATTTTGTAACGCTCATTGACCGACTCGGTTTGCGCTGATATCTAGTTATTGAACACTTGTTCATTAATGCCGGAGAGGGAGGCGCGGATGTTCACGGCGGTGATGCAATTCGATCTTGGAGAAGACGTGAACGCGTTGCGCGAGATGGTGCACCGCTGGGCTCAGGAGCGGGTCAAGCCGATGGCGGCTGAGGTCGACAAGTCCAACGCGTTTCCCAATGGGCTTTGGCGCGAGATGGGCGATCTGGGTTTGCTGGGCGTCACGGTACCGGAAGAATATGGCGGCGCGGGTATGTCCTATCTGGCCCACACAATAGCGGTTGAGGAAGTGGCACGCGCTTCGGCCTCGGTATCCTTGTCCTATGGGGCGCATTCAAACCTCTGTGTGAACCAGATCAAGTTGAACGGCACGCCTGAGCAGAAGGCGAAATATCTGCCGCGTCTGATCTCGGGTGAGCATGTTGGGGCTTTGGCGATGTCCGAAGCCTCGGCTGGGTCCGACGTGGTGTCGATGAAGCTAAGGGCGGAAAAGCGGAACGATCACTATCGCCTGAACGGCAACAAATACTGGATCACCAATGGGCCGGATGCCGACACGCTGGTGGTTTACGCCAAGACCGACCCGGACGCCGGGTCGCGCGGGATCACGGCGTTTCTGATCGAGAAAGAGATGACCGGGTTTTCCACCTCACCCCATTTCGACAAGCTGGGTATGCGGGGGTCGAACACCGCCGAGCTGATTTTCGAAGATGTCGAAGTGCCGTTCGAAAACGTGCTTGGGGAAGAGGGCAAAGGCGTTGCCGTTCTGATGTCAGGGCTGGATTACGAACGCGTGGTTCTGGCCGGGATCGGCACCGGTATCATGGCCGCCTGTCTAGATGAGGTCATGCCGTATCTGGCCGAACGCAAGCAGTTCGGCCAGCCCATCGGTAACTTCCAACTGATGCAGGGCAAGGTCGCCGATATGTACACGGCCATGAACTCGGCCCGCGCTTACGTCTATGAGGTCGCCAAGGCCTGTGACCGGGGCGATGTAACCCGTCAGGATGCGGCTGCGTGCTGTCTCTATGCCTCTGAAGCGGCGATGACGCAGGCCCATCAGGCGGTGCAGGCGATGGGCGGGGCCGGGTTTTTGGCCGATGCTCCGGTCAGCCGTATCTTTCGCGATGCCAAGCTGATGGAAATCGGCGCAGGCACCAGCGAGATTCGCCGGATGCTGATCGGCCGGGAACTGATGAGCGAAATGCTCTGACAGAAAACGCCCCGCGGTCGAGGAAAACCTGCGGGGCGTTCAAGGCGAAGGATCAGAAGCGATGGACGTAGGAAACGCCGACCAGCCACGGATCAATTTCGGCAGTGCCAAGATCGGCACCGTTCAGCTTGACGTCCGAGTCGATGTCGAACCAGCGGACGTTCAGGCGTACAGCGCCGTTGTCGGTGACCTGATAGTCCAGACCGGCCTGCAGCGCGATGCCAACGGAGTTTTCCAGTTCAAGTCCCGGCAGTTCTTCGTCGAAGAAGATGGTGTAGTTGATACCTGCACCGACATAGGGCTTCCACGCGCTGTTCGTCGGGAAGTGATAGTTCAGCGACAGGGTCGGCGGCAGGTGGTCGACGCTGCCCGCGTCAACACTGCCACCCAGCGTGATGTCATGGGTATACGGGGTCGAGGCCAGAAGTTCGATCCCGAGATTGTCGCGAACGAAGTATTCGACGGTGAAGATCGGGCGGGTATCCGAGTCGACTTCGACGCTGAGGCCATTGTTCAGCGTTCCGTTGTCGGATTTGGGCTCCAGATAGCCGACACCGACACCAACGGTCCAGTCACCCTGCGATTGGGCGAATGCGGGTGCGGCCAGTGCGGCCAAAGCGGCGGACAGGGTCAAAGCGGCGAGTTGCTTGGTCATATTCATGCCTTTGCTTCTGTTGATGTCCCTGAAGTCGCAGGGGTGGAGCGGTCAAACCCTGATCTGCATCAATTTTGCGTCAGGTGCCTGAGTGCGGCCTCATCCGGAAGCGTCTGGAAAACAAGGGAAATCCGCTGTGCTAAGCGCTAGACGCATACCGGGTTTGCGCCCTGATGGCAGCTGGGACGTTCCGGACCGGCTGAATATGGCCCGGCAATGCCTGGATCACGCGCCTGACAAGGTGGCGCTGATTGATCTGACCGGGGATGCGGAGCGCCGCGTGACTTACGCAGAGCTCACCCGGATGGTGGACGGCATTGTCCGTGCTCTGCAGGACAAAGCCCAGCCGGGGGATCGGATCGGTGTGCTGCTCAGCCAGTCCCCATGGTGCGCGGCGGCGCATCTGGCGATCTGGAAGATCGGTGCGATTTCGGTGCCTTTGTTCAAGCTGTTCAAGCAAGATGCGCTGGCCTCTCGTGTCGGTGACGCGGGCGCGCGGCTGGTGCTGACCGATGCCGAGGGCGCGGCGCTGCTGGGAGAGCTGGCCCGGCCGCTGATCGTGGATGAAATCGGTGAAGACGGCGCGGCGGTGCCCTTTGCCGAGACCGGGCCCGAAGATCCGGCGGTGCTGATCTATACCTCGGGCACCACGGGCAGCCCCAAGGGCGCGCTGCATGGGCACCGGGTTCTGACCGGTCATTTGCCGGGTGTTTCGATCAGCCACAATCATCTGCGTCCGGGTGATTGCCTATGGGCACCCGCAGACTGGGCCTGGATTGGAGGGCTGTTTGACGTGTTGATGCCCGGTCTGGCGCTGGGCATCCCGGTGGTCGCGGCGCGGCTCGAGAAGTTCTCGCCCGAGGCTTGCGCCGATGTGGTGGCGCGCGGCGGCGTGCGGAATGTGTTTTTCCCGCCCACCGCGCTGCGGATGCTGAAGGCGGCGGATCAGGCCATCCCCGGTCTGCGCTCGGTCGCATCGGGGGGTGAGCCTTTGGGGGCAGAGATGCTGGCCTGGGGGCGGCAGGCGTTTGGCCTTACGATCAACGAGTTCTACGGTCAGACCGAATGCAACATGGTCGTGTCTTCCTGCGCCGAGGATTTCCCGGTGCGCCCCGGTTGCATAGGCAAACTGGTGCCGGGGCACGAGGTTGCGGTGATCGACAACGACGGCCAGCCTACGGATGAAGAGGGCGATGTTGCGATCCGGCGCGGCTCGGCCTCGATGCTGTTGGAATACCGGAACCGGCCCGAGGAGACTGCGCAGAAGTTCCGGGGCGACTGGCTGATCACCGGCGACCGTGGGGTGTGGGAGGGCGACTATCTACGCTTCGTGGGCCGCGACGACGATGTGATCACCTCCGCCGGATACCGCATCGGCCCGGCCGAAATCGAAGATTGCCTGCTGACACACCCGGCGGTGGCAAACGTGGGCGTGGTTGGCAAGCCAGACCCGCTGCGGACTGAGATCGTGAAAGCCTATGTGGTGCTGAAGCCGGGGGCCGAAGCGACGGGCGCGGAGTTGCAGGCGTGGGTCAAGGACCGTTTGGCGCAGTATTCTTATCCTCGTGAGGTGGCGTTTTTGGACGAACTGCCGATGACGGTGACGGGGAAAGTTGTTCGCAAGGCATTGAAAGCGCGGGCGGCGGCGGAGTTCAGAGAATGAAACATTTGATGTTCGCCCTTTCTCTCACCTTTGCAAGTGTTTGCACGGCGCAAGCAGACAACTCGGGCAATCCGATCAGTGTTTTGGAATGGATAAACGGTTGCGCGCTTTTAAGCCAACCTGACAATGGAATGATCATGGATACCAACTGTATCAGTATCGCCGTCGACTATTGCACAATTGGCCGCATCGTCGAAGAACGAGCTCAATGTATTGTCGAACTTTCCAAGCATGTCGATGCACTTTCGACGGAAATCAAAAACACTGTGCCTCAGAGTATTGGCGAGTCTGGCAGGGCGGCATGTAGCTACGAGCGAAAATACTTCCAGTTGATCGCGGGGGTTTTCGATGTTTGCGATGCATCCCCTAGCGAAGAAATTCCCCCAGACGCGTGGTGCGAAATGTACTTGAACGCTGGGAACTGGGTGCAATGGCGACACTTGCAAAGACTTGCACAGGGGGCAGATCAATGAAACTCACATCCAAAGCCATGCCCACCTCTGAGGGCTTCAAGTCAAACCGAACCGCCCATCTCGACGCGTTGGCGCAGATATCCGCCGCCGCCGAAGCGGCCCGCATTGGTGGGGGCGAGAAATCCCGCGCGCGGCATGAATCTCGGGGCAAGATGCTGCCTCGGCGTCGGGTGGCGAACCTGCTGGACCCGGGGTCTCCGTTTCTCGAAATCGGCGCGACGGCGGCGCATGGGATGTATGGTGATGCCGCGCCTTGTGCTGGGGTGATCGCAGGCATTGGCCGGGTGCAGGGGCGTGAGGTTATGGTGGTCTGCAACGACGCCACCGTGAAGGGCGGCACCTATTATCCAATGACGGTCAAGAAACACCTCCGCGCGCAGGAGATTGCCGAGGAAAACCATCTGCCCTGCATCTATCTGGTCGATAGTGGCGGCGCGAACCTGCCCAATCAGGATGAGGTCTTCCCCGACCGCGACCACTTTGGCCGCATCTTCTTCAATCAGGCGCGGATGAGCGCGAAGGGGATTGCTCAGATTGCTGTCGTGATGGGGTCGTGCACGGCGGGCGGGGCCTATGTGCCCGCGATGTCGGATGTGACGATCATCGTCAAAGAGCAGGGGACGATCTTTCTGGCCGGACCACCTCTGGTCAAGGCCGCGACCGGAGAAGTGGTCAGCGCCGAGGATTTGGGCGGTGGCGACGTGCACACGCGTCTGTCCGGTGTGGCGGATTATTTGGCCGAGGATGACACCCACGCGCTGGCCTTGGCGCGTCGGGCCGTTGGATCGTTGGGCGGTGCCGGGCTGAAGCCCGGCCTACAGTTCGAGACGCCCGAGGACCCGGCCTATGACCCCGAGGAAATCCTGGGCGTTGTTCCCGCCGACCTGCGCACGCCCTACGACATTCGCGAGGTGATTGCGCGACTGGTCGATGGCTCTCGGTTCGATGAGTTCAAGCCGCGCTTTGGGGAAACGCTGGTGACTGGTTTTGCCCATGTCAAAGGCTGCCCGGTCGGGATCATCGCCAACAACGGTGTGCTGTTTTCCGAAGCCGCGCAGAAGGGCGCGCATTTTGTCGAACTTTGTTCGCAGCGCAAGACGCCGCTTGTGTTCCTGCAGAATATCACCGGGTTCATGGTGGGCCGGAAATACGAGAATGAGGGCATTGCGCGGCATGGGGCCAAGATGGTGACAGCCGTGGCGACGACATCTGTGCCGAAGATCACCATGCTGGTGGGTGGTTCCTTCGGGGCTGGCAACTACGGCATGGCGGGGCGAGCGTATCAGCCTCGGTTCCTGTGGACCTGGCCGAATTCGCGGATTTCGGTGATGGGCGGAGAGCAGGCAGCGGGCGTTCTGGCTACCGTCAAGCGCGACGGGATCGAACGGCAAGGTGGCACATGGTCGGCCGAGGAAGAGGCCGAGTTCAAACGCCCGACACTGGAGATGTTCGAGGAACAATCGCACCCGCTCTATGCCTCGGCGCGGTTGTGGGACGATGGCATCATCGACCCACGCAAGTCGCGCGATGTGCTGGCCCTGTCGCTAAGTGCTGCATTGAATGCCCCGATTGAGGAGACACGTTTCGGCGTGTTCAGGATGTGATGATGGCATTCTCTGCCAAAGTTGAAGATGTGTTCTCCATTTCCGGAAAGGGAACCGTACTGTGGTTAACGGCGGTAGTGGGAGAGCCGTCGGAAGGTGATGTGTTTGACACGGAAATAGGAGAGGCGACTGTTCTCGCAATCGGTAAGCCTGGGATCCGCAATCGTGCTTGTCTTACTGAAAAAGAGGTTCCCCCGTACGGAGGCATTCTGACAGATTTGCCGATGCCAGAGACAAAGTTGCTCCATAAGACGGTCATTCAAACAGTTGAGGAAGCACGATGAACCTCAGTCTAGAACAAGTGATTGCTCGCTATCCCGGTGCGCAGACATTCAAGTTCGGCGATAGCGCGGCCCTCAGCGCCGCGCTTCTGGCTTTGGTGCGATCAGGCCGGAAGACAGCAACCTGCGGCGCTTTGCGAGACTATCCCGAAGGCAGCGCGGACACGCCGGCTGTGGGGCGGCGGGACATCGCTTTGGAGTGGGACGACCGACCGGCGCTGGTGATTGAAACGGTTGAGGTTTCGATCTGCCGGTATTGCGATGTGAACGAGGATTTTGCGTTGGCCGAGGGCGAGAATGAGACGCTTGAAGGGTGGCGTGAAGATCACCGCCGGTATTTCGAGCGAAATGGCGGGTTTGATCCCGAGATGGAATTGCTCTGCGAGCGGTTCCGGCTGGTAGAGGATTTGGCGGAGAGAATTGATGTTCAATAAGATCCTGATTGCCAACCGGGGTGAGATTGCCTGCCGCGTCATGGAAACCGCCCAGAAGATGGGCGTGTCCTGCGTGGCGGTTTATTCCGATGCGGATGCCTCGGCCAAGCATGTGCAGATGGCGGATGAGGCCGTGCATATCGGCGGCGCGGCCCCGGCTGAGAGCTATTTGAAGGGCGACGTGATCATACGGGCGGCGCTGGATACGGGCGCGCAGGCGATCCATCCCGGCTATGGGTTTCTGTCCGAGAACCCGGATTTTGTGGATGCTGTCGAAGCTGCAGGCCTGACCTTCATCGGGCCCTCGGCGGAGGCGATCCGAAAGATGGGCCTCAAGGACGCGGCTAAAGTGCTGATGGAGGACGCGGGCGTTCCCGTCGTGCCCGGCTATCATGGCGACAATCAGGATCCCGAACATCTGGCCGGGGCTGCGGATACCATCGGCTATCCGGTCCTGATCAAGGCCGTCGCCGGAGGCGGTGGCAAGGGTATGCGGCTGGTCGAACGGCCCGAGGATTTCTCGGCGGCCTTGGACAGTGCGCGCGGTGAGGCCAAGACGGCCTTTGGCAATGACGCCGTGCTGGTCGAGAAATTCGTCGCCAAGCCTCGCCATATCGAGGTGCAGGTGTTCGGCGATGGCATCCGAGCGGTGCATCTGTTCGAACGCGATTGTTCCCTGCAGCGGCGACACCAGAAGGTGATCGAAGAGGCCCCGGCCCCCGGCATGACCGCAGAAATGCGCGCGGCGATGGGGCAGGCGGGCGTGCGCGCGGCTGAGGCGATTGGCTATAAAGGCGCGGGGACGGTTGAGTTCATCGTCGATGCCTCGGACGGGCTGCGCCCGGACCGGTTCTGGTTCATGGAGATGAACACGCGTCTGCAGGTCGAACATCCCGTGACCGAGGCGATCACGGGCGTCGATCTGGTGGAATGGCAGCTGCGCGTTGCGGCAGGGGAAAGCCTGCCGAACCAGCAAAGCGATTTGTCGATCAGCGGGCACGCCTTTGAGGCGCGGCTGTATGCCGAGGATGTGCCCAAGGGTTTTCTGCCTGCAACCGGTCTGCTGACGCATTTGCGTTTTCCGACAGGATGCCGCGCCGATAGTGGCGTACGGGCCGGGGATACGATCAGCCCGTGGTATGATCCGATGATCGCAAAGGTGATTGTGCACGGGCCGACACGCGCGGTGGCGCTTGAGACGCTGCATCGGGCGCTTGGGGAAACCGAAGTGGGCGGGACGGTGACAAATCTGGCCTTTCTCGGGGCTTTGACGCGGCATTCGGGCTTTGGTTCGGGCGACGTGGATACGGGCCTGATCGGTCGTGACTTGGACGCACTTATGCGCCCAGCCGAGGTTCCTGACGTCAGTTTCGTAGTCGCCGCGATGCATGCGCTTGGGCTGGTGGACACGAATGCTGAGACCGGTTTCACCTTATGGGCACCGCTGCATCGTGCCGTGCAATTGCTGCATGGCGAAAACGTTGTCGATCTGGATGTTCAGGTCGAAGGTCCGAACCGGCAAATTTGGCAGATCGGTGAAACAATGCTGGTGGCCGAGCGGCGCGACGGGGTTTGGCGCATTGAGGGTCGGCGCATGCCGAATGTAGAATGTGCCGCGTCCAAAATCACCGTGTTTCTGGACTATGGACAGGAGTTTGAAATCGTCGACCCTCTGGACCGAGATGCCACCGCGGCGGGGGATACCAATGTGATCGAGGCCCCGATGCCCGGTCTGGTCAAGGCGGTGTTCGCCACTGCTGGTCAGACCGTTAAAGAGGGCGACCGGCTGGCCATTCTGGAGGCCATGAAGATGGAACATTCCCTGCTGGCCGCGCGCGACGGCGTTGTGGCCGAGGTACTGGCGCAGGACGGCGCGCAGGTCGAGGCCGGGGCGGCCTTGGTCCGGTTGGAAGAGGATTGACCTGTCCCGGCGGCATATTGCGTGGCACAGTCGGTATATCCGTATTTGGAACGAGAAGAAGCCGGGGAGGCGCGCGCTGATGAAAGAACGGGTTGAGATATTCGAAGTCGGGCCGCGCGACGGTCTGCAGAACGAACAGCGCGAGATTCCTGTGGCCGAGAAGGTGGCGCTGGTCGATTGCCTCAGCCGCGCGGGGTTCAACCGGATTGAGGTGGCCAGCTTTGTCTCCCCAAAATGGGTGCCGCAGATGGCGGGTAGTGCCGAAGTTCTGGCCGGCATCACCCGGGCCGAGGGCGTGCGCTATGCGGCGTTGACGCCGAACATACGTGGGTATGAGGATGCGCTGGCGGCCAAAGCGGATGAAATCGCGGTGTTTGCCTCGGCCTCCGAGGGGTTTTCGAAAGCCAACATCAACGCGACGATCGCCGAATCTATCGACCGGTTTGTGCCGATCCTTGAAGCCGCGCGCCATATTGATCTGCCGGTCCGTGGCTATGTCTCTTGCGTGACCGATTGCCCCTATGACGGGCCGACACCGCCCGAAATGGTGGCCGAGGTGGCGGACGCTCTGTTTGCCCATGGCTGCTATGAGGTTTCGCTGGGCGATACGGTCGGGCAGGGCACGCCGGACAAGATTGCGCATATGCTGCTGGCGGTGCGCGAACGGGTGCCGGTGACGCGGCTGGCCGGGCATTTCCACGACACAAACGGGCGGGCGATCGACAATATTGATGCCTCGCTGGCGCTGGGCGTTCGGGTGTTTGATGCCGCCGTCGGGGGGCTGGGGGGGTGTCCTTTTGCGCCTGGTGCTGCCGGGAATGTGGCCACCGAAGCGGTTGCCGCGCATCTGGAGCGGCTGGGATATGAGACCGGTCTGGATGCCGGAGTTCTGGAAGAAGCCGCGCAGATGGCGCGGTTTATGAGGGGCTGACATGTTTGAAACCATCACTGTGGCCGCCGATGAACGCGGGGTTGCGACCCTGACCCTGAATCGGGCTGAAAAGCACAACGCGATGTCGGCGCTGATGATCGCAGAGCTGACGCAGGCGGCAGCGCAGTTGGGGCAGGACGAAGCTGTTCGGGCCGTGGTTCTGACCGGAGCGGGCAAGACCTTTTGCGCCGGGGGTGATCTGGGCTGGATGCGCGACCAGATGGCCGCAGATTCGGCCACTCGGTTTACCGAGGCGCGCAAGCTGGCGGAAATGCTGCAGGCGCTGAACACGATGCCGAAACCGCTGATTGGCGCTCTTCAGGGGAACGCATTTGGCGGTGGCGTCGGGATGGCGGCGGTCTGTGACATTGCCATCGGAGTGGACACGCTGAAAATGGCCCTGACCGAGACACGTTTGGGTTTGATTCCCGCAACCATCGGGCCTTATGTGACCGCAAGGATGGGCGAGGCCAAGGCCCGCCGCGTGTTCATGTCGGCGCGCCTGTTCGATGCTGCAGAAGCCGTCGATCTGGGTTTGCTGGCCAAGGCAGTGCCCTCAGATGCGTTGAAGGACGCGGTCGAACACGAAATACACCCGTATTTGACCTGTGCACCGGGGGCTGTGGCCTCGGCCAAAACACTTGTGCAAAGCTTGGGTCCTCGGATTGACGACGGCGTGATCGACCAGACCATTCAGGCACTGGTTGCGCGCTGGGAAACCGAAGAAGCGCGTGAAGGGATCGCTGCATTCTTCGAAAAACGTAACCCCAAGTGGAATAACAAAGATTAACTTTGCCCAACTAATCCCGGGTTAGCCCGACTGCAGGTGATTCCTCTGAACGCTGTCAAGCCCAGGATTGATGCGGTGCGCGCTTGTGTTCGGTTGACCCTCTGACCCCGCGCGGATAGAGAATGGCCAGTCAACACGCCAATTGACGGCGCGCCCATAAGCGGGCTGCGCAGGAAAGGAGCTTTACGTGGAAGACCTGCTGCGGGAATACCTCCCGATTCTGGTGTTTCTAGCCGTGGCCATCGGCCTTGGAATCGTCCTGATTCTGGCGGCTGTCGTTCTGGCTGTCCGCAATCCGGACCCCGAAAAGGTCAGCGCGTATGAATGCGGATTTAACGCGTTCGACGATGCCCGGATGAAATTCGACGTCCGCTTTTACCTCGTCTCGATCCTTTTCATCATCTTCGATCTGGAAATTGCCTTTCTGTTCCCCTGGGCCGTGGGCTTCCGCGACATCAGCGATGTGGGATTCTGGTCGATGATGGTGTTCCTGGCGGTGCTGACCATCGGCTTTGCCTATGAATGGAAGAAGGGGGCCTTGGAATGGGAGTGATGACTGGCTCAAACACCGCCGGCGTCGACAAGGAAGTCGCCACCCAGGCCCTGAATGCGGAACTGCAGGACAAAGGGTTCCTGCTGACCTCGACCGAGGACATTATCAACTGGGCGCGCACCGGGTCGCTGCACTGGATGACATTCGGTCTGGCCTGCTGCGCGGTTGAGATGATGCACACCTCGATGCCGCGCTATGATGCGGAACGGTTTGGTATCGCCCCGCGGGCCTCTCCGCGTCAGTCGGACGTGATGATCGTGGCCGGAACCCTGACCAACAAGATGGCCCCGGCGCTGCGCAAGGTCTACGACCAGATGCCCGAGCCGCGCTATGTGATCTCGATGGGGTCCTGTGCCAATGGCGGAGGGTACTATCACTACTCGTATTCCGTCGTGCGTGGTTGTGACCGGATTGTTCCGGTGGATATCTACGTGCCCGGCTGCCCTCCGACCGCCGAGGCGCTGCTGTATGGTCTGATGCAGTTGCAACGTAAAATTCGCCGCACCGGGACGATTGTCCGATGAGTGCTGCTGTGATCAGGCGCTGGGAAGCCATTGTCGCTCGGGATGATGTTCAGGGCTGGATCGAGACCTTTCGTGCTCGAGCTTTGCCCGGAATGCGCGCTTTGGACGGGTTCATGTCGGTTTCGTTCTTAGTCAGACGCGTGCAGGACCCCTGTCACGTTGTCGTGCTGACAAAATGGCGCGATATGGCGGCTATCGCGGAATACGCTGGCCAAAACGCCGAAAAGACGGTCATGCCTGATTTTATGGCGAAGTTTTTCAAGTCATACGATGCCGAAGCGACGTTTTATGACGAGGTTCTTCAGGAGGGACGCGATGAGTGAAGCACTCAAGGAACTCGGCGCGCAGCTTGAACTGAAACGGGCCGATTGCGTTCTGTCCTGGGATGTCACCCATGGTGAGTTGAACGTGGATGTGGCCCCGTCGAACCTCGTGGAATTTGTCGAGTTCCTGCGGTCCGATCAGAACTGCAAGTTCTCGAGCCTTGTGGATATTACTGGCGTTGACTACCCCGAACGGGCCAAGCGGTTCGACGTGGTCTATCACTTCCTGTCGATGTATCAGAACCAGCGTATCCGCCTGCGGGTCTCGATCCGTGAAGAGGACATGGTGCCGTCGATCACCGACGTGCACCCCTCGGCCAACTGGTTCGAGCGTGAGGTGTTCGACATGTTCGGCATCCTGTTCTCGGGCCATCCGGACCTGCGGCGCATCCTGACCGACTATGGTTTCCGTGGCCACCCGCTGCGCAAGGATTTCCCGACCACCGGCTATACCGAGGTCCGCTATGACGAGGCGCAAAAGCGCGTGGTCTACGAACCCGTGTCGCTGGTGCAGGAATACCGTCAGTTCGATTTCATGTCCCCGTGGGAAGGTGCGAACTACATCCTGCCCGGGGATGAGAAGCAGGAGAGCGAGTAATGGGCGGCATCTGGTGGTTGATCCTGTCGGCGCTGACCATCATCCCGATGGTGAAGATTTTGCCGTTTTTCGGGATCAACAAATACTGGTGCCTTCTCTGTCTGGTCCCGTTCGGCACAATCGCGTTGCTGTGGTGGGTCGGGCTGAAATTACAGGAACTGGAGCGCCGCTGAGATGGTGACAATGCTGGGGGAACTGATCGCGCTGGGTGCGCTGGGGGTCCTGCTGGCAGGGGCCGCGGCCAAGGCGGTCGAGGCGGAAAAGGTCCGGGTTCGGGCCGAAGCGAAGAAGAATAAGCGGGGGCGTTGATGGACGGCTCAAGATACGATGACGGCAGCACGGACGCGCTGAGCGGAGAACAGAAGATCCGCAATTTCAACATAAACTTCGGCCCGCAACACCCTGCGGCGCATGGGGTTCTGCGTCTTGTGCTAGAGCTGGACGGCGAGATTGTCGAACGGTGCGACCCGCATATCGGCCTGCTGCACCGTGGTACCGAAAAGCTGATGGAAAGCCGGACCTACCTGCAGAACCTGCCGTATTTCGACCGTCTGGATTACGTGGCGCCGATGAACCAGGAACATGCCTGGTGTTTGGCCATCGAAAAGCTGACCGGTGTCGAGGTGCCGCGTCGGGGCTCACTGATCCGGGTTCTGTATTCCGAGATCGGGCGCATTTTGAACCACCTGCTGAACATCACCACGCAGGCGATGGACGTGGGCGCGCTGACCCCGCCGCTGTGGGGGTTCGAAGAACGCGAAAAGCTGATGGTGTTCTATGAGCGCGCCTGTGGTGCCCGTCTGCACGCGGCTTATTTCCGCCCCGGTGGTGTGCATCAGGACCTGCCGCCGGAACTGCTGGACGATATCGAGGCGTGGAGCCACGAGTTCCCCGCGGTCATGGATGACATTGATGGGCTGCTGACCGAGAACCGCATCTTCAAGCAGCGCAACGCCGATATCGGCATCGTGACCGAGGATGACATCCAGAAATATGGCTTCTCGGGCGTGATGGTGCGCGGGTCAGGTCTGGCCTGGGACCTGCGCCGCGCGCAGCCCTATGAATGCTATGACGAATTCGAATTCCAGATCCCCGTCGGCAAAAACGGCGACTGCTACGACCGTTATCTGGTGCGGATGGAAGAGATGCGCCAGTCGCTGAACATCATCCGTCAGGCCATCGCCAAAATCCGCGAATGCCCCGGAGACGTTCTGGCGCGCGGCAAGATCACTCCGCCGAAACGGTCGGACATGAAAACCTCGATGGAAAGCCTGATCCATCACTTCAAGCTTTACACCGAAGGCTTCCACGTCCCTGCGGGCGAGGTCTACGCCGCCGTCGAGGCCCCCAAGGGCGAGTTCGGCGTTTATCTGGTCGCCGACGGCACCAACAAACCCTACCGCGCCAAACTGCGCGCGCCGGGCTATCTGCACCTGCAAGCCATGGACCACGTCGCCGGAGGGCACCAACTGGCCGACGTTGCGGCGATTATCGGCACCATGGACGTTGTTTTTGGGGAGATTGACCGGTGAGGCCTTTTCTCTTTTCAGCCGCCATCATATCCGTGGCCAGCGCGAGCTTCGCTCAAAATGGTTGGGTGATGTCAACAGATGGGAGTGCGGGCGGCACTTCGGAATGTGCGATTTATATCCAAGAACTTTTGGAGGGCTTTACGGACGAGGGTTCTGCCGCGCTCTACGACCCAAACTCTCCAGAAGCAAAAATTGAGTTCTGCAAAAGCCGATTGAGTTATGCCGAGCGCTCACTTGCTCAGGCGCTGTCGGATTTTGAGTATTCGGTCAGCATCTCTGTCAAGGGCGTTGCTCCCCATAATCTGGGCACCGAATGTACACTGAATTCAACTCGCAAAGCTGAAATCAAACTCGAAGGGCCGACCGAATAATGCTCCGCCGTCTTCACCCCGAACAACCCGACAGCTTCGCCTTCACCGCTGCCAACCAGCAATGGGCCGAAGCGCAGATCACCAAATACCCTGAGGGTCGGCAAGCCAGTGCGGTGATCCCTCTGCTGTGGCGTGCGCAGGAACAAGAGGGCTGGCTTAGCCGTCCGGCGATTGAATCGGTCGCCGACATGCTGGGCATGGCCTATATCCGCGTGCTTGAGGTCGCCTCGTTCTACTTCATGTTCCAACTGCAACCGGTTGGCTCGGTGGCGCATATTCAGGTATGTGGAACGACCTCCTGCATGATTTGCGGGGCCGAGGATTTGATTGCGGTCTGCAAGGACAAGATCGCTGCCAAGCCGCATGAGCTCTCCGCCGATGGCAAGCTGAGCTGGGAAGAGGTGGAATGCCTCGGCTCTTGCACCAACGCGCCGATGGCGCAGATCGGCAAGGATTATTACGAGGACCTGACGGCTGAGAGCTTTGGCAAGATCATTGATGATCTGGTGGCGGGCAACGTGCCGACGCCGGGCCCGCAGAACGGGCGTTATGCGGCGGAGCCGTTGAAAGGGCTCAGCAGCCTGACGAAGTATGAGGCTGGGAAACCTCAGTATAATGCCAGCGTCCAACTGGCGACCGATCTGGGCGATACGGTCAAGCGCATCGACGGGACCGAGGTGCCGATCCTGACCCCGTGGCTGGGTAAGGATGGCAAGGCGGCGGCGACCAAGGCGGCTCCGAAACCGCCCAAGGCGCCTGCGCCTGCGAAACCTGCCGTGAAGCAGGCAGAGGAAGCGAAGGCCAAGCCGGAACCTGAAGAGGTAAAGGAAGACAAGCCCAAGACGTTGCCCGAGGCACGCGGTGGCTTGCCGGACGACCTGAAGTTGCTGAAAGGGGTGGGGCCGAAACTGGAAGAGACCCTCAACGGTCTGGGCTTTTTCCACTATGATCAGATCGCCTCGTGGACGCCTGCGCATGTGGCTTGGGTTGATGCTCGGCTGAAGTTCAAAGGCCGGATCGAACGCGACGGCTGGATCGAACAGGCCGCCAGACTTGCAGTGGGTGATGAGACAGAGTTTGCCAAACGTGCCAAGGAAGAAGGCACGTATGATGAACAGGCGGACAAAGACTAAATGAAAGGTGCCCAGCGGGGCATCGGGATGAGATGGACAAGGACAAGCAACTGGCTATAGCCCGCAAGGGCCGTCATATCGGCATCGTCATCGCCGTGACGATGCTGCTTTGGCTTGCCATGTCCTTTATAGGCCCGCAGCTTGGGCTGCCGGGCCGGTACGCACTGCTTTTTGATTTTGCCGCTCTGGCAGGATTCATCTATGCGGGCGTCAACATTTTTCAACTCTGGCGCATGCGTCAGGATAGCTGAAGGTAACACGCGATGCTGAAGGATCAGGACCGGATCTTTACCAACATCTACGGGATGCATGAGCGTACTCTGCGCGGTGCGCAGGCCCGCGGGCATTGGGACGGCACCGCTGGCCTGATCGAGAAAGGGCGCGACTGGATCATCCAGACGATGAAAGATTCCGGTCTGCGCGGTCGCGGCGGCGCGGGCTTTCCGACCGGTCTGAAATGGTCGTTCATGCCAAAGGAAAGCGATGGTCGCCCGGCCTATCTGGTTGTGAACGCGGACGAATCCGAGCCCGGCACCTGTAAAGACCGCGAGATCATGCGCCACGATCCGCACACGCTGATCGAGGGTTGCCTGATCGCCTCTTTCGCGATGAATGCGCATACCTGCTACATCTACCTGCGCGGCGAATACATTCGCGAGCGTGAGGCGCTGCAGGCCGCGATTGATGAGGCGTATGACGCCGGTCTGTTGGGCAAGAACGCTGCTGGCTCGGGCTGGGATTTCGATCTGTTCCTGCATCACGGGGCCGGGGCTTACATTTGTGGTGAGGAAACGGCACTGCTGGAAAGCCTTGAAGGCAAGAAAGGCATGCCGCGGATGAAACCTCCGTTCCCGGCGGGGGCGGGGCTTTATGGCTGCCCGACCACGGTGAACAACGTGGAATCCATCGCCGTTGTGCCGACCATCCTGCGCCGGGGCGCGGATTGGTTCGCGGGCTTTGGCCGCCAGAACAACGCAGGCACCAAGTTGTTTGCGATTTCCGGCCACGTAAACAACCCTTGTGTGGTCGAAGAGGCGATGTCGATCCCCTTCGAGCAGCTGATCGAGACCCATTGCGGAGGTATTCGCGGCGGCTGGGACAATCTGCTCGCGGTGATCCCTGGCGGGTCCTCGGTGCCGTGTGTACGCGGCGAGAATATGCGCGACGCGATCATGGATTTTGACCACCTGCGCAATGATCTGGGCTCGGGCCTTGGAACGGCTGCGGTGATCGTGATGGACAAGTCTACCGATATCATCAAGGCGATCTGGCGTCTGTCCAAGTTCTACAAGCACGAAAGCTGCGGCCAGTGCACGCCTTGCCGGGAAGGTACCGGCTGGATGATGCGGGTGATGGACCGTCTGGTGCGGGGCGAGGCCGAGTTGGAAGAGATCGACATGCTGTTCGACGTGACCAAACAAGTCGAAGGCCACACGATCTGCGCCCTCGGCGATGCAGCGGCCTGGCCGATCCAGGGCCTGATCCGGAACTTCCGCGAAGAGATCGAAGATCGGATCAAGGCGCAGAAATCGGGCCGCACAGGCGCAATGGCGGCGGAGTAAGGGCGATGGACGCATTGGCTGCATATTCCCACGCAATCGCCTCGGTCGTGATATTCACGCTGATTGTCATGCTGTTGGCCCCGTTTTCGGCGCTGGCGAAGCAGGGCAAAGGGTTGGCTCCGGGGGCGACGCCGGAACAGGATTACGCAGATCGGGCCTATCGCCTGAACCGCGCCTATCTGAACGGAACCGAAACGCTGCCTGCATTTCTGGCGGTGGTGGTTGCAGCGATCGTGATGGGGGCAAGCCCGTTTTGGGTGAACCTGCTGGCCTCAGTCGCGCTGCTGGCGCGGTTGGCCATGCTGGTGGTTCACATCCGCGGGATCGGAAAGCCGAATAGCGGGTTGCGTTCGGTCCTGTATGTGCTGGCCTGGGCCTGCATGTTTTTGATGGGGCTTATTGCCTTGGTGGCGGCGTTTTGATGTTGAGAAACGGAACATACCTTTTGCGCGCCGGAAAGCCTGTGGCCGCGGCTCTCGCTTTGGTGCTTGTAACTGCCTGTGGTCTGATCAAACCGTCCGAGGACCGGATTTTGTTTGACGGCAAGTCCTTCCGGGCCAAGGCCAAGGTTGTGGACAAGAAAAAGGCACCGACCGATTTTACCGTGGTCGTCAATGGCGTCTCCGCCTCACTGGACGGCGCGCGCGAGGCGGGCCGGTACGAGGGGACCAAGTTCTGCATCCAGAATTTTGGGTCGTCCCGCATCGCGTGGAAAGTCGGGCCGGATACTGAGCCTCAGAACCTTCAGATCAGCGATAACAAGCTGACATTTGCGGGAACCTGTCAACGACCATGAGCCGCGCAGTTGCATATCATGACGTTTTCGGGCGGTTGCTATCGCATAGCACACCGGCTGGCCTTTGTTTTGGGACATCCAAAACGAAAGGAACGATCATGTCTGTTGCAAAAACGCTCGCCCTGGCCGCGTTGATGACCTTGCCCGCCGCCGCGCAGGCCAAACCTCCTTTGAGGGATGTCAAAGAGATTGACAACGAACTCTACTACATCGCCATCGCAAATGAGATTTCCGAGGTTTGCCCGTCGATCAGCGGGCGTCGGTTGAAGGCGATTAGCGTGATGTGGGGCTTGCGGTCCAAAGCGAACAATCTGGGGTATTCGGACACCGAAATCCGAAACTACGTGGAATCCGACGCCGAAAAGGACCGGATGCGCGCCAAGGGCGAGGCGTATCTGGCGCAAAACGGTGCGTCCTACGACAACCCGGAAACCTTCTGCACGCTGGGGCGGAAGGAAATCGAAAGAAACAGCGCCATCGGCGTGTATTTGAGGGCGAACTAGGCGATGTCTGACCTCCGCAAGATCAATATCGACGGGCAGGAAATCGAAGTCGATGGTGCGATGACCCTGATCCAGGCGTGCGAGCAGGCCGGGGTCGAGGTGCCGCGTTTCTGCTATCACGAACGCCTGTCGATTGCCGGGAACTGCCGGATGTGTCTGGTCGAGGTTGTGGGCGGCCCGCCCAAACCCGCCGCCTCCTGCGCCATGCAGGTGCGCGATCTGCGCCCGGGCCCCGAGGGGCAGGCGCCGGTGGTCAAGACGAACTCGCCCATGGTCAAGAAGGCCCGCGAAGGCGTGATGGAGTTCTTGCTGATCAACCACCCGCTGGATTGCCCGATCTGCGATCAGGGCGGCGAATGCGACCTGCAGGATCAGGCGATGGCCTATGGTTTGTCGGGGACGCGGTTCAAGGAAGCCAAGCGTGCGGTGGACGATCTGGATCTGGGGCCGCTGGTCGGCACCGCGATGACCCGTTGCATCAGCTGCACCCGCTGCGTGCGCTTCACCACCGAGGTCGCCGGGATCACTCAGATGGGTCAGACCGGGCGGGGCGAGGATGCCGAGATCACCTCGTATCTGAACCAGACGCTGGATTCGAACCTGCAGGGCAACATCATTGACCTGTGCCCGGTTGGGGCGCTGACGTCGAAACCTTACGCCTTTACCGCGCGGCCTTGGGAGTTGACCAAGACCGAGAGCATCGACGTGATGGACGCCTTGGGCTCGAACATCCGCGTGGATACCAAGGGGCGCGAAGTGATGCGGTTCCTGCCGCGCAACCATGATGGCGTGAACGAGGAATGGATCAGCGACAAGACGCGTTTTGTCTGGGACGGTCTGCGCCGTCAGCGACTGGACCGACCTTACGTGCGCGAGAATGGCAAGCTGCGCCCCGCCACCTGGCCCGAGGCGTTGGGCAAAGCCGCTGAGGCGCTGAAAGGAGCGGAGAAGCCCGCTGGGATCGTCGGCGATCTGGTTCCGGTCGAAGCAGCCTTTGCGTTGAAGCAGATGATCGAAGGGCAGGGCGGCGTCGTCGAATGCCGCACCGATGGGGCCAAGCTGCCCGCTGGCAACCGGGCGGCTTATGCCGGGACCGCTGCCATCGAAGACATCGACACCGCCGAGCGGATCGTGCTGATCGGCACCAACCCGCGCGACGAAGCGCCGGTTCTTAACGCGCGTATCCGCAAGGCTTGGATACATGGGGCTGAGGTCGCTCTGGTCGGGCCTGCGGTCGATCTGACTTACACCTACCACCACGTGGGCGATGATCGCGCGGCGCTGAAACAGGTCGTCGACATGGGCGGCGATGACGAGATCAAGGGCAAACGCTCGCTGGTCATCGTGGGGCAGGGTGCGCTGCAAGAGGCCGACGGGGCCGCTGTTCTGGCTGCCGCTCAAGCCGTTGCCGCGAATACCGAAAGCGGTCTGATCGTTCTGCACACCGCTGCGTCGCGCGTCGGTGCGATGGATGTGGATGTGACCAACGAAGGCGGCATGGATGCGGTTTCGGCGGCGGATGTGATCTATAACCTCGGCGCCGATGAGGTCGAAATCGGCGAAGGCGCGTTCGTGATTTATCAGGGCAGCCACGGCGACCGGGGTGCGCACCGCGCCGATGTGATCCTGCCAAGCGCGGCTTACACCGAGGAAAACGGCTTGTTCGTGAACACCGAAGGCCGCCCGCAATTGGCGATGCGCGCCGGGTTCGCTCCGGGTGAGGCCAAGGAAAACTGGGCTATCCTGCGCGCATTGTCGGCGGAACTGGGCGCGACGCTGCCCTATGACTCGCTGGCGCAGTTGCGCACGGCATTGATCGAGGCGGTGCCGCATCTGGCCCGCGTCGACGAGGTGATAGAGAATGAGGTTCAGCCGCTTGAGGCCGGGGCGCTGGGCGAGGCCACCTTCCGTACTGCGGTCAAGGATTTCTACCTGACCAACCCGATTGCCCGCGCCTCGCAACTGATGGCCGAGCTGTCGGCGCAGGCCAAAGCGCTGAACGCAGACAGGATCGCCGCAGAATGATCCGCCCCGCTGACATATTCAAGACGACCCACGGTGTGAGGACCAATGGCTGAATTCTTTAACACCCCAGGTGGCATCGCCATCATCATCCTGGCGCAAGTGCTTGCAGTGGTTGCGTTTGTGATGGTCTCGCTGTTGTTCCTTGTCTACGGCGACCGCAAGATCTGGGCCGCCGTCCAGATGCGCCGCGGCCCCAACGTTGTGGGCGTCTACGGCATTCTGCAATCGGTCGCCGACGCATTGAAATACGTGGTCAAAGAGGTCGTGATCCCGGCTGGTGCAGACCGCTCGGTGTTCATTCTGGCCCCGATGACCAGCTTTGTTCTATCGCTCATCGCCTGGGCGGTGATCCCGTTCAACGATGGCTGGGTTCTATCCGACCTGAACGTGGCCGTGCTGTACGTTTTCGCCGTCTCCTCGCTTGAGGTTTATGGCGTCATCATGGGCGGCTGGGCCTCGAATTCGAAATATCCGTTCCTGGGGTCTCTGCGTTCTGCAGCGCAGATGATTTCCTACGAGGTTTCAATCGGTCTGATCATAATCGGCGTGATTATCTCGACCGGTTCGATGAATTTTGGCGACATCGTGCGGGCGCAGGACAGTTCGTTCGGGTTCTTCGGCTGGTACTGGTTGCCCCATTTCCCGATGGTCTTCCTGTTTTTCATTTCGGCCCTGGCCGAAACCAACCGCCCGCCATTCGACTTGCCCGAGGCGGAATCGGAATTGGTCGCCGGGTATCAGGTGGAGTATTCCGCCACCATGTTCCTGCTGTTCATGGCCGGCGAATACATCGCCATCTTCCTGATGTGCGCCCTGATTTCGCTGCTGTTCTTCGGTGGCTGGCTGTCCCCGATCCCGGGTCTGCCGGATGGCGTGCTGTGGATGGTCGCCAAGATGGCGTTCTTCTTCTTCATCTTCTCGATGGTCAAGGCCATCACGCCCCGCTACCGCTATGACCAACTGATGCGTCTGGGTTGGAAAGTGTTCCTGCCCTTCTCGCTGGCCTGGGTGGTCTTCGTGGCCTTTGCGGCGAAATTCGAATGGTTCTGGGGCATTTTCGCCCGGTGGAGCGTAGGAGGCTGATCATGACTCAAATCGACTATACCCGCGCTGCCAAATACTTTCTTCTGCAGGATTTCTGGGTCGGCTTCAAACTGGGGATGAAGTATTTCTTCGCCCCCAAGGCCACCATCAACTACCCGCATGAAAAGGGCCCTCTGTCCCCGCGGTTCCGGGGTGAGCACGCTCTACGTCGTTACCCGAATGGCGAGGAACGCTGCATCGCCTGCAAACTGTGCGAGGCGATCTGCCCCGCGCAAGCCATCACCATCGACGCCGAACCGCGCGAAGACGGCAGCCGCCGCACCACGCGCTATGACATCGACATGACCAAATGCATCTATTGCGGCTTCTGCCAAGAGGCCTGCCCGGTCGATGCCATCGTCGAAGGCCCGAACTTTGAATTCGCCACGGAAACCCGCGAAGAGCTGTTCTATGACAAGCAAAAACTGCTGGACAACGGCGAACGCTGGGAAGCCGAGATCGCCCGGAATCTGGAAATGGACGCGCCGTACAGATGACTGACACGCCGACAAACCCGTTTGAGTTGATGATGAAGCAGGCTCAGGACATGGCCAAGGCGATGAACCCGGCGATGGAGAATTTCTCGCCCAAAGGGTTCGAGAACCTGTGGCCGACCATGCCCAAAGAAGTCATGGAGATGATGTTCGGCAACACCGTCAACAAGGACGGGCTGGACGCCAAGACCCGCCTGCTGCTGACGCTGGCCGGGCTGACCTGTCAGGGCGCGCAGGCCGATACCGCCGTGCGTCAGACGGTGCGTCATGCTCTGGAAGCCGGGGCAAGAAAACAAGAGATCGTGGAAACGATCGGTCAGATGTCGGTTTTTGCCGGCATCCCGGCCATGACCCGCGCGCTGGATCTGGCGCAAGAGGTCATGGGCGATAACGAGGATGTGGATCAATGACCGTCTTTGCCTTCTACCTGTTTGCCATCAGCGCCATTACCGGCGGGCTGTTCACGGTGATCAGCCGCCAGCCGGTGCACTCGGTGCTGTGGCTGATCCTGTCCTTCCTGTCCTCGGCGGGGCTGTTCGTGCTGCTGGGGGCCGAGTTCGTGGCGATGCTGCTGATCATCGTCTATGTCGGCGCGGTCGCGGTGCTGTTCCTGTTCGTGGTGATGATGCTGGATGTGGACTTTGCCGAACTCAAGGCCGAGATGGCACGCTATATGCCGCTGGCCCTGCTGATCGGTCTGGTCATCCTGATGCAGTTCGTCATGGCCTTTGGCGCATGGGACAGCGCGCAGGGTGCTGCGGCCAATCTGGCGCAGCCGGTCCCGGCAGACCGCCACAATACCGAGGCGCTGGGCGTCATCCTTTACGATCAATACTTCCTTCTGTTCCAACTGGCGGGTCTGATCCTGCTGGTGGCCATGATCGGCGCCATTGTTTTGACGCTGCGCCACCGTCGAGACATCAAGCGTCAGGACATCGTCGGCCAGATGATGCGCGACCCGGCCAAGGCGATGGAGTTGAAGGACGTGAAACCGGGGCAGGGGTTGTGAGAAATCGTAACGTCATAGGACTTTCGGTCCTCTTGGCCTTCATGTCTGTGTCGGCGATGGCTGATTGTGTTCACGGTCATTGTGAACCAGTCAAACCCATTTTTCACTACGACAAACCTGCCAAAGTTAATGAAGATTGCAGCTTCGCAGACGCAGGTAATGGATGGGAATCAGATTTTTCCGGTACTGCGGCGAAGGATATAGGCGGTGGTCGTGTTGGCCAGCGATGGGTTTTAAGTGCCGCCTGCGTTCGCAGTGAGAGCGTTGTAGTTGTGGATTGCAACAGTAGTGAATTCATCCGAATTCAGGGCGTTTGTACTCCACCAAATTCTGAGTATCCGGAAACTCTTGGTTTATATTCAGCGGATCTTTTGTATCAACCTCACGGGCGACTGAGATTGAGTTCCACGATAACGATTCAAGATTTGGCTCAGTTGTCGAAGTGGGCAGACTATGTCCATTGGACAGATTTCGAAGGCACTTTTAGCCGGGTCAAACGCAAAAATCGGATCAATCCTTTTTGCGGCTGCAAACTCTACTACCCCGACTCGCCAGGAGCGAAGCTATGATCGGACTTGAACACTATCTTACGGTCGCGGCGACGCTGTTCGTCATCGGCATCTTCGGTCTCTTCTTGAACCGCAAGAACGTCATCATCCTGCTGATGAGCATCGAACTGATGCTGCTGGCGGTGAACATTAACCTCGTGGCGTTCTCCAGCTTCCTCGGCGATCTGGTCGGACAGGTGTTTACGCTGTTCGTGCTGACCGTTGCGGCGGCCGAGGCGGCGATTGGTCTGGCCATTCTGGTCTGCTTCTTCCGCAACCGTGGCACCATCGCGGTTGAAGACGTCAATATGATGAAGGGCTAAGAGAACTATGGAAACCACCATCCTCTTTGCCCCGCTGGTAGGCGCGCTGATCTGCGGTTTTGGCTGGCGCTTCATCGGCGAGAAGGCAGCTATGTGGACCGCGACGGGTCTGCTGTTTCTGGCCTGTCTGTTGTCTTGGATCGTGTTCTTCACTTTCGACGGGGTGACCCAGCAAGTTGAGATCATGCGCTGGATCGAGAGCGGCTCGCTGTCGACAAGTTGGGCCGTCCGTCTGGACCGGCTGACCGCGATCATGCTGATCGTGGTGACGACCGTCTCGGCGCTCGTGCACCTTTATTCCTTCGGCTACATGGATCACGACCCGCAATGGCGCAAGGGCGAGAGCTATAAGCCGCGTTTCTTCGCCTATCTGTCCTTCTTCACTTTCGCCATGCTGATGCTGGTGACGGCGGATAACCTGGTGCAAATGTTCTTCGGTTGGGAGGGCGTGGGTGTCGCCTCGTACCTGCTGATCGGCTTCTATTATCGCAAACCATCGGCCAATGCAGCGGCGATGAAAGCGTTCATCGTCAACCGTGTCGGTGACTTTGGCTTTGCGCTTGGCATCTTTGCGCTGTTCTTCCTGACCGACAGCATCAACTTTTCGGACATTTTCGCCTCGGCCTCGTTTCTGTCAGAAACGCAGTTGCATTTCCTGTGGGGCGAGTGGACTGCAGTTGAGGTGATCTGCGTCCTGCTGTTCATCGGCGCGATGGGTAAATCGGCGCAGTTGATCCTGCACACATGGTTGCCGGACGCGATGGAAGGCCCGACGCCGGTGTCGGCCCTGATCCACGCTGCGACCATGGTGACGGCGGGTGTGTTCCTTGTCTGCCGCATGTCTCCGTTGATGGAGTTCGCTCCGGGTGCGACCGGGTTCATCACCTTCCTTGGGGCCTCGACCGCATTCTTTGCGGCGACCGTGGGTCTGGTGCAGACCGACATCAAACGCGTCATTGCGTATTCGACCTGTTCTCAGTTGGGGTATATGTTCGTGGCCGCTGGCGTCGGGATGTACTCGGCCGCGATGTTCCACCTGCTTACGCACGCATTCTTCAAGGCGCTGTTGTTCCTCGGGGCCGGTTCGGTGATCCACGCGATGCATCACGAGCAAGAGATGACCGAGTATGGCGGTCTACGTAAGAAAATCCCCTATACCTTCTGGGCGATGATGATCGGTACGCTGGCCATCACTGGCGTCGGTATCCCGCTGACTCAGATCGGTTTCGCCGGGTTCCTGTCCAAGGACGCGATCATCGAAAGCGCCTTTGCCGGTGGCACCGGGTATGCGTTCTGGATGCTGGTGATCGCGGCTGCGTTTACCTCGTTCTACAGCTGGCGTCTGATCTTCCTGACCTTCTATGGTGAGGCACGGGGCGACAAGCATACGCATGATCACGCGCATGAAAGCCCGATGTCCATGCTGGTCCCGCTGGGCGTCCTGTCGCTGGGTGCGGTTTTTGCGGGCATGATCTGGTACGGCAACTTCTTTGGCCATGCGGACAAGGTCGGCAAGTTCTATGGCATTCCGGTCGCTGAGGCCTCGGAACATGCCGAGGGCGGAGATCACGCGGCGGATACGGCGCATGACGCCCATGGTGACGATGACCACGGTGACGCCCATGCGGATGACGGCCATGCTGAGAAAGATGCCCATGGCGATCATCACTATGTCTTTGCTGGTGAACCGGGTGAGGGCGCGATTTACATGGGCCCCGAAAACCATGTTCTGGACGATGCCCATGCGGCTCCGGTCTGGGTCAAGGTCTCGCCCTTTGTGGCCATGCTGCTGGGCTTTGTGGTGGCTTATTGGTTCTATATCGTGAACACGTCGCTTCCGGCGCGTCTGGCACAAAACCAGCGTCCGCTGTACCTGTTCCTCAAGAACAAGTGGTACTTTGACGAAATCTACGATGCGATCTTTGTCAAACCCACCCTGGCTGTCGGGCGGTTCCTGTGGAAACGCGGTGATGGCAATACGATCGACGGCTTCCTGAACGGGGTTGCGATGGGCGTGGTGCCCTTCTTCACCCGCCTCGCAGGCAAAGCTCAGACCGGTTACATCTTTACTTACGCCTTCTGGATGGTCTTGGGCATCGCCGCCCTTGTCACCTGGATGTCTATCGGCGGAGGCGCACACTAATGGACAATATCCTATCTATTGTCACCTTCATCCCCGCCATTGCCGCAGGCATTCTGGCCCTGTTCCTGCATGGCGACGATGCCGCCGCACAGCGCAATGCCAAATGGATTGCCCTGCTGGCAACGACTGTGACCTTTCTGGTTTCCATCGGCATCTATACGGGCTTTGACCCCTCGAACACCGGGTTCCAGATGGTGGAAGAAGGTGAGTGGCTGCTGGGTCTGAAATACAAGATGGGCGTGGACGGGATCAGCGTTCTGTTTGTGCTGCTGACCACCTTCATCATGCCGCTGACCATTCTGGCCAGCTGGCAGGTGACGGACCGTGTCAAGGAATACATGGTGGCCTTCCTGCTGCTGGAAACGCTGATGCTGGGCGTGTTCATGGCGCTGGATCTGGTGTTGTTCTACCTGTTCTTCGAGGCAGGCCTTATCCCGATGTTCCTGATCATCGGCATCTGGGGCGGCAAGGATCGTATCTACGCCAGCTTCAAGTTCTTCCTGTATACTTTCCTCGGCTCGGTTTTGATGCTGGTGGCGATGGTCGCGATGTACGCGGATGCTGGCACCACGGATATCGAGGCGCTGATGCTCCATCACTTCTCGTCCGAAGGGTTCAGCGTGCTGGGCATCTATATCGTCGGCGGCATGCAGACACTGATGTTCCTGGCATTCTTTGCGTCCTTTGCGGTGAAAATGCCGATGTGGCCGGTGCATACTTGGTTGCCGGACGCACACGTGCAGGCCCCGACGGCGGGTTCGGTGGTGCTGGCGGCGATCCTGCTGAAGATGGGCGGTTACGGCTTCCTGCGGTTCAGCCTGCCGATGTTCCCTGTGGGCTCGGCGGTGATGACGGATCTGGTGCTGTGGATGTCGGCCATCGCCGTTGTCTACACCTCGCTTGTGGCGCTGGTGCAGGAGGATATGAAGAAGCTGATCGCCTATTCCTCGGTCGCGCATATGGGTTTTGTGACCATGGGCATCTTCGCAGCGAACCAGCAGGGCATCGATGGCGCGATCTTCCAGATGCTCAGCCATGGGTTCATCTCGGCGGCGCTGTTCCTGTGTGTCGGCGTGATCTACGACCGGATGCACACCCGCGATATCGAGGCTTATGGCGGTCTGGTGATCCGCATGCCCGCCTATGCGCTGGTTTTCATGCTGTTCACCATGGCGAATGTGGGCCTGCCGGGCACGTCCGGGTTCATCGGCGAATTCCTGACCCTTATGGGGGCCTTCCAGGTCAACACCTGGGTGACGGCTGTGGCCGCGACAGGCGTGATCTTCTCGGCCGCTTATGCGCTGTGGTTGTACCGCCGCGTCGTGTTTGGCGATCTGATCAAGGAAAGCCTGAAAGCGATGACCGACATGAGCTCACGCGAGCGGCTGATCTTTGCGCCGCTGATCATCATGACCATCCTGTTGGGGGTCTACCCGTCGCTGGTGACGGATGTGATCGGCAACTCGACCGCCGCGCTGATTTCGAACTATGACACGGCTCTGGCCGCGGCTGAGGCCGCGACTCAGACGGCCGCCTCGCATTAAGGGAGCTTTGGAGGCATGATCCAGGCTGATCTCACAATAATCCTGCCGGAAATCGTTCTGGCCGTGTATGCGATGGCCGCTCTGATCGGGGCTGTCTACACTACCAAGGACGCGCTTGCGCCGGTTCTGGTCTGGACCACGGCGGGGCTGATGGCGCTGCTGTCGTTCTGGATTGCCACCAATGGAGGCGGGACCAACGTGGCTTTCAACGGCATGTTCGTCGATGACGGCTTCTCGCGTTTTGCCAAAGTCGCGATCCTGCTGTCCGCCGCTGCCGTTCTGCTGATGAGCCAGGATTACATGGCGCGCCGCGATTTGCTGCGGTTCGAATATCCGTTACTGGTGGCTCTGGCCGCTGTGGGCATGATGATGATGGTCAGCGCAGGCGATCTGATGTCGCTTTACATGGGGCTGGAGCTGCAATCCCTGTCGCTCTACGTCGTTGCTGCCCTGCGCCGCGACAGCGCGAAATCGACCGAGGCTGGTTTGAAATACTTCGTGCTGGGCGCGCTCAGCTCGGGCCTGCTGCTGTATGGTGCCTCGCTGGTCTATGGCTTTACCGGCACCACGCTGTTCTCGGGCATCATCGCGACGGTGCATCACGGAGACGTCTCTCTGGGCCTGCTGTTCGGCCTGATCTTCCTGATCTCGGGCCTGGCCTTCAAAGTGTCCGCCGTACCGTTCCACATGTGGACGCCGGACGTGTACGAGGGCTCGCCCACCCCGATCACCGCCTTCTTCGCCACCGCGCCGAAAGTCGCCGCGATGGCCTTGTTTGCGCGTCTGATGCATGATGCGTTTGGTGGTATCATCAAGGACTGGCAGCAGGTGATCGTTCTGCTCTCGGTTCTGTCGATGTTGTTGGGGGCTGTGGCCGCGATTGGCCAGCGCGACATCAAACGCCTGATGGCGTTCTCGTCGATTGCCCATATGGGCTACGCGCTGATTGGGTTGGCTGCAGGGACCGAGATGGGCGTCAAGGCGATGCTGATGTATCTAGCGATCTACGTGACCATGAATATCGGCACCTTTGCCTTTATCCTGATGATGGAGCGTGACGGCAAGCCCGTCACCGATATCGACGCGTTGCGGCAATATTCCAAACGCGATCCGGGCAAGGCGCTGGCGGTTCTGATCCTGATGTTCAGCCTTGCGGGCGTGCCGCCGATGCTGGGCTTTTTCGCCAAGTTCGGCGTCTGGCAGGCCGGTGTCAGCGCGAGCCTGACCGGGTTGGTGATCGTTTCGGCCATCGCTTCGGTCATCGGTGCGTTCTACTATCTGCGGATCGTGTTCTACATGTATTTCGGCGAGGAAAACGAGGACCCGATCGAAACCCACTCGACCCCGGTTCTGTGGGTCGCCCTGATGGGATCGGCCGCGCTTATGCTGATCGGCATTTTCTACCAGTTCGGCGTCGAAGGTGCGGCGGCGGCGGCGGCGGCCACACTTGTCAACTGATGTTCTGAAACGTCCAAAACAGGGGGCTCGGTCTTTGGATCGGGCCTTTTTGACATGAGCGATTGGCCCCAAGGCTACGGCCTGCATGTGTTGCAAGAGGTTGACAGCACCCTGAACGAAGCCGCGCGCCTTGCGCCCACGGCCCAAGGCCCGGTCTGGATCATGGCGCATCACCAGACCGCCGCGCGCGGGCGGCGCGGGCGGGCGTGGGAGAATCCCAAAGGCAACCTGGCCGCGACCCTGCTGATGCGCCCGCAGGGCGAACCGGAACAGGCCGCGCTGCGCAGTTTCGTAGCCGCTTTGGCGCTGTTCGATGCCTGTGTCGCCGTGACCGGGCGTGCGGCGGGCCTATCGCTGAAATGGCCCAATGACGTGTTGCTGAATGGCGGCAAGCTGGCCGGTATCCTGCTGGAAAGCACCGGGCAGGGGCGGGGCGTGACACATCTGTCCATCGGCATCGGTGTGAACCTGTCCGAAGCACCCCCGGCGGACATGGTCGAACTCGGCGCGGTCCGTCCTGTATCGCTGCTGTCCGAGGCCGGTGCCCACGCAACGCCCGAGGATTTTTTGACCGAACTCGCCGCCGCCTATGCCGGTTATGAGACGCAATTCACCACCTATGGGTTCGAGCCGATCCGAACCGCTTGGCTGTCCCGCGCCGCCCGGTTGGGTGAGGTGATCACCGCCCGGACCGCAGCGTCCGAAACCGTCGGCACTTTCGAAACGGTGGACGCCGGGGGCAACCTTATCCTAAACACCGCAAAAGGCCGCGTCAGCATACCGGCCGCGGATGTGTTTTTCTAAAGGGGGCCCGGATGCTTCTGGCCATCGACTGCGGCAATACAAATACCGTGTTCTCGATCTGGGACGGTGAGTCATTTCTGTGCACCCTGCGCACCTCGACCCACCACGCGCGCACGGCGGATGCCTATTTCACCTGGTATTCGACGCTGGTGAAGCACTACGGGATTGAGGCGGACATCAAGGATGTAATCATCGCCTCGACCGTCCCAAGGGTTGTTTTCAACCTGCGCATTTTTTCAGATCGCTTCTTTGGCTGCAGGCCGCTGGTCGTGGGCAAGCCTGATTGTCTGCTGCCTGTTCCGCCCCGCGTCGATGACGGCACGGTGCCCGGGCCGGATCGTCTGGCCAATGCGGTGGCCGCTTTTGACCGCCACGGCGGCAATGTGGTTGTGGTGGACTTTGGAACCGCAACCAACTTTGACGTTGTTGCTGCTGACGGGGCCTATATCGGTGGGATCATCGCGCCGGGTGTGAACCTCAGCCTTGAGGCGCTGCATCAGGGCGCGGCTGCCTTGCCGCATATCGACATCACCCGGCCTGAAAAGGTGATCGGCACAAATACGGTTGGCTGTATCCAATCCGGCGTGTATTGGGGGTATTCCGGTCTGATCGAAGGGCTGATTGCCCGCATCAGGGCCGAGTTGGGAATGCCGATGAAAGTCGTTGGAACCGGCGGGCTGGCCCCTTTGTTCGATCAGGCGGACGTGGGGTTCGACGTTATCGAAGATGATCTGACGATGCACGGTCTGACCGTGATCCATCGTTACAACAAGGAAAATGGCTCAACATGAGCAGTGAAAGACTGATCTACCTGCCGCTGGGCGGAGCAGGCGAAATTGGCATGAACGCCTATGTCTACGGCTATGGAAAGCCGGGGCAGGAACGGCTGATCCTTGTGGATCTGGGTGTGACCTTCCCCGACATGGACACCACGCCGGGGGTGGACCTGATCCATGCCGATATCTCGTGGCTGCAGGAACGTGCCGACCGGCTTGAGGCTGTTTTCGTCACCCACGCCCACGAAGATCACGTGGGGGCCGTGGCACATTGCTATGACGCACTTGGTGCGCCGGTTTACGCCCGCGCCTTCACTGCCAATATTGCTCGTCGGAAGATGGAAGAGCATGGCCATCCTGAAAGTTCGGTTCAGACAGTTTCGGCCTGGCCCGAGCAGGTCTCGGTCGGGCCTTTCACGGTCGGGTTCTTGCCGGTTTCGCATTCGATCCCCGAAAGCGCGGCGCTGGTTATCGACACTCCGGCGGGGCGGATCGTGCATTCGGGCGACTTCAAGCTCGACGCCAACCCCATGGTGGGTGAGCCGTTTGACCCTGATCTGTGGACCGAGGTCGCCAAGAGTGGCGTCAAAGCGCTGGTCTGTGACAGTACGAACGTGTTCTCGCCGCATGAGGGACGCTCGGAATCCGAGGTCGGCCCCGAGATTACCAATCTCGTCGAAAACGCCGAGGGGATGGTGGTGGCAACCACATTCGCCTCAAACGTGGCACGGGTGAAAACGCTGGCCGAGGCGGGTCAGCGGGCCGGGCGCTCCGTCGTTCTGCTGGGCCGTGCAATGCGCCGGATGATCGAGGCAGCGACGGAAACGGGCATCCTGTCGGACTTTCCCAAGGTGATCAGTGCCGAAGAGGCAGTGGAGTTGCCGCGCCAGAACCTGATGCTGATCGTCACCGGCAGCCAGGGCGAACGCCGCGCCGCAAGTGCGCAACTGGCGCGCGGCAAGTATCGCGGGATCGAGTTGAAAGAGGGCGATCTGTTCCTGTTTTCCTCGAAAACCATTCCCGGCAATGAACGCGGTGTGATTTTCATCATCAATCAGCTCAGTGAAAAGGGCGTGGATGTGGTGGATGACAGCTCGGGGCTGTATCACGTCTCGGGTCATGCCAACCGGCCCGATCTGGAAAAGGTGCATGCGCTGGTCGATCCGCAAATGGTAATCCCGATGCACGGCGAACACCGCCACCTGCGCGAACATGCCAAATTGGCCGAGGCCGGGGGCCGCACCGGCATTCTGGCCGTGAATGGCACCATGCTGGACCTGACTGGCAACGCGCCGCGGGTTGTGGATTACGTCGAGACGGGCCGGACCTATCTGGATGGCTCCGTCAAAGTGGGCGCGCTGGATGGCATCGTCCGTGACCGTATCCGTATGGCGTTGAACGGCCATGTTACGGTCACGGTCATTCTGGATGATGAGGATGAGCCGCTTGGCGAACCCTGGTGCGATACGATGGGTCTGCCCGAGATAGGCTCGTCCCGCGCCGCGCTTGTTGAGGTGCTGGAGGAGGACCTGAACCAGTTCCTGATGCGTGCTGACGCCAAAACTCTGCGCGACGACGACAAGCTGGAGGAGGCGATGCGCCGGATCGTGCGCCAGACCGCCAAAGCGGAGATCGGCAAAAAGCCCGAAGTGACCGTGGTGATCAGCCGGATGAAGTGACCGCTCAGTCCGCCTGCGGCATCGGATAGCCCCTGAGGCGCAGGAACAGGTTCTGCTCGTCTTCGTTCTTGTAGAAGGGGACGGAGTCGGGGGCCTCCGGGGTCGTCACACGCGCTGCGATTTCGGCCAGAACGACCTCGGTTATGAAGGGCAGGTCGAAATCCCGCGCCCGGTCGAGTTTGACCCATTGCAGATGCGACAGTTCGTCCGAAGCGTGGCTGAAATCATCCAGATCGCCCTGAATCGCGCTGGCGTCGACCAAAAAGAAACGGGCATCAAAGCGGCGAGGGCGACCGGGCGGAGTTATGGCGCGGAAAACGAATTGCAACGACTCAGCTGAGGGCAAGAACCCAAGCGCGGCGAAGCTGGCCCAGTCGCCAGGGGCGTCGACTTGCCACGCACCCGGCTGACCCAGGATCAGGCCGGTTTCTTCCCAGAGCTCGCGTATAGCCGCGATGGCAAGGGCTTGTTCCAGATCAGGCGTGGATTGTTCCCCCAACCGTTCGTGACAAAGCGAGGGCAGCGGCGACGCCAGCGGCACGTCAGCGTCCTCGGGGTCAACCGCCCCGCCCGGGAACACAAATTTGTTCGGCATAAAGGCCGCTTGGGCTCCGCGCTGACCCATAAGAATCGACGGATCGGTCAGGCGATCCCGCAGAACGATCACCGTCGCTGCATCGCGGATTGCGGTCTTGTCGGTGGTCATGCCTGCGGTCACGAGGCCTTTTCGAACCCGTGCATGCGCCGGGCCCATTGATAGGCGACAACGGCCCCTTTCAGACGCGGCAGCAGGTACAGTGACAGCGCCACGCAGCCGATAGAAAAGCCGATGGCCATGGTCCAAGGATCAGGGCGCCAGTGCACATATGACACGTGCAGGGCCGGGGCCAGCAAATGCCCCACCAGCAGAATCGTCAGATAGGCCGGGCCATCATCGGCGCGGTGATGAAACAGCTCCTGCCCGCAATTCGAGCAGGCATCGTTGACCTTTAGGTAGCTGTGCAACAGCTTGCCTTCGCCGCATTTCGGGCATTTACACCGAAACCCTTTGACCAGGGCGGGCCAAGTCGGGCGCTCGGTCCCGTCCGTGGTGTCGATCGTCTGATCCGTCATAATATAACTCGTGCGTTCATCTTTGCCGGATATTGCGCCTGTTTTGGCCAATATTAAAGGGGGGTGCGTCGCTTTGCACCGCCCCAAGCAGGAAAATCCGCGTGAATGCCGACGCGGGCGTTTTCGAAAAAAATGTGCGACTGGCGACGGAAACCCGTCGCGGCCGCGTTTGAATGGATATGAGCAGCGGCAATCAGGTCGCGTCAACAAGGGAAAAACCGATATGAAAAGCTCGAAATTCATCACGGCCATTGTTCTTTCGGCGGTCGCAGTTACAGGCACATCCGTTCTGGCCGCAGGCCCGAAAGATCGAGAGCCTGTGTCGTTTCAGGAACTGGACGCCAACAATGACGGTCAGGTGACACAGGAAGAGATGCTGGCGCATCGCAACCAGCGTTACACCCAGGCCGACACCGATGGCGATGGTCAGCTGAGCGTTGAGGAAATGCAGGCGGCAGCCCAGCAAAGGGCAAATGACAAAGTCACCAAGATGTTCGAGAAACACGACGCCAACAGCGACGGATTTCTGAGCGACGATGAGTTGCCCAAACCGCGCCGGGCTGACAAGATGTTTGACCGGATGGATGCGGATAACAGTGGCGGCATCTCAGAGCAGGAATATGCCGATGCGAAGGAAAAGATGGGCCGGCACCATAAAAAGCGTGCCAAGGCGGGCTCTGACAACAACTGATGCGGGATGGAGGATCTGACCTCCCACTTGCAACAGGTTCGGGGTGCGGATTGCGCCGCGAACGGCCTCAGCGACGATGTGTTGCTGGGGCGCTTTGCCGAGGGCGACGCGCAGGCCGCGCGGATTTTGACCGACCGTCTGGGGCCGCGCAGCTACTCGGTCGCGCTGCGCATGCTGGGAAACCGGGCCGAGGCCGAGGATGTGACGCAGGACGCGATGATGCGGCTGTGGCAGATGGCACCCGATTGGGTTTCCGGGCAGGCCAAAGTGTCCACATGGCTCTATCGGGTGACATTGAACCTGTGCGTCGACCGCAAGCGCAAGAAGGTACCCGACAGATTGTCGGACATGCCCGAGCCCGAGGATGGTGCGGCCAGCGTGGTTGAGCAAATGCAGGACACGGCGCGCAAAGATGCGCTGCAGGTGGCGCTTTCGCAACTGCCTGACCGGCAACGGCAGGCGGTGATCCTGCGCCACATCGAGGAATTGCCCAACCCCGAGATTGCCGGGATCATGGGCATTTCGGTAGAAGCGGTTGAAAGCCTGACGGCGCGGGGAAAACGGGCTTTGGCGGCCATACTGGCCGGGCGTAAAGATGAACTGGGGTATGACGATGGCTGATGACAATATGGAACTGGATCAATTGTTTGCCCAGGCCAGGCAGGATCGCCCGGCGCTGCCAGACGATCTGGCCGTGCGTATCCAGACCGATGCCGAAGCGGTTCGGTTGGGGCGTCTCAGACCCGCGCGCCAACCGCGATGGACCCGCATTCTGAACAGTATCGGAGGCTGGCAGGGTATGGGCGGGCTGGTTGCTGCCAGTGCGGCGGGTATCTGGATCGGCTTTTCGGCTCCCGGTTTCCTGCCTGATCCCGCGAGCCTTGTTAGCGCGCAGGACACCTCGTATCTGGTGGCTGACCTCGGGTTCGACACCACCTTTCTGGAGAGCACGGAATGAGCGCTGATCCCAAACCGAAACGGCGTTGGATGCCGATTGTACTGGTCGTTTCCCTAGCCCTGAACCTTTTGATCGTCGGCATGGCGGCGGGAACGGCGCTGCGGCTGAAGGATGGTGATCGTGCCAAGGCCCCGCCGGGGTTTGCCTCGGCCCTTTACCGTGCTTTGCCCAAAGAGGACCGCAAGGCGATGCGTGGGGAATTGTCGGGGCTGCACAAAAAGGGCTCGAAACACCGTAAGCAAGATTTTCAAGCACTCAGTCAGGCCCTGCGCGCGGTGCCGTTCGATCCGGCTGCCGTGGAAATCCTGCTGCAGCAACAGGTGCAATCCATGGCAGATCTGCAGGCGGCGTTGCAAACCCAGTGGCTGACCCGCGTGACCGAGATGAGCGATCAGGAGCGTCAAGCCTATGCGGATCGGCTGGAGGACGTGGTGGATCGCGGCCCGCGCGGCCACAAGAAAAAGGACTGACCGGATCAGGCGGCGTTCTGCCTGATCCAGACCTGATTGCGCCCGGCCTTTTTCGCGGCATACAGCGCTTTGTCGGCGCATTTCAAAAGACGCTCGGTCGGGACCGGTTCACTTTCTGACGACAGGAAGGGAGTAGGGGACATTTTCAAGCCGATACTGATCGTGACAGCAACCGGGATCGGATCGTCAGGCAAGCAGAAAGGCCGCTCGCAGATTCGCGCGCAAACAGCCTCGGCCAGTTTCAGGGCTTTGGTGCGGGATATGTTCGGGACGACGATTACGAATTCTTCCCCTCCGATCCGGGCGACGAAACCTGTTTTGCCAAGAACGTCCTGCATGCGCTGGGCAGCCTGGCTCAGCACCTGATCTCCGCCCGCGTGACCGAAACTGTCATTGATAGCTTTGAAATGATCGAGATCGGCCAGCATGACCGCAAATCCGCGCCCGGTCTTTGCAGACTGGCGCGCGATCTGATCCAGAGCGTGCATTGCATAGCGCCGGTTGTGCAACCCGGTGAGCGGGTCGATCCACGAATCCGCGATCCCCTTTTTCAACGAAGCCCGCATGCGATCCATCCGCGCCTTGCGGGCGATCTGGTTTTCCAGCCTCAGCAGAACCTCGTGCTGGCAGAAGCCGCCCAGACAGACGGCATCTGCACCGCGATCCAAAGCCTCGGCGGCACGCGCGGCGTTGTTGTCCTGTAGCACGCCGATCAGAACCGTGTTTCGCGTGGCGCTGCGCGATCTGAGGTCGGCCAGCGTGCGCAGGCAGGACGGGTTCGAATCCAGTTCGACCACGATCGCATCCGGCACTACTCCGGACAAAACGCCCCGTAGGTCGGATTGAGAGGACCAGGTCAGGTTATGGCCCAATTGACTGCTCAGCGCCCTGAGCCATGCGGCCCCGGTGCGCGCGGTGTTGGTCAGGATGCCCACATGTGCAGGCGTAGGCGGGGCGATCAGGTCGGCGGCGGGTTCGGCAAAACCGATGGATTGCGGGCCGTCCTTGACGTGAAGTTCTTGCGTGTCCGCGCTGGCCCGCAACAGGCTGCGGATGCGCGCCAGCAGCAACGTGTCCTTGAACGGATGAACCAGCACATCGTCCAGCCCGTCGGCCAATGCACGCAGCCTTGCGCCCTTGTCGTTCTGAACCGCGATTGCCACGACCGGCACATCCGCAAGGTCCGGTTCATTCGCGATCATCTTCTTGACCTCTGCCGCTGTTCCATCGGGCAAGGTCTGAGCCGTCAGCACCAGATCGGGCCGTGTACGCCGAAGTAGGGCTGGCAGACCCTTCAGTTTTTCGCCCTGAACCACGTGATACCAGGCCGCCGTCAGCTGAACTTTCAACATGATGCGGTTTGTCGATACCCCGTCGAGGACAAGGATGGTTCCCTGCACGGACATAGTTGCTCACCATTGATTGCATGCGTGAACAAAGTGTTTATGAGTCTGGTTAACAAACCCTTTCCAAGCCTGCTGTCCGGGAAAAATTAATGTTCATCTCCGATGATTCCGCGCAAACGCTGGCCCTGAAAGCGCTGGGCTGGCTGGTGGCAAATGAGGAACTTCTACCTGTTTTTCTGGGCTCGACGGGGGTGGCCGCAAACGAGCTTCGCGACCGGGCGGCTGAACCGGAATTCATGGCCTCGGTGCTGGATTTCCTGATGCTTGACGATTCGTGGGTCATGGCGTTTTGTGACGCCAACGCGGTCGCCTATGACCAGCCTGCGCAGGCGCGGGCGGTTCTGTCGGGCGGCGCGGATGTCCACTGGACCTGATTCTTACTGCCGCAGGAGCCCGCTCATGCCCATCGAAGCGATTTTGTTCGACAAGGACGGTACGCTGTTTGACTTTGCCGACACCTGGGGCACGTTCGGGCGCACCATGCTGCTGCGCCTGTCGGGCAATGACCGGGCGCGCGCGGCCGAGTTGGGGCAGGTCATCGGGTTCGACTTCGAACGCGAGCACTATTCGCCCGACAGCGTCGTGATCGCCGGAACGGTTGAGGAAATCGCCGAGGCTCTGCTTCCGCATCTTAACGGGATGGACCGTGCTGAACTGATCGACCTGATGAACCACGAGGCCGCCGCCGCTCCGCAGGCACCCGCTGTTCCGTTGGGGCCGTTTCTGGAAGGGCTCAAGACATCGGGGATCAGGCTGGGCGTGGCGACGAATGACAGCGAACACCCCGCGCTGCAGCATCTGGAATCGGCGGGGATCAAAGAGCATTTCGATTTTATCGCCGGGTATGACAGCGGCCACGGCTTCAAGCCTGGGCCGGGCCAGTTGCTGGCCTTTGCAACCCATATCGGCGTCGACCCGGCCCGAATTGCCATGGTCGGCGACAGTCTGCACGACTTGCAGGCCGGGCGCGCCGCCGGGATGACTACGATCGGTGTGTTGACCGGCATGGCCAAGGCCGAAGCGCTGGCCCCGATGGCCGACGTTGTGCTTCCCGATATCGGGCATATTCCGGCGTGGTTGGCGAAAAACTGACCCTCCCGGACTGAAAATCGGCGAGTCAGGTTAGAAAACCGACACAACCTGTCGCAGACAGAGCGGCCTGCTGCCCCGCTTCGGGGCTTGCTTGAAATAAAGCAAAAGCAGGAGGTGAGGATGGCCGACACCACAACTCGCAAACGTCGTGGCGGCGGGCGTGCCGGGGCCGCCGCGCGCCGGGGCAGCGCCGTCATTGATCAGATGCCGTGGAATCCGCCGGTCAATATCGACCGTCCTACCGAGCCGCTGGATCAGGCGGGGATCGAGGCGATCCATGATGGTGCGATGCGCATCCTCGAAGAGATCGGCATCGAGTTCTACAATGAAGAAGCCATCGGAATCCTGCGCGAAGCCGGGTGCACCATAAACGGCGACAACGTCCGTATGGGCCGCGATTTCGTGATGGAGATGGTGGCCAAGGCACCCAGCCAGTTCTCCATCACGCCCCGAAACCCGGCCCATAAGATCGAGATCGGCGGTAAAAACCTGCTGTTCGGCAATGTCTCGTCCCCGCCGAATTATTGGGACATGGAGATCGGTACCAAAGTACCCGGCAATCGTGAGATGTGCCGGAACCTGCTGAAGCTGACGCAATACTTCAACTGCATCCACTTCGCAGGCGGCTATCCGGTCGAGCCGGTGGACCTCCATGCCAGTATCCGGCATCTGGACGTGCTCTATGACAAGCTGACCCTGACCGACAAGGTGATGCACGCCTATTCGCTGGGCAAGGAACGCGTCGAAGACGTGATGGAGATGGTCCGCATCGCAGGCGGCCTGAGCCACGAGGAATTCGAGGCAACGCCGCGCATGTACACCAACATCAACTCGACTTCGCCGCTGAAGCATGACCATCCGATGATCGACGGCTGTCTGCGTTTGGCGCGGCGCGGGCAGGCGGTGGTGGTAACGCCGTTCACGCTGGCCGGTGCCATGGCCCCCGTGACGATGGCGGGCGCTGTGGCGCAGTCCTTGGCCGAGGCCTTGTGTGCAATTGCCCTGTTCCAATACGTGCGTCCGGGTACGCCGTGCGTGATCGGGACGTTTACTTCGAACGTGGATATGAAAAGCGGCGCGCCCGCGTTCGGGACACCGGAATACATACGCTCGACTCAGATGACCGGCCAGATGGCGCGGTATTACGGCCTGCCGATGCGATCCTCGGGCGTGTGCGCCGCGAACGTGCCGGATGGGCAGTCGATTTGGGAGACGTCGAACTCGCTTTGGGCAGCGGTGCAGTCGGGGACGAATGTCGTCTACCACGCTGCAGGCTGGCTTGAGGGCGGGCTGATCGCCAGCCCCGAGAAGTTCATCATGGATTGTGAAATCCTGCAGCAAATTCAGCGGTATATGAATCCAGAACTGACAGCGACCGGTCCAGACGAAATCGCGTTGGATGCTATTCGATCGGTCGGCAACGATGGTCATTTTTTTGGCATCCAGCACACGCAGGATCGCTATACCACCGCGTTCTACCAGCCGTTCCTAAGCGATTGGAAGAATTACGAGGGATGGGATGCCGCCGGAGGTATCTGGACGGCAGAGCGCGCCCATCACATGTTCAAAGAGATCATCACCAGCTTCGAGGCCCCGCCGATGGATGCCGCCATCCGCGATGAACTGGCGGACTTCGTGGAACGGCGCAAAGCCGAAGGCGGCGCGCCTACGGATTTCTGACACGCGAAAAACTCCACCTATCCGTGTAGAGCTTGTCTATTTGTTAAGGATTGCCGGGTCAGATTGGGGGCGTAAGCAATCCGGGGTAGCTGATGCATGGTCTGATCAATCGGGCGCTACAATCATTTGTATGCGCAACCTACGGGCGCCCGTGCTGGCAGCGCGTGACCGAGGCTGCAGGTCTGGGCTTTGCCGAGTTTGAAGCCATGCTTGTCTATGAAGATGCCGTGTCGGCCTGGGTTCTGACGGCGCTGAGTGACGATCTGAACCGCCCGCAGGCAGAGATCCTCGAGGATCTTGGCACTTATCTCGTGTCGCACCCGAACACCGAAGGGCTGCGCCGCCTTCTGCGCTTTGGTGGGGTGAGCTATGTGGAGTTTCTGCACTCGCTGGATGATCTGGCGGACCGGGTGAGGTTGGCGGTCTCGGACCTTGCCTTGCCCGCATTGGAGCTGCGGGAGCTGAGCGCTGCGGAATATCAGCTGCACTGTTTTCCCGGTTTGCCGGGCTATTCCAGCGTCATGGTTGGTGTGCTTCGAGCCATGGCGGACGACTATGGCGCGCTGGTGATGCTGTCGCATGACGGGATTGAGGGCGAGGTCGAGGTGATCTCGGTCATGCTTGTCGAAAGTGCCTTTGCCGAGGGGCGTCATTTCGATCTGGGGGCGCGGAACGGATGATTAAATCGGACCAGCTTGCTGGTTTGCTGGAAACGCTCTGCCCGATGTTCGTGTTGGTTGATGAATGCGGCCATATCCAGCAGGTCGGTCCAACCCTGCAGAAACTGCGGCCCGACACCGCGCTGATCGGGCGAAACTTTCTGGATGTGTTTGAACTGATACGTCCGCGTGCGGTGACAACACTCTCCGCGCTCATGTCCATGGCTGGGGCGCGGGTGCACCTGAAGTTCCTTGATGAACCGCGCACTGCCTTGAAAGGGCTGGTCGCGCCGCTGCCTGATGGGGGCGGCGCGGTGATCAACCTGTCCTTCGGGATTTCGATACTGGATGCGGTGCGCGACTACGCGCTGACCAGCGCCGATTTCTCGGGCACTGATCTGGCGATCGAACTGCTTTATCTGGTCGAGGCGAAATCAGCAGCGATGGAGGCATCGCGATCCCTGAACCTGCGCCTGCAGGGCGCGATGCTCGCCGCGGAAGAGCAGGCCTATACCGACACTTTGACGGGGATAAAGAACCGGCGTGCCATGGACCACATGCTGGGGCATCTGATTTCGGCCAATGCGCGTTTTGCGCTGATGAATCTGGATCTGGATTTCTTCAAATCCGTAAACGACCGGTTGGGCCACGCCGCTGGTGATTTCGTTCTGCAGAACGCCGCCCGGATCATGGTCGAGGAAACGCGCGGCGACGATATGGTGGCGCGGGTCGGTGGCGATGAGTTTGTGATTTTCTTCAAGGGTTTGAACGATGAGTCTGTGCTCGCCGCGATTGCGGACCGTATCATCACACGCCTGCAGGAACCGGTTGTCGTTCAGGGTGAGACCTGCCGGATTTCCGCCAGTATCGGAATGGCGCTGTCCACCCAGTTCAAGCAGCCGGATGCTGCCGGGATGCTGAAGGCGGCGGATCAGGCCTTGTATCAGGCCAAGCGAGACGGGCGATCCCGTCATCGTCTGCATTCGACCCTGTCCAGCGCATGACATGCGTTGCGCTGCCACGGGCGAGGCGGAACGGGTGTCGCTATCAGGGGGAGGCGTCTTCGGCAAACGCCTGGCGCAGCGTTTCCGCAATCCGGATTTGGATCGGGGGTAACTCCCCCACGACAGGCATCACTTGCCCTTTGAACTGCGCCCGGTTCAGTTCCTCGGGGACATCGTCCAGAACATGGCCTCCGGCACAGGCAAAGAAGGGCAGGCAGAGGGCGTTCTCTCCTACACCGTTCGCGGCGTCAGCGATCGACGGCGGCTCCTCCACAAACCCCACGCGGATGGATTTGAGCGCAAGCAACTGGCCCAACCGGGTGGCGAATTCAGTGGCCACGGCCGAGGGGTTTCGACTGCGGCCAGACCCGTGCGCTGCGATCACCAGATCGGTCAGGGTTGCATCCCATCTCAGCCCCGCCACTGTGTCACGCACAGCATCCGCAGCCAGTCGCGGCAGTTCCGGGTCGATGCCTAGCGGGTCCAGGATGCGCAGATTGCGGTCCCCGATCCGTTTTGGCAACGCGCTGGTCACAAACCATCCTTTGGCCATGAACAGGGGGTAAACCACGGTGCCTTCAGGCAGTTTGTCCATTTGCGCCTCAAGCGCGCCGGGGGCGGCCAGGGTGGCCGAGTGCACGGAAACCGATCCGGCCAGCGCATCGACCTTGGCCGCGATGGACGCAAGCGCCGCCTCGGCCGGGGCCGGGTCCGACGGCTGGCCATGAGCGACGATAAGTGCATGCGGCATGCGCGGGTCTCCTGTCTGAGTGCGCGAATGATGCGTCGCCGGACACGAAAGTCAAACCGTGATTAACCCAGAAAGGTCAGCCAGAGCCAGACAGTCAGTATCGAAGCAGCGGTCCCGATCAGGACGGATGAGGCGGCAACACGCTTGGCCCGACCATACATGGAGGCGAAGATATAGGCGTTGAACCCCGGCGCCATCGCCGCGTTCAACACGCCCGAGCGGAAGAGGTCCTGCGGTAAGCCAACGGATTTGCCAAACAGCCAGACAAGACTGGGATGCAGCATCAGCGAGATGCCGCAAACATAGGCGATGGTGCGCAGATCGCCTTCGGGTTTGTATTTGACCAGAATGCCCCCAAGCGCAAACAGCGCCCCGGGCAGCGCCGCGCGGGTCACCAGCCCCAGCGCCTCATCCACAACGGCGGGGATGGTCAGACCGGACAGGTTGACCAGAAAACCCAGCCCGATGCCAAGGATCAGCGCGTTCTTGAACATGGCCGACAGGACCGACCGGGCCATGTGTGCGCCGCTGTGGCCCCGGTTGCGGATGATCTCCATCACCGTGATCCCGACGCCGTAGCAAAATGGCGAATGGAAGGCGATAATCGCATAGTTGCCGGTCAGGTTTTCCGGGCCATAGGCGCGTTCCGTGATCGGAAGGCCCAGCAGGACCGAGTTCGAGAACAGGCAGCAGAACCCGATCGCGACGCAATCCTCCCAATCCCGGCCAAAGATGATGCGCGCGCCGAACAGGCCAGCCGTGAAACATAAGGCCGCCGCCGAATAGAAACTGGCCAGCAGGCGCGGGTCGAAACTTGCGCTGAGGTCCAGATGCGCAATCGCCAGAAACAGAAGGCAGGGAATGGCAAAGCCCTGCGTGAACTTCATCAGCCCGTCGACATGCTCTTCCTTAAAATACCCGGACCGGGTCGCCGCATAGCCAGCACCGATCACCAGAAAAACCGGCAGGATAACGTTGATCAGGTTCTGAAGCATACCGCCCCCGCTGGCTGAGCCGTTGACGATATCCGGGGCAAGAGGGGCAGGGCCTTACAGCGCCTGATGGATCACCATGCCGTCATAGGCGGGGGTGATGTCGTCGGGGGTCTCTGCCTCGACCGTGGCATAGTCGAGGTCGATATGCATGTTGGTCAGAATGGCGCGTTGAGGGCGCAGTTTCTCGATCCAGCCCAGAGTTTTTTCCAGATGCGCGTGGGTAGGGTGCGGTGCGCGGCGCAGGGCGTCGATGATGAGGCAATCCAGCCCCTCCATCTCGGGCCAGGCGTCGTCATAAATCTCAGCGACATCAGGCAGATAGACGAGTTTTCCCAAACGGAACCCCAGTGAGTCAATCGAGCCGTGATTGACCTTGAAGGGGTGAAACGGGATCGGGCCGCCGGGGCCATACACTTCGAACGGGCCGTCGATGGATTTAAGGTCAAGGATCGGCGGATAGGGTGAGCCCTCGGGCTGGATGAACGCATATCCGAACCGCCCCAGCAGCGCATTTTGCGTATCGCCGTCGGCCCAGACCGGAACGCGCGTTTTCATGTTGAAGACGATCATGCGCAGGTCGTCGATGCCGTGCACGTGGTCTGCGTGTGAGTGGGTGTAGACGACCCCATCCAACCGCCCGGTGCCCGCATCCAGCAACTGGCTGCGCATATCCGGCGAGGTGTCGATCAGGACCGAAGTTGTGCCCTCGGGCCCGTCCCGTTCCACCAGCATCGAGCAGCGGCGGCGGATGTTCCTTGGGTTATCTGGATCGCATGCGCCCCATTGCCCGCCCAAACGGGGAACGCCGCCGGATGATCCGCAGCCCAGAATGGTGCAGCGCAATTGGGTCATGCAGCGGCCTTGTATTGGGCCGCTTTCGAGAACAGCCGCTCGAAGTTGGATTGCGTTTGGGCGGCGAAGGCGGCGTAGTCCATGCCGAACACCTCGGCCCCTTTGCGGGCGGTATGCGTGGTATAGGCGGGTTCATTGCGTTTGCCACGATAGGGTGGGGGGGCCAGATACGGTGCGTCGGTTTCGACGAGGACGCGGTCTACCGGGGCGTTGGCGAAGATGTCCCGCAGTTCCTGACTTTTGGGGAAAGCCGCGATGCCGGACATGGAAAGGTAGAAACCAAGGTCCAGGGCCGCTTCGGCCAATTCGGCTGAAGACGAAAAGCAATGCATCACGCAGGAATATGGCGCGTTGCGGTATTCCTCGGTTAGGATGCGGGCCATGTCGTCATCGGCGGCGCGAGCGTGGATGATCAGGGGCAGGCCGGTATGCTGAGCCGCTTCGATATGGATGCGCAGGGATTGCTGCTGAATGTCCTTACTTTCGGCGGTGTAGTGGTAATCCAGCCCGCTTTCGCCGATGCCGACGAATTTCGGATGCTGTGACAGGGCAACCAACTCATCCACCGTTGCCAGCGGCTCGTCAGCGGCGCTCATCGGGTGGGTGCCTGCGGCGTAGAAGACCGGGGTGTGGGCTTCGGCGATGGCGCGAACGGTGGGTTCGTTGCGCAGGCGGGTGCAGATCGTGACCATGCGGGTGACGCCCGCGTCGGCGGCGTTGGCGATGATCTGGTCCAGTTGCCCGTCGAAATCGGGGAAATCCAGATGGCAATGGCTGTCGGTGATCTGGGGGGTGTCGCTCATCTGCTCTGACCGGCGGTTTCCTGTATCTTGAACACCGTATCTAGGACCAGAGCGGCAGGGTCAAGGTTCACCGCCTGACCATGGCGCGCGCGGGCTGTGATCGTCGCCGCGACCTCGGCCCAGCGGCGGGCCTGATGGGGTGAAGCGGACAGGCGCGTTAGCGTCTCCGCCTCGTTTGGGGCTGCTTCGGGCGTTGGGGTTGCCCCCGTCACCCCGGTCAGCGCCAGTCGAGACAGGGCCACGTCGATCAGGGTCAGCAAAAGGTCGAACCGTTCCGCCGCGCCGCGCTGGGCAGCGGCTTCGGCCAAGGCCAATGCGCGTTGGCGATCCATGCGGGGAAGGGTGCCCAGAATGGCGATGAGTTCCGCGTAAATTTGCATCCCGCCCAGATTGATCAGGCGCACCGCGTCGCCCACCGATCCGGCAGAGAGGGCGGCCAAGTGGTCCGTCTGATCGGGCAGGTCGGCCCCGGTCTGGCTAAGCGCCGCCTGCATGTCCTCAGCCCCAAGCGGGGACAGGCGCAGGGTGCGGCAACGCGATCGGATCGTCGGCAGCAGCCGTGAGGGCTGGTGCGACACCAGCAACAGAGTGGTGCGCGCAGGGGGTTCTTCCAGCATTTTCAGCAGGGCGTTTGCAGCGCTGACATTCATCTCATCCGCCGCATCCACGATCACCACACGGCGACCGCCATCGGCAGAGGACAGGCCGAAGAACTTGCCCAGCTTGCGGATGTCGTCGACGACGATCTCATTCCGCAATCGGCCCTGATCGTTCACCGAGCGGGTGATCGCGGCCAGCCCCGGTTCCGCGCCCGCCAGAATGCGGTAAGAGACCGGGTGTTCGGGATCAATATCCAGCGTTTCAGGGGGCGAAGGCGCACCGAACAACCCGCTATCATCCGCCGGGGGCGTTGCCAGCAGAAACCGCGCGATCCGCCAGGCTAAGGTCGCCTTGCCAACCCCGCGCGGCCCCGTCAGCAACCAGCCGTGGTGAAGCCGATCCGAGTTGAAAGCGGCTAGAAACGCTTGCTCTGCCGCGTCCTGCCCGAACAAACGAGCGGTTTCTCGCGGGTGAGGTGCGCCGGGGGCCTGATCCGGGGTTGGGGTGTCGTCGCTCATCTTCTATCGCAGGGCTGCCATGACGATATCTGTCACATCCCGGGCGACGCTGTCCATGTCCCGGTTGCCGTCGACTACACGGAACCGGTCCGAAAACTCCTCGGCCAGCGCTAGAAAACCCGCCCGCATGTTCTTTTGCAGGGTAGGGCCAAAATCCTCGAACCGTTCTTCTGTGCCCTGCCGACCCTTGGCGCGGGACAGGCCGGTATCGGGGTCCATGTCGATCAGCAGAGTGATGTCTGGCTCGCGCCCGATCATCAGGCTGTGCAACTGGTCCACCACGCCGCGTAGGTCGCCGCGCGAAAGGCCTTGATACATGCGGGTGCTGTCGGCAAAACGGTCGCAGATCACGACCTTACCGGCGGCTAGCGCGGGTTCGATCGTGCGTTCCAGATGGTCGCGACGGGCGGCGGTGAAAAGCAGTATTTCGGTTTCCGCCGACCAGCGGTCCGGATCGCCTTCCAGTACGAGCTTGCGGATTTCCTCGGCCCCGGCTGAACCGCCCGGTTCGCGGGTCAAGACGACCTCGCGACCGGCCTCACGCAGATGCTGCGCCAGCATCCGCGCCTGAGTGGATTTTCCCGAACCGTCAATGCCTTCGAAGGTCAGAAACAACCCCGGGCTCGTCACATCGACTCCAGTGGTGTGTTGATCACGTCTTTCAGAACGATCCCGCCTACGGTCATCATCCGTACCAGAAAGCCGCCCAGGGCCACATCTTCAGCCGCCACCAGAGGACGGCGGATTTCCGGCAAACCTTCGGGTTTAATCACCAGTTCGGCCAGTTGCTGGCCCTTTGCCACGGGCGCGTTGATGGGGCCTTCGTAGACCACTTCGGCCTCGACGTTCTGCGTGCCCAGAACCGGGAACAGCACGGAAAGGTCGCCCTCGGGGACCAGACCAACAGTGCTTTTCTCACCCATCCAAAGCTTGGCTTCGGCTATCGGGGTTTTCGCGTTGGCAACTGTCCTCTCGACAAAATTTCGAAACGACCAGTTAACCACGGCCTCAGCCTCCTCTGCGCGCTGGCCGGTGCTGTCGAGGCCCGAGAGCACAAAGATCACCCGCCGGTCGCCCTGTTTGGCCGAGCCGACAAGGCCATACCCCGCCTCTTGCGTATGGCCGGTTTTCAGGCCATCCGCGCCGATATCGAGTTTCAGCAGCGGGTTCCTGTTGCGTTTGTTCGAGGGCGCGCGGCCGTCGAATTCAAACTCTTCTTCCGCGAACAACGGATAGTATTCCGGGAAATCGGTGATCAACCGGTCCGCCAGAACGGCCAGATCATGCACCGACATCATGTGGCCTGCGGCTGGCCAGCCGTTGGAATTGGCGAAGTTCGAGTTGTTCATGCCGATCTGCTCGGCGCGCTGGGTCATATAGCGGGCAAATCCGGCCTCGGTTCCATCGGGGCTGAGCGCTTCGGCAATCACCACACAGGCATCGTTGCCCGACAGCACGATGATCCCGCGCAGCAGATCTTCGACCGTCACGCGGTCCTGCGTGTTCAGGAACATGGTCGAGCCGCCATAGCTCATGGCGTGCTGCGACACTGGTAACGTTTCGCTGAGCGTCAGCCGTCCGTCCCGCAGCGCCTCGAACGCCACGTAAAGCGTCATGAGTTTGGACATCGAAGCTGGCGGCAGAGGCTGATCCGCGTCCTTGGACAGCAGCACCGTGCCGGTCGTCTGGTCCATCACATAAGCCGCACGGGCTGAGGTGTCGAACGCGTGCGCAGGCACGGCCAGCAGGGCCAGCGCTAGAACAGAGTTTCGCAATGAGGACAGCATAGGTCGCCTCCTAATTTCAGTTGGACACGGTGAAAGCGTCGGAAAAGCCCAGGTCTTTCACATCGCTCTGAATGGCCCGACGTTCGGCCCGGTTTGTGGCAGGTCCGACCAGAACGCGCCAGACGGTCTTATCCTCGGTCTTCAATTCGCGCACCTCGGCGGCCATTCCGTTTCTGCGCACCTTTTCAGCCGCGCTGTTTGCGTTCACCTCTAAGCCGAAGGTCCCGATCTGCACATAGGGCTTGGACAGCGAAGATGCCGCCGCCGGAGCAGCGGCTGCGGCCACAGGCGTCGGTTCCGATGCCTCAATTGCGGCGGCGGCGCCTTCGATCGGATCAAGCGGCGTTTCGGTGATCTCGTTCGGGTCTTTCTTCTGCCACCATTTGCGTTTCGCCGGTTTCTCGGCTGGCGCTACAACCGGCGCATCGGTCAGGGCAGGGGTTGTCGCCGCGCTGGCCACTTCGGTCGTGGCTTCGGCGGTTTCAACAGTCGCAGCGGTGGCTGCCGCAGCTGCACCAGCGGCTGCGGCAGTGGCGGGCTCTTTCTTTTGCCACCACTTGCGCTTGGCGGGCTTGTCGGCTGTTTCCGTTTCCTGAGCTTCCTGCGTTTCCTCGGCAGAGGTATCAGTGCCGGCACTTGCCGTTTCCGTGGCGTTTTCGGCAGGCTCCGCCGGAGCCTCATCAGACGCCGCGACTGCCGCTCCGGTCGCAACAGCGGCTGCCGCCACTGCAGGTTCCTTCTTCTGCCACCATTTCCGTTTTGCGGGCTGCTCGGTTTCGGTTTCGGCCACTTCGGAGGCCTCATCCGTCACGTCTTCGGCTTCAGTACTTTCGGCCACGACGTCTTCTGCCGGGGGAGGAGTTTCCTCAATAGTCTCCCGACGCAGGGCGACGACCTGAATCTTGGCTGGCGCGCCTGCCAGCATGCCAAGCTGTTCGGCAGCGGCGGATGAGACCTGCAGCGCGGGTCCGGGCAGGTTCCGTTCGCGCCGGAAAAGCGCACCGACTACAGTTTTGTCATTCGCCGCGTTCTTGATCACCACACGTTCAGGCTGATCTACATCGGGATGCGCCACCCAGATACCGCCAAGCGAGGGCCGCCCGTCCCAAAGCCCGGCTTCGGACACCTCAAACACCTCGGGCGCTTCAACATCGCGCTGTGAGGCTTTGGAGACACTGGGCAGCAACTCGGTTTTACTGCTGTCCTCTGCTGCGTCGGGGGCCTCGGTATCGCTTTGTGATAAAAGGGCTTCATCACACCCCGACAACACCGTCAGGGTGACGGCGAGAATAGCCAGTCCTCGCGGGTTTGCGCCTGTCTCAGTCGCTCGCTTCATTCGTGTCATCCCTTGCCTGAAGGGGCTGCGTTTCCCGAGCCCCGCCGCCAGTCGACTGGTTCTGCATGCCAGCCTGATACGGTCTTATTTCGGGATCATAACGCGGCTGCGGGGCCATGGAAAGACTGCCGCGCGGCCTTCGGCAAGATTTCCCGATTTCGACTTGCCTCTGTCCGAACTTGGCCTTAGACCCTGCCTTCGACGGGGAGGTGGCAGAGTGGTCGAATGCGGCGGTCTTGAAAACCGTTGGGCGTGAGAGCGTCCCCAGGGTTCGAATCCCTGTCTCCCCGCCACTCATACCTGTCTCATTTCAGTTGTGTTTTCTGACCCGGAATTGTGCCGCAATTCCCGCGAGTTGGCGCATGCGCTTTCAATCAGAGACGAAGCAGACCGTACACTAAGAGCGCAATTCAGGCCCAAGTCTCAGTGCCGCATTTTGGCGGGGTCGCTTTGGGCGAGATTTCCCTGATACCCGGCAATTTACAGGGAATTTCTGCAAAACAAGTCTGGAACCCGGGATTTCAGATGTCACAACTCTATTTTTTCCAATAGCTTAGGTTGCAAATTCCCTAAACAGTGGAACAGGGAATTTTCTCGCAGGAACAGGGAATTGTGCCGACGGATCAAGGAGCGCGAGCCTTGTATCAGGGACGCAGGACTTGGAGATGTCAGAAGCCGAACAGGCGCTCCTGTTCGGACCAGTCTAGAGGGTGAGTCACGCTGACCAGACGCTTGAGTGTGAGTTCGGGCGGCTGTGTGCCGTCGAGAATCGCGGCCTGAATCTTCGGGGAGAGTAAGGCGAGCTGGGCGCGGGTGCGGATGAAGGCGCCGGGGACGCTTTCGCGGCGTGCAATCTCCATCAGTTGAACTCCGGCTCTTAGATCGCGCGCCCAGCCATGGGCGCGGATCAACATGGACCGGAGATGGGGATCGGGTTGGGGTGCCATGTCTCCAGCGATGACTTTGGCCTCGACGCCGCGGCGGCGCAGATCGAAAGATGCGGTGACGTGGGTGAGATCCGGGTGCAGATGGTCCGCAGCAATGCCGAGTGCGCTTGCCAGAGTTTTGGGGTTCAATTCGAGGTCGATCTGTCCTCGTGCAATTTTGCCTTTGGCCAGAAGAGCAGCGCCGACCTGACCGCCTTGGTGTTGAAGCCGGGTTACTAAATCCGCAACCGAAGTCTGAACTGCCTCCGCTAATCCGGCTTCCGGCTGCGCCAAAACTCGATGCGCGGCGGCGGCGTCTTGCAGATGTCTGACGATGGCATCGATGACCGCGTTTTCCAGCGCCGGGCCTGGCAGTCGCCAGCCGGAGATATCCTTGCCGCCTGAGATCAGTCGATTGGAGACATAATAACGCAACCGTCGACCTTTGCGCGTGGTGTGGGTTGGCGTCAACCGATCACCTGTTTCGTCCTGTAGCAGACCTGTGAGCCAGGACCCGGGGTCAGTGGAGAGTTGGCGCGCGCCGGAGTGGCCGCGTGCCCGCGAGCGGTTGGAGGCCTGTCGCATTTTTTCCTGCACCCGGTCCCAAATGTCCTGATCGATGATCGCCGGATGTTGTCCGTCCCAGATCTTATCCTTGTGGCGGATTTTTCCGAGATAGACCGGGTTGCGCAGCAAGTAATAGATCTGACCGCGTGACAGCGGACAATCCCCTTTTATGCTGCCATCCGCCCGAACAGCCCGTTTTGACCGCAGGTCTTCTGCCGTCGCCCGTTCTTCTACTTTGCGCAGACAACCCAGCTCGTCATAGAGCCCAAAGAGATGCCGGACCGTTCTGGCCTCCTCCTCATTCACCACCAGCGTTCTTGCCTTCGGATCGGGGTGGCGATCATAGCCCATAGGCAGGTTACCACCCATCCAAAGCCCCTTCTTCTTCGACGCCGCGATTTTGTCGCGAATACGCTCGGCGGTGACTTCCCGTTCAAACTGAGCAAAGGACAACAGCACATTCAGGGTCAATCGACCCATGGATGAGGAGGTGTTGAAGGCCTGTGTGACGGACACAAAAGAACAATCCGCCTGTTCCAGCCGTTCGACCAGCTTGGAGAAGTCGGCGAGCGATCGGGTCAGCCGGTCAATCTTGTAGACCACGACCATGTCGATGCGCCCGGCATCAATCTCTTCAAGCAAGCGTTGCAGGGCGGGGCGTTCGAGTGTGCCGCCGGACAGTCCGCCATCATCGTAGCGCTCTGGCAATAGGGTCCAACCTTCGTGTCGCTGGCTGGCGACATAGGCCGCGCAGGCTTCATATTGCGCATCCAGTGAATTGAAGTCCTGGTCCAGTCCATCCTCTGAGGACTTGCGCGTGTAGATGGCGCATCGGATTTTGCGGCGCGGGCTCATTTGGTCGCCTTGCCGGTGAGCCCAAAGAAACGCGGCCCCGACCAGTGCGCGCCGGTAACCTCTCGGGCGATGGCGGAGAGCGAGCGATAGGACCGACCGTTCCAAGTGAAGCCGTCCCCTGTCACGTCGACAACATGGGTCACGCCATTCCACTCGCGCAAAAGGCGCCCGCCGGGTTTTAGGGCAGGGCAGGCAGGCCGGGGTTTCTTCTCAGAACCCTTTCCCAGTGTGGCTTTGACCTGTCGAGACAGCCCGCCATGACGGCGGGATTGCATCTCAAAGGCAATGAAACGGCGAAGGAAGGGTTGGCTGAGCATGGTGGGGACGGGTTGATCAAACAGTTGCTGCCAAAGCTTGACCAGATCTGATCGACCCATGGCAGCCAGATCGGCGACGTCGCTTGTCTTCGTCATGACTCGCCGTCCTTATTTGCTGTGAGGTGATACGTGGAAGATCCATGTGGCTTGTCGGATTCGCGCCGTTCGATTGTGTCGCCTTTTTTTCGCAGACCGCTGATAGCTGCTCGGACCGAATGAGGTTGCCACCCCGTTGCTTTGCAGAGCGCCTCAATGCTGGCGCCACTCGGGCGACGCAACAAAGCTTGCACCTTGTCAATTTTGGTTTGCTTTGGCTTGGACATGAACTGTCTCCTCTGATCTTGGGTCAGCGAGATGCCGAACCCTGGTACCGAGGAGCGCCCGAATGGCTCGGGCGTGGGATCAGTGATGCGTGGTTCACAGCAACAGTCCAGCTCTTTCTGGAGCAATCCCAAGAGGAGTGTGTATTGCAGGGCGTTGCTGCCGTACTACCGATTATTCGTCAACAATCTTAATTGGTTACTTTTGGTTTTAGGAGTTGCAATTGCAGAAACCCGTGCATAAATTCTAGCCAGCCCTGCAAGGGACAAGGTCCCACGGGGAGATGAATACATCTCCCAGGCAGCATTCGGCGCCGCATTCTTTGAAGCGGATAAGACCGAGAGCATTCGAAGGGGCAACGAACCGGATCGATTGGTCCGGAGAGTTGCTAGTCGTGCTCTCTCCGAATTCCCAACACGATCCTTTCTTGTCGACGCTAGCGAGCGTCAAACGAAAGGAGGCGGCTATGTCTGCCAAAAAAACACACAGCGACGCCAAGGCGTCCAACACGCCGATCTGGATGGCGGACAAAGTCGTCCAATCTCAGATCAGCCAGATCAAGCCCTACGCCAACAACAACCGCGTGCACGCGGCCAAGAATATAGACAAGCTCAAAGCATCGGTGGCCAAGTTTGGCTTTGTCACCCCGATCCTGTTGGATGGTTCGGGCACGATCATTGCGGGTCATGGCCGCTATGAAGCCGCCAAGGCCCTGGGGTTGATGTCCGTGCCGACTGTTGTCGCGGATCACTTGTCAGACGCGGAAGTGCGCGCTCTGCGTATTGCGGATAACAAGCTGGCAGAATTGTCCGACTGGAATGAGGCGGCCCTGCAGATCGAATTTGCCGAGCTGATGAATCTCAGCCTTGATGGTGAACTGGACTTTGATCTGGACATCACCGGGTTCGAAACACCGGAGATTGACATCATCATCGACGGCACGGGCGAGGCCTCGGAGACTGAAGCGGAATCTGTTGAGACGCCGAACCCTGCGGCACCCGTAATCACGGAGACGGGTGACCTCTGGGTTCTTGGAGATCATCGCATCTTCTGCGGGGATGCCCTGCAAGCCCAGAGCTACGACACCTTGTTGAAAGGCGAGAGCCCGCAGATGGTGTTCACAGATCCGCCTTATAACGTACCGGTCAATGGGCATGTCCGCAGTGGCACCGGTGGCGATCATCGCGAGTTTGCTATGGCGTCGGGTGAAATGTCTGATAGCGAATTCCGTGGCTTTCTTTCAGAGGTGATCAGTCGTTTGTTTGACTGTCTGCCGGATGGGGGCATCGCAATGATCTGCATGGACTGGCGTCACATTGAAGAACTGATTGCGTCCGGCAAGGCAGGTGGCTTTGATCTCATCAATCTCTGCGTCTGGAACAAGACCAATGGCGGGATGGGCAGCCTTTATCGGTCCAAGCACGAGCTGGTTTGCATCTTCAAGAAGCCCGGTGCACCGCATATCAACAATGTCGAGTTGGGCAAACACGGGCGCAACCGGAGCAATGTTTGGGATTATGCGGGCGTGAACAGCTTTGGGGTAGGGCGCGAAGCGGACCTTGCGGATCATCCCACGGTTAAGCCGACAGCTTTGGTGGCAGATGCCATCACGGATGTGAGTCATCGCGGCGCTGTCGTGCTGGACGCCTTTGGCGGGTCCGGCGCGACCTTGCTGGCATCTGAGAAAACCGGACGCCAGGCGCGCTTGATTGAACTCGATCCGGCCTATGTCGATGTCGCCATTCGCCGTTGGCAGGAGATGACGGGTGAGAGCGCTGTGCACGCGGTGACAGGCCAGACGTTCGATGAGTGTTCTGCTGCCAGCGACACCACCTCGAAGCAGGAGGCGGATCATGTCTGACGATACGAAGGATTACGAGGTCGGCTACGGCAAACCACCTAAAGCAACCCGGTTCAAAAAAGGCCGATCCGGCAATCCGAAAGGACGGCCGAAAGGTGCCAATGGGGTGAATGCCAGCTTGAAACGCGAATTGGAAGCCAAGATCACCGTCCGTGAAGGCAGCCGGGAAGTCCGGATTTCCAAGGCGGAGGCAATTGCCAAGCGGGTCACGGCCAGCGCATTGAAGGGCGACACGAAAATGCTGATGGCGCTGCTGAAGCTGGACACGGATCTGTTCAACGCAAGTGACATGGACGCGCAAGAAAGCGCCCGTGCGGTTGAGCCGGACAGTGTCGACTTTGATATCCTCCGGGATTTCTTTTCCAGCCAACTGGACGGTGACGGTGGTCCGGAAAATGGGGAGGCGGAAGATGACGACACCTGATCCCAAAATGGTTCTGCATGCCGCGCGCGAGGTTTGCCGGGACAATTTCTTTCCCTTCGTGTGGCGCGTGTTTGGCACGCTGCACCAGGGGACTGACCGCGGCTTTGATCCGGCCTGGCATGTGCGTGCTATGTGCCATGAGTTGGACAACGTTCGCATCGGTGAGAACAAGCGGTTGATCATCAACATTCCGCCTCGGTGCCTGAAATCGGTCACCGTGGCCGTTGCCTATGTCGCTTATCTTCTCGGTCATAACCCCAGCGCCAAGATCATTGTTGCCAGCTACGGGCTGGATCTGGCGCGCAAGCATTCCGAAGATTGTCGTCGGATCATGTCTGCGCGCTGGTACCGGGAAATGTTCCCTGAAACTGTCCTGGCTAAAAAGGGCAACACCTCAGAAGAAATCCGCACCACAAAGGGAGGCAGCCGTAAGGCTGTCTCCATCGGCAGTTCTGTGACTGGCCATGGCGCTGATTACATCATCATCGATGACCTGCTGAAAGCTGGAGATGCGGGCTCCGAAGCTGAACTGGTCAAGGCATAGGAGTTCATTGAGGGGACCTTGCTGTCGCGCTTTGACAACCCGTCCGAAGGGCGTGTGGTTATGGTGGCACAACGGTTGCACGAGATGGATCCGCCGGGTTATCTGCTGGACCGCGGTACCTATCGGCACCTGAACCTGCCTGCCATCGCCGAAGAACATGAGGTGGTTCCACTTGGGCGCGGAAGGGTCATGCGCCGCGAACCGGGTGATCTCCTGTGCCCGTCCCGTTTGGATCAGGACACGCTGGATACCAAGCGTCGTGAAATGGGCGCAGCTGTGTTCAATTGCCAGTATCAGCAGAACCCGATTGCGCCGGACGGGTCGCCGCTGCGCTGGGAGTGGTTCGGCACCTATGAGATCGTCGAAGATCGTCGCTGGTTCCAACTGGTTGTTCAAAGCTGGGATACGGGGATGTCTGCGGATCCCCGGTCCGACTTCTCGGTCTGTACGACCTGGGGGTTCCGAGAAAATGCGTGGTGCCTTCTCGACGTCTGGCGTGGGCAGGTGGACTACCCAGACCTGAAAGCCAAAGCGCTGCAGCTTGTCGGTCGCTGGGATCCGGATCGTGTTCTGATCGAAGATGCCGCTTCTGGCAAACCGCTTCTGGACGAGTTGTTTCGTGATGACCGTCGGCGCTATGAACGCATCAGACCTGACAAGGACAAGGAAACCCGGTTCCAGTCCGCGTGCGGTCCGGTCGAAGAGGGCAAGGTGTATCTGCCTGCAGACGCGCCCTGGCTGGCGGCGTTCAAACGGGAACTGCAGTCCTTTCCACGCGGTCGCAATGACGATCAGGTCGACAGCTTTGCCCACTTTCTGAACTGGTCCAAGGGATTGGGGTTCTATCGGGCGCTAGGCCATGATCATCAGATCAACATCGAACGTCGGGAGCGCCGTCACGAGCGGATCAGACGGCGGTAGAACAGAAACCAAAGTTCGAGGCCGGTAGTCGGCCTTGAACCGCCCCGGCGAACCTTGATCAGTGTGCACGAAGGGCGGAAACCGGACCTTCTCTGCATCTGCAAACCCATCCATATATCGATGAGCGAGCAGACATTCGGACTGGCTCACGCTGCCGGTCGGTAATGATCGACGATCAGGACGGAAACGGACTTGGGCAATGTGGCATATCCGCTGCATCAGCCCCTAAGAAGCAGCCATTGAACCGAACTGCAGTGAGAAGTATCGTCAGCCCAGCCTTGAAGGTGAAGCACGCAATCTGCATGCCGCCTTACATAGCCTCCAACGTGTGGGTGAGGCCGTTACGGATGTGATCTTCCAACAGTTTCTTGGCAGTGCCCGCGTCTCTGGCCAGCGCGGCATCGAACATGCCCTTGTGCTCCTTGACCGCCTCTTCGCCGCGATAGGTCAGCACGAGCATCTGATACCGCAGATACTTGTCGTAGATGATCGAGTGCAGAGACAGAAGGTTCTTGGAGTTGCAGGCCGCGATCATCGCTTGGTGAAACTCCCAATCATATCGTTTCCAGGTTTCTTTCTCGGACTCGTCGCCCGTGAGAAGCTGCTGTTCCATCAGGTGCAGTTTGTGGTGTGCGGCAACGAGGTTGCCTTCCCAATCCGTGTCGCCATTCGCAATGGACAATTCCAACGCGTGGCATTCCAACAGGACTCGCAGCTCTGAAATCTCGGTCAGGTCTTCTCGTGAAACCGGCGTGACCAGGAAACCCCGTTGCTCGGGAGCTTCGACAAATCCGTCGCTGGCGAGCCTGTTCAGCGTTTCACGAAGTGTCGAAAGGCTTGCCGAGTAGCGTTCCTTCAAGGCGTCCAGCTTCAGTTTGGAGCCGGGCTGCAGCTCCCCAAAGATGATGTCCCGCTTGATGCGCTGATAGGTGCTTGCACCTATCGTAGACGGCTGTTTCGCCATGCGTTTCACCCGATATTATCAGTTTCCTCGTTCAATTAGCATTTTTCAGAGACATCAGCAATCCAATCTGATGTATGGTAAAAATAAAAATATCATACATTATTGCGGAATCGTGAAAACCCAAATACGGTCGTGGCCAAGTTGGGCAATGCAGCCCGGTCGCAAACATCGGGTTCGGGATTTTCCAGACCCTCCGGAAGGAAGCAAAGTGTCTCAGAACTTTCGCATCGCCATTGTCGGCATTGGCCTTGTTGGACGCCGCCACGCAGACGCTATCCGAGCTTTGCGCCACGTTGATCTTGTTGCGGTAGTTGATACCAGCGTCGAAGGACGTGCGTACGCAGTTGAACACGGGGTCGCATGTTACGAGACCCTCGAGGAAATGTTTGCAAATCAGACGCCGGACGGAACTGTTCTTGCGACCCCGACCACGCTTCATGTTGATCAAGGCTTAACCTGTGTTCGACATGGCTGTCCCGTTCTTGTCGAAAAACCGATCGCCGTGGAAGCCGCCGCTGCACTGGAGCTTGTCCAAGCAGCGGAGAAGGCCAATGTACCACTGATGGTCGGACATCATCGTCGACACAATCCTCTGATCCGGTCGGCTAAGGAAGCCATTGTCGATGGGAAGATTGGAGATGTGCGCGCTGTGCATGCGAATTGCTGGTTCTATAAGCCAGACGAGTATTTTGATGCTGCGCCTTGGAGAAAGAAACCCGGTGCAGGGCCCATCTCGGTCAATCTTGTCCACGATGTGGATCTGCTGCGGTACCTGGCCGGAGAAGTCGTGACCGTTCAGGCTCAGTCGGCTTCATCGCAGCGGGGTTACGACAACGAAGATGTCGCCGGCGCGCTTTTGACGTTTGAAAGTGGGGCGATTGGGACCATAAGTGTATCCGACAGCATCGTTGCTCCATGGAGCTGGGAGATGACGTCTCAGGAATATCCAATCTATCCTTCGACCACCGAGAGTAGTTACATGATCGGTGGTTCTCATGGTTCGTTGTCTGTTCCCGATCTTCGCCTGTGGAGCTACCAGAGAGAGCAAAGGGATTGGTGGACGCCAATCTCATCAACCGCGCTGAAGAAGGGTGCGTCTGACCCTCTGGTCAATCAGCTTAGGCACTTTGTTGATGTAGCTCGGAACGAAGCAGAGCCGATTGTATCTGGATGGGAAGGTTTCAGAACGCTTCAAGTTATTGAAGCTATTCAGAATTCTTGCAGAACTGGCGAGACCGTCAGGATAAGAAACCTTCAGGAAGCACAGCAACAGAGATTACAGGTAATGAAAAATATCTGATATTTTGTAAAACATCTTGCAAAATGTCCAAAATAGGTCAAAACTCTGAATCGCAAAAAAGAAGCATCATGATGTCTCAGGGAGGAGCAAAGTGATTACCAAACTTACCCGCCGGGCTGCTGTATCAGCCCTGGTCGCAACCGGTGTTCTGTTTAGCGCAACAAGTGGTGCGCTGGCAGACGACATAGTCCAACTTCGCCTCGCAACATCAGGATCGGAGACCGACCAGCGTTCGGTCGCCATGGCCGAGGTTTTCGCGCCCATGGTTGCTGATTTCGCAAGCTACGAGCCCAGCTATAATGGAACCATCTTCGCCCAAGGCACCGAGTTGGACGCCATCAGCCGGGGCAACCTGGAGATGTCGATCACTTCGGCGCAGGAACTGGCACAGTTCTTCCCCGAGTTTTCGATCTTTACCGCAGGCTATGTCCACCAGGACGCCGCGCATCAGGTGGCTGTCTTCAACGATCCCTTGATGGATGCCTTCAAGCAAAAGGCCGAAGAAGAACTGGGCGTCAAACTGCTGTCGGTCATGTATCTGGGTCGTCGCCAGGTGAACCTGCGCCAACCCAAGGATGAACTGACCGTCAGCACTCCGGCTGATCTGGAGGGTGTGAACCTGCGGATGCCGGGCACAGATGCGTGGCAGTTCCTTGGCAAAGCGCTGGGTGCCGCGCCGACACCAATGGCGTTCTCCGAGGTCTATACTGCGCTATCGACCGGTGCTGTTGACGGGCAGGACAATCCACTACCGACCGTGGTTGACGCCAAGTTTTACGAAGTGACCAACCAGATCGTGCTGACGTCTCATCTGGTCGACCTGAACTATATCGCCATCGGCAAAGAGGTCTGGGATGGGCTGACACCAGAACAGCAGGCCAAGGTTCAGGAAGCAGCCGACGCAGCCGCTGAATCCGGTCGCCAGAAGCAGCTTCAGAAAGAAGAGGACCTTGTCAGCTTCCTGAAAGAGCAGGGCATGGAGATCTACGAACCCGATCTCGCAGCGTTCCGCGATCAGGTACAGTCTATGTATCTGGACAGCGAGTTCGCGGGCTCATGGCCCGAAGGCGTTCTGGATCAGATCAACGCTCTGGGCAACTGAGCCCAGTAAGACAAGGGAGGGAGAACCATAATGAAAGCCTTTGTGAAGGGGTTCTCCCGACTGACCGAAGCGATTGCCGGCGGGATGCTGGCGGCAATCTTCCTGATCTTCCTTCTGCAAATTCTACTGCGGTACTTCTTCACCCCCGCCGGTTGGACGCTTGAACTGATCGGCATCCTCTGGGTCTGGGTGATCTTCTTCAGCTGCGCTTTCATTGTGCGCGAGCGGGATCATGTGAAATTCGACATTATCTATCTTTCGGTGCCGATGCGTGTGCGTCAGGTTTTTGCGATGCTCGCAGCCGCCGCCATTGTCATTGGGATGCTCTACAGTTTCCTGCCGACGTGGGACTACATCGACTGGATGAAAATCCGCAAGACCGCGACGGTTCGCAATCCGTTTTCGGGCGAGAAGATACCGCTGCGCACCGTGTTTTCAATTTATGCGGTTTTTATGCTGGTCGTGGCTGCGCGGTATGCTTGGCTGTTCTTCGACGTCATGCGCAATGGCCCACCTAAAACCGAGCTGGAACTGGTCGTTGGGTACAACGTGGTTGACGATCATCCCCGTGTCGACGGTGAAGACGACGAGGAAGAAAGCAAATGAGCTTTGAACTTCTTTCCTGCCTGCTCGCGCTCTTTCTTCTGGCAGGCATCGGGACGCCTATCGGCTATTCCATCCTATTGGCCTCATTGGTTTATCTGGGCACGGCCGGATTGGACGTCGCCCTCGCGGGTGAGAAGATCCTGCAAGGCTTTTACAAAAGCACGATCTTGCTTGCCGTGCCTTTGTTCATCGTCGCCGCCAATATCATGAATGCGGGGTCGATCACCGACCGCTTGCTGAACTTCTGCGTCGCTGCCGTCGGGCGTTTCAAGGGCGGCCTCGGGCACGTAAACGTGGTAGCGTCTCTGATCTTTTCAGGTATGTCCGGCTCTGCCGTCGCGGATGCTGCAGGGATCGGCAAGATCATCATTGAGATGATGACCAAGGATGGCCGTTACAGCCGAGGCTACGCAGCCGCAATCACGGCGGCATCGGCGACGATTGGCCCGATCATTCCGCCCTCGATCCCGATGGTCCTTTATGCGCTGGTGTCGAAAGCCTCTATTGGGTCCTTGTTCCTGGCCGGTATTCTGCCGGGACTGATCATGGGCGTCGTCCTCATGGCGATGAACTACTATCTGGCCGGAAAGCGGAACTTTGCGTTGGAAGAACCTGTTCCGCTGCGCGAGTTGCCGGCTAAAACCGCCAACGCATTTCCGGCACTGCTGATGCCCGCAATCCTGCTGTACGGCATATATGGCGGCGTCACCACTCCGACCGAGGCTGCAGCCGTGGCTGCATTCTACGCCCTGCTTCTGGCAGCGTTGTTCTACCGCGCGCTGACCTTCCGTGGCCTTTATCAAGTGTTCGTCGACAGCGCGCGCTCTTCCGCAGCCGTCGGGGTGGTCATTGGTGGCGCGTTCATTCTGAACTTCATCGTCATTCAGGAACAGATCCCGCAGTCGATCTCAGCCTTACTGGAGGGTTCGGATGTCAGCCCGATTGTATTCCTGATCCTGGTTAACCTGCTGATCCTCGCGCTGGGATGCGTATTGGACGCAACAACGATCATTCTGGTGATCGTGCCCCTGTTCATTCCAACCTGCGAAGCGCTTGGGATTGATCTGGTGCATTTCGGAGTGCTGGTCGTCGTGAACTCGATGATCGGTCTGATCACGCCGCCCTACGGCATTCTACTCTTTGTGATCAACGCCGTGACGGACATTCCGCTGCGCGAAATCATCTCGGAAATCTGGGCCTTCCTCGCGGTTCTCATCTTCGCCTTGGTGATCATGATGCTGATGCCGGATCTGGTCCTGTGGTTGCCGCGTATGTTTGGATATCAGGGATAATGTGCCTCTCGGTTTCGACAACGTCGATCCCCGGTGATCTGGCCGAAAAACTGAGTGCTATCGCTGACGCGGGGTTCGGAGGTGTCGAATTACACGAACCGGATTTGACCGCTTTTGACGGGCCGCCATCGCAAGTTCGGAACATTGCATCAGATCTCGGCCTTAAGATTTGCCTGCTGCAACCCTTCCATAACCTTGAAGGCCAAGCCGACGCTGGACGGGAGCGCGCCTTTTATCGTCTGAAGCGTAAACTCGATCTGATGAATGATCTGGGCACGGACCTGCTGCTCATTGGGTCCGCTTTCGAGGTCGATACCTCTGCAACCGAAGAACAGGTCATCGCAGACCTTGGCGAGGCGACCCAGATCGCGAAAGAGATGGGGGTGCGTCTGGCCTATATGGGCTTGCCATGGTCAAATCTTATTCACTCGGATGTACAGGCGTTAGGCGTCGTTGAAGCTGTCGACAGCCCTCATCTGGGGTTGGCCTTGAATTCCTTCTTCTCGCTTGCCGACGGGTCCAAACCCGCCCGCCTTCGGGACATTCCCGGAGAGCGGCTGTTCCATGTGCAACTGTCCGACGCGCCCCGGCTCGAGATGGATATACGTCGGCTCAAACGGCACTTTGGGCTTCTTCCAGGGCTTGGGGCGCTGAACCTTGCGGGCTTCGTGCGGGTGTTGTACCGCGCTGGGTACAAAGGGCCTTGGTCTATCGCGCGCGTCAACGAAGCGGCGCCGCAACCCGGTGGCCGCACACTGGCCCGAGACAGCTATAGGTCGCTGGTGAACCTGTTGGACGAGGTGTCGCGGACCGAGCCGGGAACCGATTTCGGCATCCCGGACTTGCCTGAACGCGTCTATGCGTCTGGCTTTGAGTTTGTCGAATTTACGGCTGATGAGGTAAGCGGCGCGCAGCTGGCCGATATGCTGTCAGCCATGTGTTTTCGAATGGAACGAAAACACGTCAGCAAGTCCGTCGAATTATGGCGGCAGGGCGCGATAAACATCGTTGTGAATACCGAAAAGGAAGGTTTTGCCCATTCGGCGTTCCTGGGTCACGGCCCCTCCGTTTGTGACATGGGGTTGCGTGTCAAAGATGCGGATCAGACCGTTCAACGTGCGACCGCGTTGGGCGCACCGAATTTCTCACAGCCGGTGGGGACAGGGGAATTGGATATCCCTGCCATTCGGGGTGTTGGTGGCAACGTCGTTCATTTCATCGATGAGAAATCCGATCTGCACCGGGTGTGGGATATCGAGTTCGAGCCGGTTGCGAAAACCAAAGCGACCCAGCCTGCCGGTCTGCGCCGCATCGACCATCTGGCCCAGACGATGCGTCACGATGAGATGCAAAGCTGGCTGCTCTATTACATCTCGACTTTTGAGATGGCGAAGTCGCCTATCGTGAACGTCGCCGACCCGTCCGGCGTCGTGCAAAGTCAGGCTATCGAAAGTCCAGAAGGCGAAGTGCGCCTGAACCTGAACGGGGCCGTTGGGCGTCGAACACTGGCGGCGTCATTCCTTGAAGACGGTTTTGGTGCCGGTGTTCAGCACATCGCCTTCCAGTCGGATGATATTTTTGAAACTTCAGCCCAGTTGCTCAAGTCTGGCTTTCCCAGCCTGTCCATCCCGGAGAACTACTACGCTGATCTGCAAGCGATATTCGGATTGGATGACGATTTGGTCGCTCAACTGCACCGGGGTAACATACTCTACGATCGGGCGGCGGGTGCTGAGTATTTTCAGATATACAGCCGTCCCATCTTTAACGGCTTCTTTTTCGAAATTGTTGAACGCCGCATGGGCTATGCCGGTTACGGTGCGCGTAACGCGCCCATTCGCCTTGCTGCACAAAGCAAAACCCAAGCGGTGAAAGAGGTGCAGACGCAATGACCGGACAGATGACAAGCGATGAGCGCGCTGTTCGCCAATGGTGGCGTACCTCCATCATCGACATGAAGCCCGGACAGATCGCTTTTCGTGGCAACGCCATAGAGGGCCTGATCGGGAACGTATCTTTCCCACAGATGATCTGGCTGATGGTGCGGGGTGATCTGCCCAGCGACGCTCAAGCGCGCCTGTTCGAGGCCGCATTGGTCGCAGGCGTGGATCACGGCCCGCAAGCCCCCTCAATCGCGGCTGCGCGTATGGCCGCCACCTGCGGGGTAGGTCTCAATAACGCGATGGCGACTGCGGTGAACATGCTGGGCGACGTGCACGGCGGGGCAGGAGAGCAGTGTGCAGAGCTGTACTATGATATCGCAGTCCGTATGGATGCAGGAGCTTCGCTGAATGACGCTGTTCGGGAGGGCTTGGACAGCTGGCGCGAGACCTACGGCAAGATCGTATCGGGCTTTGGTCACAGGTTTCACAAGCCCGTCGATCCACGCGCGCCACGATTGATGCAACTTGTTCGTGATGCGGCGGCAGAAGGCACAGTTTCTGGCCGGTTTGCCGATATCGGAGAAGAGGTTCAGGCCGAACTCGGTCGTCAAAGAGGCGGTCGGCCAATTGCCATGAATATCGACGGCGCGACGGCTGTGATCTTCTGCGAGCTTGGCTTTCCTGCGCCCTTGTCGCGAGGGCTGTTCTGCCTATCCCGCTCGGTCGGAATACTTGCCCATGCGTGGGAGCAGATGGGTCAGGGCGGTCGGAACAAAGGGCCCATGCCACCGAGTTACTTACCCCTCTACGAAGACAGGAATGATGACAGGTGAGACATCGAAATCCTTCCGGGTCGGCCTTATTGGCTGTGGTCGTATCAGCGATATCTATCTAAAAACGCTATCCAAATTCTCAAACGTCGAGGTCGTGGCTTGCGCAAGCCTTGATCCTTCGGAAAGCCGCGTCAAGGCGGATCAATACGGCATCGCCAAGGCCTGCACGCCAGATGAGGTGTTTGACGATCCAACGATTGACTGTGTTCTGAATCTGACAATTCCGGCGGCCCATGCCGAAATCAGCCTGCGTGGGTTGGAGGCGGGCAAACACGTCTATTCCGAGAAGCCGCTGGTTATGAATCGCACGGATGGTAAGGCGATTCTGCACATGGCCTCTGAAAAGGGGTTACTGGTCGGTTGCGCGCCCGACACATTTCTGGGCGGTCGCTGGCAGACCGTTCGGCGCTTGATCGACGAGGGTGTCATTGGCAAACCGACAGGGGTTTTTGCCCATGTCGGTACCCACGGGACGGAGCGCCACCATCCCAACCCGGATTTCTACTATAAGGCGGGTGGTGGGCCATTGCTGGACCTTGGGCCGTACTACCTGACCGCCATGATCTGCTGCCTTGGTCCCGTTGACCGGGTCGCCGGAATGGCGCGGCGGACATTTGACCAGCGGATGATCGAAAATGGCCCGCGCAACGGAGAGTGGATGGATGTCGAGGTCGACACGCACTCCCTGAGCCTGCTGCAGTTCTCGTCCGGTGCCATCGGGTCAATGACTATGAGTTTCGACGTTTGGGACAGCGAAACGCCTCGGTTCGAGATCTACGGTGAAAACGGCACCATCAGCATCCCAGACCCTGACCCGGTACATGGTGCCAACATCTTTCAGGGGGATGTCTGGCTGAAAACGCGGGAGACCTCGCGCTGGTCTCATCAGCCCCGTCCAGCCGGTCGCGAAGGCTGGCAGGTAGTCGAAAACAAACATGGATTCAATGAAGACAGTCGCGGGCTCGGCCTTTTGGATCTGGCCCTGGCGGCGCAAGATGGACGCCAACCCCGTGCAAGTGGAGCGCTCGCCTACCACGTTTTCGAGGTCATGGACGCGATCGAACGGGCACCAAAATTTGGCGCCTATCAGACGATAGAAAGCCGTTGCACGGCTCCGGAGCCTTTGCCGGTCGATTTCCTTAACGATGAGAGGAAGGAATTGGTTCATGCCGATTGAGACACTCGACTTTGCTCAGCCATTCTTTCGCGTCCAGCACATAACTGACGAGCGCAGAATTTCTATCGAGGGTCGCGCCATCGTCCTTAACCTTGGGGGGCGAAATCTCTCTGTCGAGAATCAGACCATTGCGCCGCTTTCCTCTGTGATCGTGCAAGACTGCACGCTTAGCGGCGTGGAACGTGCAGTCATTGTCCACGATTTCGACGCCCATGCCGATGACAACGAGTTGTTCGCATGGGTGAAAGATGCATGGCAATCTGCTTTTGATGTTCGCCAAGAGGAGCGTCTGCGCGGCGTCAGCCACTATATGTCGCCGAAGGTGTTCGTGGGTAACGTTGGACTGACCATATACCATTCCGGTTCAGTCCCATTGAATGTCGGATTGCACAAGGATCATCCGTTTTGCCCGGTACCGGGGTTTCGCGAAGTGCATACGCAAATCGTAGGCTTTGGCAAAATGCAGCAATGCCGCGAGCGGGATGCCGAGACGCTCTATCTTGAAGAATTCATGGCCCCCGGCACGACGCACAAACCGATGTATGACGCTGAAGGCAACTATCCCTGGCATCAATACGAGACGATCACGCCCGGCATCTTCATGGCGGTTGAAATGCTGCCAGAAGGCGTACGGGTCCCGGAAATGGAGGTTCAGAATGGCTGAGAGACTTTTACCCGAAGACCTGAACTTTGACGGACCTTTCCCCCGGTTGTCTCGCCGTTTGCGGCTGGGCGTTGTTGGCGGAGGACGGATCTCTGTCACGCAGGCAATGGCCGCGCGGATGACCGACCGGTGGGAGGTCGCCGCAGGTGCGCTCAGTTCAGATGCCGCGCGCAGCAAGGCGCGTGGGGCCGAGTGGTTCCTGCCGGCAGACAGGTGCTATGCGTCGTTCGACGAGATGGCGCAGGCCGAGGCGGCGCGCCCGGATGGCGTGGATGCCGTGATGATCACCACCCCGAACCACGTTCATTTCGAAGCTGCCAAAGCGTTTCTTGAGGCGGGCATTGACGTGCTGTGCGACAAGCCCCTGACCAACGAAGTTGCCGAGGCCGAGGGGCTTGAGGAGATCGCCGCGCGGACGGGAAACATCTTTTCTGTCGGATATGCGATGTCATGTTTTCCAGTAGTCCGTCAGGCCAAACAAATCGTGGCGGAAGGCGGCATCGGTAAAATCAACCAAATCCACGTCGAGTTCATGCAAGACTGGATGACGCCCGATGATGTGGCTGATGCGCCCCACGTCAAATGGCGGCTGGACCCAAAGATTTCTGGTCCGACCAGCTGTGTCGGCGATATCGGCACCCATGCCGCGCATCTCGCCAGTTTTGTCTCGGACCTGCCCTTGACCAACCTACGGGCCGAATTCCATGTCTGCGGCGCGCCAAAGCCGTTGGAAGACACCGCATTCATGTTCACCCGCTACCAAAACGAGGTTCCGGGAACCCTGATAGCGACACGCCTTGCCCCCGGAAATCGAGGCGGTTTGCGCCTGCGGATATTCGGGAGCGAAGGAGGCCTCGAGTGGGACCTGGAGAATTCGGAACAGCTGAAGTTCAATCGGTTCGGTGAGCCGGATCGTATCATCAGCCGAGGTCACGGGCATGGTATCGGACCCGGTGCGGAACGACTGATCCGTACCGCGCGCGGCTTCCCCGAAGGGATTATTGAAGCCTGGGCCAATCTCTATACGGAATTTGCCATGGCCGTAGCCGCACGTCGGGATGGCGTTACCGTTCCGAATGATTGGCTTACTTATCCCGGTGTCGGTCAAGGCGCAGACGGTGTCCGATTCATTGATGCCTCTGTGCGCTCTCACCAGTCCGGAGGTGACTGGGTCACTCTCTAAGGCTCCGCCAACACGAATGTAAAACACGCCCGGGCAGTTGCCCGGGCCCTTTCATTTCCTGCTCAGTATTAGAAGTTGATATTTTAAAAAATATCAGATATTTTTTACTACGTGTGATGAATTTGAGATTCGCAGACACGTGGAGCTGTCGTTCATGGTGAAACCCGAAGAGGCTGGCGCAAGCCCCTCTCTCTATTCCTTGGCGCATCTGACGCTGATTGGCTGTACGCCGCCCGAGTTGGTCTATATCGCCGCGCGGGCCGGTTACGATGCCGTCAGCCCCCGGTTCATTCCGATGCATGTGCCCGGTGAATTCACTCAATCCCCGATCGACAAGGCACAGGTGCATGCCACCAAAACTGCTCTCACTACCACCGGCTTGAAAGTTCTTGATGTCGAGCTTGCGCGCATCACCGAAGATGTCGATCCGCGCAGTTTTGAGCCTTCTCTGGAGATCGGCGGGGAGCTCGGCGCTAAGCGCATGATCATGAGCGCATGGACCAACACCCGCGATGATCGTGACTTTCTGATCGACGTCTATTCCGAGACCTGCGAACTGGCGGCACCCTACGGGTTAACGGTGGACCTGGAGTTCCCGAGCTTTTCCCGCCTGCGCACTCTGGATGAGACGCTGGATATTGTCCGCGCCTCTGATCAACCGAATGGCGGTATTCTGGTCGATACGCTTTATCTGCACCTCAGCCGAGTGGATCTCGGGGAGCTTTTGCACGTCCCTTCGGACCTGTTTCACTTCCTGCATATCTCTGACTGCCTGCCCGGCATCGCCGATACGCGCGAGGGTATGATCCAGCTGGCCCGCGATGCGCGTCTCTATCCCGGCGAAGGTTGGATTGATTTCACCGGCATCATCGAACGGATGCCACCCGTCGACTATTCCATCGAACTGCCCAACCAAAGCCGCGTTGCCGAGTTGGGATATGAAGAACACGCGCGTCGCTGTCTCAGCCACGCCAAGCAAACATTCGGCGAGGCGCGGTCACAGCGCCGTATGCCCGATGCAGCAATTCCAAAACACCAAGAGGATTATCATGGGCAAAGAGCTCACTGAAAACGACCGACAACTCGCGGCCGATATGCTGGCACGCGCCCGCGCTGCTATGGCCGAGATCGAGGATTGGGATCAGGACAGGTTGGACCGGCTGTCTCAGGCCATTGCGTGGTATGCGGGGAATGAGAAAACCTTCACGCGTTTGGCCCAGCAGGGCGTGGACGAAAGCGGTATCGGAGATCGCGCAGGGCGTCCTGCGAAGCGATTTAAGATTCACATGGTGCTGCGTGATGTTCTACGCACGCCCTCGACGGGGGTCGTCGAAGTCGACGAAGAAAAGGGGCTCGTAAAATACGCCAAACCTGCTGGTGTGATCGCATCCTTGATTCCCATGACTAACCCTGCGATGACGCCACCGGTAACCGGCGTGTCCGCCGCGAACGCCCGGAATGCGGTCATCTTCAGCCCGCACCCGCGAACCGCCCATACCACCTTTGAGATGGTCGAAGTCATGCGCGCAGCCTGCCGTGCCGCCGGTGCCCCCGAAGACCTATTCCAGTCAATCCGCAAACCATCGATCCCGTTAACACAGCACCTCATGGAGATTTGTGACCTGACTCTGGCAACGGGTGGGAAGCCGATGGTCAAAGCGGCCTACAGTTCTGGGCGCCCGGCCTATGGCGTCGGCGCGGGCAATTCGTCCATCGTCATCGATGAGACAGCCGATCTGGACATCGCGGCGCAGAATACGCGTATTTCAAAGACGTCCGACTTTGGCTCAGGTTGTTCGGCCGATGGCAACATCATCATCCAGCGCTCGGTTTACGACGATATGGTCAAGGCGCTTGAGGCCGAAGGCGGATACCTTTGTTCGGACGAAGAAAAGGCCATGCTCGAAGCGGCCATGTGGGACGAAAAGGACAACCGCACCTTCCCGACCATTGCCTGTCCGCCGCAGCAAACGGCCAAGGTCGCCGGTTTTAGCATCCCCGAAGATCGCAAGTTTCTGATGGTTGAAAATCAGGGGCAAATCGGCCCGCAGCACAAGTTCTCCAAGGAAAAACTGACCACATTGATGGCGCTTTATCACTACGACACGTTCGATGACGCGCTGGAAACGGTCAGCCAGATCTACAACACCGGGGGTAAGGGCCATTCCTGCGGTATTTACAGCCACAATGACGATCACATCGACCGGTTGGCGCGTCTGGCTCCGGTCAGCCGCATGATGGTTCGACAGCCTCAGTCCAAGGCCAACGCGGGTGCGTGGACCAATGGCATGCCCATGACCAGCAGCCTGGGCTGCGGCATCTGGGGCGGCAACATCACCAATGAAAACGTCACCATGAAACACATGATGAACTACACCTGGGTCAGCCGTCCCATCCCCGAGGATCGCCCCTCGGAGCCGGACCTGTTCGGTGAATTCTACGGACAGGAGGTCGCGTGATGGACGGAGCAAAACTGGACGGCAAAACAGTCGCCGAACATATCGTCGACTTTCTCGAACGCCGTGACGTTAAGCATGTGTTTGGGCTTTGTGGCCATACAAACATCGCAGTTCTGGCCGCGTTGGCCGAAAGCCCGATTGATTTCGTCACGGTGCGGCACGAACAAATCGCCAGCCACGCGGCAGACGCCTACGCCCGCGTGACGGGCAAGGCCTCGGTGGTGCTGTCCCATCTCTCCCCGGGACTGACCAATTGCGCCACTGGGGTCGCCAACGCCGCATTGGACTGCATCCCGATGGTGGTGATCGCGGGCGATATTCCTACGCATTACTACGGCAAACATCCACACCAGGAAGTGAACCTGCATGCAGATGCCGCCCAATGGGAGATCTATCGACCCTTCGTAAAACGCGCCTGGCGGGTGGACCGGGCAGACCTGATGGCCGAAATTCTGGAAAAAGCGTTCCATCTCGCCGAGAATGGTCAGCCTGGCCCCGTGTTGGTCAATGTCCCCATGGACATCTTTTCCGAGGTGATCCCCTCGGACAGCTTCGACCGTATCCGCGACAACACGCGCGCGCTCAAGAAACCGTCGATTGACGACGATACAGCGCGAGAGATTGTCGAAGCGTTGGCTAAAGCCGAAAACCCTGTCGCTTATGTCGGAGGTGGAATTCTTCTGGCACAGGCCAGCGAGGAGTTGCGAGAATTTGTTGAACATATGGGCCTTCCAGTCGCGCATTCCCTGATGGGGAAAGGCGCCTTGCGAGACGACCATCCGCTGGTGCTGGGAATGACCGGGTTTTGGGGCACCGAATTGGTCAACCAGTCCTGCTTGAATGCGGACTACGTCTTTGCCGTGGGCACTCGGTTCAAAGAGGCTGATTGTTCAAGTTGGTACCCTGGCTACACGTTCAACATTCCCGGATCGAAGGTCATTCATGTTGACATCGAACCGCAGGAGATCGGTCGGAACTATCCCACCGAGATCGGCGTCGTTGCTGACGCCAAGGCCGCCTTGCGCGTCCTCAACCGGGTCGCCCGCGAGATGTATCCGGACGGCTTCAAGCGGCCCATGCTGGAGCAGAAGATCGCTGGCTTCCGGACGGAATTCAAAGCGCGCAACGCGGAAATGGCGACTTCATCGGCCTTTCCAATGATGCCCGAGCGCATTCTGGCAGATACCCGCAAGGCACTGCCCGAGGATGCTATTATCACCACGGACGTTGGGTGGAACAAGAACGGCGTCGGGCAACAGTTCGACATTTTGACGCCGGGTTCAATCCTGACCCCGGGCGGGTTCGCGACGATGGGTTTTGGCCCTCCAGGCGCGATCGGCGCGAAACTGGCAGCACCTGATCGAGTCGTACTAAGTTTGGTTGGCGATGGAGGATTCGGTCAAAATCCGTCGATGCTGGCAACAGCAGTCGAACTTGATCTGGGCATAATCTGGCTAGTCATGAATAATAACGCTTTCGGAACTATCGCAGGGCTGCAAAAGGCGCATTACGGTCTGACATACGGGACCACATTCCCTGGATCAGCCGCAGTTCCCGCAAACGGACCGGGTTATGCAGACATAGCGCGAGCCTACGGAGCGGAAGGGCACAGACTCAGCGCTGCCGACGAACTGTTGCCCGCACTGGAAGCGGCAATCGCCAGTTGCAAGCCAACCGTGCTCGATGTGCCAATGATCAACAACCCAACACCAACGACCGGACACTGGAACATCTTGGACATATACTCGCCGGACAAAGAGGTATCTCACGTCGCGACTTGACGAAACTGGGCGCGTTCAGACGCGCCCAGTTTATTGTGTCAATGCTCATCCTTGTTCGAGCAAATATCAACAGCTTCGTCGCGGCGTAGTCTTCGTTGTTTTGTGTCTGAACTTTTTTGTTGGTGAGTTACTTTCACCGAAGCACGTGAGATAATTTCAAATTGCGATAACACCGAAGTATGTGAGTTCTTAGCGTTCAAGTTTTCGCTCCCTCAGCGATGGCAGGTTCGACGGGATGAGTCGCAGCATCACCAACAGGCAGCCAAAGGTCCGCTTCTCTAATTGGGCGTTTGGGTCAAGCTCGATTTCCTTCTTTGGTCGGTATCATTGTCGCTCATCCGTGTCACGCTTCTCTTCGCAGTCTGGGTGATACTGGGTGGGGCATCACTGCACGCATGTGTCGGATTGGTTGTGGAGAACCTCACTTAGGCGATTTGGCTGGTTCGACAAAATTCCAATACCAACGGTCGCGCCTCACGTCGCAGGGTCACTTAGCGCGCGATCTGTGAGTTCGAACCAGACCAGATTTTGCGGCTGCGGCGAATGGCGGCAATGCGGGATGCCGGTGCGGCATCCGAGCGGTGCGCTGGATGTCCGCAATGGGCCGCCCGACTTTGCTAGATTTCAATAGCCTCAACAACCGCGTCGAGAACTCGCACCTGCCGTTTCGACGACGGGATCGCGCGATGCAGCGTTTCAGGCGCATGCGAAGTTCACAGAAATTCGCCGCCGTCCATTCTTCCGTCTACAACCACTTAAATCAGGAAAGATCCCTAACCAGCAGAGAATCATTCGAGCGGACACGTACCGCCGCTCTTGCTGAGTGGCGTCAACTTTGTTCCGGATAGGTTCACTGTTTTGGCAGCAAACTAAGACTAGTTCGAAGTCGTCTGACAGCACCCTCCAAATTACTTGGGCGGCTCGATCCCCAATTGTACGTTCGAATACCAGTCTGCGATCTCTCGAATCTCTTCATCCGTCAAAGATGCCGCGATCTCGGACATGATCTCATGCTGCCGATTGCCATTTCGGAACGCTTTGAGCTGCGTATCAATGTAGATATTGACCTCACCTGCAAGGTTTGGCGCATCAAGAAGTTGCGATATTCCGTCTGCCCCATGGCAAGAGACGCAGGCCAAGGGCGCGTCCTCCTCGCTCACACCGTCGGGGAGCGTAGCCACCGCGGAATGCGACGCATACCAAGCCGCGACGTCCGAGATCTGTTGCGCCGAAAGACTTGCTGTCACGATAGACATCATCTCGTGTTCGCGCTGGCCAGTCTTGAAGGCCATCAACTGAGCCTCAAGATACTCCTTCGGCTCACCACCGATATGCGGGGCGATGGGGATTTGCGAATATCCATCAACACCGTGACAAGTACGGCACATATTGGCGACTTTTCGTCCCTCGGCCGGATCATCTGCAAAAGCGGAGGTTCCCAAGGCGAGCATGAGCCCGCCAAGGGTGATTAGTTCTCCAGCCTTCATTCTGAAGGCGCGGGATTATATGCGATTCGCCAGATCGCACCCGCGAAGTCGTCGGATACCAGCATGGAGCCATCGGGCAGGAATTCGATGTCCATCGGACGGCCAAGATACTCGCCAGTATCCTCGTTCAGCCAGCCATCCGCGAAAACCTGCGCTCCGACTGCATCGCCTGTTTCGGGGTCAAGCGCGGTAAACATTACACGTGCACCAACTGGCGTCGTGCGGTTCCACGAGCCGTGCTGCGCCCAAAAGATGCCGCCGTGGTACTCTTCCGGGAAGCTGTCATCGTGATAGAAGCGCATACCAAGGTCAGCTGCGTGCGCGGTCAACTCAAGCTGAGGTTCGACGAATTCCACGCCTTCAGGTCGAGGGTAATCAGCTTCCGAGACGATCTCAACCCGAGAATTGGTCCATGGAAAGCCGAAATGCTGGCCCGCGCTGGTCTGTCGGTTCAGTTCGCCCGGCGGAATGTCATCACCCATGCCGTCGACTTGGTTGTCCGTCCACCAAAGCTCGCCTGTCGCGGGGTTGAAATCCTGGCCTACCGAGTTGCGGACCCCACGTGTATAGACTTCGCGGTCGGATCCATCGGTATTCATCCGAATAATACCGCCAATGCCGATCTCGTCATAGAGCTCAATCTTGTCTTTAGGTTGCACGTTGTGAGGTTGGCCGAGCGAAATATACAGCTTACCATCCGGGCCAATATCGCAAACGCGCGCGGTGTGGTTGAAGCTCTCTTCCTCTGGTGGGATCAGCTCTCCCTGCGGAACCACGATGCCGACGGCTGGATCTGGACCTTCGAAGAAGAATTCGGCCGCCGGAAAAACCAGGACCCGGTTGCGCTCTGCAATGAAAAGGAATCCATCCGGCGAGAAGCAGGGGCCATTTGGAATATCGAGAGCAATCGAGGGAGCAAAATCCTTTACTTCATCCGCGACGCGATCACGGTCGCGATCTACGATAGACCACATCTTGTCTTTGCGTGTTCCAGCAAAAAGAACCGTGCCCTGAGGTGCCATAGCCATTGAACGCGCGTCCGGCACGACAGCATAAAGACTGACCTCAAAACCCTCTGGTACGTTGATATTCGGCACAATCGCTTTCAGCGATTCGGCGCGTTCGCCTTCCTGATCGACGAAGGTGAACGTAGCGTCCGTTTTCTGCATGTTGGCGAGCTTGTCCATGTTGTCTTGGGCGAGCGTCGGCCCTGCAAGCATGGTCCCGAGCATTAGCCCAGAAAGAACTTTCCTGTAAGTCATTTGGTCCTCCCTTTTTCGATAGGGCGCCCGGCCTCTTGCGTGGCAGTGCGGTCCCACGAATACCAATCTACTCTTTACCTTGGGTAAGCTGTCAACTTGTTTAACTAATGCACTAATGAAAGCTGACGACGACGGAACTAAGCTGGCAACTGTATTTGCCATACGAGTTGAGCGTTCCACTTTTGCCGTGATTTGAACAGTGCATTCGCGATTGGGACGAGTGTTCTGGGGTCTTGTCAAAAGAGCTTTGCTTGAGCGGGGCAGGGGTGTTGCGTAGCTTTTTTCCATGACCAGACCTGCCTCTTTCAAGTACTTTAAAACCAGTCCCGAAATCATCCGCCTTACGGTGATGTTATACATTCGCTTCCCGCTTTCGCTTCGGAATGTCGAAGATCTGCTGCACGAGCGAGGCATCGACGTGAGCCACGAAACCGTCCGATATTGGTGGAACAGGTTTGGCCCGGTATTTGCTGCTGAGATAAGGCGGAAGCGTGTTCAGCAATTGAGAGCATACTCCAAATGGAAGTGGCACGTGGACGAGGTTTTTGTGAAGGTGAATGGCAAGCGGTATTATCTTTAGCAGGCCGTTGATCACGAAGGTGAGGTGCTGGAAGCCGTTGTCACCAAACGCCGAAACAAGGCTGCAGCACCGAAATTCCTCAAGAAATTGATGAAGCGGCACGGTTGCGCCGAAGAGATCGTCACAGATTGCTTCGCCTCTTACAAGGCTGCGCTCAGAGAAATGGGCGCGCTTGAAAAACAAAGGACGGGTAGGTGGCTCAACAACCGCGTCGAGAATTCGCACCTTCCTTTCCGACGACGCGAACGCGCGATGCAGCGTTTCAGGCGCATACGAAGTCTACAGAAATTCGCCGCCGCCCATTCCTCCGTCTACAACCACTTCAACCAGGAAAGATCGCTAGCCAGCCGAGACACCTTCAAGCTGACACGCGCCGCCGCTCTTAGCGAGTGGCGTCAAAATTGTTCCGGATAGGTTTGCGGTTTCCGCGGTAACCTGAGACTGGTTCGAATTCGTCTGACAGCACCGTCTGGACGATCCCAAGCAAGGCTGCGGCCCAGCTCACGAATGTGTGCGGTTATGCAATTCCCGAAGCCGATCACATTTTGCCGGCAAAAGACCTAATGGCTTTTCCTGTCCTGGTTGGACAGCTTGCTTTATCCGGGTCCCAAAAAAATGCTAAACTTTGCAGTCGCGGTGAAAGTCGGCAATGCGAGCTGCAACCGTAGCATCTGAGATATAGGTCGAGTGACAGCTTTGGACCGGTATCACTCCGATGACCCAAAACGTTTAAATCAGTTATGGGCAGCCTGTGTGGGCAACCCTCTTAAGCGTAGATCTAATTGGTTTCAGCGATTTTCCCTTGCACTGTCGAAATCTATGCCGGGACACCGAACTCGTCATTAATGTCGGTAGACAAGGAACTCCGCAAGAAGGTATGCCGTTTCTTAGTTTTAATATATTTTGATGTACATTGCTGTATAATTATTCCAGTTTTGCCTTTAAAGAATATCGATCTGATCGAAACACAAGCTTAAAATTCTGGCCAATAAAGCAAACGGCTGTGATGTCTTTAAGGCCGATATTTGAAAGGGAGTGCAAATGAGCCTGATTGCACAAGCTGAGCGGGTTGGAGAGTTCACTTATCTGGATGCCGCAACCCAGACGTCTTTGCTGCGCAACGGCAAAGTGTACACACGGCGCGACAACAGTGGGTCGGATGATCAATGGGTTGGCACCACCTTCGATAGGCGCGAGATACGCGTGAGCGATGCCCGTGCATTTGACGGTGTAGCGCGGCACCGACTAGACCCCAACGGTTTCGAGCTATTGCAGCGGTCTCTGGACAGTGCCGACATCGACTTTCTAGATAATCGGCAGGTGGTGCGACGCTATTACCCGCAGTGCCAGGAGATCATTCGCCAGGCTACCGGTGCCAATGTCGTGGCGGCATTCGATCACAATGTCCGTTCGGTTTCGGGTAATCGAAGCAGGCAGCGGATTGCTGGTGGACAGCAGGTACAGCCGCCGCTGCATATGGTCCACGGAGACTACACCATGACCAGCGCGCCACAGCGGCTGCGGGATTTGACCCGGCCGCCGACCGGTAATGACACCTACAGGTCCGTTTTGGCTGAGGGGATGGTGCTGCTCGACATCGATGCGGTGGAAGCGGCGATCAGCACAGGGCGCTATGCCATCATCAACTTGTGGCGGAACATCGACCACAAACCGGTCATGACCGATCCTTTAGCCCTGTGTGACGCCGCGCTGGTCAGCCCGCAGGATCTGGTGGTGTTTGAAATCCACTATGCGGACCGGGTCGGCGAAAACTACTATGCCAAATACTCGGATCAGCATCAGTGGCTCTTTTACCCCGAGATGACGCGGGATGAGGCGCTGCTGATCAAGCAATGGGACTCTGCCGGTGAACTGTCCCGCTCCAGGGGGGCAAGGGCGGACAGTTCTCAGCCTGATGGTGCCTCGACCTTCAGTTTTCACAGCGCCTTTACCGACCCGTCCGTCGAAGACGACGCCCCGGACCGGTGGAGTATCGAGGTGCGCTGCGCCGTCCTGTACGACGCATAACAGTTGATAAACACGACCTGAGGGATGCTATGCCGCCTGTCTGTGCAATCGTCGGAGCCGGAGAAGGTCTTGGCGCCTCGCTGGCGCGTAAATTCTGCAGCGAAGGGCTGGACATCGCCCTGATCTCGCGCAGTGCAGAGGGCAGCGCGCCGGCAAAGGCCGCCGCTCTGCAGGCGCGACCGGGCGCGCGGGTGCAGTATTACCGCGCTGACGCCACCGACCCCGCGACGGTCGAACAGGCCTTGTCGGACGCCGCCAGTGAACTGGGTCAGATCGACGTGCTGATTTACAACGTGCGGGACACCTTCACCGCCATCGACCCGCTGGACATGAGCTATGACGCGTTGGAAGCGGTTTTACGGCTCGAGGTCGTCGGTGCCTTTGCCGCGGCAAAAGCGGTTCTGCCCGCGATGCGGGACAGAGGCCGGGGCAGCGTGTTTTTCTCAAGCTCGACCGCCGCGTTTCGGGGGTCAGGCAAGATGCCGCTTTATGCGATCGGGAAATTCGGCTTAAGGGCGCTGTCGCAAAGCCTGACCCGCGCCTATGCGAAGGATGGTGTCCATATCGTGCATGTGCGACTGGACTGCGATCTGGATGTTCCGGTGATGCATGACCGCTATGGCGACCGCTACGATCCCGAGACACTGGCGCAGCCGGACGATGTGGCGCTCAGCTATTGGCACACATATTTGCAGCCGCGTTCGGCCTGGAGCAACGAGATTGAACTGCGCCCTTATTCGGAAACCTGGACGTTCTGAGCATCCGCGCTCATCTGTCGGGTTTGGGGCTTCCGGGGTTCCACTTTATCACGCCCACAGGTTTGCCCGCCGCACAGGCATGTCCGAATGGCGGGGCAGAGCGGAATGCCGCCGGGATCTTCGGGGCGGCATTCCAACCCGTGACAGGGGATCAGTCTGCTGATTCAACCTCGGCGATATAATCGTGCTTGTCGCCGGTGTGCACCAGACCGGTGTTGTGACCCCCATGGGCCTCGGTGCCTTTGAGAACCGCGGTACGCCGGGTGAACGTCACCTTCAGTTCACCGCCCAGAACCTGGCGGATCGTCTCATATTGCCATTCGCTGACCTGCTGTGCGGCGGGGCGTTCCGAGATTTTCTCGAACCAGTCACGCGTCTTGGGGTGCTTGGCCCAGACGGTGTCGGGAATAATTCCGCCGGCCTCGTGCGAGACGAATTCGTGGAACGCGGCCAGATCGCCATAGCTGATCTGGTCGCCGCACAGGTATTCGGTGTCCTTCAGCCAGTAGTTTTCCAGCAGGTCCATGGCCTCGTACAACAGGTGCTTCCCTTTGCGTACTTCGGCGGTGAAATCCTTGTCCGCCCCGTAGATCATCGGCGCGAAGATCGTCCAGTGGAACGCGCCCCCGCCCAGACGCAGCGTGTAGGCGTACCACTGCACGAACATGTTGATCCGCGTGCGCGCGTGGAGCGTTCCGCCGAACCAGTGATCGGCACAGTTGTATTTCTCGTTCAGATAGCGTCCGATGGCGACATTTTCCCAGACCCGAAGGTCGCCATCACACAAGATTGGCACCTGACCGGTTGGGTTGTATTCATCCCTGAACTCCTGCCGCTCGTTAATGTTGGTGGTGATGTCCACGACCTCTTCATCATGCGGGATGTCGTTTTCGATCAGGAACTGCAGAGCCGTGCGGCAGGGCTGTGACGCCGGATGGTGCAAAAGTCTGACTTTATCTGTCATCTGGTGTGTCCTCTCTGTTGAAGGTCCGGCTTTGCGGGCCCGGTTCAGCCAGGACATCGGTGCCGGACGTGTTTGCCGAACGAAGATCAGACAACTGGGCTTCCTTCGGAGTTCACTGGTGTTAAACGTTAGCGTTTACCGCGACAATGTGTCAATAAAATCTATTAAAGGACATAAAAGTACAATTAAGTATATCTGAGGTCGTTAGGTCTTGTCCGCCTTGACCCTTCGGATATAGTGGGGCCAATACGGCTGTGACCGTGCAGAAATTGCCTTAGAGTCCAACAGACTGTGGGACGTGCCCGCGCTAACCCGGTCCGGTATCGGAGCCGGGAAACCTGTCAGAAGGAGCGACTGTGAAACCGCAAACCGATCCAGGCTCTGAGCTTCTGAACATCAAGGAAGCCGCCGCCATCCTGAAGGTCAGCGAGGCATCGCTGCGCCGCTGGACCAATTCAGGTCGTTTGGTTTGTCAGCGCATCGGTATCAAGAAAGAGCGCCGTTTTCGCCGCGAGGACCTTATGGCCTTTCTGGACGGTAACGCCATGGCGGATGGCGACACCTCTCAGACTGGTCGCCCGAGCGAGGTTTTGCTGGAAGGTGTGGCCATTGAGTATGGCAACCACATTTGCACGCTTTATGAAAACGATCTGGGGCGGCTGAAGTGGTCGGTTCCGTTTCTCGCCGATGGTCTTCGCAATGGCGACGGATGCTTTCTGATCGCAACGGAAAAAGTGCGTGCTGAAATTCTCGGTCATATCGGTCAGGCCTGGGACGGGTTGCCCAATGCGATTGAAACCGGCCAGCTGATCCAGAGCAGCGGTCTGCCCGATGGGGAAGAGATGTGCCGCTATATAGAACGCAATATTTTTATGTCGACGCGCGCTGGATGGCGAAGCTTTCGGTTGCTGGGCGACATGAGTTGGTGCTTGGACTTGGGAATGAGCCATGCGGATTTGTTTGCCTACGAGCGGCAATTCAATCATGAGGTCGGTCACCGTCACCCGTTGGTCAGTGTTTGCCAATACGACACGCGCGATTTCACCGGACCCGCGGTGTTAAATGCGCTGAAATGCCATGAAGATACATTTAAGTTCCCATTGTCGCGATTTCTAGCGTCGTGAATGTGCGGTTTGGGAGATTAAGCTTGGGACGACATTTCTAGACCAAAAGTCTTGCGAGCTGCCTAGGCTTGGGTTCGTTTCGATGCCTGGTTGGAGACTGAACCACTGTTTGAATTTCTGTGTTGAGATCGGGTGGCAGTCGGCGCTGCTAGTCAGGTTGGAGTGTTCTTGGGTGAGTCAAACGCATTAGCGCGGCGGGAAGGTTGCGAGGCAACTTTGTCCGGGCTCTTCGGACCAGTGTCCGTCTTCCAGCCTCGCTCTTGCAGCGAACGTCTCCTTGACGGGCGTGTCGCAGTATCGGTTGCCGACAGTCAATGAGCGGTACAGGCCGTTGGAATCCCAAAGCGAACAGGTTTCTGCGTCTTGCTTTGCAGGACGGAGGCGCGCTCCCTGATCTGACCTGACGCCATTAGATCGACGACTTTCTTCTTCACCAGGTCACAGCCGCGCAGCTTGCTGTCGATCGCCATATTGAACAGCGCTAGGTTGCGGTGGTTTTCGGCCAATTCAAGTCGAACACGGATCGCCCAGACATGCTTTGGCTTCAGCAGTCGTTTCTGACCCACGATGCGGCCCTTGTTCCATGCGGGGCGAAGTGCGCGAATGGCTGGTAGGTTTGGTGTTCCCATGACTGATCCTCCGATCCGCCATGCCCTCCCAAAACGACCACCCGACGTTGACGAGGCACCATATCACGGGATTGCTGCGCTGCCTCTGAGGTCCGGAAGGAGCCCTAAGTTCAATTTTCTGCACCATGCATCAATGCCGGAAGTGCAAAAGAAAGCTGTCGTTGAGTGTTCTATTCAAACCGCACCTTCTTCACTTTTTGGGTTGTGCTTTTGCTCCCAAGGGGTGTCTCATACAAATTGTAATGTGATCATTGGATCTTAGCCGTGTTCGACGCGTCGACATACCTCGCGATAACATCGATTGCAGTCATCGGCACTGTTCACGTCTTCTGCGTGTCTTTTTACCGGAGATTCCCCGCTCTAGCAGGCTGGCTTTCTGATTTTTCATCTGGGATCGGACTTGGCTATGCTTTCCTTTTCTTGCTGCCAAAAATTGGTGAATTGTCGGCCGATTTGGCTGCAAATGGTAAATGGGAAAACTCGCTGTTCGGTTATTCGCTCCTAGGATTTCTCATTTACTACTTGCTGGAAGCCAGTCGCGACACGGGGGCCGATAACAGGTTGTCGCTTGGCTTGGACACAGTGGCACTTGGAACCTATAACTGCTTGCTTGCCATTACAGTCATGCAAACGACGGGAACATCTCCTGAGCTGTACGCTATCGGAACGTTGGCCTATTCATTGCATTTGTTTGGGGTGAATATTTATCTCTATAAGACCCACCCCGGGCACATGTCTGGGTGGCTACGCGCATACTTTGTCGCGTCGCTTGCAGTCGGCATATTGATCGGTCTCAACGCAGACAAAAGTAGCTTGATCTATTCAATTGCGACTGGGTTGACGGGGGGCGTGATCATTGCCCTGTCTCTTCGGGTTAAACTGCCTAACCGCTCGTCAATGAACACAAAGGCCCTTTTGATTGGCGTGGTGTTTGCTGCATTCGCAGTCGTTGTAACCCGGTACTGATCCGAGGACACTATTGGGTCCACCTTTAGGTTAAGCCGAGCTATTTAGCTGTGCTTTAGAGACTAAGGCGCTTTGAAATTCACTTGCTCAAAGTCTCTGCAATTCCTTTCATCGCAACCATAGAGTCTAGGTACATAGGTGTGTTCTGAACTTCTGGCTGGCTTGATAGCTTCACCATAACCACATTGGCTTCCTGGTTCACATACAATAGCTGCCCATAGACACCGATACCGTAAAACGCACCGTTTTCTCTATCTTTCACCCAAACTTGATTCCGATAGTGGAAGCCTTCAAACACCTCTGCATATGCGCTTTTCTCATAAGCTGCGATCACATCATCATTTGCTTGAATCGTGTCAGCTATCCAATCTGGAGGAATAACCTGAGTGTCGTTAACCTTTCCGTTGTCCAGCATCATTATGCCAAATCGCAATAGGTCACGAGAGCTGGTGAACATCCCACCACTGGTTTGCACAATCCTTTTGGGCCCTAGTTCGCTATATGCAGGGTCCTGAGCACCGATGCCCTGCCACAATTCGGCCAGCACATCCAAATAGCTCTCGCCAGTTGCCGATTCGATAACCATACCCAGCAGTGCAGATAGAACTGAACGGTAACTATAAACTTCACCGTCTTCCACCAAAGTCTCGCGATCACTAAGAGAGATCATGTACTCCTTAACGCCAGATTCTGTATCACAAATTTCAACTTTTTCAGAGAGGTCCTGACCAAACGCACAGAACAGATCACCGGCATCGTCTAAGTAGCCGCTAGAAGCATCTCTCCAATCAACAGCAGCGGTCATATCAAGTAGGTGTCTAACCGTTGTATTTTTGAATGCTGGGCCCTCCAACTCTGGCAGGTATTCGGTGATCAGCTTTTTGGGATCTAGTTCTCCCGCCTCAACTGCCAGCCCTGCGGCCATACCCAACACTGTCTTGGTGATCGAGTGAATGCGGTGAGGCGTGTCAACTCTCATGCCATTGAAGTACTTTTCAGCGACCAATTTGCCATCATGGTAAATCAAAAAGCTATCGGTATGCGTTTGATGCAACCAATCGTTGATGTTCTGTTCTTCATTGTTGCTAGCTGTGAAAACAAAGGTCTCAAGCTCAGTTGGGTATGCCGCTTTTTCCAAAGTACGTACCCAATCTGACGGTGGAACTCGTGCTAATTCGCCAAAAACATTTGTGCCTTCAAATATCCAAGGGCTTCTATCTACAGACTCAACGGTTTCATCCCAGAAATAACCAGCCTCTGCGCTTGCTGGTTGTGTAGAAGCAGTAAATACCGCACCGGAGGCCAAAAGAGCGATAGCAATAGCGGAAGTCACTAACAGCTTGTCTGCATTTTTTCTCAATTTTGGGGATCTCCGTCCGACTAGACAATCTCTAAGCAATCCAGCCACGCTTCCGCTCTGGTGTCTAGCCCCTTGTGTTTGGGCCAGAGGCTGTCAGACGACTGCGAATTAATCTCTGGTAGGACAGCTTAGTAGTCGCAAGCGACGAATGGCAGATGCTGTGCGTTAGACGCCTTGAGCAATACCCGCTTCGTCCGTGAATTGATCCTCGGTCACTGGACGGATTGCGCAGTTGCAGCGAATGGCAGAAAGGACGGGCCGCGCTGCAGCCTGGAGATGATCTCTGGATGTCTCCTTTGGGCCGTCCTCGAAGGATGATTTTAAACCGCAGGTGAGGATGCTGCACGTGCTCTAGTGTCGGCTCAGAGCCCAAAATTGACTGCTGCTGCGCGAAGCTCCAATGACAGCAATGCGCAGAAAGCGGACTTTGCAAACTTTGAAGAACGATCATTGCGAATCTTTGCCGAGACCTTTTGGAGCAACCGCTATTGGGAACTGGCTGGATATGCTTTTGATCTAATTTGCTGCTCTGCCGTAATCTCGCGCCCGCTTCTGGTCGCTTTGATTACAAAGTCAGGCGATAGTCACTGTCCCGAAGTGGATTTCGCGATACTGCAAAGCAGATCAACATGTCGATCCAACCAATCCTCGTCCAGTGCCTCGTGACGTATGAGCTTGCGGAAATAAGGCGCCGCGATTGCTAGTTCTATGAGCTGGTCAATCGAAACGTCGGCTGTGATCTCACCACGGTCTATTGCGGCTGCAAATACTGCTTTAACACTTGTGAATCTGTCTTTCATGAATTCAGTGATCACCAACCGCGCTTCTGCATCGGTGGACGCAGCAGCGACCACCTGAGGCGCGATTTGGCCCCATGGTGTGTCATTTAAGGCTCCCATCAGTACTCCGAGTAACCAGCGCAGATCAGATCGTAGCGGGCCATCGGTTTTGGGCGGTATGTTCGGCGGGGTTGCTATGCGCCTGAATGCTGCATCACGCAGACTGCGCGCATCTGGCCAGTGCCTGTAAAGTGTGCTGCGCGAAATGCCCGTTGCCTTTGAAACCGCGCCATGAGTTACGTGCAGCACGCCCTCATCCCTCAGTATCCTTTGCGCCGCATCAAGTGCGGCCTGTCGTGTGGCGATCAGCCTGGGATCTTCTTTCAATCGCCCCTCCTATAGAACATATTGTTGCATAGCAGAACATTTTGTACTAAAAGTATGGCCGGCTAAAAACTAAAGCTCAATACTCAATTCCGCGAACACGTCTTGTCAAAATGGGAGCGTATCAATGTTCAAAGTGGCAGCAACCCCGCTGGCGGTACTCTTATCGATTGGTGCGACAACCGCGCTGTCCGAGAGTGGCACTTACGAGCTGGATCCTGGACACAGCCAGGTCTTGTTCAGCTACAACCACATCGGGTTCTCAGAAACGTTTGGAATGTTCTCAGGTTTTACCGGCGAGATAGAGTTCAATGAAGATGATCCGTCTGCGTCATCTGTCAAAGTGTCTATGCCTGTAAAATCCATGATCACGGGCTGGGACGCCCGTCTGCAACATTTCATGTCCGATGACTTTTTCAGCGCGAGTGACGATGACGTGGTCACCTTCGCCTCAACCAGCATTGAAGTGACCGGTGACAATACCGCGAATATTTCTGGCGATCTGACCATGAATGGCGTCACCAAACCTGTTGTTCTGGAAACAACGCTTAACAAGTCGGCGCCATACCCGTTTGGCGAAAAGGAGGGCACGCCGACCATGGGGCTAGCAGCCACGGCGACTATCGTGCGGTCTGAATTCGGACTTGGGGCCTTTGCACCAGCGGTGAGCGACGAAATAGAGCTCTTGATCAATATCGAAGCGTTAAAGGCTGAATGATGTGTGCAGGGGAGCTGATACTGCGCCGAGCGCTCATTCTTAACTTTTGACTGGCTGACAACAAAATGATTGTGTTCCTGAGACTACTGGCGGCTGCCGCGACTGCGGTGGCACTGACGTGCCCGCTGGCATTCGCGCAAGAACGCTCCTTGCCGGAGCGCGCCTCACCCCGTCCCGAAACGACAAGCGGCGTACCCCATACTCAGATTGGTGTCGAAATTGATGCCGATTTGGCCCAGCTATTGCTGGAGCGAGTTGCGCAATTCCCAGGGGTCACACTTGGCCCGACACGCATATCGCTTCCTGGCGCAATTGGTTTTCAGCTTGATCCCGACATGTTGTTGTCTCAACCGAACTCTATCGTTGGTGGGTTTGAGTTTGCGCACATGCATCCTGATGGCAGCTTGCACGCTTCGCTAGACCCCGCAATGGCGCGACGGGCAGTTGAGGCGGGTTGGGCCGTAGCGCACCCGTGGGCCAATCAACGTCCTGGGTGGAGCGGCTTTGTCATGATCTATACACCGACGACACCCGAAGAGTTGGATGTCGTCATCGATCTGGTTGAAAGCTCGTACACCTTCATCACCGGCATCACTCTGGGCTAAATGCCCACCTGCTGACCTTTCCGTTGCTGACCAATGCGCAGGTCAGTCAAAATTCAGATTTACCGGAATTTCAGGTGATTCATGTACCACCGCTCTAGACGGGCCGGATCTAGAGATGTGGCGCAACTTCAATGGATGCAACTAGGATCGTTTGCTTCGACACATCCTCGTAACTTGTCAAAACTACATACCCCCAGTAGATATTTGGTATGTTTCGCTTGATCCTGTCGATACTTCTTGTTGTTGCATTCTCTGGCGCATCCGCAGCGTCCGTGAAGCATGGCTTGACCCATGGATCGGATCATTCTGGTCATCATGCTCAAATAGCGGACGACGAGCCGTTGGCTAATGCCGAGAAAGCTGTTGCGGATTGTTGCGACACCACCAGCGGCATGAGTTCAGCATCCTGTTTTGGTGATCTTGTCGCCACGGCGGGGATTTCGCCGATTGCTCCAGTGGCGATCTCAGAGTGTGGTGTGACGCAAGCTGATTCCGATTTTTCGGGCCTCGCAATGGGCGTCCCCACCGGTCCTCCGAAAGCCTGAACGGCAACGGGCGCCCGCCCGCAATCCGTTCAAATTTCACATCAAAGGACCGACAGACATGATCACACGTCGTCACTTCACCACACTGTCTGCAACTGCGCTCATCGCGACCGCTCTTCCCGTCCGAGCAGGCACCCCAATGCATGTGCTAAGCTCACCAGGTTGCGGATGTTGTCACGCATGGGCCGACTTGGCTCGCGCACGTGGCTACGCCGTCACCGTTGAGGAACTGACCGACCCCGAAGCACAGAAGTCAGCGCGGGGTATCCCGCTGAACCTCGCATCCTGTCACACGATAGAAGCCGATAGTTATGTCTTTGAAGGCCATGTGCCGTTTGAAGCACTGGAAGCCGTGTTGAAGGATCGGCCTGACATTACAGGGCTTGCCGTTCCTGGCATGCCAATGGGCTCCCCTGGTATGGGCGACGATCCGTCCGCCCGTTACGACGTCATTGCATTTGGGGGAGAGGCTGGGGCCGGTACAGTATACTACCGTGCGGGCACCGCGCAGCCGTTCGACACCTGATGCTAGGGCGCACAACACTCTTGGTCACCGGTGGGCTTGCGCTCACCGGTTTCGCCGTAGCTTGCGTTCTGGCCCAGCCCTCCGAAGCGGTCGGTCTATTGACACCGGATAACGCCAAACTGGTCGCCGTTGGCCAAGATATTTACGCGGATCAATGTGCTGCCTGCCACGGAGCGCGCCTGGAAGGTCAACCAAACTGGCGCATTCGCGGCGAGGATGGTTTGCTGCCAGCACCGCCGCATGACGCTACAGGGCATACGTGGCACCACGATGATGAAACGCTTTTCACCCTGACTAAATTTGGCCTGGCCGGACTGATGGAAAATGCGCCCCCAACCGGTATGCCGGTCTATGAAGGTGTGCTCAGTGATGACGAGATCATAGCGGTGCTATCATTTATTAAATCAACCTGGCCCAATGACCTTCGTGAGTACCACGACGAGCTGAATGCCCAATCCGAATAGAGGAAAACTCAGGTGATCAAACAAACTCTTATCGGCTTGGTCGTAGCAATGGCTCCAATGCTTGCGGCTGCGCATTCAAAGTCCGAAGCAACGACACCGGCTGACGGTGCAACCGTCACGGACGTGCCGGAGCTTACCATGCGGTTCGATGATCCGATGCGCATCATCTCGGTTACGCTGAGATCCTCCGATGGCGATGTAGAAATTGACCGCGAAACGGGTATGGATCCCGCCAAAGAATTCCGGGCCATACCGTTGGAAGAGCTTGCACCCGGAAGCTACCGCTTCGACTGGCGCGGTATGGCGTCCGACGGTCACCCGATGCAGGGCAGCTTCTCTTTCACGGTCGCTGAGTGATCGGTCTGGCACCTATTGACGGTGTTGTTGTCTTGGCCATTTTGGCGAAGGCACTTGGCTACGGTGCAGCGCTGCTGGCGATGGGTAGCGTCCTGTTCACGGTTCTCTTTGCCAAGCGCGCCGACGCGTCCGTTTTGCGCCTTGCACAGCACCTTGCGGTCGGTGCGGCGCTTCTCGGTCTCGCCGTTCTGGCTTTGCGTTTCGGCATCAGAGCGGCGCGGATATCCGGAATGGGCTTTGAGGGCGCGACGGACCCAATGATGCTTGGTTTTGTTTGGGACAGTCCGCTTGGCACCGGCGCGATTTGGCGAGTGGTGGGTGAACTTGCAATATTGGCAATCCTGCTTCCCCGCGTCGGGCCGTGGATCGCTTTGGCGGGCAGCCTTGCCATAGCGATTTCTTTTGCTCAGGTGGGACACTCGCTCGGAGAGCCCAGGGCGGCTCTCGCAGTCTTTCTGGTTCTTCATCTGCTGGCTGCCGCGTTTTGGGTCGGTGCTCTCCTGCCTTTGCGCAAAGCGGCGCTCACTCCCACTGGGGCAGATCTACTGCACCACTTTGGCAATTTCGCTGCTTACGGAGTTGCCGTCCTGATTGTTGCAGGCGCAGCGCTCGCGTGGCTGCTTTCGGGCTCCGTGACCGCTTTGTTCGGAACGGCCTATGGATTGGTGCTTCTGGTCAAGGTCGTGATCGTTTCTGCCCTTCTTGGCCTCGCGGCGCTGAACAAACTGAGATTTGTTCCGGCTCTCAGGGCTGAGACGCGTGGCGCGGAAATTGCTCTCCGGCGGTCGATTTCAATGGAGATTCTCGCTGTTGTTCTGATCCTGCTTGCAACGGCGACCCTAACCAGTGTGACGACACCTCCCATCAATCTCTGACGGCTTTGGGTACGAAGCAGGAGCTGCAAATCCTTGTTACGAAAGTCTGCTTTGGGCTGCGAGCTGCCAAACATGCAAGCCGCAGTGGGTGGCCGCTTCGAGCCCGACCTGTCCATTCAACAGAGCACAGCAAAGGTCGGCTTTTTCATGGGCTGGCCATAAACGCGGCTCGGATCGCGGCCTTCATAGCGTCTTGAGGCCCTTGTTCTTTCGGCTTGCTGGATGCCATCACTAACTTGGAGGCAGGCGTGTTTCCGAGGCCCAATGCATCGTTCACCACCGATAGACCGCCGTGCAGCGAGGAGCGACCAAGCAGACCCACTGCGACCCCGGCTTCTACTGCTGCAATCACACCAGAGACGCTTTGGCTGGAGTAGACAACGCGATATGGCTTTCCACGGGCTTGCAATGAATTGACCGCCGCGTCGCGCCACCAGCACGCATGATCGAACAAGGCCACCGGAAGTCTTTCTTCGGCCCGAAAGTGCCGGTGCGCCGAAGAAACCCAACATGTCGGGTCTTCAAAAACAACCTCCTCGTGACTGGTCGGGCTTTCGACCTCATAGACCGCAAGGTCCAGCGCCCCCTTATCGAGGGCTTCTGGAAAACTTGTGCTCAAGGCGCAGGTGACATCCAGTTCGACTTTCGGATGTTGACGGGCAAAGGTCGCAATGATCGCCGCAAGTCTGGTGCGCCCGTGATCGTCGGGGATGCCCAAACGCAGTTTGCCGCTAACTGTGTTCTGTGAAATCTCTTGTAGGGCCGCGTCGAGACGTGCCGTCACCTCCTGCGCGACTGGAAATAGCTTTCGTCCCGTGTCGCTCAAGACCACCCCGCGACCATGCCTGTCAAAGACCGGCTGACCCAGGATCGCCTCGAGGCGCTTGATTTGAAGACTTGTCGCAGATTGCGACCGGTGGATACGGGCAGCACCGTCCGTGACGCTTCCGGCATCAGCCACGGCGACGAAGGTTCGCAGAAGATCGCTATCCAGATTTTCCATTCATTTTTCCAATACCGGAAATTGAAACTATGCGTTTCACAGATGCCTTGTGCAGCACTATTTTTCAAGGTCAGAGGAGTATCCCATGTCAGATCAGACAGCTGCCCACCAACCATCTAACCGGAAACCCCTGGTTTGGGGCGTCTCTTTGCTGCTGCTGGCTGGCGTCTGTCTTGTCTGGCCGGAACACGCCGCAAACACAGCAAAGTTTGTCCTATGGGGCCTGATTGTCGTGGCCCCCATCGTCATTCCGGGCATTTTACTTGCAGCCTGGATCATCGCAAGCGGCGCGGATACCCACATCGCTGGTGCCTTCGAGGGCAGGACACTGAGAACGGTTCTGGCGGCCTCGCTCATTGGAGCCATCACGCCCGTATGCGGTGTGACCGTGCTGCCTTTGATGGCCGGATTGCTGGCTGCGGGCGTACCGCTCGCTCCGATCATGGCCTTCTGGCTGTCCTCTCCGATAACGGATCCGGCAATGCTCGCGACAACAGCGGCAACCCTTGGTCTGAGCTTTGCGATTGGCAAGACGCTTGCGGCCTTCGGATTGGGTCTGTTCGGCGGCACGATCACCGGCATGTTCGCCAAGTCACCTTGGGCCATGAATGCGCTTCGGGACAATGGCCTGGCGCGCCAACTAAGTGCTACACGATACGGCGAAGAGCAGCCCTTTGATCCTTGGGTCTGGCGGTCTGAAGCGCGTCGTCGTGCTTTCAGAAAACAGGTCTGGGCAACCACGCGGCTTATCCTGATTTGCCTAATCCCGGCATTTGCCGCGGAGTATGCGTTGAACACGGCCCTTACACCGGGCGTATTGGCAGCATATGTTGGCGAAGACAAATGGTGGGCCATACCCGCCGCTGTCTTCGTCGGTGCCCCGGCCTATATCGACGGTTACGCTGCACTCCCACTGACACGCGGTTTGATCGACAACGGCATGTCCGCAGGGGCAGCGATGGCGTTCCTTGTTTCCGGCGGCGCGGTCAGCATCTGGGGTGCTATGGCCATCGCACCGGTGCTCAAATTGCAACCGTTCTTGCTCTATCTGCTGCTTGCAGTTCTGGGGTCGCTCGGGGCGGGGTATGTCTTTGGGTGGATCGTCTGAGATTCAACGCCAACGGGAAGCAGACTTCAGAGAACCTTAACGCAGTTCCGTCGTGTCTGTTCCTGCGGCATAAGGCGAAAGTCGATCCATACCAGAGCGGCCTTTGATGTATATCGCGGCGAAGGTGTCAGGAGAGCCCATTCGGTTCGATGCTGCACTTTGCGCGAAGGGCTCTATTAGCAGAAACCTGACAATCGAAATGAGCAATTTCATCGAAGTCGCAAAGGCACTGGTTTTCTGACGCCACGTTAGATACACAAGTCCAAGCTTACGAGATGAGTTGCTATGAAGATCGGTGAAATTGTCGAGAAATCTGGTTTGACGGAGCGAATGCTGCGCCATTACGAGAGTCTTGGGATCATTGCACCAACAAAGTCGGCAAAGGGTACGCGACTTTATAGCGATGCCGACTTGTCGGTTGCGCGCTTGATTCATCGGTTGCGATTGCTGGACATCGGTTTGGATAGCCTCTCTGAAATAGCACAAGAGCGCCTGAAACATCAGACCGGTGATGAGTCGGCATCATCTGTTGGGGGGTTGTTGGATAACCTTGCCGAGTTACTTTCTAAGAAAGCGCAACAGGCTTTGGAACTCAGGTCTGAAATTGTCGAAGCATCCAAGACAGTCAGTAAGTGCCAAGGTTGCAAGAACGTCCCGGCTCCAGAGACTTGCCCGGATTGCCCGATGAATGATGTGGTCCATCACAATTCAGTGGCCGCGATGGTCTGGAAGTAGTCAGTAACGAAACACCTGACCGATAATACGCCACTTGCATTCAAATAGTGTGTTTTCGTGCAAGCCCCAGGAGGCGAGGCGTGGTTCTGGAAACTCGATGCTACACTTCGAGGCCGCCTGGACCGCAGACCATGACGCCATTTCGGTCTCAAGACCCTCTGGTGAAAGCCACTTTGTGAGGTGGAAGTGTGGGACCTCAATGCGCAGACCTGGGAACTTGAAACCTTTATATCCGCTGACAACCCACTTTCGCTCCGTCTCCCAAAATGGGGAAATCGCTTCAAAGACGGGCGCATAGGCCTGAGTAACCCGATTTGGCAACTCTGCCTCTGCCCACGAAAAGACTCCAAAAATCCCTCCCGGCCGCAGAACCCTTTTTACCTCTTGAGTGTAATCATGAGTGTCGAAGTGGTGCGCTGCTTGCATAGAAAACACAAGGTCTACACTGCTTGCCGAGAATGGTAACGCCTCTGCATGGCACCTTTGCACGGGACAGTATTGCAGCGATTTTCGTGGTGGCGCGGCATCGGTGGCAATGACCTGGTTGAACATCGGTTGCAGGTAAGCGGAGAGCTCGCCTCGACCGGCTCCGCATTCCACACATAAGTCACGCTTGAACGGTAAAGCAGCGAGCCACCGCATGAACTCTGCGGGGCCTCGCTGCGTGGTATGATCCATATCTTAGCTGATCGTTGCGAGAAACTTTTGATGTTCGCCTTCATGCATCGCATGGCTCAGTTCGGGCTTAGGAAACTGCCCGTTCGACGCGGCGGCGAAGTAGGCGGCGTATGCGCGCTGCATCTCGCCCCAGACATCGCCAAAGACCTCGCGTTTGGGCGGGATGGGAAAGACCGAGCACCCGATGATATCGCTTGATACATGAAAAATCCCGTGCGCATGGGGGCCCGACCCAAGACTGGCTACCGCCACTGGTAAGTTTTCATAGCACCACTTGGTAAGCTCTACAGATGTATGTTCAAAGAGCGCAGCAAAGATACCGGCGTCAATAGATGCTTTCACCAGTTCGACAATCTTTGCAGCTTCTTCGGCGGTTCGTCCTGCGGGCGAGTGGCCGGAATTCATGACAGCGCGTTCCCCCTGAACCCCAAAGTGGCCCACAACCGGTATCCCCGCATCTACGATTGCCCGAATGTGATCTACCGTACCAAGGGACGGTTCGATATGAACCCCATCTGCACCCAGCTTCACAACCTTTGCCGCATTGCGTACTGACTCTTCAATCGAGATACAGGCCGTAGTGTTTGGCATATTGCAGATGATGAACGGGGACGAAGCACCCCTTAGAACGCCTTCAAGCATGTAGAGTTGTTCTTCGAAGTCTACCGTTGCCATGGACGGATGGCCCATAAGCCCCATGGGTCCCGGACTGCCGCAGCAAAGAAGGTCCATGCCCAGTTCCTCTGCCATGATTGCACTTGGAGTGTCATGACACTCCATGCCGACGATACGTTCGCCGTTTTGCACTTTCTCTGCCAGGTGCTTCAGTCGTGTTTTTCTGCGCATTGTATTGGTTCCTCCCACTGCGTCTTTATAGCTGGAGAGAACATTATCTGACATTAATGTTAGATTCGCAATCCTAGTTGAGACGGCAGCTTTGTCCCGCATCTCAGAGATTGCAAAGCCTAGTGATGAAGGTCCGCTTCGGGCTGCGACCGGCCGACAACGCAGACCACATAGAACGGCAATATTGAGCCCGAACTAGTGAATGCTGCAACCAGTTCGAATGTCTGGTTCTTTACGTCATCCAAGAGATGGCATTGGCGCAAAACTTTCTGTTCGTTTGCTTGAAAAGACTTCAAATGAAGGCGGAGGCATGTATGGGGCTAAAGATGATCACGCTGTGAGCGCCCCGGCGCCACACTGCCTTTTCGCTGGAGCTCGCTTCGACGTCGCGCTCAAACCCTATGTCCGCCAGCATGTGCGGGGCGCTCAGGGCAAGATGCTCCAGCTGCTTTTGTAGCCGCGCGTCAGGTGTTTCTACACGTGACATAGGCATAAATTTTTTGCACGCAGCCAAAACATCCGTGACTTTCCTAATCGACGAACCATTCCCGAGCAAACCGGTTAACATATAATTTTCCTCATGCTTTCTAGCTTGACTGATGGATACCGCGAGTGGAGACTTTCAAGCAAACCAAGCTTTTGCATCCAAAGGATTAGAAAAAATGAGTCTTATTCATGACAAGACTACCACCACTTAACGCCCTCAGGGCCTTTGAAGCCGCAGCACGTCACCGCGGTTTTGTGGGTGCAAGCGAAGAGCTCAATGTGACGCGAGGCGCGATCAGTCGGCACGTCAAGCTGTTGGAAGACCATTTGGGCGTTCAGCTCTTTGAGCGGCTGGCTCAGGGCGTCCGGTTGACGCCAGCGGGCACCACGTTTCTGCCCACTATATCGGAAGCTTTTGGCATGATCGGGCGCGCAGCGGAAGAAGTTTCCGCGGATGCCAACGAGTTGCGCATCGTATGCCCGCCGGGGACGTCAATCAGGTGGCTGCTGCCAAAATTGGAAGGCTTCAGAGAAGCTCATCCAGAGTTCAATGTGAGTCTGACAACGGATTTTTATCCAGATGGCGGTTTCGACCCAATCAATGTTGATATAGGTTTCTCTATATCCAACTTGTCGAACCGCTCGCATGATCTTGAGGTGCAGACACTTTTTCCGATCATTCTCACCCCGGCCTGTACGCCGGACTATCGTCGCAATAAGTCGCTGAAATCTCCTGAGGCGCTTGCCGACTGTGAATTGCTGCACGAAACAAGAAGTCACTCCGACTGGAAGACATGGGTCGGTGCTTTCCGGAACGTAGGCGTAGACCCGGCTAAAGGTCAGGATTTTCCCAACATTGACATCGCAACCAAGGCGGCGGTCATGGGTGTTGGAGTTGTGATGGCCGACCTCGTACTGTGTCGCGAAGAATTGCAATCGGGAACGTTGGTTGCCCCGTTTCCGGACATGGTGTGCAAATCGCCTGACGGCGGCGTCTGTCTTCTCGCCGGGCGTCACAAATGGCACTCACCCAAGGTCGCGGCGTTTCGGTCATGGGCCTGGGAGATTGCGGAGGCCGACCGGTCTGCCGCTGAACAATTCTTGCATGGGTAGGTCTTGTCAGAAGAACTTTGGTTGAGCGGGACAGAGGGTCTTGTCAGCGGAACTTTGCTTGAGCGGGGCAGGGTGGTCGCATAGCTTCTGGCAATGACCAAACCCGTCTCGTTCAAATACTTCAAAACCAGCCCTGAGATCATTCGCCTGGCGGTGATGCTTTACATCCGTTTTCCGCTTTCATTGCGGAATGTCGAAGACCTGCTGCACGAGCGTGGCATCGATGTCAGCCACGAGACCGTCCGATATTGGTGGAATAGGTTCGGTCCGATGTTTGCCTCGGAAATTCGCAGAAAACGGGTCCAGCAATTGCGGGCATACTCAAGGGCGAAGTGGCATGTCGACGAAGTCTTCGTAAAGGTAAACGGTCGGCGGCACTACCTGTGGCGCGCCGTTGATCACGAAGGCGAGGTGCTTGAAGCCGTTGTCACCAAACGTCGAAACAAACAGGCAGCACTGAAATTTCTCAAGAAATTGATGCGGCGACACGGTGCTTCGGATGAAGTTGTCACCGATCGCTTCGCGTCATACCGAGCAGCGCTCAGAGATCTCGGTGCGACGGAAAAGCAGAAGACGGGCAGGTGGCTTAACAACCGGGTTGAGAACTCACACCTTCCGTTCCGACGAAGAGAACGCGCGATGCAGCGATTCAGGCGTATGCAAAGTTTACAGAAATTCGCCGCCGTCCACTCCTCCGTCTACAACCACTTTAACCAGGAGCGATCTCTAACCAGCCGAGGCACCTTCAAGCTGACACGCGCCGCTGCTCTCGCCGAGTGGCGCGAACTTGGCGCGGCATGAAGGACAGCTCTACTGGCCTAGTTGAGACTAGTTCGAATTTGTCTGACAGCACCGAGCGAGTGGCGTGGCCCATGTCTCACGATCGACGGATGCTGTGCTGCCTCGGAGATCCGGAGCGAGCCCATTGTTGCACATGCTGCCCAATGTAAGAACGACGGTAATCAAAAGAAAGCGGACTTGGCAGCGTTTTGCAGGCGGCCATTTTCCACCAAGCGAGTTTATTGGCGATTACTGAAATCCCGCCCATCGAAACCGCGCAGCATTTGAATCGCTTGCAAATGTCCGGCACAAATCAACAGACATCTAAATGTCCTGTTCGGCTACGTCAGAATACTCTGGAAGTTTGGACAAAGCAGATTTTAGCGCGTCGCCCCAACCTTCTGAAACAGTTCGGAAGTATTCGTCATCTGCCTCGAACCGCGAGCGTTTACCGGCCTCGAGGCTGTCTTCGTTGTAAAGAAGCAGGTCCAGCGGCGCCCCGACGGACAAATTGGCTTTGATCGTGGAATCGAAGCTAACGAGCAAGAGTTTAACGGCCTCAGGAAAGCTCATCTCGGGATCATAAGCGCGGACCAGGATTGGACGACCGTATTTTGTTTCTCCGATCTGAAAGAACGGGGTTTCATCCCCGGCTTCGATAAAGTTGCCTTCCGGATAGATCAGGAACAGGCGCGATGGTGCGTCTTTGATCTGTCCACCCAAAACCATAGTGGCATGAAAGGCGCTGTCAGCTTGCTGGCCCGATTTCGCGTGTTGTTCAATCACACTGTTCAGCGTTTCCGCCACCAATTGTGCAACCTGAAACATCGTGGGCGCTTCGAGGATGGATGGAGCGCGTTCTTCGGGCACTTTGGTACGTTCTTCAAGCACGCTGATCGTTGCCTGGGTCGTCGCCAGATTTCCGGCCGTCAACAGAGTTATGGAACGCTCCCCCTCGACCGTCCAGTTGAACATCTTGTTGAAGGTCGAGACGTTGTCGATGCCAGCGTTCGTGCGTGTGTCGGACATGAAAACAAGTCCGCGGCTCAGCCGCATGCCCACAGCATAGGTCATTGTCTTCTCCGTTACTGCTGTGCGACCTGCAACTGTACTGTCAGTTGCTCGCCCGCTGTCCCTATTCGGCTTCCTATTACCGGGGCTGCCTGCGTGTAGTCCAGACCGGTTGCGACGCGAACATAGCGATCATCTGGGGAAATCCCGTTGGACACATCAAAACCGACCCAACCGAGCCCTTCCAGATGTACCTCGGCCCAAGCGTGGGTCGCGTCCTGCAATTCGGTTTCATTCATCATCAGATAGCCAGAGACATAGCGGGCGGGCAGTCCGATCTTGCGCGCGCATGTGATGAAGATATGGGCGTGATCCTGACATACACCGCTGCCTGCCTCGATGGCATCTTCCGCGCTCCAATCGGGGTGGGAGCTTCCGATCTCATAGGTGACGCAACCGTGGATTGCGTCGGACAAAGCGTGCATTTGGTCCAACGGTTCACCTTCAGGTAAGGACCGGACCAGTTCGTTGACACCTTTTCCCGGTTTTGTCTGTTCTGTGCTACGTTTGAAAAGCCAAAGCGGCGTTGAGCCTTCATGACGGCCTAAAACACCATGCGTGTCTTTAACTTCGACCACCCCCTCTGAAATCAGCGAGACGCTTTGGGTGTTCACGTCAAAGCTAATCAGCTCCACCGTGTTGCGATGATAGTCCTCATAGCTCAGTTCCTTGCGACCACCAATAACCTCAGTCGCCCAGCTTTCGATGCGCTGGTTGCGAAAAGACTTGGGCGTTTTTCTCAATTGCTGAAGACCGAAAGGAATTGGCGCGTCGAAATCGTATCGGGTTTCATGTCTGATGTGCATTTTCATGGGTTACTCATAGAACCGGTAGTCGATTTCGATCTGGCGGCTTAACTGGCCAAGGTCGCTGAGAAAATCCTCGATGTACTCGTGCAAACCATAGTCGAAAATATCTGATATCTGTCGGCCAAGATACTTATCGGAAAGCCGATTGGATGCTTCGCATGAGGGGCCCGTGAATCCATAATCTTTCTTGAGATAGGAAAGGTTCTCTTGAATTTTCCTGCAACAGAAGTGAAGGCTGCGGGGCATGCGCTGATCCAGGATCAGGAACTGAGCGATATCCGAAGGTGTGGTATTTTGCCCGTGCGTCATCAAGTATCCGCCACCGGCCCCCACCGATCGCAGGATGCTCTCCCACTGGATATTGTCCAGCGACGACCCGACCGAAAACGTAGTGGGAAGCAAAACATAATACTTAACGTCCAGAATACGCCCGGTATTGTCAGCACGTTCGATAAAATTCCCGATGCGCATGAAGTCAAAGATGTCATTGCGCAGCATCGTGCCAAGGGTTGCGCCACGCACAAGGGCCGTCTGCTGACGGATCAGCTCAAGCGTACCCGGCAGGTCTCGCTCATTCACGCGACGTTTCATTGCCGCGTCCACTTTCATCCAGGTGCCATTTACCGCACTCCAGACATCATGGGTCAACGCCGTTCGCACGAGACGCGCGTTATCTCTGGCCTGTTTGATGACCGACTTTATGGATGAGGGGTTTTCACCATCCCTCAGCATCCAGTCCACGGCATTTTCTTTGGTTATCTCTTCATACTTGGCAAGAAACCCGTCCAGAACGCCCGCTGTTTTCAATACCGAAGCCCACTCCTCGACCGAGTTGTGGGTGCGCGTCAAAGCCATTCGTTGACCGGTTTCCAACAGTCTTGCTGTGTTTTCCGCGCGCTCCAGATACCGGGCCATCCAGAACAACCCGCCAGCCGTTTTTCCCAGCATGTCAGTCCTCCAGAACCCAGGTGTCTTTTGTCCCACCGCCCTGGCTGGAATTCACAACCAGCGACCCTTTCTTGAGTGCTACGCGTGTTAATCCTCCCGGAGTGATTTTGATCCCTTCAGGCGAAACCAAAACAAACGGCCTTAGATCAACATGTCTTGGCGCCAGTCCGGATCTTGCAAAAATCGGTACCGTCGACAAAGAAAGCGTCGGTTGGGCAATGTAGCTCGAGGGCCGCGATTTAAGCTTGTCGCGGAACGCTGAAATTTCTTTCTTGCTGGCCGTGGGCCCGATCAGCATCCCATAACCTCCAGAGCCGTGCACTTCTTTCACGACAAGCTCAGACAGATTGTCCAGCACATAGGCCAAAGACTCCGGATCACTGCACCTCCATGTCGGAACGTTTTGGAGAAGTGGCTTCTCGCCGGTATAGAACTCAACAATTTCAGGCATGTAAGAGTAAATCGCCTTGTCGTCAGCTATCCCAGTACCCGGTGCGTTGGCAATCGTGATCCCTCCGGCACGATACACGTCCAAAATACCCGGTACCCCCAATGCACTCTCTGGGTTAAAGTTCAAAGGGTCCAGAAACTCGTCATCGACACGCCGGTAAAGAACATCGATCGGTTTGTACCCTCGCGTTGTACGCATGCAGACGCGACCATCAACAACCCGCAGGTCATGCCCCTCGACCAATTCAACTGCCATCTGGTCTGCCAGAAAAGCGTGCTCGTAGTAGGCGGAGTTGTAGATGCCGGGTGTCAGCACGGCGACGGTTGGCTCTCCTTCAGCGCAGCTGGGAGCACAGGCGGCAAGCGATCGCCTCAGGTTCTTGGGGTAGTCCGATACGTTCCGCACATTTGTAGCACTGAACAACTCTGGAAACATCTTCAACATAGTTTCCCGGTTTTCGAGCATGTAGCTGACGCCTGATGGTGTGCGGGCATTGTCCTCTAGAACATAGAATTCGTCCGGCCCGGTGCGTACCAGATCGATACCAACAATGTGCGTGAAAACCTGACCCGGTGGCGTTACGCCAAGCATCTGTGGTAGGAACGCGTCGTTGTCAGCGATCATCTTGGCGGGAACACGTCCTGCACGTACAATTTCCTGACGGTGGTAAACGTCGTAGAGAAAGGCATTAATTGCTCTAACCCGTTGTTCAATTCCGCGTTCCAGCCGCTGCCATTCTCTCCCGGATATTACCCGTGGAACTATATCAAACGGGATCAACCGTTCTTCCGCCTCTGCTTTGCCGTAAACGTTGAAGGTGATCCCGGTCAGTCTGAAAACTTCTTCAGCTTCGCGCTGTTTGGCTCTCAGCCTTGAAACATCTTCTGCATTGATCCAGCGTCCGATTTCTTCATAAGACCTTCGCAGAGAACCATCAGCACTGAACATTTCGTCAAAATAGTCGCTCATGCAAGAAGTGTGACTGACATGCCCGCAGATTCAAGTGCTTTGGGCTGGACCACCCAAAGCCCTCCGGAAAACGCCTATTTTTCAGGCGAAACAATACGCGGATTTGAAAGGGCTATTCAGTTAAGTACTTAATCGTCGCTGCCAACTGCAAAACAACAATGAGGGATTTTCCCGTCGATTTGGAAGTTCGTTTAAGAGGATTTTAGAGAAATTGAATACTTCATGGCAAGCGCTTCCAAGTAAGTTGGAAAGTGTATACCGAAGCCCAAACCTCATTCTCAGACCAATTGTATTTTGTCCGGTACTCGTGCGTAGCTAACATATATGGCTAACCTCCAAACAGAGGCTTTGTCCCGCAATTGGATTGGGCATGTACGCTTTAGCGCTGGCTGCGAGCATAGCCAGTTAGGTTGTATGGCAGAACCTTCAATCCAAAATTTTCAACTCGCAGGCCGGAGTTATGTAAGCGCGTTCGTTAGTTGTGAGCATCCGCGGGCGCCAAGATCGTCATTCCTACTCGATCTGCTACTGCCATGATCGCCGGAATGTCTGGTGGTCCATCTTCTGGCGCCGGAATATCGGTCGTGCCATCAGGCATTGCTTCCCCAGCTTCCGTAAAGAATGTGTCATGCATCGCGCCGGGGGCGTTTATGCAAAGTAACCGGCCTGGCCGTTCCCCGGTGCATGTAAAGGCGTGGACTGCACCGTCCGGAACTTTGACGAAGTCACCAGCTTTTACGTTGACTGTCTCGCCATTCACAAAGAACTCGAATTCACCGTCGAGTACATAGAAGCTCTCATCTTCGCCAGCATGATGATTGGGCGGTGCGCCGGCACCCGGCGCCGTCTTTATCTCGACGATTGTGCAACGATCTCCCGTCTCACTGGGAAAGGCGTGAAAGGTCAACAAGTTCCCAAGAAGATGATAAATTCGCGGGCGAGGTCCAGCCATTACTACGACTCCCTTTACTTGAAACATACTTCTCTTATGATACACATATCTAATTATGAGACAAGTGTATCACAAAAGGCTTGAAATTGGCACCTCGTACAAATCAAATCAACCGAACGCGAGAAGCACTTCTTTCGGCTGCACGTGACCTGATGTCCGAAGGCAAGGAAGTCACGCTGGCAAAAGTCGCTGAGCGCGCCAAAACCAGCCGTGCGACGGTCTATCGTTACTTTTCTGACCCGAGTGTCTTAGCCTTGGATGCGACGCTTGATCTTGAAGTTACTCCAACGTCAGAACTTCTCGAGGGACTGGATGACGTCAGGAACCGTGTACATGTCGTCGCGCGCTACTACCTGGATTTTTCTCGGGTTCATGAGGCTCACTTCCGGCAGTTTCTGGCCGAATCACTCAAGGCATCGCTTGAAGATGGAACGGTAAAAATGCGCGGCGCCAGAAGAGTGGCGGCTTTTTCTGAAGCACTTGCACCAGTTTACACATTGATTGAGCCGAAGGAAATTGACGACCTGGCGAAGCGGTTGTCCATGACGACGGGCATGGAACAACTTGTTATCCTTGAAGACATTTTGCGAGTGGACGAAGCAACTGGCTACCGACTCCAGGAAGGGTTGGTCGATGCTCTGTTGGACCGATACTTGCCAATAAATTGAGGCCGAATTCAGATGCCGACTGTGTCCAGAAACTGTTGCAAATACACGCCAGTTTAGCGTCTCCTTAGGGCGGAGAATATGCAGCAAAATCGTTGACTCAGCTCTCCGGAGTGCCTTATCGCTTATGTCATGATCAGATTGTTCTTCGCATCGCAGGACTATTTTCCTCAGCTTCGATAGCTGCGGGTAATTCATCATTGGTTTTCCGCTGCCCCTGACAGCGGTCAACATACAATCGACCTTGTGCCGGGCGGCAAATTCAAAGGTCGAAAAATGAACAACAACAGAAGAAGTCAAAACACGTCGCTAGGCATCGTGGGGTTTGGTGCATTCGGACAACTTGCAGCCCTTCATCTTGGCCAGCATTTCGAAATAACGGCCTACGATCCGTCCCTGGAAGTCGCCAAGCTCGCAAAGCAACACGGAGTGCGCCTGTCATCATTGCACTCAGTTTCGCAGGCTGATGTGATCCTCATTGCAGCACCAGTGTCCTCATTTGAGCAGGTTGTCGGCGAGATCGCGGTTGCTTGTAAACCTGGCGCGCTGATTGTCGATGTTGGCTCAGTTAAAGTAATTCCCTCGGAAATCATGCGGCGGCTGCTACCAAACCATGTAGACATTGTAGCGTCTCACCCCTTGTTCGGTCCACAGAGTGCCACGACAGGTATTGAGGGTCTAAAAATTGCGGTCTGCCCCATTCAGGGACGACGACATGCGAGGGTTGCTGCGTTTCTGCGCAAGACTCTGGGTCTGAATGTAATCATGACGACCCCCGAAGATCACGACCGCGAAGCAGCAATTGTCCAGGGGCTCACTCACCTCATAGCCAAAGTACTACAGAGAATGGGACCGCTACCAACGCGCATGACAACGAAGAGCTTTGACTTACTATCTGAGGCGATTTCCATGGTTCAACATGATGCGCCAGAAGTATTCGAAGCGATTGAGAAGACCAATCCTTACTCCGAGACCGTGCGCCGGCAGTTTTTTGAGTTGGCCGCAAGTTTGAGTGTCGAGCTGGAAACGGCACAGAGGACACCGCCCTACAGCGTAAGCAGACACTGATGGCGCGGCATCGAAGGACAACAATGTCCGCCAGACCATTGGCTTGCTAACGATTGTGTTTTCCTTGATCATTCCAATGATCTGCTCGTCGCTAAATCTGCGTTTCATAGCCCATCCTTTGCTTGGACGGATTGCTAACACCTCTATGGCCTGATTTCAGGAGGCTGGGTCAATCCACTTGTCAAGCCAGTTTCCCAACTCAAGTTGATGTTTTCTGGCAAGACCGTCGAGTCCGGTTCTCTGCAATGTAAACGGGTGCCGCAGAATGGAACTTCGGCACCCGTTTTGTTTGTTAGAAGTCTAAGTTTTCAGCTCGTTTTGGGCTCTCTTCAGCCCGATGTACAGGCTGACGCACATGGCCAGAAGAACGATGGTGAACGGGAAGCCCGTCGAAACCGCCATGGCCTGCAAGGCCGTAAGCGCCGCTGAGCCGCCAACCAGCAGCAGCGTCGCCGCCACCACACCTTCGAAGGTGCACCAGAAGATCCGCTGAGCGACCGGCGCGTCGGTCTTGCCACCCGAGGTGATTGTGTCGATCACCAACGAGCCCGAGTCCGACGATGTAACGAAGAATGCCAGAACCAGGATGATACCCAGGATCGACGTAATCGTCGCCAGCGGCAGCGCCTCAAGCATAACGAACAGCTTGAGCTCAAGCGCTGCATCCTGAACCGGTGCGGACGCATCGGTGATTACCTGATGAACCGCAGCGCCGCCAAAAGCGCCCATCCACAGGATGCCGACCAGCATCGGGATAACGATGACGCAGAAGATGAACTCGCGCACAGTCCGGCCACGGGACACGCGGGCAATGAACATGCCGACGAAGGGCGACCAGGAAATCCACCAGGCCCAGTAGAACGCGGTCCAGCCTTCCATGAAGTTGCTGTCTTCGCGACCAAATGGGTTAGAGAGCGGGATCAGTTCCTTGGCGTAGGCGACACCACCAGCAAAGATCGTTTCAAAGATCGTGGCGGTCGGCCCGACGATGATCACGAACAGCAGCAGGATCGCCGCCAGCCCGATATTGATCTCGGATAGCACCTTGACGCCGCCATCCAGACCCCGGATCACCGACACAAGCGCAATCGCGGTAATTACCGCAATCAGGATCACCTTGGCCACGCCGCCGGTGCCCCATCCGAACAGGTAATTGAACCCGGCCAGCGCCTGTTCCGTGCCGAAACCCAGCGAGGTCGCCAGACCAAACAGCGTTGCAAATACGGCGGTGATGTCGATGACATGACCCCACCAACCCCAGACACGTTCGCCCAGCAAAGGGTAGAACGCCGACCGTAGGGTCAGCGGCAAGCCATTGTTGTAGGTGAAAAAAGCCAGCGACAATGCCACAACGGCATAGATGGCCCATGGGTGCAGTGCCCAGTGGAAGATAGTGGCCGCCATGCCCAGATCACGGGCGGCAATGGGATCTCCGGCCGCAGCACCCAGCGGTGCCCAGTCGGTGCGTGCCCCGGCGTCGCCAGCGGTTCCACCCATCGAAGATGCGAAGTGCGACATTGGCTCGGATACACCAAAGAACAGCAGGCCGATGCCCATTCCAGCAGCAAACAGCATCGCGAACCAGCCGGTATAGCTGTAGTCAGGTGTGGCATCCTGACCGCCCAGACGGATTTTGCCTAGCGGCGACAGCATCAGGAAGATCGAGAAGATCAGGAAGATGTTACCCGCGCTTAGAAAGAACCAGGCAAAGTTGGAAGTCAGGAATGGCCGCAACCAGTTGAAAAACCCACCGGCCTGTTCTTGAAATGCAAGTGTCAGCAGAACAAATGCCAGAATAGAGATTCCGGAAATGGCAAAAACCGGATTGTGAATATCAAGCCCGAACGGATTAACGTTGTCCTGACCGACTTCATACTCTGTTTCGATTGGATGAGGTATATCCTCGGTTTGGTCATCCACAATGTCTGACATAAGTAATTCCTTCCCACATTTGTTGGCGGCATATCCATCCCAATTGCCAATAAGCCGTAGGGATCGGAGGTTCTTGCCGTCACAGTGCCGGTATTTTTAGCCGCAATAAGTTCCGCCGCGCCATCCAAGCGGCCAGTAGTCGTCAAAAAGCGACATAATCACGTCGATTTTAGATCACACAGTAGTTAACGGAGGAGCGGGGCCGATCTTTCCCAAAGTGTTTAGGATTCCTCATCCTGCGTCGATGAGTTTTGACTCTGCGCCATTCATCCGGCTTTGGAACCGATGACCGTGCAATACTTCCCATACGGCGATCCAGCCATGATCGTGAAACAGCAATCGGGCCCAAAGGCCTTTCCGGCTCGTAAGACGAATACTTTCGAAGCGCGAAGCCGCCTCTTCATTCAGGCCGAGGCTTTGCTCAGAACCCCAAAAAAATGAATAAACCTATCAAAACAAAAGGTCGGGCAGGAACAGGGCCAGTGCCGGGAACAGCGTCAGGATCAGGATGGCAAACAGATGAATGAGCCAGTAGGGGATCGTTGCGATGGCGACGCGGCCTAGGCTGACCTCGTTGTTCGTCAGGGCTGTCAGCACCGACAGGTTTAGCCCGACTGGCGGCGTGACCTGTCCGATCTCAATTACGATGGTGATAATGACCCCAATCCAGATCGGATCAAAGCCTAGCCCGGTCAGCAAGGGGAACACAACTGGCAAGGTCATGATCATCAGCGACAGGCCATCAAAGAAGCAGCCCAGCACCAGATAGATCAGCACCACGATCAGCAGCACGCTGTAGGTGCCCATGCCGCTTTCGGCCACGACCTCAAGGATCTGTTGCGGCACGCCCAGAATGCTGGTCGATTTCGCCAGAATGGTCGCGCCCAGCACCAGAAACCCGACCGAGGCGAACAGCAAGACGGACTGATATACGGCCTCTACTAGCTTTCTCCAGGTGAGGTCGCCCCAGATAGACGAGATGATCACGGCCAGAACCACGCCAACGCCTGCGGCCTCTGTGGGTGTAGCCAACCCTCCGACGATGCTGCCGATGACCGCAATGATCAGGGCCAGCAGAGGCCAGATCTGTTTGAAGCCCGCCAGAGTTTCCCGCAAGGGGAGCGGGGTCTCATCGCGGGGGGCTATGGCCGGGTTGCAGGCGCTTTTTACAAACAGATAGGCCATGAACATCAGACCCACCAGAAATCCGGGGATGATCCCGGCGGCAAACAGGCGACCGATCGAGGTCTCCGTTAGCGCGCCGTAAATCAGGAAGGACAGGCTGGGCGGGATCAGCAGACCCAGTGTACCGCCACCTGCCAGACTGCCGACGATTGTATCTTTGTCATAGCCGCGTTTGGACATCTCGGGGTAAGCTACCGAGCCCACCGCCGCGGCCGTCGACAGGCTGGAGCCGCTGACCGCGCCAAACAGGGTGCAAACCGCGATGTTGGTGTGCAGCAACCCGCCCGGTAAGCGGCGAAACAGCGGCGAGAAGGCGGAATAGGCCTTTTCGCTGATCCCGCTACGCAGCAGCACTTCGCCCAGAAGGATGAACATCGGAACAGCGCTGAGGGTGAAGGAATTAAAGACACTCCAGATCGCATCCACCGCCAGAGACGTGGCCCCGTTCGAGAAAAGGTGCAGGATCAGAAGCCCGGTCAGGCCAAGCGCGGCCCCAAGCGCCACGCCTGTCCCGGCGGTGGCGACGAGCACGCCTGTCAACGTAAGCCAGAACGACATTCAGGGGCCTCTTTGGTGGGGATTCATTCGATGTCAGCTTCGGCGTCGTCGACCCGGTCCAGAATGCCGACCAGGCGCGCCACAAAGATGGACATGGTTAGTATGAGTGAGAGCGGCATCAGTGCCATCCACGGATAGAGCAAAATCCGGGTGGTCTCGGTCTTGAGGTTGCGTTTGAAGGCAAACTCGAACCAAGGGATGGTCTCGACGATCAGCCATAAGAAGAACACGATGCCGACCAGCAGGGCGGCGATCTGCAAGGCTACATGCGCCTTACCTTTCAGCATGTCCGCCAGCAGCGAGACGCGCACGTGCTTGGCTCGTAGCGTCACCATGGGCAGGCCGAGAAACAACGAGACGCTCAGCAAAAGCCCCACGACTTCTTCGGTAATGTGCAGCGGTGTATTGGCGAATTTTCGCATCAGAACGCTGGTCACGATGAGGCCGACGATGGCAATCATCCCCAACGCCGCCGCAGCAGCGCACGCAAGGGCCAGACGGTCCAGCCCCCGCGCGATCAGGTGTTTCACGATGCGCGTCATCCGAAGATCAGCGGCCCAATGCGGTCAGAACCCGCTGGCGATATTCGGGCGCATTGCCGCCGGCCTCATCCGCCAGTTCTGCCCAGATTTCGGTCACGTTGGACACGAACAGGTCGCGGTCTTCCTGCGAGAAGTCTTCGCCCCAAGTCACGCCCTCTTCGCCCAGCTTGTCGCGTGCGGCCAGTTCGCGCTCAAAATCATCCTCATATTGGTTGGTGCGCTCCCACAAGGCATCTGCCGCGGTGGCAATCGCCGCTTTGGTGGCATCGTCCGTTGCGTCCCATTTGTCGGTTGCCACGCCGATCACATAAGGGCCGGACGCCATCGGGTACAGGAATGACGCGTATTTGGCGACCTCCTGCAACGAAACCGTATGTGCATAAAGCGCCGGGTATAGGGCACAATCCACCACGCCGGTTTTAAGGGCCACATACATTTCTTCCTGCGGGATGATCTGCGCGGCAACACCCAAACGTGTGAACGTTTCAACCTGATCACGCGCCCAGACGCGCAGCTTCTTGGATTTTAGCGCGTCGATGGTGCGAACAGGTTCGTCCCGACAGAAGACCGAAACAGACAGCATCGGGATCGGGACATACCCCACCGAGGTCACGCCCCAGTCGGCAAACTCTTCTTCATAGATTTCACGAACGGTCGGGATTGCTTTCTCGAACTCCTCAATCGAGCCGATTGTGCCCTGAACAACAACCGAACTGAGCGCCGGGGCATCACGCCCCAAGTAGTTCGCCCAGATCAGGCTCATCTCGACCGCGCCCTTTGGCAGGAACCTCAACGTGTCGGTATTGGGCAGGCCTAGCGAGCCACCGCTGTACAGCTTCAATTCACTATCGCCGTCGAGGGCGGCGTTTACGTCTTCGACAAAACGTTCCAGTTCCGCAGATTCAGGGCGGGTTTCTGGCAGGAAATTGTTGAAACGCCACTCTTCAGCACCCGCCGGAGCGACAACCGACAGGAAAGCAGCTGTACCGAAGGCCTTGGCCTGGAAAATTCTCTTCATGTTTCTTCCTCCTGATGGGTTGAACGTTCGTCTCATTGTAGGGCACTTAGATTTTGATGTTTTGTGGCGCGCGAGATGAATTTGACTACTGGTTTAAGGTAGATAATCGATGTCGCAACTCTGCCGATTGCAAGCATAGAAATAGCTGGGACTCTTGCAAGTTATACCTGCGTCGGGATCACAGAGCGCTATTGAATCGGACGAGGGCGGCGGCTCTTTGCTAAAGTATCGGAGTATCATTGGCTGAGATTTTGTTGTTGGGTTTTTCCTTTGACTTCATAATCTTTGAGCGAAGTGGGCTTTAGTGGACCAAAAACTGTTACTAGGAAAATTTTATCTCGCCTCCGCCCGAGCTCAAAGCCGCCTCACTGCTAAACGTGGGTTTTGATTTATTGGCAACTCGCACTACAAAGTTCTGACCATCGGCCTTTGTGTGCGATCGCCAGTACCTGAGTGGAGGTTGGCTCATGACCTCCTTCAAATGTGTGCAGTGTTCTTCTATGTCCGATACGGAGTGTCATACCGGGATAAGGAAACACTCATGCCCGAGCTAGGCGTTTCGGTTGACTACTGCACGCTTAACCGATGGTACACACTTTGTTACGGTGCGATCGCAGAAACAGCGCGCCAGCGAAAAGGACCGTATTACCCATCTTGGAGAATGGAAGAGAACGACATCAAATTGAAAGACGCTTAGGTGTGCCACCACTCGGCGGTAGATAGGCTCGGGTTCAAAGGTCTTGCTTCTGCAGCGGCAACATCGGACGGAATTGAAGTGGCGCATATGACTCGTACAGCTTATTCACACTCTTAATCTATCCGTTGTCCGCCTTTGATGCATAAAAGAACGCAATAGCCTGCGCACGATTTCTGACCGACAGCTTTTCATAGATATTCGAAAGGTGGAACTTCACTGTATTGGTAGAGATTTGCAGCTCTTTCGACAATTCCCTGTTCGACATGCCTTTGGCCAGCGCCTCAAGGATCGCAAGCTCTTTGCGCGACAGGGTTTGCAACGGGTTCTGCTGCATCTTGCGTACGTCGATGAAGGGAAAGACCATCTTGCCTTTCGCCACATCGACACAGGTTTCCAGCAAGCCTTCGACCTCACCCGAGCGCGGCGCGAACCCGGCAGCCCCGGCCTGCATGGCCTGTCGCGGCACATCCCCGGCCTCATCCCCGTAAACCACAAAGCGCGGTGTGTTGGCCTGTTCGCGCAGAACCTCGATCAGCTTGGCCGCGCCCAAAGCGGGCAGTTCCCAGGACACGATCCCGACTTGAACCGGTACTCGCATCACCGTGCCCAGAAACCCCTCGGCGGTGGCCGAGGTCGCCACCAAAGAGAATCGCGGGTCGCGTTCGAAAATCTCGGACATGGCCGACAGCACCAGCGGGTTGTTGTTTGCCAGCATGACATCGATGGGGCGCTGAGATGTGTCGGACATTGTTTTCCTGCCTGTTTTCACCCTAAACCACCCATATGGGTAGGATCAACTATGGTATACATCTGTATATTTACCCATATGGGTAGTAATTTACCCATCTAAATAGATATCCCAAAGCAGTAGTAAGTTACGTTGTGCAGCGGTGCAAGTTTCGGTTTTCCTCTTCGTCAATGCGACCGACAGGGTGTCAGGCCCTCGACCGCTCTGGAGGAACACATGACTTTTCAAATCTACCCCACACTCGAAATCCCCGAGACACTGGCCGCAGGCCCCGGTCCGGGTAACACCGACGCCCGCGTTCTGCAGGCCTTTGCCAGCGCGGGCGTTGCCGATCACATGCAGGGCGACGTGCTGCGCGGCATGATCGAATGCAAGTATATGCTGCGTGAGATTTGGGGTACGGCCAACACCTATACTTTCGCGGTTGCCGGTACAGGTTGGAGTGGGCTGGATACCATGTTCTCGGCCGTTATGCCCGGTGATAGGGTTGTGGCTTTTACCAACGGCACCTTCTCGGGCATCGACGCGCTGACCCTGCGGATCAAGGCGGCGACGCCCGCTGAACACGCCGTAAGCCCGCTGGACCCGCAGGCCTGCAGCGTGACTGTGATCGAAGTCCCCCATGGCCAGCCGGTTACTGGCGAGATGGTTGATGAGGTTCTGGCTCAGCACAAACCGAAATGGGCTTTCATGGCACACTGGGAAACCGGCTCGGGCCGTGTGAACGACATTCAGGGTTTTTCGGATGCGTGCAAACGCCACGGCGCGATGGGTCTGATCGATGCTGTGTCGTCGCTGGGTGTCGCGGATTTCCGTATCGATGACTATCCGGGCGTCGCCGGTTGGGCTTCGTGCCCGCAGAAGGGCCTGTGCTGCCTGCCGCTGACCTACGCGCCGGTCAGCTTCACCGACGCCTATATCGACGCGCTGAAAACTTCGGGCGCTTATACCTACGTCCACAATCCGATTTTCGAGGCCCGCCACTGGGGTATCGTTGACGGACAGGACGTGGAAAAGGGCACCTATCACCGCACCCATTCGGGCTATGCCGTCGCCGCTTTCCATGAATCTCTGCGCCTGACCCTGCAGGAAGGGCTGGCCAAGCGCGCGCATTCCTATCGCACGCATGAGGATGTTCTGCGCGATGCCGTCACCGCGATGGGCTGCCAGGTCACCTCGGACATGCCCAGCCTTGTGGTGCTGAACCTGCCCGCAGAACTGGAAGGGCGCGAGATGGAGCTGGTGCAGAACTGCCGCGCCCGTGGCTTTGGCATCTGGCCAACGCTGAGCGCCCCGGTTCAGGTCCGCATCGGCATTCTGAACCAGCTGAACCACCAGTCGATCAGCCGTATCGTCAGGCTGTTTGCCGAGGCAATCCGCGAAATGGGTGGCGCCGTTGATTTCGAAGCCATCGAAGCGCTGCTGGAAAGCCGCTACGGCACATCTATCGCTGCATAAACGGGAGGGAATGCAGATGGATATCCACGAATATCAGGCAAAAGAGCTTCTGTCGAAGTTCGGTGTCGAGGTCCCTTCGGGTGCCTTGGCCTACAGCCCGGAACAGGCGGCATATCGCGCGCGCGAACTGGGTGGCGACAAGTGGATCGTCAAGGCGCAGGTCCATGCTGGTGGGCGTGGCAAGGCCGGGGGCGTGAAGTTGTGCAATTCAGAAAATGAAATCCACCACGCTTGTGATGAGATGTTCGGTCGCAAGCTGGTGACGCACCAGACCGGTCCCGAGGGCAAGGGCATCTACCGCGTTTATGTGGAATCTGCCGTGCCCATTGATCGCGAGATTTATCTGGGCCTTGTGCTGGACCGTTCCAGCCAGCGGGTGATGATCGTGGCCTCATCGGAAGGCGGGATGGAGATCGAAGAGATTTCCGCAGAACGCCCTGACAGCATCGTGCGCTCGATCGTTGAACCCGCCGTAGGTCTACAGGAATTTCAGGCGCGCGAGATCGCATTCAATCTGGGGCTCGAGCCGCGCCTGATCCAGCATATGGTGCGCACATTGCAGGGCTGCTATGCTGCCTTCAGCGAGTTGGACGCGACTATGGTCGAGATCAACCCGCTGGTCATCACTGGCGACGACCGGGTTCTGGCGCTGGACGCAAAGATGAGCTTTGACGACAACGCTTTGTTCCGTCACCCGCAGATCTCGGAATTGCGCGACAAAAGCCAAGAAGACCCGCGTGAAAGCCGCGCAGCAGACCGCGGTCTGTCTTATGTCGGGCTGGACGGCAATATCGGCTGCATCGTGAACGGGGCCGGTCTGGCCATGGCCACGATGGACACGATCAAACTGGCCGGTGGCGAGCCGGCGAACTTTCTGGATATTGGCGGCGGGGCCTCGCCCGAGCGGGTGGCCAAGGCCTTCCGTCTTGTGCTGTCCGATGACAACGTTCAGGCGGTTCTAGTCAACATCTTCGCGGGCATCAACCGCTGTGACTGGGTGGCCGAGGGCGTCGTGCAGGCGCTGCGCGAGCTTGACATCGACCTGCCGGTCATTGTGCGCCTGGCGGGCACCAATGTCGAGGAAGGTCAGAAAATCTTGGCCAAATCGGGCCTGCCGATCATCCGCGCGACTACCCTGATGGAAGCCGCCGAACGCGCCGTAGGCGCATGGCGCAACGATCTGTCCCAAAACACCAAGATGAGGGCCGTGTAATGAGCATTCTTCTGGACCGCGACACCCGCGTTATCGTTCAGGGCATCACCGGACGTATGGCGCGCCTGCACACCAAGGATATGGTGCAATACGGTACCAATGTCGTCGGTGGCGTTGTCCCTGGCAAAGGCCGAGAAACCGTTGAGGGCGTTCCGGTCTTCGACACCGTTAAGCAGGCGGTCGAGGCCACCGGTGCCGAAGCCAGCCTTGTTTTCGTGCCCCCTCCGTTTGCGGCGGATTCGATCATGGAGGCCGCAGACGCGGGCATCCGCTATTGCGTCTGCATCACGGACGGTATCCCCGCGCAGGACATGATCCGCGTCAAGCGCTACATGTACCGCTACCCCAAGGACAAGCGCATGGTCCTGACCGGTCCGAACTGTGCCGGAACCATTAGCCCCGGCAAGGCGTTGCTGGGGATTATGCCGGGCCATATCTATCTGCCAGGCAATGTAGGCATCATCGGTCGTTCAGGTACGCTAGGTTATGAGGCCGCTGCGCAGCTGAAAGAGCGTGGCATCGGCGTTTCGACCAGTGTCGGCATCGGTGGCGACCCGATCAACGGCTCGTCCTTCCGCGATATCCTTGAGCGGTTCGAACAGGACGAAGACACCGAGGTGATTGCGATGATCGGTGAAATCGGCGGCCCTCAGGAAGCCGAAGCTGCGGAATACATCCGCGATCACGTCACCAAGCCCGTTGTGGCCTACGTCGCGGGTCTGACCGCGCCAAAGGGCCGGACAATGGGCCATGCCGGTGCGATCATCTCGGCCTTTGGCGAAAGTGCCAGCGAGAAGGTGGAAATTTTGTCGGCAGCGGGTGTGACCGTGGCCGAAAACCCGGCGGTGATCGGCGAAACCATCGCCCGCGTCATGGGAAAGGCTGCGTAATGGTCAAACCTTCGGTCTTTGTCACCCGTCGCTGGCCTGCCGCCGTCGAGGCGCAACTGGTCGAAAACTATAACACCGTGCTGAATACCGGGGACATTCCGATGTCCCCGGGAGAGATCCGCGAGGCATTGAAAAAATATGATGCGGTCCTGCCGACAGTGACCGACACGCTCAGCGCCGAGGCGCTGGACGTCCCCGCCGCGCAAACCAAAATCCTTGCCAATTACGGCGTTGGCTACAGTCATATCTGTGAGCCGTCTGCCCGTTATCTGGGCATGACCGTCACCAATACGCCGGATGTTCTGTCCGAATGCACCGCCGATCTGGCCATGACGCTGCTGCTGATGGCCGCCCGCCGCGCGGGCGAAGGTGAGCGCGAGTTGCGTGCAGGTGGCTGGACCGGCTGGCGTCCGACCCATCTGGTGGGCACCAAGGTCAGCGGCAAGACGCTGGGCATCATCGGTTTTGGCCGCATCGGTCAGGAAATGGCCCGCCGTGCTCATCACGGGTTCGGCATGAAAATCGTGGTCCAGAACCGCAGCGCCGTATCGCCCGACGTGCTGAAGCAATTCAACGCCACGCAGGTCGAGACGGTGGACGCGCTGCTGCCGCAATGCGATTTCGTCTCGCTGCACTGCCCCGGTGGGGCCGCGAACCGGCACCTGATCAACGGGCGCAGGCTGGACCTGATGAAACCCGAAGCGTTCCTGATCAACACCGCACGCGGTGAGGTGGTGGATGAGCACGCTCTGGTACAGTCGCTGATGTTCGACACGATCGGTGGGGCCGCACTGGATGTTTTTGATGGTGAGCCGCGCATCAGCCCCGACCTGTTGCAATGCGACAATCTGGTGATGCTGCCGCATCTTGGCAGCGCCACAAAGGAATCGCGCGAGGCCATGGGCTTTCGCGTGCTGGACAATCTGGGCGACTTTTTCGCAGGCCGCCCACCCCGTGACCGCGTGATCTGACGCACCCCTCTTCAAAGGACCAAACCCATGAGCTTTTATGCCATCGAACAAGCCCCCGCGCGCCTGAACCGTAGTGAACTCGCCGTACCCGGCAGCCAGCCTGGCATGTTTGAAAAGGCCGCGAAATCGGATGTGGACGTGATCTTTCTCGATCTCGAAGACGCGGTTGCGCCGGACGAAAAAGAGCAGGCCCGCAAGAACATCATTCAGGCCCTGAACGATATCGACTGGGGCAGCAAGACCATGTCGGTGCGCATCAACGGGCTGGACACGCATTACATGTATCGCGACGTGGTGGATGTTGTGGAACAGGCCGGAGAGCGTCTTGACCTGATCATGATCCCCAAGGTCGGCACCGCTGCGGATGTCTATGCCGTCGACATGATGGTCACTCAAATCGAAGACGCGATGGGCTACAAGAAGCGCATCGGGTTCGAGCACATCATCGAAACCGCCTTGGGCATGCAAAACGTTAGCGAGATCGCAGCTGCCTCGAAACGCAACGAGAGCCTGCATTTCGGCGTAGCGGACTATGCCGCTTCGACCCGTGCGCGTACCACGATCATTGGCGGTGTGAACTCCGATTACTCGGTGCTGACTGACCCCGATGGCGACGCGGCCCGCGCGACCCACTGGGGTGATATGTGGCACTATGCGCTGGCCCGTATGGTTGTCGCCGCGCGTGCCAACGGCCTTCGCCCAATTGACGGGCCGTTTGGCGACTTTCAGGACTCCGAAGGATACAAGGCTGCCGCCAAACGTGCCGCTGTTCTGGGCTGCGAAGGAAAATGGGCCATTCACCCCAGCCAGATCGTGCTGGCCAATGAGGTCATGTCGCCCAGCGACGCTGAAGTCACTAAGGCGCAGCGTATCCTTGTTGCCATGGCCGAGGCCGAAACCGCAGGCAAAGGCGCGGTATCTCTGGATGGCCGCCTGATCGATTATGCCTCGATCCGGCAGGCTGAAGTGATGGTTGAAAAGGCGCGCCAGATCGCAGCGGCCTGATCGGTCTTGTCAGAAGAATTTGGCTTGAGGCGGTCAGGGCGGTTGCGTAGCTTTTGCCCATGACCAAATCTGCCTCCTTTAAGTACTTCAAAACCAGTCCCGAGATCATCCGCCTTGCGGTGATGCTGTACATCCGTTTCCCTCTCTCGCTTCGGAATGTCGAAGATCTGTTGCATGAGCGAGGCATCGACGTAAGCCACGAAACCGTCCGATATTGGTGGAACAGGTTTGGCCCAATGTTTGCTGCTGAGATCAGACGGAAGCGCGTTCAGCAACTGCGGGCCTTCTCCAAATGGAAGTGGCACGTTGACGAGGTTTTCGTGAAGGTGCGTGGCAAGCGGCATTATCTTTGGCGGGCTGTTGATCACGAAGGGGAGGTGCTGGAAGCTGTTGTCACAAAACGTCGAAACAAAGCTGCAGCTCTGAAATTCCTCAAGAAATTAATGAAGCGACACGGTAAGGCGAAAAACGTCGTCACGGATCGCTTCGCATCGTATCGGGCCGCTCTCAGAGAGCTTGGCGCAACCAAAAAACAAAGGACGGGCAGGTGGCTCAACAACCGCGTTGAGAATTCGCACCTTCCTTTCCGACGACGCGAACGCGCGATGCAGCGTTTCAGGCGCATGCGAAGTTTACAGAAATTCGCCTCCGTCCATTCCTGCGTCTACAATCACTTCAACCAGGAAAGATCGCTCGCCACCAGAGACACCTTCGAGCTGACGCGCATCGCCGCTCTTGCCGAGTGGCGTCAGCTTTGTTCCGGATAAGTTCGCGGTTTCCGTGGCAAACTGAGACTGGTTCGAATTCGTCTGACAGCACCATAGGTCCGCTAAGGGCCGCCAGTGAAAGCGACCCAACTGCACTAGATTTCAATGGCTTCGGCGATAGCTAGGGCGTCTTCAAGTTCGACACCCAGATATCTGACTGTGCTGTCCATCTTCGTATGCCCAAGAAGCAACTGCACGGCGCGCAGGTTGCCAGTCTTCTTGTAGATCTGGGTTACTTTGGTACGCCGCATCGAATGCGTTCCGTATGCGCTTGCCTCAAGGCCAATGGATGTGACCCAATCACGGACGATCCGCGCATACTGGCGTGTTGAAATGTGCAGGCGCTCATGGAAACGGCCAGGCCAAAGATACTCCGAGCCTACCATGAGTTCGTCCTCCATCCACTTTTCGACTGAAGCACGCGTGCCCTCGGAAATCTCGAAGCGGACTGGTTTCTGAGTTTTGCTTTGCAGGACGGATGCGCGCTCTTTGATCTGTCCCGATGCCATTACGTCGACGACTTTCATCCTTACAAGATCACAGCCACGAAGTTTGCTGTCGATTGCCATATTGAACAGCGCGAGATCGCGATGGTTCTCGGCCAGTTCAAGTCGAACTCGGATTGCCCAGACGTGCTTTGGCTTCAGCGGTCGTTTCTGGCCAACGATGCGTCCTTTGTTCCAAGCTGGGCGAAGCGCGCGAATGGCCGGTAAGTTTGGTGATTCCATGACTGATCCTCCGATCCGCCATTCCCTCCCAAAGCGACAACCCGACGTTGACAAGGTACCATATCAAAGGATTTCTGCGCTGACTCCGAGGTCTGCATCGAGCCCAGAATGACCGATGTTGCACTCTGTGCGAATGGCGGGTTTCCGTCTCAGTTGTTGGCGAAGTTGTTTGTGAGTCAGGGTGCCTCCCAACTTGCTGATTGCCTTACCGACGGGCACGATCGCACCAGAGTTGGGTCTGTCTCGGTTTAGTTGTCCAAGCATCACATTCAAATCGAAATGCCTTTTTGGGCAGTTCGATTTCGTGTCTTCCAACTAGAAGAAGTACTTTAGGCCAAAGTACGGGCCATGCTGATCGACGTCGTAAGCAAAGTCGCCGGAATTCAATGTGTCGCTGTAGTCGACGCTGAAATAGCGATAACCAAATGTAAGTGCCGTTTTCTCCCAAGGTTGGTAGTCAAATCCTACATTCGCACCGATCTGCAAGTCGTTTCCGCCAGCTCCAAACCCGCCAAGTTCCAGAGAAGCAATCCCAGTCCATTTGGGGCTCAGCCGCCACATTCCGCGCACGCCAAGGACAGGTTCTATCCAATCCTGATCACCGCCTAATACAGGTGGATTTCCCAGACCTGGAGTGGTTATGTCGATTTCCTGACGGATGGAATTGTATCTGAGGCCGCCTTGGATATCGACTGCGTAACGCAAGTTTTTCGCACCATATACAGCATCTGCGACCCGATAAGCCGCCAGAAGACCAAACCATTCTTGACGAACATCGACGTTAATCCCGGCACCCAGAGGGCCGGGCAAAGTTGTATCTTGTTCTATCCCGACGTAATTGGCATCGAGAATTATGCCAAAATCCCCTCGCCATGCTTCATATCGACCTGCCGCCGCGAAATCGAGCACATCCAGTACGTCACCAAGGTCCAGATCCAGGTCGGCGGATTGTCCGGCCACGGTGGATGTGCCTGTGGTTCGCAAGGGTGTGAACAGATAGAACGCAACACCATGACGCCAGCCGGTTTCGTCCTGATCCGGCGTGGGCAGCGATTGAGCAGATGCAATCAAAGGCAGCGTTAGAAGGCTTGTCGCAAGCGCCATGGCGCTGAGAGATGAGGGGTGGGGCATGGCGGTTTCCTTTAGTTAAAAAGACCTAGTAGTTGAATCTGAGGCCGATCCCGGCTCCTTGGTCATAGGGCCGATCAGCACCAATCCCGATCAGCACATCTGCGTAGAGGGCGATACCGGGGCTGAGATTTTTGCCGATCTGAAGCTCGGCAGTCGCGGGCCAGGCATCGTTTTCCCAATCATAGGGCGCTTTGATATCCGCTTTGGCCCAATACCCCTCGCCAAACGGTTGAAGCGCAATCAGGCGCATAGCGGTTTGGCTGACATCGGTCGGGCCATTGTAGGACGCGAAATGTTGAACCAGAGGGATCAACGTCAGCCCGGTGTTAGTGTTTGCAAAGGCGAAACCGCCGAACGGGGCGATCTGATCGGACCCGGTACCGACGCCTTCATCGGGGTCGCCTAAGTCCAGGATCCATTCCAGCCCGAGCGCGGATTTGACGGTCCAAGTGCTATTCAAAGGCTTCTGCGACGGAAAATAGATCAGTTTGAAGCTGGTTTTTTCAAACCCGTTGAACCGCTGGCCAGTCGCGTTTGTCGAATTGTAGTGGAGTTCGTACTTTAGCTTCAGATCAGGGCGCAACATATATGCGCCATCGATGAACGCATCCTGACGGTCTACCCCGCCTTCTAGATCAAAGTACTGGTAGCGAATGTCCGTATTGTTGACCGCAGCCAAGGGGTTTGACGCGTTTTCCTCTGCTCCGGCAGCGAACCCCGCCATCAGCAACACGGACGTCAGGATTGATTGGATAGTGAAGTGGCGGGCCATCGTGTACCTGAAAAGACTTCGTGCGATTGATGAGACGGTGGCTTTGCCACCACCGTCCCAGATTTGTTATTGCCAGCTGGAAAAGACTTCTCTGGTCAGTTCGCTTTCCGGGCGGAGGTTTTCGATCCCTTCATACGGAACACCCTTTCCAAGTGGCAGATGCGGGTGTTTGGCAATGGTTTTCTGGTGGCGCTTGACCATGTCCTGGAAGGACGCTCCGGACCACAGCGAATACCCGACAAGGGGATGTTCTTCACGTGGATCGCGGTAGACATTGAACACTGGAGCCGCCGCGCCGGGCTGGCCGGGCGCAGGCAGGTGCATTTTGAACTCCTGCTTGACTACAGAGCGCAAGACCGGCCCTTCGTACACATAAACGTAGTCACGGCGCGAATTGCCTTCGCCTTCGAGCAGCAGTGCTGTCTGGTCAATCCCGTCGATCACCCGGTCGCGCGGAATACGGTCAGTCGCGCCTGCGATCCGTGCAAAGGTGGTGAACAGATCTGAGACATGCACGATATCGCCTGCCGCGCTTCCTGGCTCGATTACTCCGGGCCACCGGACAAAGGCATCCGTACGCACGCCGCCTTCCAGGTGCTGGGTCTTGCCGCCGCGATAAATCAGCTGGTTCAGGCCAGATGTCCCCTCGTAGTGATACATCAAGCCATTGTCAGCCATGATCATGACGACGGTGCTGTCTGCCTTGCCGGTCTCATCAAGCTTGGCCAGAACCTCACCAATCCAGCCGTCCAGAACCTGCAATTTGTCGGCATGGAACCCCCCGTTGCGGGAAACGGCCTCATCGGGGTAGGCAAAGTTCAGCGGATAAAGCGGCCAGTATTGCATGAAGAACGGGGCGTCCTGCGAGGCCAGCTGCTCCAGCTGTTCCAATGCCTGACGCTGATAGCGTAGGTTCATTTCTTCGTATTTCGCCTGTGTCCATTCCTCGCCCGGCGCTATGTCGACTTCGCGCGCAAGGCCGCCCGCTTCCCCTTCAACACCCGTTACCAGGCCATAGGGTTTGAACCGCTCATCCAACTGAAATTGGTTGGATTGGCCCGACGCATGGTATCCAAGCATGTTGTTGGCAACCATCGCATCCCGTGTCATGAGACTAAGCTGAACCTGCTGATGCAAGGGAAAGGCGGCCCAATCAAACCCCTGATTATGAGGGTAGGATTGTTCAATATCGCCCTGATGCCATTTGCCGACATGTGCAGTGTTGTACCCTTCTTCCTTCAGGATTTCGGCAATCGTGACCTCCTCAGACGCAAGACCTTCGCCAACCAGCGCAACCTTGACCTCTTCGACACCCGCGCGCACGGGATGACGACCGGTGAGCATCGCTGTTCGTGTCGGTGTGCAGGACGGCTCAGTGTACATTCTCATCAAAGACAAGCCTTCCGTGGCAAAGTCGTTGATGTTGGGCGTATCGAAACCTGTGACGTAGTTCATCGTGCGGTTGCCCATCTGACCGAAGCTCACGTCGTCGATCAGGATATAGAGGATATTGGGTGGCTTGCCGCCATTGGCATCACGGATCTCTGTAAGCTTCGCTTCGATTTCCGTATCCTGAGCGTCCCATTGCTCGCCAAACTGCGCGCGGAGAAACTCGAATTCTCCATCATGAATGATAGGCGCGTCCTGAGCATAGCTCGCGCCTGCCATCAGCACCATGGCCGAGGCGGTTTTCAAAATTGATTTCATTGGTATCCCTTCCCCATCTTTGAACTACATCTCTCCTGCGCGTCGCAACGAATGGGCGATTTCATCCCGAAGACCATCAAGGGTTTCGCGAACGTCGCAGGCAAACTGGTATGATTGGCTTCCCGGAGCAGAGTTCATGGTGAGATACTCGTCGCTGAGAAGCTGATAGTCCCGGCAGATCTCATCGAATACCGTGTCCGCCCGTCGTAGGTCCGCAATCGCGGCTTGATGCTCAGGAAACAGGGTATCAAGACTGTAGCCTTCCAAATTCGACAGCTCGTTCGATGGATCAACAGATTCCCCGAATTGTTCATCGAATTCACTTCTCACAAAAGGTTTACCCGGGCATAATACGGTATAATCATCGACGTAACTTGCGGAAAATATGGAATTATCCAAAAGCAGATCACCCCATTTGAATGAGGGCAGCGATCCCGCCGCCAACGATGTGCGGGCTGCCCTTCAGCGGCTTGTCAAGTCTTCGACTTTCGCGGGGTCACAGCGATTGCAGGACTTTCTTGTCTATGTGGTTGAGGAAACGCTCAACGGCAGGGCCGATGACATCCGCGCCAAAACCATCGCCATGGATGTCTACGGCGGAACTTTGTCCGAGATGGAACGTCGTGAAAACGTGGTGCGGGTGGACGCTGGTCGTCTACGTCGCAAGCTGGGTGAATACTATGCCAAAGATGGGCGCGACGAAGGCACTGTTTTCAATCTGCCAAAGGGAGGTTATGCGCCGGAGATATCATTCAGGTCGCCTGAGCAGCCTGAACCAAAAACCAAGCCGGGCGTCTGGCCTCGCCCGGTCATTGGGATTGCAGGAGTTTTCGTTCTCCTCTGCGGCGCTGCGGCCATCACATTGATATCGATAAAGCGTGAAACTCCGGCCAGCTTGTCGGTTGATGGCCTAAGCCTAGATGAGCGCAACGCCATATTTGATGCATCCCCCATGCGACTTCAGGCCGTGAACCTGGCCCACTCGGGCCGCGACTTGATCTTTCCAGCCCTGGAGCCCTCGCGCCTGGACGCAGCTTTGACCATATTCAAGGGTGCAATCGAAAACGACGACAGCTATTTCGGAGGTCATGCAGGGGCCGCGCAGGTTGCAGCGATGATAGCGCTGGTGACACCGGACGCTGACCCGTCCGGGGACATGCTGCGCTACGCGGACGCAGAGGCCAGCAGGGCGATTGAATTGGCACCCGAAACGGGGTGGAGCCAATCTGCAAAAGCCTGGGTTGAATTTGTGAAAGGAAATTGGCCACAAGCTATCGAACTTGCGAACAGGGCACAGCGTTTGGCACCAAACGACGTCCATGTGTTGGAGTTCGTGTCGCTAATCCTGCTCTATTCGTGTTCGTTTGAACAAGTTGTGGCGATCAGCGAAGAGGCACTATCAAAAATAGATCTGGATCGAGGTTATGTGTTTCAGAACGCGATGGGCGCTGCGAAATTCCATCTGAAGGATTTCGAAGGCGCTATATCCGCCTTTGAGAAGGTGACCGAAAAAGGCGGCCCCGTCGGCCCTGTGTCCCTTGCTTATCTGATGGCAGCTCATCAAATGCTGGGCAACGAAATTGCGGCACAGGCCCTCGTGGGTAAGCTCTCGCGCGATTGGCCCGAGAGTCGCGTAGATCTGCTATTTCAAAGATTGTTCGTAGAACCGGAATATGGGGAAGACCTCGGAGAAGCTATGGAACAAGCCGGTTGGCAACCAAAGGGTTAGGTGTTCAGTCCCGGCATCTGGTGGATGGGACTTAGGATGAATCGATCTGGTTCTGATGTCCAGATTTTGCAGATGTATTCGTAGGGCGTGAGACCAGAGAGCGTCTTGAGGCGACGAGCGAAGTTGTACGCATCACGGAAGTCGACCAGATGTGTGCGAAGCTGATCGTGGCTTTCATAGTGGTATCGTTTGACGGTTGCGTCCTTGATCGTGCGGTTCATGCGCTCAACCTGGCCATTGGTCCACGGATGGTTTGGCTTGGTTAACGGCGAATAAGACTGAAGAGCCCACTTTGCCCGATGCTGCGGTGGGCCAAAATAACAATATGGTGCATAAGCGGATCTTCGTCAGCAGGTGATTCCCGCAAGCACTTGTAAGAATCGGTAGGCAAGGATTGGTGCCTCCCGTGAGTTGATTTCTATTGTGCCACCCCGCCTTCGGTCGAAATCTGTTCTTCAACATAGCTTTGGTTGGTTACGTCCGAACCCCGTGGAGGATAGTTTTTGAACGTAGACAGGTGGTTTTGGACGATCTTGGCAGCAGGACCAAATGCCCACATCTTGTTGCCCATCCACCGTGTATACATACCCGACTCTTCGGCCGCTTTTTCGTAGGGATCGCGACGTAGATTGAACAGGAGGGGGACGTTCAGTTCCTCCTTGGGGCCAGCCCACCCTTCGGTTTGGATCGTGAAATGTGCTTTCCAGTCCCCATGGCGGATAGCTTGCAGGTCGGGGCCTTCGTATTAGATGATCTCATCCCGGTTGCTCTCGCCCTCGCCAGTCAGGAAAGGCAGTTGGTTGTACCCATCCAAATGCACCTGATAGCCCTCGTAACCCTCCAGCAATGATCCGGTCAGATCCTCGAGTCCTCCGGCGGCAACAAGGGTGGGCATCCAGTCAAGACCGGCAAAAATACCGTTACTCACGGTTCCGGCCGGGACTTTTCCGGGCCAGCGAATGATGGCGGGGACACGGAAGCCACCTTCCCAGGTTGTGCCTTTCTCGCCATGGAACGGGGTTGTTCCACCATCGGGCCAGGTCATGGTTTCGGGGCCGTTGTCAGATGTAAAGACGACAATCGTGTTGTCCGAGACGCCCAGTTCGTCAAGCCGGGCCATGACTTTGCCCACGTTGTCGTCCAGTTCTTTCATCACGACATCCTGCAAACCGCGCCCTTCGCCCAGCATGGCTTCGTATTCCGGGCTCAGATGGGTCCAGACATGCGCCCGCGCCGGTGCCATCCAGACAAAGAAAGGCATATCGCCATCGACTGCGCGGTCGATGAAGTCCAGCGTGTGGGCTGTTACCTCGTCGTCCAGCGTCTTTTGCCGCTCAGGCGGGGCTGGGCCATCGTCGATGACGGGGGGCAAGATGACGGGGGGCAAAGGGAGACCTGTAACTGAAACATTTCTGGCTCAAACGTCGGTCGTTTTCTTAGGCTCGGTAGAATTGCCGAAGTTCCGCTTAGGTGCCGAGAGCAGCTTTTTGAATGCTATTGACCAACGGCAGCAAAGTCCCGCGAGTTTCGCTTTGGAAATTGCGCGGTCTCGCGAACGCAGCGAATGTCCGAAATGCGGGCTGCGACTGCAGCAATTGAGGTGCAAAGCGAGTGACCGGTTTGGGCCGTGTTCAAGCCCTCGCGCGGGTCAGCTATTCGCCCGCAACCCTGCCGGCTGCGCGCTGCGACCCGATCCAGACGGCGGCGCATCCCGCGACCAGCACGCAGACACAAATCTGCAAAAGCTGCTCGTATTTGTGCCCATCGAAGAGGATCTGCGCCACAAAGGCCTGCCCCCGGAACAGGTAAGCCATCGCGCCAAGCATGGCGACCGCAAAGCTGACAAGATACGCCCAGAGCGCCACCTGTCGACCACCAACAAGCCCGGCCAGCAGGATCGGTGTCAAGAACATCGAGGCGGTGCCCGAGACCGCGACGGCATCGAACAGTGTCTGGTTGCCCCAGAGCGTCAGCGCCGCACCCGCGACTGCGAACATGGCCATGGCAATGCGCCCGCCGGTTAGGCTGCGGGGGGCCAGGCGTAGTTCCTCGACCACCAACCGGGCAGCCGAAGATAGAGCGGAATCTAGTGTCGAGAGCGCCGATACCAGCAGCGAAACCAACAGCGCCACAAAGACCCAGCCCGGCAGGGATTGCGCCCAGGTGCCGATCAACTCGTCCTCATAAGCCGCACCATCCAGCGCTGCCTGAATGCCAAAGAATCCAAAGGCCACAATGCAAAGCGAGGAAATCCAAAATGCGCGCAAGAAGCTTTTTCGGGTTGTGTCGCGGTCCGCGAGGAACCCGCGATCCATCATGACCGGGTCATGCACGGGATAGGAAAACACCTGCAGGAAGGCGACGACCAGCAACACCCAGCCATTATGCGGCCCGGACGTGCCCTTGGCGGTCAGAACCGCACCCAGATCAAAACCAGGGCTGAGCACCAGTGCAACAAAGGCAACCGCAAAGACCACAAGAAAAACTGCCATCTGCAGAACATCCGTCCGCAACGCCGCGCGCAGCCCGCCCCAGGCGGCATATGCCAGCGCCAACAAGCCCACCACAAGGATCGAATACGTGCCGATATTGGCGCTGCCAGGCGAGACTGCGCTAAAGATCAGACCAACTACGATCAGATTGGCAAAGACCTCAGACAAGAGCCTGAGGACTATCACGAGGTTGTAGCAGCCCGTTCCCATGGCCCCGAAACTGTCCCGCAGCCAGTCCTGAACCGACCGCGCACCACGCGCGCGCAACCGTTGCACCACAAAGCCGCCGGTCAGGAATGAGCCGTAATAGGCGGCATAGGCCAGCACCCCTGCAATGCCATAGAAATAGCCCAGAATGGCAGAATTCATAAGCGATCGGGCAAAAATCCAAGTTGTGACCTGGCTCAGCACCAACGTCCACAAGCCCGGCGCGGCTCCTTCGGTGTTTGTCCCACCAAAGAAGCCCGAAACCGAGGCACGTCGGGGCGAGACCCAGAGACTTGCCAGAATGACGGCACCGAATAGGACAATAATAGCTGAAACTTGCATGGACTCTCCTGCTGCTGTCTTGTGGCGCAGCCAGCAGGCAGGTGCGACAACGACCATTCAATTGAACGTGAAATTGCTTGTGAAGGTTCGGTTCTAAGGAGCAGTGACAGGCGGAGGCTCTCGTCGCTTTGCCGACAGCGCGTTTCCGGCGATGGCAGCTAGCAGAACAGTACCGCCGATCAACGTGTACAGGCTCGCAGTTTCCCCAAGAAACAGCCAGACCCAGAGCGGGCCGAGTAGGACTTCGGCCAGAGATAGCAATGCGAGCTCTGCTGCCGGGAGGCTACGGGAGCCCAGCGTATATAGGATCAAACCTGCGCCAACTTGGAACACACCCATGCCCATCGCGATGCCGCCGTCATTGGGGCTCAATACGATGGAGAGCCCAAGGCTAAGGCATATCGCCAAAGTAATGACGATCGCGAATAGGCCCGACAGGAAGACTGCGGGTAGCATTTCCCCTGTGCGGCCCCAACGCAGGGACACGGTGAAGACCGCGAAGCCGAGGGCCGACCCGAGCGCGGCAAGGCTGCCCTTCAGAGCCACACTGCCGGATTTGTCGGCAAACATGATCCCAATTCCTACGATCGCCACCGCGCTCGCCACCCACGTTACGATGCGAACAGGCTCCTGCAAAACGACCCATCCGAGTGCGGCAGCCATGAAAGGCGCTGTCGCAAATAGAAGCATGGCATTCGCAACCGAAGTATTCTGGATCGCGTAGATCCCACCGGAATAGGCTGCAACCAATGAAAGTCCCGCTGTTATGACCGGGGTGCCGATGAGGCGGATTTGAACAAAGGGGCTTTCGCCGGACCGCACCCTGATGAACACATACAAGAACAGCGACATGCTAATCGACCGGTAGAGCAGTATCTGCCAGACTGTTGCGTCTTCGATCAGGCGAATTCCAAGACCGACTGTTGACCACAGAACCCCTGCCGCAAAGACGAAGAGCACGCCGTACTTGTGGGCATTTGTGTCGAAAGATGATGGCGCTAAGGGTGTCATGTTGGTCTGATCAATGACGTAACTCCGCTAATGTTAACGACTTGGTGAGAGCTTCGACCAGTCATTTGCGACATTCACGCGGTTTGCCCAATTCGGCGATGGACATCGCGGCTGCCGCGTGAATTACGAATTGCTGCAACGGTGACGCCGCGCCGCCGCATCTGGTTACATCGGCAAAGTCCGGAAAGGGCCGTCTCCATCTGAAACAGTTGGACCTATTGATCGAATGCTGCGTTTGCCTCTCTGGCGGCTGTGAGCCCTTGGTTCCGGATACTGCACGGAACACGAATGACAGCTATCAGGTTTAATTTGCATAACAAACTTGCGCTCGTATCTTCCCTGGGCAAGAGTTCTTCCCGCATGTCTGGAGTCCCAACAGTGGCCGCATATTTGCTCGCCAGAAACCGTAACTTTCGCCTGCTTTTTAGCGCAGGAACACTGACCAACTTGGGCGACGGGCTGGTTATTCTTGCGCTGCCTTGGCTCGCGACATTGATGACGCAAAACCCGATAACCATTGCTGCTGTCGCGGCTGCAGGGCGGCTACCGTGGTTGCTGTTTTCAATTCCGGCCGGAGTCATTGTTGATAATGCGGATCATCGCAAGCTCATAGCGCGTACCGACTTGTTGCGGGCGGCCATCATTCTGGCAATCATGATGTTGGCAATGAACCAACAAGCGCAAGGGACTGTCTGGGTGCTTGCAGGTCTTGCCTTCTTGCTGGGATCGGCAGAGGTCTTACGGGACAATGCCGCCCAAACCATGCTCCCATCCATCGTGGACTCACAAGACCTCGAAAGTGCGAACGGTCAACTTTGGAGCAGTGAGCAACTCACCGGTCAGTTTATTGGCCCTCCGTTGGCGGGATTCTTGATTGCCGCTGGAATTGCTATTCCTTTTGGCATTGACGCTGCGCTGCTCGTATTGGCGGCAGGCCTCGTCTGGATGATTTCGCTCAGACCCAAACCAAGGGTCAGCGCTAGCTTTCGTACAGCACTGATCGAAGGGATCACGTACATGCGACGTGATCCGCTATTGCTTCGACTGGCGATTGTCTTGGGAATTGCCAATTTCATTGCGACCGCAACAATCACGGTTCAGGTTCTCTTTGCGCAGGAAGTCTTGGCGCTTTCGTCGTTCCAATACGGCTGGGTGCTGTCTGTAGAAGCCGCTGGCGCGATAACTGGTAGTTTACTTGCAGCTAGATTTATCTCATTGCTTGGAGCTCAGGCCTGCTTGTATCTATCAATTGCAGCCTGGAGTCTTGGCTATGCGGTGGTTGGATTAAGCCAATCAGTTGTCACGATGAGCATTGCGTTGTTCTTTGTTTTGGCAGGCGCGATGCTCTGGAATGTGATTACCGTGTCTTGGAGACAACGGCGTATCCCATCTGAATTGCTTGGCCGGGTCAACAGCATCTACCGTTTTTTCGGTTGGGGTTCCATGCCTTTAGGGGCTTTGGCTGGCGGGGTCGCTGTATCTGTTCTGGAAATTGAGCTTGGCCGTGAACTCGCCTTGCGTTCAACATTCCTACTGGCGGGGCTCAGTTGTGCTTTTTTGCTGGCTTACGCATTGCTAAAACTGCGCCTGGACTAAAGGCACAGCAGACCTAATTAGCGTAACGGGCTATGGCCGTTTCGTCCGCGATGTGTCAGTTGGCGAATCTGAAGGCTTTGCGCTTGCAGCGAACGGCGGCTCTGACGCGCCGCAACGCGGCGTCGCATTTTACGGTTGGAGGTCGGCTTTGCGCCGTCTGCGCGATCAGGTGACTGCGGGGCAGGGGCCTGTGCTGCAACGGCATCGAGGTTCGGAATGCGCCCAAATTGCCAAATGCTGCGGGATGCACGAATGTCTGCATCAGATGACCTCGGCACAAAGCGCTACAGAACAGGTTGTAAGCTAGTCGACGAAATCCCCAAAGCTGCGCATATAATTGACGAATGCTGAGCCGAGCCCCTGATCTGTTAGGAATTCTTCGCTCACAGGTCTTGCTGGTAGGGTGTAGTCGGGTGTTTCAAGGATCTTCCGTGGGAAGTCATGCGCCAGGATTGCCGCCTTTCCAATGTCCACGTAGTCGGCGCCCATATTGAGCGCGCATTCCGCCGCGGCCCGGTCGAGAATGTTACCCGCGACACCCAGTTTGCAGTACCCCCGATCCAATTCAGTGAACCATTTCATCAGCGGCTTCTGTGCAAAGGCCTCTTCTTCCGGTGTTTTAAAAACATCCCACAATGACATATCGAGCCAGTCGATAAGCCCGCTCGTCATAACCTCCTGCGCAAATTCCAGGATTTCCGCCAGACGCAGACCGAAACGCTCGGGTGACAGGCGCAGGCCAAGTTGGAATTCCGGCTGTGATTCTGCTCTGATCCTTTCCAAGACTTCACGAATAAAGCGTGTTCTATTTGGAAACGAACCGCCCCATTCGTCAGTCCTTTTATTGATTTTTGGCGACAAGAATTGAGCTGGCAGGAAGCCATGCGCCGCATGAACCTCGACACCATCGAAACCAGCTTTCTCTGATCGCTTTGCTGCATCGACGAAATGCTTAATTGTCGTCCGAACTGCATCGCTGTTCAAAGGTTCCATAGCGTTTTCACTATCGGCAACAACGCCCACACGATCCCGCAATGATCGAGGGCCAGAATGCGCGATCTGCGCACAGGCCACCGCTCCGTGGGCTTTGATGCCCTCCGACAAGCGAGAGAGCCCGTGGAGATGTATATCATCCCTTGCGCCGAGTTGGCCTGGGTAACCACGACCGCGTTCTTCTGTTGCAATCGCGCAGGTTTTCAACTGGCCGAAGCCGCCTTTGGCTCGCGTTGTAAGCCAACGAAATTCATCGTCAGACAGGGTGCCATCATCATGGCTCTGTGTGTTGGTTTACGGTGCAAGTACAAGGCGGGGTCTTGTCAGATTAAATTGATCTGATACCGTTTCAGTTGCCTGTTCTTTTGTTTCGCGCCGCTCTGCAAAGTCTTTTTCTTTACAGATTAGTTTCTTGCGTGCTCTCGATCGAAGAGAGTGCCAAGAAGGACGGCAGAATGTGATTCCTCTGACATTACCCTTCCGAACACCATCAAATCGCCTTCGAAAGTGTAGCTCCCAGGCAGAACGACAACACCGGTTCCGATAGTTAGAGTGCACAAATTTGACGTCACGCACTCAACCCAGCTATACGGCCCAACACAACGGCACTCAGCAAGCCATTTCCGGAAAGATACCCGCTGTCCCCTTTGCCCGACACACCAACAGCGGCGCCGCCGCCTGCATAGAGGTTGGTGAAAGCAGTACCGTCCTCCTTGAGGACGCGCCCAAAGGAGTCGACGCGCAAACCGCCTTGGGTATGAAACAGGGCCCCTGTGACGCGGACGCCCATGTAGGACGGCGCCAAAGGTGGCGGGTTGAACGACCTGCCGAATTGATCCGTGCCGCCGATGGGGATTTCTCGTATTGTTTGCTCCAAAGCCAATGATGGTAGGCCTAGTGCCTTCGATAGGTGTTCGATTGTATCGGCGGATCGGATCGCACCTGTCTCTTCCGCGCGCTTGAAATCCTCGAACTGGCGCGCAACGGCAGCAATGCGGCCGTCAAAGATGGCGAAGGCTTCTCCGTCGGGCTGCGCCAGCACCGCGCGGGCGGCCTCAGAATAGCCTTGTGACTCGTCCCAGAAACGATGACCGTCGCGGTTCACCTGTATGCCGCCTTCGGTAATCACCGCCCAGGTTATCAGGATTGCATTTGGGTGCGCGACATTACCATGGCCTTGGTATGCCCCCAGGTTTTGCAGCCCGGCACCCAGCCCCTCTGCCCACAGGACAGCCTCGCCTCGGTTACCGCTATGCCCGAACCACAATGCATCTTCGATTTGCGGCATATGCTCGGAAACGAGGGCGGGGTTGCCACCAAAACCGTTGCAGGCAAGGATAAGCCGGTCGCAAGCAATGGTTTCGACTGTTGCGTCCGGGCCTGTTACGGCAACACCTGAAATCTGGTCCTGATCCCGATACAGCGTTGTCGCGCGGCGATTGCAGATGATGTCCAAACCTTCTCGCTCGCAGGCGCTGCGAAGCGCGTCGATCAACTCTTGTCCCGAGCGCGTCGGCAGCCCGTGCATCCGACGGCGCGAATGACCGGGGTAGTCGAAATCCGTGACAACCGAGAAGGGCAGGGCGTGGCGTTCAGACAACCAGTCGATGACTTCCGCGGCATTGCTAGTCAACAAATCGACCAGAGCTTGATCGTTCTCGCCGTGGGCCTTCGACTGAATGTCGCTGGCAAAGAGAACTGCATCGTCCATGATCCCCGCGGTCCGTTGATTTTTTGTGCCAGCAGCGGGGATCAACCCCGCGGATAACGCGGTTGAACCGCTCGGAACAGGGTCGGCTTCGATCACCAGCACGTCCTGTCCCGCCTCCGAAGCCGACAGGGCCGCGACCAAACCGCAAGCCCCTGCGCCGATGATCAGGGTACCGGTCTTAAGATCGAACCGATCAGGTGCAACACTCTCAACCTTGGGCGTCATCATAGCGGGCCCCGGCATCGAGCATCTCGGCGGTTCCGATGACTTCGTTCAGACCGCCGAAATCGAACATGTTCTGTGCGAAGGGCTTGTTAGAGCCATTCTCTGCCAGGCTCTGATAGTAGACCTGAGCGGTTTTGGCCAAAGCCCGGACAATCCCGCCGGGGAAAATGACGATGGAATAACCCTGTGTCTCCAGATCGTCAGCGCCAAGGATCGGGGTCGCGCCGCCTTCGACCATATTCGCCAACAGGGGAACGCGCGGGGCAAACCGGTCAGCGATGGACGTCAGCTGTTCGCGACTTTGAGGTGCTTCGAGGAAAAGTACGTCCGCACCAGCCTCAAGATAAGTTTCAGCGCGCTCGACAGCTGCGTTGAACCCTTCAACGGCGATGGCGTCCGTGCGGGCAATAATCAGCGTGTCACTTCTGGCACGCGCGTCGGCCATCGCTGCTATCTTTCCAGCCATTTCCTGCGTCGCGATAAGGGATTTGTCCGACAGATGACCGCAGCGCTTAGGAAAGGTCTGATCTTCAACTTGCAGTGCGGATGCACCAGCACGCTCATATAGCCGCATGGTACGCTGAGCGTTCAATGCGTTTCCAAAGCCGGTATCGGCGTCGATAACTACGGGTAACGAGACCCGATCGGCAATCAGCGTCATCGTGTCCGCCATCTCGGACGCCGTGGATAGCCCGATGTCGGGACGGCCAAGTCGGGTGTAGGCGACAGCCGCGCCGCTCAGATACAGCGCCTCGAAGCCAGCTTTTTCAGCCAGCGAAGCCGTTAGGCCGTCATACACGCCCGGTGCGACGAGAATTTCTTTACTTTCTAGTCGGGATTTAAGGCTCATTTGGCTCCCTCCAGCCAGGTCAACATTTGATCGCAATTTCGCTGATGCGTGACAGTGCCCAGTGACACGAGTGTTGCGTCATGAACCTCTTGCCGAAAGGCGGCACATCCGTCTGTCAGCATAACGGTGACGATATCCCGCAAATGCGCATCGCGCAGAGTTGAGGCAACGCCACCATTCGTCACGATGCCCCCAACGACAAGGTTCTCGATACCCAAAGCGCGCATCAGATATTCCAGCCGAGTCTGATAGAAGGCCGAGTAGGCAACCTTTTCGATGACGAAATCGCAGGGCTGCAACGTATCGACCAAACTGTGACCAAACCCGCCCGGCGCAAAGTCGCCCATGGTCAGGAACGGGCGCAATTTCTTCAGGTGTGGCGCAATCAATGGCTCGCCGTTGCGGTCGGGTACAAGTGTGAACTGCGCCGAAAAATAGCGTCCGCCCGCGGCTTGCAACATTCGCGCCAAAGGCGCGATGCGTTCGGGAAGAGCCGCGATTTCTTGCGCCGACTGGCCAGCCCGGCCATAGGCTCCCTCAGGATGAATAAAGTCGTTCTGAAGATCGATAGTCAGCAGCGCCGTCTTGCGCGGGTCCCAGGTTTCTGGTTCGCTCATTCAGTCCTCCTCCCGTGGTTCGATAATCGTGTTGCCAAAGGAGTCCACGCGCCCTTGAAAATCCGGTTCGATCAGGACGGTCGTGTCCGATTGCGTCAGAATGGCTGGACCTTTGACAAACGTGCCAACCGGAAGCGACAAGCGATCATAGATGGTTGTGTCATGCCAAGCATCTCCGAAGTGAACTTTCCGTGTCGACGAGGGCGTAGCACTGCCTTCTGTTGTGGGCGCAAGGGAAGAAAGATCGAATTTCGGTCGCTTGCCCGTTACAGAGCTACGTAGATTCAATATGCGCTGCACGCCGTTTTTCAGCAGTCTTCCATAGGTGGCTTGATAGGCCGTATCGAAGGCCTCTTCGATGTCGGCTTTGCTTGGTGGTGTAACCTTGCCATCTGTCATCGTAACAGTCAGCGGCACCGGCACGGTATGCGTTTGACCCACATAGGCCATGTCCAGCTCGAATGAGATCTCACGCTTGTCGAATGTGGTCCGCGATGCGTCAAGAAGCGCCATACCTTGGTCCGCGTGCTCTTGCATGAATGTGCCTAAAGCAGCCTTGTCCAACTGCGTGACCAGAGTGTTGATCGTCTGTACAAAATCTTGCCGCATGTCGGCGATCACACAGCCTAGTGCCGAGGTGACACCGGGAAAACGCGGAACGATTGCGCGGGCGATCCCCACTTCAGCCAGCATTGCCCCTGCGTGCAAAGCTCCGCCACCGCCGAACGGCATAAAGGCAAATCGTTTGGGGTCGAAGCCGCGCTCGATACTTACAAGACGGATGGCTCCGGCCATACGGGAATTGGCGACGCGCAGGATAGCCTCGGCGGCCTCAAGCCTGGACAAACCTAGCGGTTCGCCGACGTGGATATCGATCGCTTTACCAGCGGCCTCCACATCCAGCCTTTCCAGTTTGCCTCCGATTGGGTTGTCCGGATCGATGCGACCCAACACGACATTGGCATCCGTAACCGTGGGGCGATCATTTCCCGAACCGTAGGCAACAGGACCGGGATTTGATCCTGCGCTTTCAGGGCCGATATTTAAGAATCCACCCTTATCGACCCAGGCGATTGACCCTCCGCCTGCTCCGATGGTTGTTATTTCGATCATTGGACTGCGCACAACCATCCCAAAATCGATGGAGGTCTGGGCCGACAACATCGTCTGCCCCTGTGATATCAGCGAAACATCAAAACTGGTGCCGCCCATATCCCCCGTGATCACATTGTCGAAGCCAGCAGATTGCGCAATGTAACCTGCAGCAATCACACCCGCCGCCGGACCAGACAGTGCCGTACGCACCGGAAGGCGGGACGCGGTGTTGACCCCCATTACCCCGCCATTGGACTGCACGATCATGAACTCGCCATCAAAACCGCCGGATTGCAGAGCGTTTTCCAGGCGGGTCAGATAGCCTGAGACTTCGGGTTGCAGATAGGCATTAAGCGCCGTAGTCGAGAACCGTTCGAATTCACGGATTTCCGGTAGAATTTCTGACGAGGCTGATACATGCGGGTTCGGCCAAATCTCGCGTACGGCGGCGACAGCGGCAGCTTCGTTTTCAGGGTTGGCATAGGCATTGGCGAACAGGATTGCGATGGCTTCGCATCCTTGCTCTCGCAAGTGCTCGGCTGCTTTGCGCACGGCAATCAGATCGACAGGTGTGCGAATGGTACCATCCGCCAGTGTACGTTCCGGCACCTCCAGACGGTCGCGGCGATCCACAACGGGTTCGAAATCCCCGCGCAATCCCCAGGTGCGCGGTCGGTCCCTTCGGCGCATCTCCAATACGTCCCGCAGACCTGCAGTACAGATCACTCCTGTCTTGGCCCCTTTGCGTTCCAGCAGAGCATTTGTGCCCGCCGTGGTGCCGTGTACCACTACTGAGATCTCGGACGGATCATCGACCTCGCGCCTGATCCCGTCCAGGAATCCACCTGATTGATCCGGGCGTGTGGTTGGAACCTTGGCGACGGTTGCGCTCCCGTCTGCTTCGTTCAGAACAAAAACATCCGTGAACGTGCCCCCCACATCCACGCCGATCATACGTCCGGTCATGGCGCAACCTCCCGCCATGTGGTGCCGTAGACCTGATCCGCCTGTTCGGCACTCACAAGACCCCGAGCCACATCTTTGGCGATCGCCGCAGGAGAGCGGTGGCCCGCAGCGCCATAGCCGCCACCGCCGGGTGTTTCAAGGCGAACCGCTTGTCCTTGTTTCAATTCGATCCCTCTCATTTTTGAAACCAGTGGCGGTACCTTCCACCCATCGGCTTGTTCATACGTGAAAACATTCATGGCCCCGTCGCCACCGTCAGCGATACCCTTCGGTGCGAATTTGCCGCGTTCGCCGAACAGAAACGCCTGAGCGCCGTTTTCCTCAAGAACTTCAATTTCATAGATAGCTCCAAGCCCCCCGCGATGCGCACCTTTACCTGCGCTGTCGGGTCGCAGCGCCCACTGGCGGAACATGACCGGATAGGCGGCTTCAAGAATTTCCATCGGCGGGATCGTCGCTGTCGAGATCGGAGCGTTACCGTGGTTCAGCCCGTCGCTCTCGACCGAGCCGCCGTGCCCCCCACCATAAAAGCTGAACATCACCCATGGCTGTCCGTTTGAGCGTTTTCCGGCGATAGAAAGCGCATTGATTGTCCCATAAGCGTTGGCGACAACCCGATCCGGTGCGGCGTTGGCGAAGGCAGAGAATACAACATCGATCATTCGCAGAATGGTTTCTGTGTATCCACCTGTCGGGGCAGGGAACTCGGCCGCCAATAGACTGTCTTCGGGCACGATGACTTCGATGGGACGCATCACGCCGGCGTTGGCAGGCAGCGCCGGAAAAACGTGTTTAACAGCCACATAGGCGGTTGCAACGGTCGTGGGCAGGGCGATGTTCACAGGCCCGGCGCATCGCGGAGACGAACCCGTGAAATCAAGCACCATTTGATCGCCTTTGATCTCAAGCGCCAGTTTGATGCGAAGCGGATCATCTGTGATACCGTCATTGTCCAGAAAATCTTCGGCCTCCCACCGACCGTCCGGCAAGTCCTGCAACTCAGATCGCATAAGCACCTCGGCCCGATCGCTGAGCGCCTCAAGAGCGGCTGAGACTGTTTCAGCATCATATTCGTCCAGTAACTCGTCCATCCTACGGACCCCAAGATCCAGAGCACCCAGTTGCCCGTTCAAATCCCCCATTGCCGATTGAGGTAGGCGGGTATTGCGCAGCAAAATGTCGATAATGTCCTGGTTTACCTCACCTTTACGCGCCAGTTTTACCGGCGGCAGAACAAAGGCTTCCTGGAAAACTTCGGTCGCAGCGGGGTTGTAGTTTCCCGGCACCGCACCGCCTACGTCATGCCAGTGCCCAACCGACGCGAGATAGCAGAACAACTTGCCATCACGGAAATAGGGACGCACCAAACGCATATCAGACAAATGTGTTCCGCCGATATGTGCATCGTTGAAGATATAGATGTCGCCGTCTTCCAGATCCCCGTCAGCCGCGGCCTTTTCAATCACCGCTTTCACGGCAAAAGACATCACACCCACGAAGATCGGCAGCCCGGACTTACCCTGAACAAGAGTGTCGCCCGTTGTTGCAGAATACAGACCATGGCTGGCGTCATGCGCCTCAGCAATGATCGGATTAAAGGCCGCTCGAAATAGGGTTGCGTCCATTTCGTCGGCGATCTGTTCCATGCGGCCTGCAAGAACAGAAAGGGTAATTGGGTCAATCTCGCTCATGCCTGCGCCCTTGTTTCTGCAATGTCATTCCAGACATCCTGACGTGTGATCAAATCGTTCTGAATCTCGAACCGGTCAATGAAGCGAATGCCTTCGAAAGCTGAACCATCGGTCCATTCACCGGACAACGTTCCCCGGCAGTAAACGATCGCAGCGTCGCCATCGCTTTGCATTGCGTCGAACCCCTCGTAGGTTTTCGCGATACGGCGATACCGGTTTGCCGCCCAACTCCTGAGGTCCTCAAGATCTTGCACGGGCGCGGTTCCGGGAAACTGCATAACAAAGTCAGGGCCGAGCCTTTTGCGCGCGCTTTCAAACGCGCGGTCACCCATTTCAGACAAAAAGGCCCGCACGATGTGTTCAGGGTCCTGTTTGGCCCGAGCAGGCAGTCTGGTCTTGCCACCGCGATAGTAGTTCTGGTCAGAAATGTCATGGATCATGACGGTCACAAGCTCAGGCGCAGCGGGCACCACGAATCGCACAGCATTGGTCAGCGCGACGCCAAGCCTTTGTTTTTCTTGTGCGCTATAGCCCTCGATCACATGCAATTCGACGATCGGCATGCAAAAGTTCCTCCAGTTATTGTACTATCTGTAATACAGGTTAATAGATAATGATAAGACTAATTCTAGAGCGACAATGATACTAAAGCTTGATTTTCCAAGTTCCGGTTTTACGATTGAAAGCGCTGTGAAAGGGGAATCATCGGGTGAACAAGATCAACGCGGCCAATCTTCCGGACGGGACCAAGGCGCAACGCGTCTACCTGCATCTGCACGATCAGATCACCGAAGGACAGCTTTCTGTAGGGGAAACCTTGCCCGGTGAGCAGCGGCTGGCCGAGAAGTTTAGCGTCTCACGCGTGACCATAAGGCGGGCGTTGGACGCCCTTTCGCAAAATGGCCTGATTGAACGTCAAGCCGGTAGTGGCACCCGAGTATCCGGCCAATCCACCCTCGGCGCACCTGCGGCGATGGATTTCAACACGCTTATGCCGCAACTGGTCGAAATGGGACAAAGCACCACAGCGCGGCTATTGTCGTTTTCCTACGGCAAAGCCCCCGAGGTGGTGGCAAAGACCATGGGGCTTCCGAGCGACCATCAAGTGCAGATCGCAACGCGGGTGCGCCTGACTGACGATGTTCCATTTTCACATCTGACGACCTATGTGCCCGCTTTGATTGCGGAGAACTACTCGGAAAGCGACCTCGCTACGACACCGCTGTTCAAACTTCTGGAACGCAGCGGCGTGCAGATTGAGCAGGCGCATCAGACCGTTTCCGCAACGTTGGCGGGGCCTGACGTGGCCAAGGCACTAGGCGTTGCTGTCGGCTCAGCCCTGCTGTCGCTTAAGCGCATCGTTCGGGATGTCGAAGGAAATGGGGTCGAGTATCTTTCGGGCCTCTATCGTTCTGACATGTTTCGGCTCGAGATGCCTTTAGCGCGCGTGGGGACCGGTTCAGCCAGGCATTGGGAGCCCGCGATCGGACGTAGCGAGGAACCCGGGAAATGAGCAAACCGCGCACCATGCTCGACAAGCTCTGGGCCACGCACGAGGTTCTGAGGCGCGAGGATGGTGTGTCGCTGCTTTGGGTTGACCGCCACTTGGTGCATGAAGGGTCGCATCATGCCTTTGCCAAGCTGAAAGAGCGCGGCTTATCCGTGGCTGAACCTGCCCTCACGTTTGCGGTGGCAGATCATTACGTGCCCACAAGAAACCGAGACCGGATTGTCGATCCAAAGATCGCCCGGATGATCGAAACCTTGCAAAACAACGCGTCGGACCACAACATCAGACTTTTCGATCTCAGCGACCCGTCGCAGGGCATCGTTCACGTAATCGGGCCCGAGTTGGGTCTGACATTGCCCGGGCTGCTTATCAATTGCGGGGACAGCCACACGTCCACTCACGGGGCATTTGGCGCATTGGCTTTCGGGATCGGGGCAACAGAGGTTGCGCATGTTTTGGCGACGCAGACGGTCTGGCAGCGAAAACCCAAGGCCATGCGAATAAGCGTCGAAGGTCGTTTGGGGTTTGGCGTCACTGCCAAGGACATCTCCCTGAACTGGATCGCGCAATTGGGCAGCGGCGGTGCGCAGGGCCACGCGATTGAGTATGCAGGACAGACAATTCGGGATCTGTCGATGGAGGGGCGCATGACACTGTGCAACCTCTCAATCGAAGGCGGGGCGCGGTTTGGCATGGTTGCGCCGGATGAGGTAACGTTTGCCTATCTTGAAGGACGCGAATACGCGCCTTCGGGCGCGGATATGCAAAGAGCGCAACAGGCGTGGCGCGGCCTGATCACGGACGAGGGGGCCGTTTTCGAACGCGAGGTTAAGCTGAGCGCAGCTGACATCGCACCAACCGTGACGTGGGGCACCAGCCCGGAACAAGCCCTGCCCATAACAGCCAACATCCCTAGTCCAGACGCCACTGATCCAGCAAAGTCAAATTCAGCACAAGAAGCTTTGGAGTACATGGCGTTGAGGCCGGGGCAGCCTTTGGACGGTATCAAGGTGGATCAGGTGTTTATCGGCTCCTGCACGAATGGGCGGATTGAAGATCTTCGCGAGGCTGCTTTGGTGTTGTCTGGGCGCCAGGCGCGTGTGCCGGGGCTTGTCGCGCCCGGTTCAGCGCGGGTTAAGGCGCAGGCCGAAGCCGAAGGGTTGGACAGGATATTCCAAGATGCCGGGTTGGAGTGGGCCGCGTCAGGTTGCTCTATGTGCGTTGGCATGAATGGCGACGTTGTGGCCGAGGGCAAGCGCTGCGCATCTTCAACCAACCGCAATTTCCGCGGACGTCAGGGACGGGGCGCGCGAACGCATCTGATGTCCCCGGCGATGGCCGCCGCAGCGGCCGTAACGGGCACAATTACGGATGTAAGGCCGCTTTTGCAGGGCAGGGCGGCGTGATGGCGGGGTGGAGCACTCAACAGGGGCAGGCCCTGGCACTGGCGTTCGATAACATCGACACGGATCAGTTGATCCCGGCGCGTTTCATGTCAGTCCCGCGCAGTGAGGGGTACGGCCGCTATTTGCTTCACGACATGCGGCGGGACGAAAATGAACAGCTGTCAGCGGATTTCCCGCTGAACCGCCACGAGGGGATCAGCATTCTGGTTGCCGGACATAACTTTGGCAGCGGCTCGTCGCGCGAGGCAGCAGTTTATGCGCTGGTCGACGCAGGCATTCGCGCGGTCATCGCACCCAGTTTCGGCGACATCTTCGCAAACAACGCCATCAACAACGGCCTGTTGCCTGCTCGTGTCGGCGCTGAGAAGGTGTTGCAACTACAGCAGGCCCTGAAAGATGCCCCATGCCTTGCGTCGATTGATCTGACCGAGAACCGTCTGACCCTCGGGGACATAACCGCGACCTTTGAGCTGGACGAAGGATGGCGTGTGAAGCTGATCAACGGCTGGGACGACATCGACCTGACCCAGCAACATACGCAGACGATCAGTGCTCATCGGGATAACCGCAACAAGGCCGCCCCGTGGGCCTGGCCGAACAAACCGGATTAGGACACGTCGCGCAAAGACGACGCAATACGGGTCAAGAGACCTGAAATTAGGGGAAACCAGGAAAATACCCCTGAAACACGTGGAGGAATAACTATGAAGATGAACGCATTGGCTGGCCTTTTGGCAGGGGCCGTGATCGTCGCCGGAACGGCCAAAGCCGAAGAAACGATCTCGGCGGTTCACGCCTTTCCCGAAACGCTGATCTATACCCAAAGCTTTCTGGACTTTGTCGACAAGGTAAACGAAGCGGGCAAAGGGGTCATTCAGATCGACGTGCGCGGCGGGCCGGAAGCCATTGGCATGTTCCAACAGCCCGATGCGGTGCGCGACGGGATCGTTGACATGGTTTACACGCCGGGCTCGTTCTATGGTGGCGCTCTGCCCGAGAAAGATGCGATGGTCGCGTCGAACCTGACCGCGATCGAAACCCGCGAAAATGGCGGAACGGAACTGATCGACCAGATTCATCAGGACAAAATGGGCCTGAAATACCTCGGCTGGTTCGACAGCGGCGTCTGCTACAACCTTTGGACCCGTAACGAACCCAGTTTCGATGCTGACGGCAATCTGGAAGTCGAAGGTTTGAAGCTGCGCGGCAACAACGTCTACAATGCTTTCTTCACCAATTACCTTGGTGCGCAAGTCATCGACCTGCCCACGGGCGAGGTCTACTCGGCCCTGCAGCGTGGCGTCGTTGATGCGACAGGCTGGACTCAGATCGGCTTGATCGACCTGAAGTGGAACGAGTTCCTGAACTACCGCATCGAACCATGCTTCTTCTCGACTGATCTCGGCGTCATCGTGAACCTCGACCGCTGGAACTCGCTGTCTGAAGAGGCGCGTACGATCCTGCAAGACGTTGCGATCCAACACGAAAAGGACAGTGTTGAAGCCCTGCGCAGCAAACGCGATGAAGACTTTGCGGCCCTGGACGCTGCAGGCATGACAATTGTCACGCTGGAAGGTGAGGCAAAGGCAAACTACCTTGCCGCGGCCCGCGAAAAGACATGGGAGCGTATGAAGGGCCTGATGGCCGAGCAGCCCGGCGGCACCGACAACTATGATCGCCTGATCGAGCTGTTCTACGATCTCGACTCTGCGAACTAAGACCACTGACAGGCCCGTCCCAGACGTACGGGCCTTTCACTACTAGGGGCAGAGCAGGCGAGATGATGAAAAGGATTTATGACGCGGTGCTGTTTGGCATGGCCATTATCGCTGGTCTATTGCTGGTTTGGCTAATGCTATCTGTCATCACGTCAGTTCTGATGCGAAATGCCGGGCTGCAACCCTTTGCTTGGCTGTTTACTTCTGCAGAATACGGGCTGTTGTACATGACCATGCTGGGCGCGCCTTGGCTGGTACGGGAAAAGGGCCACGTCCACATCGAACTGGTGACGGCCTCGCTGCCTACTGGTTTGCGCCGGATTGTCAGCCGTGCGGTGGCAGCCGCCTGCGTGCTGGTCTGCCTGATCCTCGCGTGGCAGGGGGCTGATCTAGTCCAGACGAATATCGAGCGCGGGGACTACGACACCCGAGCTTACTATTTCCCCCGATGGATGCTGACTATCGCCTTTCCACTATCGTTTGGAATGATGGCGATCGAATTTTCGCGCTTTGTCTTCGGGCCTGAGCTGATGCACAGCGGAGAAGCAGGGATACACGAATAGTGGAGTGGTACGAAGCGCTTGCCCTGCTGCTTGGGTCGATAGTGTTCCTGATGGCCATCGGAATGCCCGTGGCACTGGCTTTTCTTGCAGCCAACATTCTGGGCGCATGGGTCTTTATGGGGGGGGAGCGCGGCGTCACGCAGCTCCTCAACAACGGGCTGGGTGCATTGACTAAATACGCGTTGATGCCAATCCCGCTGTTCTTGTTGATGGGTGAGATATTCTTTCACACCGGGTTGGGTGGGCGCATGTTCAGCGCGATAGACAAACTGCTTGGCCGACTGCCGGGACGGCTGAGCTATGTGACGGTTCTTGGCGGCACCGCGTTTTCAACGTTGTCTGGGTCGTCGATGGGCTCAACCGCGCTTTTGGGGTCGCTCATGGTCCCCGAAATGAACCGCCGCGGATATAAATCATACATGAGCATTGGACCAATTTTGGGAACCGGTGGCTTGGCGATCATCATCCCGCCCTCGGCGCTTGCCGTTCTACTGGCCACGCTGGCACAGATAGACGTCGCAGCATTGCTGATAGCCGGAGTCATTCCCGGCCTGATACTCGCCTTATTCTACATTGGCACAATCTGGCTCCAGACTCGGCTGGATCCCGAGGCGGCTCCTGCCTACGACGTCGAGCCTATGTCGTTGGCGTACCGCCTGAAATTGCTCATGACTGAGGTCGTGCCGATGGTTGGTGTTATGGTCGTGATTATCGTCTTGATGATCCGTGGCTTTGTCACCCCATCCGAGGCAGCAGCGTTTGGCGCGTTAGGCGTATTGATCCTGGCTGCGATTTTTCGTTGCCTTTCGTGGGAGGCGATCAAAAAGTCGGTCATCGGTGCTCTCAAGGTCACGCTGATGGCCTATTTGATCGTCTTCGGCTCGGCCACGTTCAGCCAGCTTTTGGCATTTTCTGGAGCATCGCGAGGACTGGTGAACTGGGCCATCGCGTTTGAACTTGCTCCATTGGCCATGCTGACAGTGATGTTCGCTGTCTTGTTGTTACTTGGCATGTTCATGGAGCAGATTTCGATCATGTTGCTGACCGTGCCAATCTTCTTTCCACTGGCGCAGACACTCGGGTTTGATCCGATCTGGTTCGGTCTGATCATGTTGCTCTCACTCGAGATCAGCTTCACTACACCACCATTTGGGTTGCTGCTGTTTGTGATGAAAGGTGTCGCACCGCCTGGCACAACGATGCGCGAAATCTACACGTCCGCCTTCCCCTTCATATTCTGCTCGATCCTGTTGGTCGTACTACTGATCGTGTTCCCAAATTTGGCACTGTTCCTGCCATCCTTGTAAGACTGTTCTTTTGTGGAAAGTGGATGAATGCCCTTGCGAAGGTCTTGTCAGAAGAACTTTGGTTGAGCGGGACAGAGTGGTTGCATAGCATTTAGCAATGACCAAACCAGCCTCCTTCAAATACTTCAAAACCAGCTCTGAGATCATCCTCCTTGCGGTGATGTTGTACATCCGATTTCCGCTCTCGCTTCGGAATGTTGAAGACCTACTTCATGAACGCGGGATCGATGTCAGCCATGAAACTGTCCGATATTGGTGGAATAGGTTCGGGCCGGTGTTTGCCGCTGAGATCCGACGAAAGCGTGTTCAGCAGCTGCGCGCATTCTCGAATTGGAAGTGGCACGTGGACGAGGTTTTTGTGAAGGTGAATGGCAAACGCCACTATCTATGGCGTGCGGTCGATCACGAAGGTGAAGTGCAGGAAGCGGTTGTTACCAAGCGCCGAAACAAACAGGCAGCACTGAAATTCCTCAAGAAGTTAATGAAGCGACACGGTTGCGCCGAAGAGATCGTCACAGATCGCTTCGCTTCCTACAAGGCTGCGCTCAGAGAAATGAGCGCGCACGAAAAACAACAGACGGGCAGGTGGCTCAACAACCGCGTTGAGAATTCGCATCTTCCGTTTCGACGACGCGAACGCGCGATGCAGCGTTTCAGACGCATGCGAAGTCTACAGAAATTCGCCTCCGTCCATTCCTCCGTCTACAACCACTTCAACCAGGAAAGACCGCTAGCCAGCCGAGACACCTTCAAGCTGACACGCGCCGCCGCTCTAAGCGAGTGGCGTCAACTTTGTTCCGGATAGGTTCGCGGATTTGGCGGTAACCTGAGACTGGTTCGAATTCGTCTGACAGCACCCCCACGAATGACTGGTTAGCGCCGGCTCCTATCGGAGCAAACTGGCTTTCACCCTTAATGGGCTACAAGTTCCATGCAGGAAACGCGCCTGGGTTGAAAAAAAACTTCCAATCAACCAAAGTGAACTTATCTGCTGTGCTGACATGGAGGCGCTTGTTTTGTGCAAGGCGATTTGACTGACACGCCGGTGGATACGGTACCGCATGCGCGGTTGAACCGACCTTTGTTGGGTATGAATTTCTTTGCCGGAGATGTGACCGCAGGGTTCGGCCCCTACTTGGCGATCTACCTTTTGGCCCAACTTCACTGGTCGCCCCAGAACATCGGTTTCGCACTTGCCCTCGGATCAATTGTAACGGTGCTGGCACAGACACCGGCCGGAGCATTGATTGATTGGATACGCGCCAAGCGGGCTTTGATGGTTGTTTGTGTCGCAGCTGTGGGTTTGGCGGCTTTGACCCTTGTTGTATCTAACGAGGCGATTGCGATCTATGGCGCGCAGGCGACAATAGGTGTCGCGCTGGCTTTTCTCGGTCCGCTGATTGCAGCCATGACGCTGGGCGTTGTTGGGCGACAGGCGTTTACCCGCCAAACCAGTGCGAACCAAGCATGGAACCACGCAGGGAACGTGGTGGCGGCGGGGATTGCTGCGGGTTTAGCATTGGCAGGCTATGTAAATGGGGTGTTTATCCTGATAACCGTGATGTGTGTGGGCATGATTTTTTGCACCATGCTGATCAGACCCAACGATATTGACCACGAAACTGCCCGTGGTGGCGTTGCAGAGGACAGATCGGGCGCCGAAAAGCCTAGCGGCTTTGCTACGATCTTCAGTGACAGGCGTCTTCTGATTTTTGGCGTTTCGATCGTCCTGTTTCACTGTGCAAATGCCAGTATGCTACCTTTGGTGAGCCAGAAGGTCGCCAGCGGAGGCGATACCAAGGCCGGGATTGCGTTCACCTCGGCTTGCATCATCTCGGCACAGTTCATTATGGTCGGAATGGCGGTTCTCTGTGGCCGGACCGCAGATCATTGGGGGCGCAAGCCACTGTTTTTGGTTGCTTTCTCAATTCTTCCGATCCGCGCCTTTCTCTATACTCTGACAGACAATAGCGTGGCGCTTGTCGCCATTCAGTCGTTGGACGGCGTAGCAAACGGAATCTTTGCCGTTCTGTTTTTGCTCATCGTTTCGGATGTGATTAAAGGAACCGGGCGGTTCAATATCGCACAAGGGGCGTTGGCCACCCTCGTCGGAGTTGGAGCTTCAGTCAGCAATCTGGCGGCGGAAGAGATCGTGCAGATAAGCAGTTACGATATGGCGTTTTACTTTCTTGCAGCCGTCTCGCTGCTGGGGGCATTGATTTTCGCCACTCTGATGCCGGAAACGGCTCCGCATGCAAGCCGCAATCAGAACAAGCCTGACGCCGCGCAATCTTAACCGGAGTAGCACATTGTCCTTCAGTCTTGGGGTCTCAATTGCCGTTTTCACTCTGATTGCCATCCGCGAATGGCTGCCTGCGTCTATCAAAATATGGCATGTCATGACGGCAGGAGCATTCGCTCTGCTGATCACGGGCGCAATATCTCCGAAATCCGCTGTTAAGGCGATAGACTGGAATGTCATGCTTTACCTGTTTTCCGTCTTCTCCATTGGGCGCTCCCTGTACGAAAACGGTATATCGCACCGGATCGCGGGCTGGATGGTAGGCTGGCGAACGCCCGGCGTCTCACTCGTGGCGTTCATGCTTCTGTTCGCGCTGATCGCCGCAGTCCTGACCAATGACGCGGCTGCAATTATCGGCACACCCATTGCGCTGATGTTGGCGCGTCAAACCGGAGCTGACCAGCGAACCTTTCTGATCGCGCTTTGCGTTACCGTCACGATCGGCAGCATGGCCACGCCTATTGGGAACCCGCAGAACTTGTTGATTGCGGCCAGCGGCCAAGTTCCGGCCCCCATGATTACGTTTGTTCACTGGCTCATTGTTCCCACGTTGATCTGTTTGGGAGGCAGTGCATTTTGGCTTTCCAAGCGAATGTTGGTTTCGACTCCAAGCGTGGAAAAGGCGGATGTAGTAGAGGAAAATGGCGGGGTTAAATGGCCAGTGCTTCTGGCCATTATTGTCCTTGTCGTTCTTGTAACCGTTGAGAGTGTTCTGGCAGCCACCGGATCAGACTTCGGGTATCCACTGGGGGTCGCAGCAGCCATCGCCTGTTTGCCAGTCTACTTGTTTGATAGTGCCCGGCTGAAAACCTTTGTCCGCCTCGACTGGCCTACGTTGGTATTCTTTGTATCCATGTTCATTGTAACGGGTGCGCTGCTGAATTCGGGATCGTTGCAGACTATTCTGGGCGAAGAGCGCGAGCATATGAGTGAACCGCTGGTGACAGCCGGTATCAGCTTTTTTGGCAGCCAGATTTTTTCAAACGTGCCACTGGTCGATATGTACCTGAAGCTGATGCCTTCTTTCGATGTGCCAAATCTGATGATGCTTGCCGGTATCTCGACCCTGGCTGGGAACGTCTTCATCATCAGCGCGGCTAGCAATGTCATCGTCTTGCAAATGGCGGATCGCATGGGGGCGCAGGAAGTGACGTTCACCCAGTTCATGAAGGATGTCATGCCCATCGGGCTAGTTTCGACCGGGATTACGGTTGGTTGGATTTTGCTTCTTGAGGCTCACTTGTCCGGCAAGGCGTTTTGATGAACAAACTGATTTGCACCGGCTCGGAGCCGCAGCTACGGGTCCGGCAGTTTTTTGAACTGTACTAGCCGGTTCCCTGATCTTTTAATCGCGAGACAAGCATCACGGCACGATAAGTTTCACCGTCTGGTTCGGCGGTTGCATAAAGGTGTGAATCGAGTGCGTTGTCAGAAATCGAAAAACGCCTTATTCCAGTTGGAAAGAATCCGTTCAATGCAAACGCCCGAGCTGCGGCTGCATTGACCTCGCCCGATGGCATAACTCGGACAACAGCGGCGAGTTTGTCTGTGTCCCAAGGCAGACTCATTGCGCGGGCAATAATATGACGTGCCAATCCCTGGCCCTTTAGTGTTGAGAACAAGCCGTTCAATTTGCGGATTCGAAGGCCATCCCAACTCTCGGGTTTCGTATAAAGGCCACCAAGCACTTTGCCATTCTCAAATACCACGACAAGGTTGTTTCCCGGTGCGGTAAGCATATCCTTCGATATGTTGTTCAAATTTGCAGGTGTACGATTGATCTGTTCTTTTAGCTCAAAAATATAAGCATCAATTACCTCATCCGGCGCAGCGTCAGCCGGGTATACTCTGATGCTCGGTGGCATTTTTCCAGAAATGCTCATTCAGTTTAGCAGTCCTTTTCTAAACGCACCTCGCAGCGTTCGCTCATTGCTGTTCGAAGACGGCTATTTCCTCGATCCACCTAGCATGTCGCGGATGATTTCAGCGAGCGCAATAGCGACCGGTTGCAACGAATTTGGGTCGAAGTGTACGCCATCAATGGTGCCGGGACCGACCACTTCATTGATATCAAAGCACCGCGCGCCAAACGTGGCGGCGACCGGGGGATATGTGTCGCGAAGCCGTTTCAGCGCGGCCGGGCATTGAACGGGATCGAACAACGGTGCCAGCCAAGTTCTGCTCACGTCACCCATCGCAGGAGGCACCAAAACCAGCGTTGCAGGTGCCCGGCCATCGGTTCCAACATTCGATTTCGACACGATTTCCAGAAGGCGGCCGAGACCACGGGCGATTTCATCGCCATTTACATTGAAGCGAGTCTTCACGTCATTTGATCCCAGAAGGATTATAACAAGATCGAGTGGCATGTGCGTCTTGAGCGCTATTGGCAATTGGGCGAGACCGCTCGTTTCGCCGATCATGGGATCGTCGAAGACTGTGGTTCTGCCATTCAACCCGTCTTCGATCACGTAGTAGGCTGTACCGAGTTCCGCCTGCAGCCGCCTCGTCCATCGTTCAGTGAATCCGTACCGGACAAAGTCAGCACCGCCGCGCGGATCAAACCCCCAGGTCAAGGAATCTCCGAAGCATAGCACTGACCTCGGGTCGTCAGCCTGCTGACTCTGTATTTCCTCGGTCACAATAGCTCGCTTTTCATTGCTCAAGGCCAGCATACTCGTGCTGGAAAGGACCTCAAGCCTTGAGCCGCGACACTGGCTAGCGAGGCGGCGAACGGCAAGGTCCTTCAGGGCAAGCTGTCACTTAGCGGCAGCTTCTACGCACACAACGAAGGTTCGGTTCGGCGGCTCGTACCGTGGCAAGGGTCGCCAAGGCTGTACGGCAGCTTCAAGGTATGGGTACCATCCAAGCTGAGGCAGTTTACAAACGAGCTTTTTCCGCTTGGGTCTCCTGCTTGATCACAGCGGAAGACCTGCACTAGCATTGAGGTGTCATGGCTAATGGTCTTCTCCTTGATATATCGGGTGTTCTTTACAACGGAACGCAAGTGATCTCGGGCGCCAAGGAAGCGGTGGATCGATGTAGAACGCAAGAGATCCCAATCCGTTTTCTCACAAACACCACTCGCAGACCCAAGCGGCTAATTGTCGAAAGGCTGAATCAATTCGGCTTTGCAGTCGACACGAACGAAGTCATCACTCCTTCTCAGGCTGCTTGTGACTGGTTGAATCAAAACGGGTATTCTCCTCACCTTTTGGTACATCCAGACCTGATAGAGGATTTTAAAGGGGTGGTTCAGGGAAAGCCTGCCGCTGTAGTTTTGGGTGATGCGGCGCAGTCTTTTAACTACGAGAACCTAAATGCAGCGTTTCGCGCTCTTGACCAAGGTGCCCCTTTCTTAGCGTTGGCAGCGAACCGGGTTTTTTGCGATTCCGACGGCGCGCTCAGTCTTGATGCCGGAGCGTTTGTGCATGGCCTTGAATACGCGGCCCAAGTCGAGGCTCAAGTCTTGGGGAAACCATCGGCCACGTTTTTTCGGGCGGCTGTAAACAGTATGGGATTACCACTCGCGGAAGTCATCATGATAGGGGATGACGCCGAAAACGACGTCGCCGGAGCGCTAAAAGCGGGTGTCGGCAAAGCCATCCTGGTCCGCACCGGGAAGTACCGCCCTGGCGAGGAAAAGCGATACGATCTGGTACCTTCTTTCGTGGCAGATGACATATCCGAAGCAGTTGGCTGGGTGATGAAGCTCCATGCCCGATGATGGGTAGGATCTGACACCCTCTGAGTGTCGCGTTGTGGGTGTTCAGTTGGCCTCTGGTTTTACGCTCGTGGCGAACGGCAGGTTGGGCTGGCCGCGTCGCAGTATTTGTTGGCGAAGTTCAATGTCCGGTTTGGGCCGCTAGTACTGGTAAGTCCTTTTCGGGTCGTTACGCTTACCAAGTTGTCTTCTGCCGACTTGCGGGCCACGTGTAGTATCGTAAGTTAAGCGCCAGCATCAGAGAGGGCATGGAATGAGCTGGACGGAATATCTCGATACACACCAATCGCGCTTTGTCGAAGAGCTGTGTGACTTCATTCGTATACCGTCGGTTTCAGCCAAACCCGAAAACGCAGGCGATGTTCGAAAAGCCGGGCAGTGGGTCGTTGATCGGCTGGTTGCGGCGGGAATGGAAAACGTTCAGATGATGGAGACAGCAGGCCATCCGGTGGTCTGTGCCGATTGGCTGCATGCTGGACCCGATGCACCCACAATCCTGATCTATGGCCATTTTGACGTACAACCGGCCGAACCTTTTGATCTCTGGTCTTCGCCTCCGTTCCAGCCGACGATCCGCGGGGATCGGATTTACGGGCGTGGGGCGACAGACGATAAAGGTGCCATGCTAATCCCAATCCTTGCCGCCGAGGCTTTGCTGGCGGAGACTGGGAAGTTGCCTGTAAATGTCCGGTTTTTCTTTGAAGGCCAGGAAGAGATCGGGTCCCCCGACCTTCCACCTTTTATCGAGGCAAATCTCGACCGGCTTCAGGCTGATATGATCTTTTCCGCCGATGGCAGCCAGTGGGATACCGAGACGCCACAACTGGTTCTGGGTCTGAAAGGGCTCACCTCGTTTGAGATCTCGGTTCGAGGCGCGAAATCTGATCTGCATTCCGGTATGCATGGCGGCGGTGTCGCAAACCCCGCGATGGCGCTGGCCCAGTTGCTGGCCAGCATGAAATCGACCGATGGTCTGATCACGGTGGATGGCTTCTACGACGATGTCGTAGAGCTGACCGATGAAGATCGCGCGGCAATTGCGCGGGTGCCCTGGGACGAGGCGGCCTATCTGGCCCAGACCGGAGCGCCAGCAACCTTGGGCGAGCCGGGATATTCCACACGTGAAAACCTGTGGGCACGTCCAACGCTTGAGGTGAACGGGCTGACCAGCGGTTGGCAAGGGGAAGGTACAAAGACCGTTTTGCCCGCGTTGGCCTCGGCCAAGATAACTTGCCGACTGGTCGCAAACCAAAATCCCAAAAAAGTCTTTGACCTGATCTCAGCCCATGTCGAAGCTCACTGCCCGCCTGGTGTGACGGCTCAGGTATCTCGCAATCCTGGTCGCGCGGACCCTTTCCTAGTACCGGTCGGACACAACGCAACCGCAATCGCGGGACAGGTCCTCGAAGAGGTTTATGGCAAACCCGCGTACAAAACCCGGGTTGGAGGCTCGATCCCTGTGATGTCGACCTTACTTGACGAGCTAGGTTTGCATGCCGTTATGTTTGCGTTTGGGCATGAAGATGAAAACCAACATGCCCCGGACGAGTTCTTCCGTCTGCCAACCTTCCGGCGCGGCCAAACAGCCTATGCTCGGTTGATGGAACGTTTGGGTGAATAGGCTTCTGCAGCCTCGGTTCACCCATTTTCACAAGCTTCCGGCATCACGGCATGGGTGCGGTCAATGACATACCACACCTCTGGAAGAAATCGGTCTTCATGATGCGTGACCAGCCACTGATCATGTTCCAGATCATCTATCGGAGGTGAGACTGGTTTGAGACACCGGCAGCGTGTTTCCGAATATGAGCTGTTTAAGCTTATGCTCTATGACTGTCAGAAACTGATGAAACCCTGCGGCACGATCCGAAATTACTCGGAGTTTGTGGGCTCCAACTCAAAGATGATTGTTGGACCTATTCTGTCGCACAGAGTCGAAACCGAGCGGTTGCACGCATTGATCTATCTACGCTTTACAAAGCGGGATATGAGAACGTTATGGCTCTTTATCATCCTTCGCCGCCTCTGCTTTCCGGGTTTTTGCCCGAAGAAGATGGCCACTCTGTGTTTTGGCAGACGTTCGGTAACGAAAATGCGCCAGCTATCGTGTTGCTGCACGGAGGGCCCGGGGGCGGCACGCGACCGCAAATGGTCCAGTTGTTCGATCCGGAACTTTGGCACATTGTCACAATTGACCAAAGGGGGGCAGGGCGATCGACACCGCACGCGGGCGACAGCGTGGACGCCCTCAATGCGAATACTACAAAACACTTGATCCACGATCTAGAGCGCCTGCGCACCCGTTTGGGGCTGGCGAATTGGTGCATCTATGGTGCTTCATGGGGTACCACATTGGCGGTGGCTTATGCACTTGAGCATCTGGAGCGGGTAAACGGTCTGATCCTCGCTGCGGTGGCAATGACATCGCGAGAAGATCTCGACTTTCTTTATTTTGGCGCTCGTCGCTTTTTGCCAGAAGCACATGAAGAGTTCCACGCGTTGGTACCAGACGCCCGCAACGGAATTGAAATTGCGGCAGGCTACAACGATCTTCTCGTGGGTGAAGATGCAGGTTTGCGATCCGCTGCTGCGTTTGCGTGGTGCAAATGGGAAGCCGCCGTAGTAAGCTTGGACCCGCGGGTAGAACGCAATCCATCGTATGAAGACGCACGCTTTCGGCTCGGTTTTGCAAGGATCGTCACACATTACTTTCAGAATCTTGCCTGGCTTGACGTGCCGCTGTTGGAACAGGCCCACAAACTTGCCGAACTGAAGATACAACTTATACACAGTCGGCTCGACCTCTCGGCTCCGTTTTGGACACCTTGGCGTCTGCATAAGGCCCTGCCCCGATCGGAACTTGTCGTTGTTGCGGGTGGATTGCACGGAACGCTCTATGGCCCCCTTGCCGACGCCATCATCGCCGCAGCGAACAAAATGCAGCAGTCGCAATAGCTCGCCATCAGGGCAATGACAGATTTCCACTTTCGTCCCGGACGCATTAAAATGAGGGTGTTTTTTCTGTCTTCTCAGTCAGCGACAGGGCTAGATAGACAGAAATAGCGTTAAGTACGGCCAACACGGTTAATGGGATAAGAACGCTTTGGATTTGCGCCACCAGGCCAAGCACCGCGGCGAAAATGATCCCGCCGATACCAGCCGCCGCGTCCGAGAGCGCGACCATATAGGGGCGATTGCTGTCAGACGACATCGAAAGCAGGTACAAGTACCGGCCTTCAGTTTCTCCTCCGATCCCAAAGGACAGAAAAAAGATCGTTGCGGCATAAACCCAAGGATTGCTTGCCAGACCGAACAGGTCAAACCCGATCGCCATAAGCGCGGAAAGGCACGCAATTAATGACGCACCGGCGATTGTGTATCGGATCGACTTGCGCACAACCCGCCGCCACAATACGGCACCAAGCGCGCGTCCAGCGCTTGTTGCCGTTACAAAGATGGTCAGTATGTGCGGAGTAGAAAGATGAAATGTCGCCGCATGAATAGTGTAGAATGGCGTGGCCAGTTCGACTGACAAAAAGAACAATCGCGCGACAAGGAAGCGGCGGAACCACGCATATTGCAGCGCCAGGGACCAACCACGCAAAACCTGATTGAAAAAAGACTCTTTTTCCTCTGGAACCTCTGGATCGCTAACCTCGTCCGGAGTTTTTGTAAGCACAAGTCGGAACATGCAAAAGCACGAAACCAAAAGTGCCAGCACACCCAACCAAAGCAAAACGCGATGACGCTCGAACGGAGTTTCTCCAACCATCAGCGCCCGTGTGGCCCACACAAGGGCGATTGCAATAATACAACTGAAGGCCAGTTGCGTGAAGACGATCTGCCCGCGCTCTTCTTCTTCGAGTTCCGCCCCATAGATGTGGTTGCTGCCCAAAGCCCAGATTCCGTAGCAGCTGCCCACGATCAAGGACACCAACACAAACAGCACCATGACGACCCCATCGGAAAGGGCTGCACCCGACAGGGCCAAGATGGCCAGGACTAAAGCAATGACGAGATTGGGAAGTATCATCGCTTTTTTGGAGCGATCCCCCACGCGCACATAAGGCGACATCATGGCTTCAGCGACAATCCGGGCACCTTTGACACATGGAAGTAGCAGCCCGGCGAGAAATTGCGGTGCCCCCAGCGCAAGATATAGAAACGGAAGCACAATGCTCGGGCTGGCAAGAATGTCGGACAAGGAATCAGCGATGCCACCCCAAAGCAGGTATGCGCGGTTCTTTTTTTGCGTCGAACCCGATTTCTTGCCTTCAGCACTCATTTCGTTGAACTTTTTGCCATAGACTGAGCCTCGATCTGCTGGCGTGCAGTGTCGTTGTTGATATCATCATAATCGTAGTTTTTGCGAACTTACCCGATGGAAGGAGTATCAACTAACATGAGTGTTGCAGACCTGTTTGACACCGCTATTGCTCGCCTCGAAGCGCAAGACAAAAAAGCGTTCAACCCGGAGTTCGGTGTTGGCGCATACCGGCATAAGGGCACAAGCTGCTTGTTTGGCGGCATGATCGAAGATGAGTTTTACGAATCCACAATGGATGCGCATAAAGATGAGTTGGGCAATGTCGTCGCCCGATCGCCTGTGCACAAGGCACCGGTGCTGGAAGCGATCCGGACTTCGACCGGTTTGAATCTATTGGATCGCCTGACGGTCGAAGACCTACAAGCCATTCACGATATACACGAAGTGGAGTGGCAACCCGGGCAGTCTTTCAAGGCCCTTCTGCCACGCAAGATTTCAGCCAAGATATGGCGCACGGCCGCCACCAATTAGTTTCATTGTATCCTGTTCGACGTGAATTTAGTTGATTACAAATTTTGTACGCGCAGCGAACGGCAGGTTTGATGAGTCGCGCGGCAGCGGTTTGACTAATCAGTGAAGGGCCGGTTTGTGCCGAAAGCAGCCATTGGCGCAGTCGCGGCGGAATGGCGCTCTGCCCGCATTTCGTAAGTTTAGGCAGCCTTTGATTTTGCGCATGCAGCGAACGGCAGGTTCAACGGGCCGCACCGGAGCAGGGAGACCATGGGGTGAAGGTCCGCAAGAGGCTGACATCGGCCAATCAGGGCGCGAGGACTAGGGTTTGTTTTGCAAGGTAACCTCCATAGCTAGTTAAAAGGTTCGCTTCTAGTCCCAAAGCGGTACCGTTTTTATCAGCTGTTTGTCAAAATTTGCTGAGTGTTTCCAGTATCAAGTTCCGCGTTGTGCTGTCGTTTTGGAAAATCCTGTAGGCGAGAAACTCCGATGGAAACTCCGGCCACGTTTTGCGCATTTCGACAACGAGCTGTTGCGCTTCTTCTGAATTTCCCATCTGATCGTGCGCAACGGCTTGGAACAAAAGCGAAGGGGCGCTGACCGGCGCTCCGGCAGCTGGTGCGCCTTGAAAGGCCTCGACGACATTTTCGTGGTTCCCGAGCATAAGTTGCGACACGCCCCAGATGTTTCTTGCACCAAACCGGCCGGATCCTGATCTGGGTCTCTCCGGATTGCTGACCTCGGCCGCAAGTTCTGGGGCGTTTGCCATTATGGCAGTGATACCTGCAAGGTCGAGAATATGGCCATTCTTCGGCGCCAGTTCGACTGACATTCTCGCGTACTTCAGTGCCTCGTTTGGCTGGTCTTTGACAGCCAGAACCCAAGCATTTGCGCCGTTTGCCCATGCATCAGTAGGGGACAATTCAAGCGCTTTTGCAGACATCTTGGAGGCTTGGCTGAACAGATCATCCCTTTGCACTTCATCTGGCGACAGCACAGCCAGAATCGCCAGGACCTGCGCTGACCCGGCATAGACGTCAGACAATGCCGGGTCGAGTTCCATCGCATGCTGGAACATTCCCAGTGCAATTTGCTGACGTTTTACATCAAAGACTGGGAAAAACATGCCGCGGGCCTGATCCGCAAGGTTAACCGCTTGAAGCCTGGTCAAAGATTGCTCACCAAGTGCCGCACGCTCAGCTTGTTCGATGGATTGAGTCGTTGGCAAAACCGTCCTGTCTTCCGGGCTCATCCAGATGCCAAGCCCAGCGACAACTGCAAGGAAACCCAGTCCAGCTGAGATCAGTTGCAAAGAACGCCTCTGTCTACCGGACCCATCGCTGCTCCAAACACCTGATGCGCGGTCTTCAAGGGCAGGTTGGTGCGAAAATCGCGGTTTGTACCCGCCGGGATCAATGAAAATGCGAACACCTGTGCCGTCCCAGTGATCTTCGTAGAACTCACGTAGCAAACGCCGCAGTCGCCTGGCTTCTACGCGCACAAGGTTTTGCCCACCAGTGCCATCGATGCGCCGCCCATAGACCTCGACTGCGATGGCCTTTCCGCGAATCTGAGCGCTTCGACCCGCGATAGCCTCCTCGACTACGTATGTAAGAAATTGCTGGAGACGGGGCGAAGCTTGAAACTCACCGCTCGATACAACTCGTTTGAGGGCTTCCCTAACAAGTTCAGGTGACGGTTGCCCAACGTGTTGATCTATTGGTATTTCCTTTGCTTTTGTCAACGCAAACTCACCCCCAACTCACGGTGACTCACTTGGCCTTTTCCGTCAACCGCACTCATCTTGATTTGAGAATAGATAGTGGGAACCGGGATTTATCCAGTGACGGCAGACCTGAGCGACGAGATTCCAGAGCTTTCAGATGCGCTTTCAGGGCGTATCAAACTGGATGCCTCACTCAGCGAGGTCATCGAAGACCTGAAGAAAGTGTCTGAGCTGTTGGATGACGGATCCGTCACAGCCTCAGAGCGCGCGGAATGGACCCACATCAGATCTGAACTCGTGAACGAGCTTCGCCGGATGGTGAGGCGTAGTCCCCGCAGCATTTCCAATTGAGGGTATGGCCATGGCAAACGAAGACAACAGCAAAGATCGAAAGAACGAACAGATTCAGAAGTCTGATGAGATCGAAAACCCGTCCCGGCGACACGTTATGCAGGGGTTGGCAGCAGGAGCGGTTGCAACGGGGGCGGTAAGTTACGGTTCAGGCGAAGCGCAGGCGCACCAGGGCGATGGACCGCTGGGCGAAAGTCTCAAGAACCCATACGGCGGCAGGCCTGCGGGCGGCATCACGCTGCCGGAGTATTTTCGGCCCACAAAATACATGACAGGTTCGAACGCGAACTACTTCCCGCTTTCCGAGGAACTTGGGCCCGATGAAATGCGGATTTCATTTTGTGGTTCCACCCCGTTTCCTCCTCGTGAAGATCAGGCGGGCACCTGCATTATGGTCGAGTTGGGCAACGGAAAACGATTCTTCTTTGATTTCGGGTCAGGCTGCGTCCGCAATATCATCGGAATGCAGGTCCCCGGTCAGTTGATCAACGATATCTTCATTACCCACCTGCACGTCGATCACTATGCCGACATCCCTTACATCTACCCGTTCCGGGCCTGGTCCGGAGGATACACACCGCTGCGCATTCACGGCCCGTCTGGTCGGACGCCCGAGCTTGGAACGGCGGGAATGGTCAAAGGGATGCAACAGATGCTCAAATGGCATCTTGAAGCTTTCGATGTGTTTCCAATCGGGGACGGCTATGAGATCGAAGTCAACGAATTCGATTTCCGTCAGGAAGGCGGCATCGTTTATGACGAAGATGGTGTGACTGTTCGGTCCTGGCCGCGTAGCCACGCCAAGGACGGTGCTGTCGGGTATAGGCTGGATTGGAATGGCCTGAGCTTTGTTTGGACCGGCGATGGTCGCCCCGACGAACTGAGCCTTGAATACGGAAAAGGCGTCGATGTGTTTGTGACCGAAATGTCCGGACAGGATATTGGTCAACTCATGACCTACAAATACGGCCTGCCACAAGAGCTGTTCAACTACACAATCGATACGCACCATACTTCTCACTACGCTGTTGGTAAGATGATGGCAGAGGCGCGCCCGCGGCTGGCAATGGTGACCCACTACACGCAAGACGAGGATATCGATGCCGAGATGCTGGCGGGTATTCGCGCCCATTACGACGGGTTGTTCGCCTGGGGATTGGATGTCGCCGTCGTCAACGTCACCAAGGATACAATCTGGTATCGCAAGGCGACACTACCCGGAAAATCCGGTTCCGTCGCACCGTTCCGCGAATTGGGCAAGATGGAAGCCGAGGGCCGGATTACGTTGCCGGATGAAATCAAGCCGCCAGCACCGCGGTCATCACGCGCAGAACAGCAAGACCAGAAATACCGCGACATGGAGATTGATCCCAAGGAATACTACCCCGTTGATGTATTCCGGGCTCCCGATCCCGAATGGCCCAGCGATTTCGTCATTAAAGTTGATGACGTCATCCCGAACCGCAAGAAGAAGTCGGAGTGATAGCATGATCGAATTCGGTTCTAAGTCCGCGATCCCTGTCACGATCCTTACCGGCTTTCTTGGGGCCGGTAAGACAACGCTTTTGAACCGCATCCTGACGGGGAATCACGGATTGCGGGTGGCAGTTCTGGTCAACGATTTTGGATCCATCAATGTCGATGCTGATCTTGTAGTCGGCCTTGAAGATGATGTGATGAGTCTGGCGAATGGTTGTGTTTGCTGCTCGATCCGCGATGACCTGATCGAAACGGTCGAAGCCGTTCTCGCCCGGCCTGAGAAACCACAATACATCGTCCTTGAAGCTAGTGGCGTGTCAGACCCGTCGTCAATCGCGATGACTTTCACGGATCACAAGTTCCGGGACATGATCCGCCTGGACAGCCTTATGTGTCTGGTCGATGCGGAACAATTGTTTGCCGCGCCGGAACAAATGGAACTGAAGCTTCGGCAGATCGCGTTTTCCGACATGGTTATTCTGAACAAGGTTGACCTTGTCGACAAGGAAACGGTTCGGAAAGTGCACGATTGGCTTGGCAGTCGCTTTCGTCGGTATCGTTTGGTTGAAGCGGTCAAGGCGGACGTCCCGTTGGACATCCTACTTTCGGTTGGTCGCTTTGCCGCCGAGCAACTGGAAACAGAAATACCAGATCTTCATGAACATGGGCCTGGCTGTGGTTGCCATCACTCTGATCATTCGGACAGCTTTTCAACGACTATGATGAAAGCTGAACGACCGATAAGCCTGTCTTCTCTTCGCACTGCAATCAGGAAGCTTCCGGGAAACGTCTATCGTCTCAAGGGTTTTGTCTTCAGCAAGGACGATCCAGATCATCGCATTCTTGTACAGGTCGTCGGAAAACGCATGGACATCGCGAGAGATGGAGCCTGGGGCGACCGAAAACCTGAAACTAGGCTCGTAGCGATTGGTGCGCCAGGAGCCCTTTCGGAACATGCGCTTTCCGGTGCTTTGTTTGAAACAGCATAGCAATTGGATTGCGTTTCTAATCTCGGAGCGGCCTGGTCAGAAGAACTTTGCTTGAGCGGGGCAGGGCGGTTGCGCAGTTTTTGCCCATAACCAGACCTGCCTCCTTTAAGTACTTCAAAACCAGTCCCGAGATCATCCGCCTTGCGGTGATGCTGTACATCCGTTTCCCTCTCTCGCTTCGGAATGTCGAAGATCTGTTGCATGAGCGAGGCATCGACGTAAGCCACGAAACCGTCCGATATTGGTGGAACAGGTTTGGCCCAATGTTTGCTACTGAGATCAGACGGAAGCGCGTTCAGCAACTGCGGGCCTTCTCCAAATGGAAGTGGCACGTTGACGAGGTTTTCGTGAAGGTGCGTGGCAAGCGGCATTATCTTTGGCGGGCTGTTGATCACGAAGGGGAGGTGCTGGAAACTGTTGTCACAAAACGTCGAAACAAAGCTGCAGCTCTGAAATTCCTCAAGAAATTAATGAAGCGACACGGTAAGGCGGAAAACGTCGTCACGGATCGCTTCGCATCGTATCGGGCCGCTCTCAGAGAGCTTGGCGCAACCAAAAAACAAAGGACGGGCAGGTGGCTCAACAACCGCGTTGAGAATTCGCACCTTCCTTTCCGACGACGCGAACGCGCGATGCAGCGTTTCAGGCGCATGCGAAGTTTACAGAAATTCGCTTCCGTCCATTTCTCTGTCTACAATCACTTCAACCAGGAAAGATCCCTCACCAGTCGAGGCATCTTCAAAATGACAGGCACCGCCGCTCTTGCTGAGTGGCGTCAACTTTGTTCCGGTTAGGTTCACGGTTTCCGCGGCAAACTGAGACCGGTTCGAATTCGTCTGACAGCACCTGATGGTATACACTTAGTTGAGGTACTCGATGCTATTCTCAGTCCTCTTTCTACCGCTCGTAGCGATGGGCTCGCTTAGCTTGGGCAGCACGGCGGCTTTTGAGCCGTATTGCGTTAAGTCTCTAAGATACGTTTAAGTTTCGCGCGATCGACTTTGGAGTCATGACGCTTGTCCATAGGAATACTATTTACCGAAATCACATTTGGAACGCCAAAACCAAGCGCAGATTTACACCAATCCTCATGGTGATCCGGGGATCCTTGGACGCAAAGTGTGGGGCCTGCTTTCGAATTGACAAACGCGCAGTGATCTACGCCTGGCCATTGCCGTGCTGCGACTTCGATAGCAAAGGGGAAGAGCAGGCCTGAAGCGACTTCAATTTCGGACCCGACCCGCCCCCACAGCCATAAACGTCCGTTCTCATCCAACGTACCAGCGTCACCAGTCCGGTGCCATACCACTGCACCTTCCTTGATTTTGTTTTTCTTTGAGTGAGTTGGATCCAAATACCCTTCATTGACATGTGCGCCGGCGACTTGAATCTCGTTGTCACGAATGCGGAGAATGATGCCGGGCACTGGATAACCCACGAGAAGACCCCTTCCGGCATCCATGTCGCGGTGATCCTCCACCGAGATTTCCTTGGCATTGAGATGGGCAATCGGTTCAGCTTCGGTCGATCCGTAGACGCATATGACGGAAAGCTGGTGCTGGCTACACAAAGCTTCGACAAGGTTTGGGAACACCGGACCGCCGCCCGTGAAGACCGTGTGCAGCGGCCCGGTGTCGTCGGATCGAACCAGTCTTTCACATAGCGATGGCGGGATCAGGGCCCGAGTGATCTGTTGCGTCTGCAGCCAACTTTCCAACCGCGCGGGCGACAGACGGTTCAGCTTGCTGAGTCTCCAATTCGGTAAAACACTTGTGCGCCCGGCCGCCAGATTGATCAGGGTGAACACCGGAAAGGCCACCAGATCGCGCTCGGTCTTACCACTGTCGAGGAGGGGCGCGATGGCATTGTGTTGTGCCATCAGAAACGCGTGCGAGCGTGGGATGGCTTTGGGCTGACCGGTCGTGCCGGAGGTAAAGGAGATAAGGGCGATATCATCCGGTTGCACCTTGTGTACCGTTGGGGTGCTGTGGCCTTCGCCGGGCGTCAGTAGGGGGAGGGTCCAAAGGCTGGGAAGCAGAAACTTCAGTAACGAATATGCGCCGGCCGCACAGAAAGCTTTTGGTTTTGTGGTCCGGGCGGCGTGGCGCAGACCAGGCAGTCCCATAGCCGGTTCCGGCAAGACAACGGTGGCGCCAAGGGACCACAGGGCGGCCAGACTGGCATAGAGGTCCGCGTTGACAGGCATGGCCATCAGCACTCGATCCCCCGGCTTGATACCCTTGTCCTGCCATCGACCGGCCAAGTGCTGAACGCGCGACTGAAGGCCTTGAAAGCTGATCTGGCGCCCCTTGCCGTCCACGATGGCTGTTCGGTTCGGAACCCGCTCAACCGCAGCGGCGAAATGGGACAGCAGATCAGCCATTCAGCTTCTGCCCAAGCAGGCTATAGCGCCGGAAGATCTTCGCGCCTTCGGCGGCGCTGCGGTCGGCAGAAGTGTTGTCATCATGGATCAGTGCGTGGATGGCGGTTTCGTATCCCATGCTGAATGCCGACTTGTGAAACCTGTAGGCCAAATGCCGCCCCACACCAGGTTCGAGACTGGCATAGGTCTTCAGGATGGCAGAATTCGGATTGGGGCCTTCGGCATAGTTGGGAATGCCGAACAGAAACCCCGTCAGTGTCCCGTCGCGGCGGCGCGCAAACAGGATCAGGTCGCGCTTCATCATCGGCACAAACGGCATATACATGGCCAGAAAATCTGACTCAGAAATCGGCTTGTAGAATGCGTTGTTTGAGAATGCCCGGGTCGAAAGTTCGAAGACCTGACGGAACAGAGCCTCGGGGTCTGTTCCGTCCCATTCTTCCACCACGAACCCGTCGGTTTCCGGGGGTGCCGACCCGTCGGCGGCCTGCAGCGGCACCCGGGCCGAGAAGTACCGGCTGATCTCCGCAAACCCTGCCGACCGGAACACCTCGGGCTCATGCGGTTTGTTGCTGGGCTCCATCAGGAACGGAGCGGACCCGTCGCTGTCCGAGACGAACCGGTAGCTGTGCCAGGTATCGCCCGACATTGGACCAATGATGCGATCGAGGCCCGCGTCTTGCACCCTCTCTATCCCTTTGCGCAGGATTTCAGCGCCGGCTTCGGGCGTTTTGCATGAAAAATCGCCGAAGGTTGCGGCAGGGACGCTCTCCCATTTTGGGCCGTTCAGATAGACGGTCATTTTTGCATCCGTTGTTTTGATAGCCTCTTTGGTCATGAAACAACCCCGGAAATGACCCCTGCACCAAGCGATCCGGCAACGGTCCAGGCGTAGTAAATCAAGGGCGGGCCAAGGGCCAACAGCGTCAGCCTGAACACTCTGTCTTTTTCGAACCAGAGTGGCCGGGCCAGCGGCACTGTGACTGTACAAAACAATGAGACCAGGGCCAGAGCCGTCAGCGGCTCGGCCCAGTTTGACTGTTCAGAATTCTGGGAAACTGCCCAATTCCGAATGAGAAACAGAACAGCCGCAGCAAGCGGTATCGCGATAGGGTTGGAACGCAGCGCAACTGCAATATGCCCCATGGCCAGCCCCATCGTACTTAATCCAAAGAAGGAAATTGCGTCCCATCCCGTCGCATGTCCTATGGCAAGCCACCCAAACCCCAAAAGCCCCAAGGCGGCGATGATGTCCAGATCGGGGTACTTACTGTCACAGGTAGAAGCGGTGCGCGCCCATCCGTGTGCGGCAAGGACGATGATCGGCAGTATCGTGTTCTGCAATTTTGCCGCAGCCAGCAGTAGAAAAACTGCAACGACATACACTCGTGTCGCATGTTTGGTCAGGCCCAGCTTGGTTCCCACCACGCCGAAACTGGCAAGGGCGGCGAAGAACATTGCGGCCAACAAAGCGAGTTCTGCCAAAGAGCTGTAATAATGGCCGTTCAGGAATATCAACAGACCGAGCGGCAGGAACAGGTTGTCAAACCCCCGCCAACTTTGCGCCTCAACCAATGTGCCAAAGGCCGCCACCATAAGGCATAACATCATGATGTTGGACGGTGGGAGGCTCGACATGAACAAGAAGCAGATGATCGCAACCAACAGCGTTACGACAAAAAACACGACTGAGCCTTCCAAGCTCTTGTCGCCGTCTTCCACCACGTAGCGTTTGGTTCCATAGGTGGTCCCGGCCAGCGCCGCGGCGGCATCCGCAAGTGTCAGAACGGCGATTGGCAGGATGTAGAACAGTGTGTTTTCTCCAGCCAGCAGGAAGCACAGCCCAACCGACAGAGCGAGCAAAAAGTCACCGTAGGACGTACGCTCCACCCCATGCAGGGTGGCGCCCAGACCCGAAGAGAAACGGGGGAGGCGGAGCACCAGCATCACCAGGATCGTGGCTGCAATCAGCATGTAAACCGGCCAGCGATCGGGAAAGAGCCAAGGTAAAAGCAAAGCAAAGAGGCCGGTGCTGACATGCATAAGTTTACGCGGTACTTCGGCACTCAACCCCGCCATTTTCGCCAGATGGCGTATGACCATCATTACTCCGATCAAAGCCAGCACGGACCCCGCCGCCAGCAGGATCTGCCCAATAACAGTCATGGCTGCACCTTTTCGACAACGAAATCCGAATAGAAAAACGCCATGTCGCGGGCTTTCTGCTGCGTTTCGATGTCGGTCAGGGTTTTTACCTGATCACTGTATTCTGGCGGAACCCGCCGGGGTGCCATCATGTTCCAATAGACCAATCGGGCGTTTGGCTCGGCGGCGCTCAGGATAGAGCCGTAAACCTGCGGGAAGGTCTTGGGCGACATGTATTCAAAGATGTCGGACAGGTTGAAACCGCTGGCTTTCTCACCGGTCGATACAAAGGCCTCCAGCGACCCAAGGCGGACGTCCAGACGATCCAACCGGGAACGGATCGTCTCATAGTGCTCGGGTCGCCAGGCCATCGGCAGTGCGTCGCCGTGATTGCCTTTGAGAATCCAGTGCAAATAGGGGTTTTGCGAGGGATCAGTGGTGACCCCCGCATGATGGATACGGCGGGCGACATGTTGGGCGGGGCTGCCCTCGACATGGTCGAAGAACGCACTGTCCCGACCCATGCGTCCCATGACGAAACGCGAGAAGAAGAGGTTTAGCAAAAGCCGCCATCGCACCGTGTTGAACCGCGTGTCAAAAAAGGTCTGGCGCTCTGTCGGCGAGCGGGGGGTGAACACTGCGTCAATGGCCCGGCGAGAATGGACGAGCGGCAACAGCCAGGTTCGAAAGATGCGAAAATAACGCTCGAACTTGCCGACACCGCCGATGCCGTATCTTTCAACCTCCGAGGTCAGCGCCTTCCAGAAGGCGCGCGTTTCGACATCGGTGGCCTCCAAAACCCGGTTCAGCAGGGCATCCCGTCGCGTACTTGCGCGCGAACCTGTGAGTTCGATGAATTCGGAATGGGTCAGAACCTGATAGGCCGCGACCCGAAGCTTGAGGCAGGCGATCTGAGCTGGTGACAGGTCCAGAACTACGATGCGCGCAGGATCGAGCGTCAGCATCGCCAGCGCATTGTCCCCGGCCGAGCAGATGGACACCAATGTCTTGCCCGCACACTCACCCAAGGCTGAGGTGAGGACATCTGCGTCCTCCCACAGTTGGGCATAGCGGATATGGTCGAAATCCGCTTTTGCCTCGATCTCGCTGCTACTCATCGCATCGCTCCACCGCGCCGCTGGCGCCGTCGACACGGATCATCTCGCCATCTTCGATCCAGTGCGTGGCACCTTTCAGGCCAACCACGCAAGGAATACCCAATTCGCGCGCGACGATGGCCGAATGTGACAACAGCGATCCCCGTTCAACAACGATGGCGGATGCGTTCGAGAATACGGCGATCCAGCCCGGGTCGGTGTGTCGCGCCACCAGAATGTCACCGGGGTTCAGCGCCTCGGTGCGTGGGTCGCGGATCACTCGCGCGCGCGCCTTGATCTGTCCTGCGGAACAACCTGTGCCGTGTTTCACACGTGCAGTGTCTACCTCTGTTTCCACGTCTTCGGACCAGACCGGCGCGATGGCGGGGCCACGGATTTCGATACGTTCCGGCGGGTCGGGGCGTCGAGAGGAGGCGTCATCCTCGTGTTTGCGCTGCGCCGCGATGCCTTTCAGGTCAGGTGACAGGCGGTAGCCTTCGACCGCTCCGAGAACTTCATGTGTTGTTAGGAAGAATATGTCCTTAGGTGAGGAAAGCAGATCACGGGCGGCGAATTCCCGGCCGATGCCAAAAAACACTCGACGCGCATAGCCGAAGATACGTGTGCGTTCAAAGCGCAGGTTTTCCCGGTCGCGCACTCGCGCCTTGGTCCAGCCCAAAATCCATTTGGCCAAATGCCGTTTGAGAGGGTTTGACGGAAACAACGCCTTCCAGTCCGGCTCAGCGCCTTCCCGACGCGCGGACGGGGGACGTTCGGCGCTGGCTGCAATCGCCAGCAGAAGGCTAGTCGGGTCGTCGCGCAGTGGAACACTTTCCAGTTTGAGTTCCTCAGTACACCGGTCGCCGAACTTCTCAAGATAGGCTTCAACCTCTTCTTCGATCTGGGGGTGTCCGGACAAAACTGACAGATGCGCACTGGCCTTTAGCGGCTCGGCAAGACCTGCCTGCCGGACCAGCTCTCCCATCCGGGCAATGCGTTGCGCGGGTTCCGCTGAAACGATATCGCCTTGCCCGATCATGAGGTCATTGTGCAGGGTCAACCCGTCCTCGCCCAGCCACTTCTGCAGCAGGTTGCGCGAGCCACCAAATGCAATCATGCACAGGAAATCGTTGATCAGCGGGGCATCCCACCGATCCAGCAGGGTGCTTTCAATGCGACGATACTCTGCGGCCAGTTCGGTCGCATTCGAGGCATCCACATCCAGCCCCGTCTGCAAAATATCATTCAGCCTGCGGTAGAAGCCGCGCCGGGTCTGCGGCAAAAGGATGGCCTGCCAGATCAGGCCGCCCGCAACCTTGGCCAATTTCGCGTATTCCACGACCTTGCGCCAGCCGATGGTTGGGGGCGGAGCAAGAGCGTCCGTGACCTCACGCGGCATCGGTTCAGAAACGCCCATCATCGTTTCCATGTAGTCGCGGTTTAGCGAAAACCCGGGCAATAGCGCCAGCGCGCGATACCAGTTGATCAGATTGTAATAGGCGCGCCCGTCCACCCGCCCGAGCAAATTGTCAAACACAGTTGGGTTCTTGGCAACTGTGTGCCGGGACACGCCCAACAGCCTGACGAAAGCGCGATACACCTGAGAATACACATGCAGGGCAAAGGAATAGGTCAGCGGGCTGACGATACCCGGATAGCTTTCGACGATATTGGAATTGTCGAAAATGGTCAGCGTCTGATCTTCGAGCGGCGCAGAACGCAGGGTTGTGGTGATCGGGCGAGCTTGCAGAATATGAAGCCCCTGCGCATCAATGGCCCATTCGATGTCCTGAGGAGGGCCGAACAGCGTTTCGGCCTTTCGGGCAAGGGCTGCGATGGATTGCGCCTCAGGCACGGTCAAATGTGCGGGGGTGTCTGGTGCGCTTTCCGGTGCGCCATCCGCACCGATGACCCAGTCTTCTCCGTCCGCTTCACCTGACACAAGCTGTTCTGCAAGCCCATCAATGGCCGAGATCACGACCACATCGCGCCGACCACTGACCGGATCGGCGGAAAAGGCGACACCGGCCGCCTTTGCATCGACCATGCGCTGTACGATGATAGCAGGGGCCTCGGCCTTGCCGCCGGATTTGACCGCGCGGTAGGTTTCGGCCGTTGTCGAGAAACCGGATTGCCAAACCTGCTTGGCCGCCGCGATCACATTTTTGCCCGAAACGTTCAGAACCGACTCGAACTGTCCCGCATGGCTGTGGTCCAGGCCATCTTCGGACCGGCCAGAGCTGCGCACTGCGTATAGCCCGGGCCCGAGTGTTTCAAGCGCGGCGGTTACGGCCGATTTCAGACCCTTTTGCGCGATGGGTCCTGATTGCCCCATGCCAAACGCATCGTTGGTGATGACAAAGAACAAGGGCGGGGAAAATCCGTTCTGCGCCATATGCGACAGGGCCGCTGCTTTCCCTCCGACAACCGAGACATCAGTGGCATCCGTTTGGGCAATGATGAAACTCATGCAACGGCTCCGATCACGAAGGGTAGAAAACCAGCCGTAGCATAGCAGAAGAACACCCATAGGCCGGATACCGTGTCCATCCTGTTTTGGGTTTTTGCGGTGGGTGTCTGAGTGTAGCCGAGGGCGGCAATTCCGCAGGGCACCAGCACCAGCGCGCCGACAAGGGCGCTTGGCCAGCCAACTCCGGTGGCGCTGCCCGTGCCGACAAGAAGTGCGTAGGACAGTAGGACGCAGCCGACCCAGATTCGTCCCGCCAGACGCGGACCCCATAGCGTGGAATAGGTGTCGACCCCGACAATCTCGTTTTCGGGTGCCCACAGTTTGCGCCCGATCTCAAGGACGCAGCCATTCACGAAGGACAACGCCAGAAACAGCCACAGCGAGGGTGCCGCCCCGCCTGCCGGAAACCATTCAAGACCGGTCAGCAAAAGGTCAATCAATGGCATGATGGCCATGTGACTGAGCAGATACAGGACCGGCCGGGCCTTCAGCCAGGCCGGGACACCGAATTCAACCGTCATTGCCGCGAGCCATATCCAGACCGCCCCCAACAGCCACAAAACGGGAGGGTGCCAGAACCAGGCCGCCGCGAGTGCAAGCGGGATGGTTAGCAACCCCAGGCTCAAGACTTCGCCTGATGAGACCAATCCGCGTGGGATCGGCCTGTCCGGCCGGTACCGCCGGTCATCCTCGGCGTCTTTGAACTCATCGCAGACCCGCATCTGGAAGAACAACGCCATGGCGAGCACAAAACCGGCGGCAAAGGCGGGCCACTCGGGCAGAGGGCGGTCGGCCAGACGAGCGGACACGCAGATGCTGGCCGAGGAAAACATCAGCAGCAGAGGGACGGTTTTCTTCAGCGGAAATCGCTCGGACTGGTAAACCCAGAATCGGTTCTGAATATTCATCTGTGGCGGGCCAGGCTTTCATGGGCGCGGGTGAAATGGCCCGCAGCGATCGCGGCGACGATGGAGATTTCGCCGCACAGGCATGTGGCTGCGGCCACCTCAGCCAAAGCCGTGCCACATCCGTTGCCCCTGAGGCCAATTATGTTCAGCGCCGCTGACTGGCTGGGTAAACCGGTTCCGCCACCGACCGAGCCGACAAGGATGTTGGGAAGCGTTACCGAGCAGAACAGATCGTTGCCCCTTGGTTCCATGCGCGTGACGCCCATTGCGCTTTCGGCAACGCAGGCCGCGTCCTGTCCGGTTGCAATATAGAACGCCGCCAGCCCGTTGGCATAGTGCGCCTGCGCGCCGAATTGGCCCGACAAATGCGCCCCCAGATTGGCGACACGGCCATAGTCCAGCATCGCCTCAACCGTGGTTCCCAGCGTCTTCTCGACAATCTCAGTTGGAAGCGTGACCGAAGCGCTGACCTTGCGCCCGCGCCCCGTCATCAAACCCAAAGCCGAGGCCTTTTTGTCGCCCGAGAAATTACCTTCGACATACCAGTTTTCAATCGCGACAGGGCAGCTATCCGCGACGGCGTGGCACAAGGCGTCGGTGGCGATCGTCACCATGTTCTGACCCGCCGCATCACCCGTGGTATAGCGGCAAATCAGAAACACGACGTTGGTATCGATAAACGGCTCCAGAGAAACAAGCTTGCCATGATGGGTTGTCGCTTCGGCTGCTGATTGGAGCATATCGACATTTGTCACCACCCAGTCCACAAATTGCCCGGCCTTCAGCAGGCTCTCGAATACAAACGCCGGGGTTCGCAGCACACCTTCGTAAAGAACGGCGGTGCTGACACCGCCCGACCGGGTGGCGGCGTAAGCGCCTCGGGCATAAGACGCGACCAGCGCCGCCTCGGTCGTGGCGAGTGGGACACGGAAATCGCCATTTGCATTCATCCCGTTCAGGCGCAGGGGGCCAATAACCCCGACAGGCAGCTTAACCGTCCCGATGAAATTCTCGATATTGGCCCCGTAGATTTCAGCGTCTTCAATGGTCGCCGGATCTGCAATCTGGGCTTGATCCTCTGCGCTGGCCGTAGGTTTCAACTTACCCCAAAAGCGTTCAACCATCTCTTTGGTCGGCTTGCGAGAGGGGCGCAATGTCGAAAACTCGGCGTCGCTGGGCGCCATCTGCTGAGGTATCTGATCGGCGTCAAATCGCGTTTTTATGCGTTGCAGCATTTCCCGAACGTGAAACGGAATGACCAATAGCGCGCTCCAATAGACTTTCTGTACAGAGATGTTGCAGCTAAAAACCGATGCGTGGGCAAGTTATCAGTCGTATGACCGAAATCCAGCCAAATGTTCATTGATCCAGTGTTTGATCCCAAGGGGTCTCGCATTTGTCGCAGTTGAAATCACCGGTATACTTGGCAATGATATTTTGGGAACGGAAAGCGTCGCCAAAAGGAATGTAACCCTTCCGAATCAAAGTACTGAACGATCAAACTTGGGGCGCTTTTCAGCCACGAGTCTAGAATCGAATACTGCTGGTATAACGTGTTCCTGATTAGGCCCATATCTACGGCACAAAGATATTCGTCGAATGTTGGAAAACCTAGAAATTGGTGCCGTCAAAAAACAGAAAACCGGCAGGTGGCTCAACAACCGCGTCGAGAATTCGCACCTGCCGTTTCGACGACGCGAACGCGCGGTGCAGCGTTTTAGGCGCATGCGAAGTTTGCAGAAATTCGCCTCCGTCCATACCTCTGTCAACAATCACTTCAACCAGGAAAGATCGCTAGCCAGCCGAGGCATCTTCAAACTGACACGCACCGCCGCTCTCGCTGAGTGGCGTCAACTTTGTTCCGGTTAGGTTAACGGTTTCCGCGGCAAACTGAGACTGGTTCAGAATTCGTCTGACAGCACCTTCTTGCGGTGGTTTCGACATATGCGGGCAATTGCTGATCGGAAAATGCTTCAATTGCTAACAACTTCAGCTTCAAAAAAGTAAATTTTATCAGATGTTTAAAAAGGAACCTCTCTATTACTAAAATTTTAGTTTGACAGCGGCGCGAAAAATCGCTGATGCTAATCGTCATCCGGTCTGCACCGGATCACATAATCTTTGGGAGGAGACAGATGCGCAGACATCTACTATCCGCAGTGGCGGCAGCTGCCGTTATTGCGGGCCATGGTTCTGCTTGGGCCGACGAAGCCGCAGCACAACGTTGGATCGACGACGAGTTCCAGCCATCGACACTGACGAAGGATGAACAGCTGTCCGAGATGAAGTGGTTCATCGAGGCCGCTCAACCTTACTCGGGCATGGAAATCAACGTCCTGTCCGAGGGCATTCCGACGCACTCCTACGAATCCGAGGTTCTGACCAAGGCGTTCGAGGAAATCACCGGAATAAAAGTCAACCACCAGATCCTCGGCGAGGGCGAAGTGGTTCAGGCCGTTCAGACCCAGCTACAGACTGGCCGGAACCTGTATGACGGTTATGTCAATGACAGCGATCTGATCGGCACGCATTCGCGCCTGCAACTGGCCTATCCGTTGACCGACATGATGGAAGGCGACTGGGCGGCGACGACTTCGCCGACGCTGGATCTGGATGACTTCATGGGCATTCAGTTCACCACCGGACCCGACGGCAAGCTGTATCAGTTGCCCGACCAGCAGTTCGCGAACCTCTATTGGTTCCGCAAGGACTGGTTCGATGATGAGGACAACAAAGCCGCATTCAAAGAGAAATACGGCTATGACCTTGGCGTTCCGGTCAACTGGTCGGCCTATGAAGACATCGCTGAGTTCTTCACCAACGATGTGAAAGAAGTCGATGGTGTGACGATCTACGGCCATATGGACTACGGCAAGCGTGCGCCTGACCTGGGCTGGCGTATGACCGATGCGTGGCTGTCGATGGCCGGTGCCGGTGACGTAGGTGAGCCGAACGGTGTTCCGGTCGACGAATGGGGCATCCGCATGGAAGCGGGCACCTGTAACCCGGTTGGGGCGTCCGTCTCGCGCGGGGGTGCTGCAAACGGCCCGGCTGCGGTCTATGCGATCCGCAAGTGGGATGAATGGCTGCGGGCTTATGCGCCTCCGGGTGCGGCGTCCTATGACTTCTACCAGTCGCTGCCAGCGCTCAGCCAGGGCAACGTGGCCCAGCAGATCTTCTGGTACACCGCCTTTACTGCTGACATGGTGAAGCCGAAATCCGAAGGCAACAACACCGTGGATGACGAAGGCACGCCGCTGTGGCGGATGGCGCCCAGCCCGCATGGCCCCTACTGGGAAGAAGGCCAGAAGGTTGGCTATCAGGACGTGGGGTCGTGGACCTTCCTGAAATCGACCCCTGCGGATCGTGCTCAGGCGGCTTGGCTCTATGCTCAGTTCGTGACGTCCAAGACTGTTGACGTGAAGAAGTCCCATGTGGGTCTGACCTTCATCCGCGACAGCTCGGTCAACCACGAGTCGTTCACCGAACGCGCACCCAAGCTGGGTGGTCTGGTCGAGTTCTACCGCTCGCCTGACCGCGTGGCATGGTCGCCAACCGGCATTAACGTGCCTGACTATCCGAAGCTGGCCCAAATCTGGTGGCAGCAGATCGGTGACGTGAACTCGGGCGCGTTCACACCGCAAGAGGCGATGGACCGTCTGGCAGAAGAGATGGACATCACCATGGCCCGGATGCAGGCCGCGGACGAGGCCGCCAACGTCTATGGCGGCTGTGGCCCGCGCCTGAATGAGCCGCAGGATGCCGCCTTCTGGCTGGAAAAACCGGGCTCGCCCAAGGCCAAGCTGGAGAACGAAAAGCCGCAAGGCCAGACCGTCAACTATGACGAACTGGTCAAGCGCTGGCAGTCTCAGTAAGCCCTAGCAACCGGGGGTGCCGTGCGCGGCATCCCCACCCTACGACCAGTGCGCGGCACTGAAGGACCGGAATCCACGGACATGATCGAACTTCAAGATGCCACCAAACGGGTTGGCAATGTCATCCATATCAAGCCCACCAACCTGACGCTGCAGACCGGCCATTTCAACGTGCTGCTGGGCGCAACGGGATCGGGCAAGACCTCTCTGATCAAGATGATGGCCGGGCTGGACCCGATCGCCTCGGGCAAGGTCTTCATGGATGGGCAGGACGTCACGCGACTGAACACGCAGAAACGGCAGATCAGTCTGGTGCACCAGTTCTTCGTGAACTACCCGCATATGAGTGTTTTCGACAACATCGCCTCGCCCCTGCGCGTGGCAGGCATGGCGCAGTCCGAGATCGAAGGCCGCGTTGAAGAGGCTGCCGACCTGCTGCAATTGCGCCCGATGCTAAACCGCCGCCCGCATGAGCTGTCGGGTGGGCAACAGCAACGCACTGCACTGGCCCGAGCGATTGCCAAGGAAAGCCGTGCGGTGTTTCTGGATGAACCGCTGGCGAACCTCGATTACAAGCTGCGCGAGGAATTGCGCGAACAGCTGCCCGATCTGTTCGCCGGGCGCGGTGCGGTCGTGGTCTACGCCACCTCGGAACCCGAAGAGGCGCTGCTGCTGGGCGGTTACACCGCGTTGATGGACGATGGCCAGGTCACGCAGTTCGGCCCCACCGCAGACATCTATCGTAACCCGGAAAACATCGCTGCCGCCCGGGTGTTCTCGGACCCGCCGATCAATGTGGCACGCATCACGGTATCCGGCGCGCAGGCGCAGCTTGCGGGCGGCGGCGGCTGGGCCGTCTCGAACATGGCTGACGGAGATTACATGGTCGCCGTGCGCCCCCACCGGGTGACACCGTTCCGCACATCCGATGCTGACGTGGAACTGACCGGGCGGGTGATCGTGACCGAGCTGTCGGGCTCAGATTCCAGCGCCCATTTCCGGCACGGGGCGGATGATTGGGTGTCTCTGGCCGCTGGCGTGCATCCCTATCAGGTGGGCGAGGATCACAGTTTCTTCATGAACCCGGCGCATTGCCGGTATTTCGGCCAAGATGGCCAAAGGGTGGCCTGACATGGCACAGATCAAGCTTTCAAACCTGCGACACAGCTATTTCCCCACGCCGAAAGGTCCGCAGGATTACGCCTTGAAAGAAGTGGACGTGACGTGGCGCGACGGCGGTGCTTATGCGCTGCTGGGGCCTTCGGGCTGCGGCAAGTCCACGTTGTTGAACATCATTTCAGGCCTGCTGACTCCATCCGAAGGACAGATTCTGTTCGACGGTCAGGACGTGACCGCTCTGCCACCTGATCAACGCAATATCGCTCAGGTATTTCAGTTCCCGGTGATCTACGACACGATGACCGTGGGCGAAAACCTGGCGTTTCCGCTGAAGAACCGGGGCGTTGACCCGGCAACGATCAAGCGCCGCGTCGATGAGATCGCCGAGATGCTGGACGTTACGGATATGCTGAACACCCGCGCCAGCGGCCTCAGCCCGGATAACAAACAGAAGATCTCGATGGGGCGCGGTCTGGTTCGTGATGACGTGAACGCGGTGATGTTCGACGAACCGCTGACCGTGATCGATCCGCATCTGAAATGGAAACTGCGGTCCAAGCTGAAAGAGCTGCATCAGCGCGTTAAAGCCACGATGATCTACGTGACCCATGACCAGACCGAGGCGTTGACCTTCGCCGATGAGGTTGTGGTGATGCAGGAAGGTGAGGTCGTTCAGATCGGCACACCGGTTGAACTTTTTGAACGCCCTCAGCACACATTTGTCGGCCACTTCATCGGCTCGCCCGGCATGAACGTTCTGCCCTGCGAGGCCAAAGGCGACCGCGCCCTGTTCGAAGGCCACGAGGTCATGCTGGAAGGCCCGACCCACGGCGACGGGGGTCGCACCGATCTGGGCATCCGACCCGAATATGTGGGCTTTGGCGACACCGGCATCCCGGCGCATGTGACCAAAGTGTCGGACATTGGCCGCCACTTTGTGGTCAGCGCCATGGTTGGCAACACCGCCCTGAAGGCCGTTACCGAACACCGCGTGCCCGAACCCGGATCACAAGTCTTCCTGCAATTCAAACAAGAACAATCCCGCGTCTATCGTGACGGCTGGATCGCAACCGAGGAGCGGGCGCAATGAGAACCGAAAACCAAAAAGCCTGGTTCTTTGTGCTGCCCGTGCTGGCACTAGTTGCCTTCAACGCGCTTGTGCCGATGATGACGGTGGTCAACTACTCGGTGCAGGAAACCTTTGGCAACAACCAGTTCTTCTGGGAAGGGTTGGGCTGGTTCGAACAAATCCTGCGCTCGGACCGGTTCCAAGCAGCCCTCGGTAGGCAGTTCCTGTTTACCTTCCTGATCCTGCTGATCGAGGTGCCGCTGGGCATCATCGTTGCCCTGTCCATGCCCCGCAAAGGCTTCTGGGTGCCGGTCTGTCTGGTGCTGATGGCCCTGCCGATGCTGATCCCTTGGAACGTGGTCGGCTCGATGTGGAACATCTTCACCCTGCCGAAAATCGGCCTGATGGGATATTTCCTGAATGACGTTCTGGGCATCAACTACGACATGACCCAACAGCCGCTGTCGGCGTGGATCACCATCGTCGTGATGGATGTCTGGCACTGGACGTCGTTGGTTGTGCTGCTGTGCTATGCGGGCCTCGTATCGATCCCGGATGCCTACTACCAAGCGGCCAAGATCGACGGAGCCAGCCCTTGGTCGGTATTCCGTTACATCCAGTTGCCCAAGATGAAGACCGTCCTGACCATCGCCGTTCTGCTGCGGTTCATGGACAGTTTCAACATCTATACCGAGCCCTTCGTTCTGACCGGCGGCGGTCCCGGCAATTCGACCACCCTGCTGTCGATCGATCTTGTGAAGATCGCGCTGGGACAGTTCGACCTTGGCCCTGCAGCCGCGATGAGCCTGATCTATTTCGCCATCACGCTGCTTGTGTCGTGGGTCTTCTACACTCTGATGACAAAGGATGACGCGCAATGAAGAAGCGATCCCTCATCCCGATCCTCTATATCGCGTTCCTGATGCTGCCGATCTACTGGCTGGTGGCGATGTCCTTCAAGACCACGAACGAGATCCTGTCGGGCTTTTCCCTGTTCCCCCAGACCTTCACGCTGGAGAATTATATCACCATCTTCACGGACCCGACGTGGTATTGGGGCTATATCAATTCGATTACCTACGTGACACTGAACACGGTGCTGTCGGTCTGTGTGGCGCTGCCCGCGGCCTATGCGTTCTCGCGCTATCGGTTTCTGGGCGACAAACAGTTGTTCTTCTGGCTGTTGACCAACCGGATGGCTCCGGCTGCGGTGTTTGCCCTTCCCTTCTTCCAGCTCTATTCCTCGATTGGCCTGTTCGACACGCATCTGGCAGTGGCGCTGGCGCATACCTTGTTCAATGTGCCGCTGGCAGTGTGGATTCTGGAAGGTTTCATGCGCGGTATCCCAAAGGAACTGGACGAAACTGCCTATGTCGACGGCTATTCCTTCCCGCGCTTCTTCGTGACGATCTTCCTGCCCAACATCAAAGCGGGCGTGGGCGTGGCGGCCTTCTTTTGCTTCATGTTCTCGTGGGTCGAAATGCTGTTGGCCAAGACGCTCACTGCGGTTGAGGCCAAACCCATCGCCGCCGTGATGACCCGCACTGCATCCAGCGCGGGGTATGAGCTGGGCCTTCTGGCAGCCGCCGGAACCCTGACCATCATCCCCGGTGCCATCGTCATCTGGTTTGTCCGCAACTACATCGCGCGCGGTTTCGCGATGGGACGTGTGTGAGGTTCGATATGCGTAAACTTTTTCTCACTCTTACCTTGTTGCCGTCGATGGCTTCTGCCCAACAGGCCGGATGGGGCAGTGTCGGCCAACAAGAGGAAAAGGGGTTCTCGTGGACTGCCCCTCTGTGGCCCGATTTCTGGATGGCGTGGACCCCGGCAACGCTGGCGGTATTCGTGGGTATCTTCTCGGCCATCGCTCTGATCGGCGTGCTGGAAGGGTTCAAGTTCCGCGACGGCCTTGAACGGCGCGGTGTGCTTGGCCTGACCACCACGCTGGGGGATCGGTTGTTCATCACTCTGCTGGGATCGGCCTATATCTTCCTGGCCTGGCTCGGGCTGGTGGGCCAGCCGGTCTGGACACCTCTTTTCCTTTCCATCGGCTGGGGCGTCTTCGTCTTCTGGAAAGTTTAAGCTTTGCGAAACAGCGAAAGGATGCTTGTCTGTCAGGCATACTAAAAAATGACGACACCAAGATCGATGCGAAAGAAAAAGACGACAAACCTTCTGACCGAAGTGGAACTGGAGTTCATGAACGAGCTTTGGGCGCTTGGTCAGGGTTCGGTCCGGGATGTCCTTGATCGCCTGCCGCCTGAACGCAATCTGGCGTACACATCAGGCGCGACCATTCTGCGTATCCTTGACGAAAAAGGGTTCGTTGAAAGTAAAAAGAATGGCAAGTCGCTGATCTACAGACCGCTGCTGGAAAAGGACAGGTACCAGTCGCGTTCATTGCAAAATCTCTCCCGGACCTTGTTCGACGACACTCCCGCGACACTGGTCGCAAGGCTGGTCGACGATGCGGGGCTGACGGAAAATGATCTGGAGGAAATTCGAGCACTGGTAGAGAGGAGACTGCAAAATGACAGCGGTTAAACCGGTTCTCGACGCGTTTCTCGAGTTCAATGTTGTGCTTGGATTGGCAGCGCTCATCTGGCTGGCGGCCCGTGCGACCTTGGCGCGTACTTCGTTGCGCCATAGCTTTGTCGCTCAGCTTCGTTCCCTGAAAGCACTGTGCATCTGTGTTATTGTGAGCCCGGTTCTGGCCATGAGTGTCTCGGCTGTTGTCGGTCTGATATGGCCGGGGCGCGTTGTCGCGCTTGGGGATATTGCGGTAGCGGCCTATCTGCGCGGCGACATTGCCATGCCGGCTGCGCAGTTCGAAGCTCTTCTGAATACACGCGGACGCTGGTTGGATCACGTTCTTTCCGGAACCTATGTGGTTGTAACTTGTGTGTTGGTGGCGATTGCGATGGTGTCGGCGGTCCTGGCAATTCGGGTCGTGCGCAACGCTCTGGCAATTCGTAAGTCAGTAAAGACCAGCTTTCTGTGGCGGCAGTCCGCCAAGGTGGACATTCGTTTGTCGGACCGTATTACAGTGCCATTCGCAGTGCGGGGCCTGCGCCGTCGTCATGTGGTGCTGCCAAGCCATTTGCTGAATACGCCGCGTGACCTGCGCTTTGCATTGGCGCATGAATTCCAGCATATCCGCGCGCTGGACGTGGAGTGGGAACTGGGTTTCGAGCTTCTGCGCCCGCTACTCTTCTGGAACCCGGCTTATCTGGCAATGAAGCATCAGTTTGATCGGCTTCGCGAATTGGCCTGCGATCAATCTGTCGTCTCGCGCAAAGGGATTGATACAACGGACTATACGGCCTGTTTGCTGGACTACTGCACGCGCTCGGTTAAGCTGCAAAGCCCGCGCATTCTTCACGTCGCTTTGGTGAACGGACCAAAAGCAAAGCATGCCTTGCGCCAGCGCGTGATTGCCCTGACCGAAGGACCAGCGGCAACCGCACAATTGCCTGCTGTTTTCCTTGGACTGACCCTGTCTCTGGCAACCGTGCTTGCCGTCGGTTCGGCGTCCGTGCGTCAGACCCAGGATTGGAGCCACGATCGCCTGATGCTTTCCACCGTTGTAAATCTGGAACGGCTGGAAGCGCGCAATCAGGGGAATTGATAGGCTGCAGTGAGTGTTAGCCTTAGGTTAGAGAAGTGGGCTGACGTTTTATGCAAGCGCGTTTGATCACAGATTCAGCGCTGAGAAGCTGCTGGTCGTCGTAGACGCCATATGGACTACTGCCAAAAACGTCGTCAGCAGCTGTCACGCGACTGTCTCTGTGCTCGAATTTGATTGCTCGAGGATTGTGCGATCGTGGACCAAACCCATTTCTACCGGCTGCAACGCAACATCGCCACATACACATGAAGGTCCGCCTGGAGCCGTCCTCGGAATACGATCTAAGGACACAGATTTAGCTGCTGCTTTTGCACCGATTGTGCTAGACAGCCCAAAGTATTTGATACTGCGCTTCGTACGAAGGTCCGATTGTTAAGGTTCGGGCACAGCACCCGGTTTCGTCCGATCAGTTTCAAATGAGCCCTGTTGGATGCACAACAGTCTTTCTCCCTCCATCCATCAGCACGCTCGGTGCTTTTTGACGATCTCTTGTTTGCTTCGACTATTCCAAGGCCTCGTGCGACGCGAAGGCATCGGCATAGTCGGGATGCCATCGTGAAAGAGCCGGGCGATTATTGATAATATCGCCCACGGCCCATTCAATCCGTTTGCGGTCGCGCTCTTCGGAGACATCATTGTCCGGGCAAAGTATATAGAAATCCCCGTCCGACATGCGCTTCAGCAGATAGTCAACTGCCTCTTCGCTTGTCCAAGCGGCTGCGGGTTTTTCCGGCATGAACTTTTCAATCATACCCGTATAGGTAAATCCCGGCACGAACAGATGGGCGGTAATATCCGTTTCGGCCTGTCGCAAATCATGCGCCAGCATTTCTGTCATGACCTTCACGGCGGCTTTGCTAGTGTTATAGGCGGGGTTTCCGGGCGGTGTGGTGATGCCCTGTTTTGACCCGGTGTTGATCACCGCAGCCGGGCGCTCTGCTTTGATCATACGCGGCAGGAAAGCGTGTACGCCGTTCATGACGCCAAACAGATTGACCTCTAACAGTTTTCGCCAGTTTTCCGCGTTTTCCCAACTGCCGGACGGCACCGCGATACCGGCGTTGTTCATCAGGACAGCCACCTCGCCGAGAGCAAAGACTTGATCCGCCAAGGCATTCACAGCTTTGGCGTCAGTAACATCCGTCGGAACCGGCTGAACAATTGCGGACGCCCCGGCCTGATCGCGCAAGTCCGCCTCGGCCCTGTCCAAGGCCTCACCAGCCAGATCGACCAGTACAACCCCCAGACCGTCTTGAATAAATCGTTGGGCCGCGGCCTTGCCGACACCGTTTGCGGCCCCGGTTACAACGGCCAGACCACCTTTATCGATTGCTTTGCGGTACATCGATCATCCTCGTTTTCTATGAAGGGCTAAGCCGCCCCTCAGGGTGCCATTTTTTGCTTGAGGCCACCGATGAACGTCTCGTCATCCTGTTGTTTGCGCGCGTTCAGCAGTTCTTCAGCATCAGGACCTGCGCGAAAACGCAGGCGGTTGCCGGTCTCGTTCGCCGCATCCCAAATGACCTGAGCGACCGTTTCGGGTTCAGAAGGGGTCGCCGCCAGCTTGCCAAACAGGCGCTCCATGGCTTCGGCCGTTGGCGCGTAATCCGGCAGGTTCTCATCCATCGCGAAATCGAAAGAGCTGCCGCCAAAGTTGGTCCGTATCATGCCCGGTTGGACAATACGGACGCGAATACCAAGGGGTTCCAATTCGTAGTGCAACGCCTCAGAAAGCCCCTCTACCGCGAACTTGGTGCCATGATAGAGCGTGCCAAGTGGAAAGGTGATCTGTCCTCCGATGGACGAGATATTGATGACCGTGCCCGACCGGTTCTGACGGAAATGAGGCAGAACCGCTTTGGTCACCTCCATCAACCCAAGCACGTTGGTGTCAAACTGACGCCGGATGCGATCCATCGAAAAGGCCTCTAGCGCGCCATAAGCGCCGTAGCCCGCATTGTTCAGCAGCACATCAATTTGCCCGAACCGTTCGATGCCAGCGCCCACGGCTGTTGCAATTGAACCCGCATCCGTCACATCCAGTTGGGTCAGATGCACATTGTCCAAAGCCCCAAGATCCGCGCTGCCCGCGGGGTTGCGCATGGTGGCAATGACATTCCAACCATTCGCTTGAAAATGTCGGGCCGTTGCCGCGCCAATGCCGGATGAGGCCCCTGTGATCAGAATGGTTTTCATGTTATTGCTCCGCAAGTTTATAAACACACAATATCCATCTAAAGGCGATGTATCTTTCAATATTTTCCGCTTTTCTTGCTTAATCCTCCAGAAATGAGAATTTTCAGTAATAGCGTTCGTTGCTTCCGTGCTAGCTATGAGGGCGACGACAGGAGGCAGTCATGGAACCTCAGACACTATTGGACCATGTTCTGGCGCTGCTTGACCAAGCAGGCATCGCGCAAGGTGCGCTGACACATAAGGAAAGCGGGGCGGTTTTTCTGACCCACCCGTCGACTACCCAACACGACGCAAATGTCTACCGTCCGCTGTTATGCGCGGTCCTGCAAGGTGCCAAAGAGGTCGGGACCAGTACCAGAACACTCACCGTGCGGGCCGGGCAGTCGCTGATCGTCAGCAATGCGCTGCCGGTTGTCTCAAGGATTACCGAGGCCACCCCCGAACGCCCCTATGTCGCGCTCGTGCTCCCCCTTGATCTGGATATCTTGCGCGCCCTTGCCGCGTCCCTGCCGCAGTCATCCACCCATCGCTCGTCGGATCCATTTTCGATCTGCCTCGCCGACACCGATGATGACATGAAAAGCGCCCTGTTGCGGTATTTTCAGCAGTGTGACGCCGCAGAAACGCGCCACATGCTGGCGCCGATCACCGCGCGGGAAATCCATGCCCGCCTGCTGATCGGACAACATGGCGGCACGCTGCAAAAACTGGTGTGGCACGAAAACACGGCCAGCCGGATTTTCGCGGCAACGCACGAAATCCGGTCCGATCTGGCTAACCCTCTTGTCGTCGGAGAGCTTGCCGGACGCGTGGGTATGAGCAGTTCGGCCTTTTTTGAACAGTTCAAGGCCGTCACGGGAACCTCGCCGCTGCAATACCAGAAAGACCTGCGCTTGCTTCAGGCCCGGAATGAGCTTCAGTCCACCGGCTCGAAGATCTCAGAGATTGCTTATGGGGTCGGCTATGAAAGCCCGGCTCAGTTCTCAAGAGAATATGCCCGCAAATTCGGACGTTCCCCGAGGCAGGACCGCGTTTCCGGGTCTGTCCAATAGGGCTGCACGGATAAAGCTCAAACGAGATAGTCCTGTCACGAGCCAAGGGTTTCGACGCAATCAATTTTCTAGAAGCGACCGTTTGTGCAACAGCGGAAGTGGTTCTTTGTCCGCATTGCGTGACTTCAGTCAGCCGATGGTTTCGCGCTCGCCGCGAACGGCAGCTTCGGAGGGCGTGTCTCAGAATCGGTTGCCGATGGTCATTGATCGGTATGGGCTGTGGCGCTCTAGAAATCTCGCAGAAGAGCCCTCATGATAGAAAGATGTCTGTCATTGAATACATCTACTCGGCACACTCTGCCTTCGCGTATCTGGGCTCTAGGAAATTGAGTGACATTTGCTCTAGGCATCACGTCACCCTGATCCATAAACCTGTTTTGTTGTCCCCTGTAGTTGAAGCACAAGGAAGTCTTCCATTTGCGGCGCGAACACAGGCACATGTAGACTATTTTTTTGGCCGTGAGATCGAGCGGTGGGCAGAGTACCGAGGTGTTCCGGTGGTAAAATTTCGACCGACCTATCATGATGCAGACTACAGCCTGGCTTCTGGCATGATCCTCGCTCTTGGGGATAGGGGCCCGGAAGCAGACAGCATGGCGCATAGTCTACTTGAAGCACATTGGCGCGACGATGCCGACCTGTCATCCCGCCCGACGCTTGAAGGGATAGCAACAAACCTGGGGCATGATGCGGAAAGCTTGCTGGAACTGGCCGCGTCCGGTTCGATTCAAAATAAGCTGCATGCAAATTCGGCCTGGGCAAGAGAGCAAAACGTTTTTGGATCACCAACATATCTTGTCGATGGTGATCCGTTTTATGGACAGGATCACCTTGAACTGGTCGAACGCGCGCTTTCGCAGCCATTCGCGCCATCAACGTGGACCAATCCGGCGGTGGATTGAGAGAACCCAGCTAATGTCCCAACTGCGGACTGCAGTGTACTATTGCCCGTTTAAAGTTCAGCTTTGGACCGGGACTTTTTTCTCGGATTTCTTCTTGACCTGGAGCTACTCAAGGCCGGTATCTGCCGGTCTGTGGGAGGTTTTTCGTCATGCGCATCTCTGAAGCCGCCGCCCGGTCTGGGCTCAAAGTTGATACTATCCGATACTAAGAGGCCGAAGGGTTCGTCCCAAACGTAGTGCGCGGTTCAGACGGGCAACGGCGGTTTCTACAGAGAATGTCGGCTGGCTGACACTGCTCTTCTAGCTTCGCGAACGGGCGGAGAAATGCGAGTTGTTAACTTTGTCCCTAGGAGCATACACACTTTCTTTAGCGATCACAAAGGCTTGTTGTGGTGAGTTTTGGACATGGTGCTATCGGAGCTGGACGTGTCGCAGTTTGACGTGGTGGGAACCGCGCTGACCACAATGATACAAGTCGAAGTACCGAAGCATCCAAAGTAGATTACGAGGGCTTTTGAGCCTTACTCAGTATTTTTTCACTCGCAGGAAAGGGTGCGCTCAACAAGACGGCATCGATTTCGGGTTTTTCCTTCCGCATCTACTGCGTCCATCGACCAGCTGCCATTTGTTTCCAGTGTCAACATCAAGAAGCCGAAATCGCTATTGTTTACGACGGTGCTTGCCAGGCTACCAGCAACTTCAACGTTGGTAGCAAGATCGGTGGGCATGGGATCAAGCTGGGTTCCTCCATTGCCGCTTATCCCCTGGACTGGCCCGTCCAGTAAATCGATCGCCTGAAAGGCGTGAATGTGGCCTGACAAAACAAGGTTGACTGTTTCCGGAATGATCCCGCTGAACGCCGCTCGCTGCGTGTCGTCACCATCAATCAGCTCTCCGAACGCGTGCATGTTTACCCAAAGCGGACGGTGCGTGAGAAACCAAGCGTCGCCGCTAATTGTTTCAAACAGGTCTTGGGCCATTCCTCGGTAAACGTTTGTCAACTTGGGGCTGCTATGCGGTGCCGGTCCGGCGGAGGAGTCGAATGAAATCAGATCAAGACCATCTACGGAAGCTATCCACGGCAAGGTTACAGCGGGACAACTCGAGGGAACGGGCCCGGATTCGAAATACCGGAACCACCCATTGTCGCCGCGTCCACAGTTCTCGTGATTGCCCCTCAGGAAAAGAAAGGGGACGCGCCGGAACAGACTGTCCGCCGGGTCCAGCCAGTCTGCCGACCAGGATTTGAAGGTGTCGCCAAAAGGAGACCCGCCGCATTTTTCTGCGTCCGGGCATTCCGATGCCCGATAAACGTAGTCACCAACATGGATAACCAGATCTGGCGATCTCGACGCGATCTCCTCGAGGATGGAATTCAACGGCCAGGCGGCTGGATCATTGCAATTCTGTACTCTGTTGCCGCGAATTCGGCACCCGGTATCCCCGATAGCGGCAATCCGCTGCACGCCTGGATTGAGCGTTGGAAGTGGGTTTCCTTCAAGCATTATCTTCTGAGCCAGTTTTGGCCCGTGGTAGTCGCAAACCAAATGGGGAAACTGGTCCTGTGGCATCGCTCGCTTTTTCATCGCAACAGCCTGATCATCGATTTGCAACAAGGGGCAGTCAGGCGATGCAGTAATTGCTCTTACAATGATCTGATTATCCGATCCGAGTTGGACCCAATGATGCAGCACGTCTGCTTTGGAAGACAAAACCGTGAAACACAGCCAAACCCATGCCGCAAAAGCGAGTGAAGCGGTTCTCGTCAACATACCGGCCCCTCTTTGTGAAAATGCTGCAAGCTTAGGGGCGGGGCTCTGTAAGTCCAGCGAATATCAAACTCTGCAGACGTAAGCGCTACAAAAGAAACTCAATTCATGATATCGGAGATGGCACCTATTGTCTGAGCTGGTTGATATCCGGAACGCAGGATTTTCGGTGTTCGGGGAACTTTGTGGCTCCATCCGCGCGCCTTTGAAAGATGTTGTGATGAAGAAGCTTAATTCTCGGATGCGTCAGCGTCCCGACGACTTCGAATGGCCATGCGCTCCGCGACAAAGGCTTGCCAAGTTTTCGGGCCTCAGCCTGAATTGAAATCGTGTCCTTTATCCAATCCAGATCGCCATGGGCGACAAGCTGTACCTTTTGGGTCTCTGCAACAAACGAGCTGAATGAAACGTCGCCGGCATTGATTTTGATCGGCGCGGCGAGGCACGTGATCTTGCTGTACCCTTTTCTTAACTCTTCGGAAATCAACCATGGAAAGATGCCAAGACCGGACAGTTCGAGAAGACTGGTTGATATTCCGCCATCTGACATCACGATAGATGCCGAACCTTTCATCGAGTTAATATAGGCATCTGCCGAGCGCCTGTTGCCGGTAATTTCAAAATTCCCATGCAACCGCCCGACAGCCGAATATTTGGTATCGAACTCTTTGAACAGCGTCGCCAGATTCCATTCCTTTATCGTACCTTGAAGTGAAAGCAACTGCGGGCTCTTCACCATGTCCATTTTTGCGGTGGCAGAGAAATGACCGCCATCATAGGCGACCTCGACGGGCCCAAGCTGGGCAAGGCCGTTCTTTGCTTTCAGGTGGCTGGATAAACTGGTTATCGCCTCTTCGCCCTCGATTTTCTTGATGTCAATGGACACATCGATGTCCTGATCGAGCAGGAAATCTTCCGCCTCAATGAGGTCGGTAGGTTTCCCTTTCGACCCGCTGCGGTTTGCGCCCCGGGTGCCGGGTTGGCGAAAGCTTGTCGCGACGCGCGATACAATGGCGACAGCGTTTTTGATGTCCTGCAATGCGATGCTTTGGCTGGAAATCTTGCCTTGCGTTATGGCGCGGGCGCCAGCCGTGGATGTCTTTAGGTTGGCGCTCAACTCCGAGCTGCCGGATACCAGTGCAAGTGCACTTGAGAAGTCGTCTTGTTTTCCGTTCGAGGACAGGCTGACCGTTAACGGTCCGGTATTGACCGCTTTCTGGCCGATGGCCACCAGGAATTGCGCGCTGTCTTTGATGTCCAGATTGAAATCGAAGGACAGGTTTTCAAAGTCATTGACGTTCCCGAGTTTAGCCCGGGTGCTCAGCTCCCAAATCTCGGTATCAACCGTGTGCGCATCGAACTGGTTGAGACTGAGGAACCCTTGAAGATCGTCTACAGAAAAGCTGCCTTCGACGCCGCCAAGCGACTTTGCGCTAGGGTCTCGAAAAAACAAGGAAGACGGGATCGACATCGTGCCGTCAAAGTTGATCTCTTTCAGGCGCAACAGGTCTTTGATGTCGCCTTTGGCCGTAAAGTAGGGCTGATCCTGCGGTCCTGCCTGCAGCGCGATGTTTTCCAGCGTGAGGTTCCCATTATCAGCACGAAACAGGCGGCCAAAACGAACCGGACCGATCTGCTTCAACTCGTTGTCAAACGCATTTGTTGTGAGGGTCAGATTCTGAAATTCCAGCGCATTTTCCGCACCGACGATATGGGTCGAAAGGTTGGTGAGCTTCAAATCCTTTAGATCGGTAGCCGTTTCAGGTGGATCCCCTTGCGGATAGAAGCGCCCGTCAATTGCCAGATCGATACCTTCAAAACCGATCAGATCTTCGACCGAGCCTTCCGCTGTCAGCAATTGGCCGTTTGAAAGGTTCAAAGCCGTGCTGAAATCCGTGATTTTTAACTTTGGGTTTTGGTTTTGTATGTCGGCCGCTAAAGCTGCCTGACCTTCAATTTCGCGATCGAGTCGGAGAAGGTCCAATAGATCGCCGATCTCGCCGGTATCCAAAGTCAGTCTGCCTTCGAAGCCGCCACCATTTTCCGCTGAGATCGGGTTGCCGTTGAAATCAAGTTTCATCGCCCCGAAATTCGCATTTGTTGTGAAGGGTTGCCCTCGTGGATAGTCGCCTTTGATCTGAAAGCTCTGCCCGTTTACAGTTCCATGGCTTGTCACCGTTGCGCCTGCATCATCACCCAGTTGATCCAAGTGCAGGTCCGTCAGTCTGAAATCGAACTTGAAGCCCGTTGTTTCGTTATCGACGATCAGCGCGACCGACGAGAATGCAGCTGTTTTGTCGCTAAGGAACTCCAGAATACCATCCGTTTCGTTCTGTATTCCTAACGCTGTCGTACTGACTTCAGGCCGATCGCTCGCGACCCAGCTTTTATTCCCATCCGTGTCGGTCAGCATTTGAACTTTCAGGCCATCGATAACCAGGTTGTCGATATCAATCTGACCGGACATCAACGCGGGCAGGTTCAATTCCAACTCCAGGACGTTTAAGGTCGCCAGATTCACATTTTCAATGGCCTCGCTGGGCACTTCTACGTCGGTTGCGCGAACGTGGCTTGTTACGCCCAGAATGATGCTGACATCACCTTCAATATACACCGTCTGGCCGATTTGTTCTGAGAGCATCTTTTCCAAAATCGGGGTTCTAAACCCAGAGAAAATAGGCAACGCCAAAACGGACCAAAACAGCACGACAACAAGAACGGCGAGTAACGCTGCACGTCCTGTTTTTCGCAAGATCACCCTCATAGCATCCCACCACATTTGGCGCACATCGCCTGCGTCCTTGAAAACGTCTGCACCGAGAGGGTACCGAACTGCGTTGTGTGAAGAAACAAAATTGAGCTTTGTTAGAAATCGTCGCAATTGAATGGCTGAACGTTTCGTGGCCGGACTGGGCAAAGAATGGGGGGGACGGGACCAAGGTAGTCGATCAAGCTGGATTACAATCCGGCCGAGGTGATTGACGGCTCGGCACGTCAGGTCGTTTGCCCAGAGGAAACCACCAAGGACGAGCCTGTCGAGCCCCGGCACTCTGAGGGCAAGCAGCTCAGATCGCTTGGTCTTTGACAGGTCTTGTCAGAAGAGCTTGGGTTAAGGTGGGCAGGGGGCTTTCGTAGTCTCGATCCCTGAATATCCGGTCGCCAACCGAAGACTTCAATACCAGTCCCGAGTTCATCCGTTCGACTGTGGTACCGTACGTTCAGTTCCCTCTATCTCTGCGAAACGTGGATGACCTTTTGCACGAGCGAGGCATCGAAATGAGCCAGGAAACTGTCCGCTATTACTAGAATTGTTTCGGCCCGATGTTCGCGTCGGAAGTTCGCCGTCGTCCATTCCTGCGTCTATAACCACTTCGACCAGGAAAGATCGCTCGCTTGCTGCGGCATCGTCAAGCCGAAGCGCGCCGCCGCTCTTGCCGAGCGGCGTCAACTTTAGTCCGGATCGGTTCGCGATTTCCGCCGCAAACTTAGACTGGTTCGAATTCGTCTGACGGCACCGCGCTGTCAACGATCCTTCGGCCGTGCCATTAAAACCTGAATTCAAGTCCAACCCGGCCAGACAACTGATAGGAACCAGACGCTTCAAAAACCGCTTCTGTTCCAGCGCTGACGATCACCCCGTTTTGCGTCTGGTATTCTCCGGACACGTTTACGAAGCCACCCAAGGTATTGTTGTCGCCACCGGTGTTGAAACTGATGTTCTGGCCAAGCAAAACCCCATCAATGCTGTCGCCACCAAAATTCGTCCGCGCGTCGAGCCCAGCTTGCACACGGTAGTTCAAAATCGACCCGTCACCAGTGATCTTCTGTTTCGGCGCAGCGATCTTCAGGCGGGCCACGCCCACGTGAACCGCGCGGCTATCGATGGTTTGCGGCGAGGTTGTTCCGGTCTCGGTATAGCTGTCCAGAAACAGGCCTGCGTATTGCACACCAAAACTTCCTTCGATCGCATGCCCGGCTATTTGCGCTGGCTTTGTGACTGACACGGCAGGGGATACAAACCAGCCATCGAAATTTGCCGAGATGGTCTCGGTACCCCCGGCGACGGTGTTGTTGGCCGCCTGCCTTTCCTGATCGAAGTCGGAGTAACCAAGCGTAAACGACATATCGACAATTGAACGGCCCCAATGGGCAGAAGCATAAGACCCCAGAAAGAAGCTTTTGCTGTCTACAGATTGCGATACGTCATCGGCATTAACGCCGCCGCGCGAGCCGCCGAGAAAGAAACCCGCTTCCAATCCGGCGATATTGACCGGGTCGATACCTGCGATAAGCCCCCCGACCCATTGCGTGTTCTCGGCAACCTGACCATCCGCGTCCTGATCACGGTATGAACCGAACGTGTCCAGCCAAACAGATTGCCCGTCTTGGGGTTCGACAAAGTTGAAGACCGGGCGCGTGCGTGTGGCCGTAGGCTCGCCGGACGATCTGAGGCTTTGAAACCTGCTGTCCAGAACCGAGGAAATCCCGCCGACCAGATCGGCAAGCTGTTCGTCTTGCGTGGACAGCGCCGTTGTGTTGAACACAGAAAGCCGGTTGCCGGACAGAACAAACGGGGCACCATTGGTCACGATTTGGTTCGGGGCACCATTGAAGGTATAGTTTATCTCACCAAGATCGCCGAGTGACAGTGTCTGCGTTCCGCTGCCCTGAAAGGCAATCTGCCCCTCGATCACCGATCCCCTGCGAAGTTCCAGATAGGCATTTGCACCAAGAAATTCGATACCATCGCCAGCGTTGCCGGACCCAACTGAACCCGAATTCACGACGCGAACATTGTCGCCGGACGTGCCGATCAGATCAATCTGACCTGCGTTATCGATTGACGTGTTGCTGCCCGCGCCAACAAATGATCCTGCGCGCCCGGTGTTGGCAAAGCGCGCGCCTGTCCCATCCGACCGGACCAGCCCCGATACTGTCCCTGCGTTGGTGATTGTGGAACCTGAACCATCTGCCACCAGCGCGGCAACCTGGCCGGAATTGGCGATGCTGGCGTTGTTTGCCGTCATCTCAATTGCGCCACCCACAGTACCAGAGTTGGTGACGGAAACACTATCCGCCTCAACAAAGATGTCATCTGCAATTGTGCCTGAGTTCTGAACGCTGGCCCCCATTGCCCGAGCCTCGACAAGGATGTCGTTGGCGCTGCCGGAATTGACAATCCGCGACCCCACCCCCCGGATTTCAATCTGGTCGGTGACGTCGCCGGAGTTGATAACCAGCGCGTTGTCGCTAAAGCTGCGAAGGTTTGCGCCGATCAGGCCCTGATTGGTTATGACTGCGTCATTTCCAGCCGCAAGGATGCTGCCGCCTATGGTGTTGAGATTCGTGATGTCCGAGCCGGTCGCGAAGGTCAGAACATTCAGGTTGATGACACCTGTGTTCACGATGTCGGAGTTCGCCGAACCTGTGCTGACAGTCTGGGCAACAGTGCCCGAATTCACGACGCCTGCGTTTTGGCCGCTGGTCGTAATGAAGCTGTTTACAACGCCCGCATTCGTGATCAACGAGTTGTCCCCGAAGGTGACGATGCTGTTTACGGTACCTTCGTTCTCGATTGACGAAGCGTCGCCCTGGCTGTTCAACTGCGTGGCTGTGCCCGAGTTGAAGATGCTGGAGTTGTCTCCCTGCACCGTGATGAAACTGCCAACGGATTGAGTATTTGTCACGTGCGAGTTGGCACCGGACGCGGTGACGCTGCCGCCGATATTCCCAAAGTTATTCAGAACAAAGTCGCTGCGGCTCTGGGAAACAAACCCACCTATTGTGCCGGTGTTTTCGATCACGGTCCCGATGTTGTCCAGATCAATATCGCCGGTGATCGTGTCAGAGTTTTCGATCCGCAGGTTTTGCCCCACGGGGATCGAGATGATCTCGGACAGCGTACCGGAATTAGTGATCGTGATGTTATCGCCGCCGACAACGGTGAAGCCAGCCGTTCCCTGATTGATAAACCGCGCGTTCGTGCCCGTGATGTTGATGACATTAAAGGAATTGCTGGCGAGGTTGCCGGTGTTCGTCAGAACGCCATCCCGAGATCCGAGCCGTACATTGCCCGAAATGCCCGAGTTGTTGATTGTGCTGCCATCCCCGTTGATCGCTATTTCGTTTACGGTTCCGGAATTGGTGATGTCCGAGCCCGCGCCAATGGTGCTCAGGTCGGGAAATCGAAACGGGAATGTGCTGCTCGTATTCACGATGTCCGAGTCGTCGCCTATCGTGGCGATGAAAAACCCACCGCCCCCGTTATTGGTCACACCGGAATTGTTCCCAAAGCTAACAACGCCACCTGTCACGTCCCCCTCGATCAGAATAGTCGAACCGTCGCCGGTGGATTCAACACGTCCAAGAGTTGTTCCGCTGGGCACCACACAAGGGACCGTATTAACCGGATCACCTGGGGCGCGATGGTCCAGACAAACACTCTGCGCATCTGCTTGGGTCGGCTGTATTAGGCTAGCCAGACCAAAAACTGCCGGAAAACTGATGCCAAAACCTTGCCTGCTCTTGATCGCCATATACGTGTCACCCGCGCAAAATATTGAAAGACTAGTTGGGGAGATTGCGCCTTCTCTGACAGTCGTCAAATTAACATTTTAATCATCAGCTTTCTGCCGCACATGGGTTTTCAAGTGTTGTATTTCCGCCGCGTTCTTCCTGAACAGTGACCAGGACTGCAACGCCAATTGCAGTCAATGGAGTGACCAGAGGTCTTTGCAAATCTTGGGTGCAAAGACGGATCGAAGGTTTTTTCACGGTTGTCATCAGATTGCGTCAACAGTGACCAAAGACAGCTTGCGACGAATGGTGGCTCAGAAGGGCTACACTGCAGCATCCGAAAAGGCATAGAGGGTTCGCTCTGGGTCGTCAGTGCCTGATTTCATAACCCGCGCCACACAATTTATGGCTTGCAAAATCTGATCAACCGCCCTGCAAACGGGCCGTGATTTCGGACAGCCGTGACCAGGATTGGAACGTGACCGGCAAAGCAAGCGCAGCTTCGGCAAACTCCCACGAATAGCTGACAATCGAAAAGAGCATTCCAGGTGTTGCATCCAGGTTTTGCGTCGCGAACCAAAGGTTGAACAGGATCAGACCGATCAGAAGGATGAAAATCGTGCCATAAAGGAGCGCTTCGGTATCCGAGAGCTTCACTTCATATTTGCGCAGTCTTTTCAGATGTACCAGAACGGGGCGTTCTTTGCGGTTTCCCAGAAGACTGACCTGATGCTCCATTTGCTGGTTCAGTGCCCGGTTCCAGTGCCAAAATGTCGAGTGAAACAAGACGTAGATGGATACCATTCCGATCAAAACCCCGCAGGCTGAAAGAGCCAGAATTGGCGAGAAGTAGAACAGCAAAACCGCCGAAACAACGAACTGTACAACCCCGGCAATCGCGTTGGGTAACACCTCTTCCAGAAAGTCGGCCAGTTCGCGCCCCATTCCGATCCGGGCGTTCAGCGATGAAACAGGCAGGTTCGAAAACCGCGAAGCTAACGCCTTGCCCAATTCAACTCGGATCGTTCCGTACACACGTGTATCGTAAATCCGGCGGATCACGCTGATCAGTGTTAGAATGATCATGATGGCACCTAAGTGCAGAAAGGGCTGAAACTCACCCCTAAGCAATCCATCTATAGCGAAGCCGATGAAAAGCGGGATCAACACGGTCAGTGCCGTTTCCGCCAGGATCACAAACCAAGTGAGTCCCACCCGCCAGCGAAACACGCTCAAAAGCGCGCCGATTGTCAGTTTTCGATCTGTCAGCATGGCGCACTACTGATCATAGTGAATGCGAACGCGGACATCGCCCGGCCAGACCGAGGCGGCCTTGAAATCGGGCTCATCCTCTGGGTTTGGGGCACCTGTCGAACCCAAGCCCTCCAACAGTTTCGTCGCAGTCATGTTCAGGTCTTCGTCCTTGTTTTCATCGTGAAACAGCAGCACAGCGTAGGGGCCAGCTTTCAGATCGGCGAACTCATGGCTGACACTGCCTTTGCGCGACGGAATCTGGGCATAGTCGATGGCACCCCAGACATCCAGGCTGTCAAAGGCGCGGGCGTCATCAAACACGAGGATCACGATGTTTCCTTTGGCGTTGCGGATGCCGTCGATGGTGACATTCAAACCATCTGCAGCGGCAGGTGTCGCCAGCGCCATCAGGGTGAATGCGGGAGCCAGGAGGGTCCGTGTCATGTCTTTGTCCTTTCTTCAGAAAGCCGCACAAGGGATGGCTTGAAAACGCCGAGAACATCTTCGGTGATGGCGATCAGCACCGGCACCAGCAGCAGCATCAAGGCGGTACCGAAGAGTTCGCCAAATGCCAGAGAGATTGCCGCAGGGATCAGATACTGCGCCTGCTCAGAGGTTTCGGTCAGCAAAGGAAGCAGACCAATCACGGTCGTTGCAGTGGTCAGAAAGATCGCCTTGAAACGTCCGACGCCTGCGCTTTTCAGCGCCAGATTTACGGGCTTACCTTCCTCTCGCGCCTGATTGTAACGGGTGATCATGACCAGACTGTCGTTCACGATCACACCGGTCAAAGCCAGCATGCCGAAGAACGAAAACAGCGACAGCGAGACATCCATGATAAGGTGCCCGACGGCGGCCGCGATAAAGCCAAAGGGGACAATGGCCAGAATGACAAAGGGTTGCCAATAGCTTTTCAGCGGCACGGCCATCAGCACATAGATCAGAACTGCCGCAAGCAGCAGCGCACGTTTCAGGCCATCGCTGATATCGGCCATCTCTTCCAGTTCGCCAGCAGGCAGGACTGTTACGCTGGGATATTTAGCTCGCAGTTTCGGGACCAGTTGCTCGAACACCGCCTGACCAACCTCTTCGGGGGCGACACGATCACGGTCGATGGACGCGGCCACGATATTCATGCGCTTTCCGTCACGACGATCGATGGTGCCAGAAGTGTAGGTGCCTTCGATTTCAGCCACCGTCTCAAGCGGCACCCAGGCGCCGGACGCGCTGCGCAACTGAGTCTGCATCAGATCGGCCAACGTATCTCGGTTTTCCCGCGCGTTCTGCACGACCACGCGGACTTCGGATCCATCGCGTCTGACCTTGGTCACCTCGGCCCCGCCAAACCCATAGCCAATTTGTCTGGCCAAGGCCTCGGCGTTGAATCCAAGGTGCCGCGCGTCCGGGCGCAGGCGGAGTTTCAGTTCGGGCTGGCCGCCCGCCAGGCCGTCCCGCACATTCGCCACGCCTTCGATGTTCGACAGGAAGTCTTTCATCTCGGCGCTGGCTTGTTGCAGCAAGTCTTCATCTTTTGATGTCAACCGGATGCGAAACCCACCGGCGAGTGTTTCCGACCCGGTAAACTCCAGCTCGGTTGCACCTTCCACCGCGCCAACCCGGTCGCGCCATTCACGGACCACAGTGAGGATCGGAACATCCGGTCTCTCGGCCACCGGGATCATCTCGGCGTATATTTGCGCGCTTCCTGCGCTGTTGATGATGGCGAACACCGTCTGAACGGGCGGCGTGGCCATACCCGCGTCCGCGGCAAGGTCGGCGTTCAGGCCGTTCAATACGGCTTCGATCCGGTTCACGTTCGAGCGGGTCAGAGGGAAGGGCGCGCGGGCGTCCATCTCCAGATTCATCGTGATGATCTGACCGGGCACCTCGGGAAAGAACACTGTCCTGACCTTACCCTTGTACATCAGGCCAAGCCCCAGCGTTGCAGCGGCAATGAACAGGATCAGCACGGTGTATCGCTGCCGTACGGCCGCAACGAGCAGAGGCTGGTAGATGCGGTCCCGAACCCAGTCCAATCCGCCCTGCGCAGCATCCTGTACCCGGCCCCACAGGCGGGTCAGCAGATACCGACGCTCTTGCCCCATAGAAACCTGTGCCAGATGGGCGGGCAGGATGAATTTGCTTTCGATCAGCGAGAAGATCAGTGTCAGGATCACGATGCCTGCAAACCCTGCCAGCACCTTGCCCAGCGGATTGTCTATCAACAGCATTGGGAAGAAAGCCGCGATTGTGGTCAGCACGCCAAAGACGGTCGCAACCGCCACGCGATGCACGCCGCGCTCGGTGTCCTTGATTGGATTCTTGCCCTTGCGACGCTCCTCGAAAACGCTCTCGCCGACCACTACGGCGTCATCAACCAGAATGCCCAAAGCGATGATCAGGCCAAACGTGGTGACATCGTTCAGCGAATAGTCCACCCATTTCGAGCCCGAGACCGCAATCGCCCCCATGACCGAAACCGGAATACCCATAGCGACCCAGAAGGCCAACCTAACGTTCAAGAACACCGACAGCATCAGGGTGACAAGGACCAACCCCTGCACCCCGTTCGACCGCAACAGCGCCAGGCGGTCCGAGATGTAACCAGCACTGTCGCCCCAGACCTCGACCTGAACCTGCGAAGGCAGTTGGCGGCTGAACTCATCCACTGTGCTGCGCACCACATCACTGATCTCAAGCAGGTTTTCTTTCTGCCCGACCAGAACCTCCATCCCTACGGTTGATTTGCCGTTCAGCCGGAACAGGTACTCGCCTTCGTGAAACCCGTCCTCGATTTTGGCAATATCGCCCAAAGGCACAAAAGACCCGTCTTTGCGTTCAATGACAGGCAGGGCAGCGTATTCCGGCACGTATTTCGCCCTGTCATCGGCTCGCAGATAAATCGTGCCGCCCTCGGTCCGAAGACGGCCTGCCTGAAAGACCAGTGAATTCCTTTCGATGGCGCGAGTTACATCCGAAACGGTTAGGCCATAGTGGCGCAACAGCGCCGGGTCGATTTCGATGCGCAATTCCCGAGGGATCAGCCCCCAGATTTGCAGCCGGGACAGTTCCGGTTGTGCCAGTAGCTCTTCTTTAAGGCGTTGCGCCAGGCTCTGCAAAGTGGCCGGGTCTGTTTCGCCGTAGAGGTTCAGATACAATGCAGGGAAATCGAACCCCGACGCTTCGATTACAGGGCGTCGCGCGGTTTCGGGCAGATCGGTCAACCCGTCGATCCGAATACGGACCCGGTCCAGAACGGCCTGCAGTTTCTGGCCACCTGCGCGACGCACAGTCACCACACTCAGATCATTCTGGGATTGGGAGGTCACACTACGCACGCCTTCCAGCCCTTCAAGCGCCTGTTCAACTTTCTGGGTCACCAATTCGTCGACCTGTTCGGCCGTGGCGTCCGGAAACTCGATCGCAATTGTGACGCTTTCTGGCGGAATACGCGGGAAGCCTTCGATCCGAATGTTCAGCAGCGTCTGCACGCCTAGGAAAAGGATTAGCGCCATCATCAGATTGGCAGCGACCGGATTGCGGATATACCAGGATGTCAGCGTGTGCATGGCTCATCCCCCATCCGACTGCGGCGTCACCCGCTGACCCGGCAGAAACGAAGCCAGAGGTGTCCTGGCCACGCGCCACGGGCCATTCCCATCGGGGGCCATGACTGTGACTGTACCTTCGCTGCGGAACAGGATGTTCGGGCTGAGCCTCTGCAGATGGTCCTTATTATCAACAAGCCATATGTACCCTGCACGGGTCAGGGCGCTTTCCGGTAGGGTCACGGTGTCTGTGATCCGGCGTCCGGGAATGTGAACCTGCACGAAATCTCCGGCGAGAATGCCGTCATCGGGATGTGTGACGTCCAAAAAGACCCGCACCTGTCGCGTGTCTTGATCCAGGAAACCGCCTCCACGGCGGACTTGGGCCTGCCCCAAGGCTTCGCCCGAGCGCTGCGTCAGATCAGCCGTAACGCCAGAGATCGGATGATCCAGAAGCGCCCAATCCGCTTGACTGAATTCCGCAACCAGTTCGAATTGCCGGTCGTCCGAAAGATGTATCAGAGCATCGCCTGGGTTAACCGTCTGACCGAGGCTGGCAAAACGATGGGTCACAAAGCCTGAAAACGGGGCAACAACTTCAGCATTCTTCAGCTCATTTTGCGCCGCATTCAGGCGTGCCTGCGCCGCCGCGACGGTTTTTTCAGCGATGCGCAATTGCGGCAGGTTCACAGCCAGTTCGTTCGGCGGTTCTGTTTCATCCCGGTCGAACTGGCGTTGCGCAACGGTTACGTTGTTCTGCGCGCGCAACAATGCCAGTTTCGCTTGCTCAAGCGCCATCTCGGCTTCCGCAACGGTGCTCTGATAAGGCGCGTTTTCGACTGAAAACAATGGGTCACCCCGTTCCACCTGCGCCCCGGCCAAAGCGGCGGGGTGTACTGCGGTGATACGCCCGGACACAGCAGATCGCAGCTCGGCATCCCACCGAGGCCGAACTTCGGCAAACGCCGTAACCTGCGCTTGCACGGTTTCCGGTGCAACGCGGACGAAAGATACAGTCGGCGGAGGCGGTTCGGTGTTCGTAGTCTGAACATCAATTGTATCTTCGGTGTCGAACAACAGCATGACGACCGCGACCAACAGCGCCACTGATACACCAATCCAAAGCCACCGTCGGGCGAGCCTTTGCCTGGTTTCCAAAGTTTTGTCTGTCACAGTCTTGTTTTTCCTATGCCGCCGAATCCATCGCACCTTGTAGAGTGCGGTAGAATTTCATATACTATGAACGATCGTTCGTTCAATATGAAATGTGAAAATGACCAAAGACAGCCAAAAGCCAGGTTCAATCCGGGAAAAGGCAACGGCCAAGCGGCGTAACCAGATTTTGGAGGCCGCAGTTATGTGTTTCCTTGAGCGCGGCTATCATCAGACAGGTGTCCGCGACATCGCAACCCGGGCGGGCGTCAGCCTTGGAAACCTCTACAACCATTTTCGTGGCAAACATGATGTGCTTGTGGAAATCGCAATGCTCGAACGCCGCGAGATGGAGCCGTTTCTGAAAATCCTAAACTCCAAAGCGCCCGCGCCCAAGGTGTTGAAAAAGTTCATCAGGGCCTACGCCAAATACCTGGCTGCGCCTGAAAACGTTATTCTCACATTGGAGATTTCGAGCGAAGCCGTTCGCCAGCCGGACATCGCGCAGTTGTTTGTCGAGAACCGCTCTAGCTTGACCGATGCGCTGGAAACCGTTGTGAGGCGAGGGATAACAGGCGGTGACTTGCGCGCTGTTCCTGATCCTCTTCAAGCGTCACAACTGGTGATAGAGGTTCTGGAGGGCAGTGCTTATCGCAGTGTGCTGTCAGAAACACCAATGACTAGGATCATCGGGTGCGTTGAGGATTTTATCCTGAGTTCTCTTCTGGTGCGTCAGTAATACTTGCATTGCGTATTGGCTTGAAACTCATGACAGTCAGCTAGGGAAGTGTCGCACTGCGGCATTCGCGCGGACGGCAAAGCTCCGTTTTGGGATGGTTCGGCAAAGGCCACGCCGTAACCTATGCCAAATTTCTGTCTGTTGAGGAACTCCTCCACGGCATCTGTCGCGGCCTTCACAGCCTCAGATTAGTAGCAGAAATCGACACGGGAGAACTGTTCAAATGCCAGTTTCTCGTGTTCGCATACCAACTTCTCGGCAAATTGGGTTGAGCTAGGGGCAATAGGTTAACATTTCTTAACTTGGAGGCTGAAGCCTTGTACGAAAACCTCTCACGAACCACCTAACAGGGTAACACATTTGCCAAATTGAGAGGCGATCATGATGAAAAAGATAGTGTTGACCAGCATTCTTGGTGGTTCGTTGCTGTTGGCTGCATGCGGAGCGCCAACAACGCCGACGCAGGCTCAGGTACAGCATGATGCTCGGTGTGCAGCGGGTGTTCTGGGTGGGGCTGCCCTAGGAGGAGTTGTCGGGAACCGCTTCGGTGGCGGTACGGGCAAGACCCTGTCCACGGCGGCTGGCGCTGGACTTGGGATGTATGCAGGTCAAGCAGTCTGTCACTGACGACTTGTAGTCGAAGGCTTCACTCGCGTTCCGAAAGTTCTTCAGGATTAGAACGTCGCAACTGCAGCGAATGTCTCTTTTCGCGAGTTGCAGTGCTGCATCTAATTCGAGCACTCAAAGTCGGTTTCGGGCCGTCTGCCAAGGCGGCCTGGAACCACTGGATTTCAGTTGGCGCGTCCTCAAGCTCCACGCCGCGATGCCGAACTGTGCTCCCAATGACGGGGCGGCCTAGAACGGAGTTCGTTCCCAACGGAAAACCCACGCGGGTTGAGGTCGCAATTCTGCGTGGAACATCTGTAAATCCGTGGCGTACAAACCGGTGCCCTGTGGCCAGACGGTCCAAGTGGCCATACCTCTTGCTCTCTTCATTCGGGTTGCTCAGACAATTGACGCGCCTTTTTGTGCCGCTGTTTGCACCATACGAAGATAGCTGGAGACACTTGAATGTGCCGACGCGACCGCTTCGTAGTCCTTAGCCTCTAGCGCGGTCGCAACTGCTGCCAGTGATGTGCGGACAGCTTCGATCCCGTAAGAGACAGATCCTTGCTCGTCAGTAACGACGATGGCGCTGCCGACAGCGGAATAGCCTTTGCCTGTAAGGTCACTCGCAAGCCGTGCGATCAGGTCCCAGCCGACACGTTCCAGAACCCCTGAAGGTTTAAGTGCCTCCCAAATATCCGCGCGATCCCAGCGTGGCAGGTAAGGAACGGCATCCCGGATCACTTGGATCCTGTGCGTCACCTGGCTGAGCCCGCACGCATCGTAGGCCCGCGCGAACCCGGTGTTGCCAGCAACAGGCGGCGCGAAAGCGTAAACCACAATCGGAAGATCGGGCCATTTCGCTCGGACGAGCGAGGCGACCAGAAAGGTCATCGCTCCGCCTTTGCTGTGCCCTGTAATCACCAGTCCGCCCGAAAGCGAGGGGACGCGGGGCGCAAGTTCTCTTTCGATCCACGGCCACAAACGCATGGTGGCGGTTGCAAATCCGGTTTCGGCGTCATCGGCCCCTTGACCCCCAAAAGACCAGGGTTCGGGTTTGGCTTCGGCATCCTGGAGCCAATCTCTGATCCACCCGATAACGTCGTTTCGCTTCAGATTGGGTGATAACGTGCCGCGCAGGGCGAGCACCGCGCGACCGCCCGCAAGAGCTCCGATCAGAGCGGCGTCAATATCGTCAGCGCCGCAGGCTTCAAAGGCGGGCGTGTAGGTCTTGCTCGGTGCACTAAAACCGGCTGCATCCTGAAAAACGGGCATCACATCATATACGAAGGCCCGGTCGCCATCGCCGCATGTCTCACTGCGCAGGATTGGAGCCTGTGTACCCGGAGCGGTGGTCGCCCGGCGGATTTGGTACGCGCAAACACAGGCGTTCATCGCGGCCAAAGCGTCGGGCCAGGACAGCGGCTGATTCATGACGGCCTCACAGGTTTACCGCAAAGACTGTGCCACAGTTCTCGAGCGCCAACTTCGGCTGAAAAAATTCTGTCTACGCGGAGAGGAACGTGAGGTCGTGGCATCGGTCAGCCTCAATTATGTTGGCGCAAAGCGGGGCAAAGTGGGCCCAGTTTCGCTCGGAATATAGCGTTGGAGCCGACATCGTCCCGAATTTATTCGCAGAACTCAATACTGCGGTTTCTAAGCTGCTGGGAGAAGGTCGCACCGCCCTAGGTCGCTTCCAAACCTTCGCAGCTATATTGGGTGCACGCGCCGTCCCAAGTCTGCAAATGGTGACGAAATTAATGTCTGATAAATGCCTCTAAGGTGCCGATTGGCTTCGTTGTTCTTAGTATCGCAAATTGGTAATTTCGGCACGCCAGGCAAGCTCTGGTCATGAGCCGACGCACGCGCGACCACTGGGACGGGTCAAAGAAAAAGTGACATCAAAAAATAGCTTGTGGGACCTGTCGGGACCCTAGCAAGCTGTATACCCATCGGACTGCTTTTTTCTTGGCTCTGACCTGTTTCCGGTCATTCGCGCGACTGCAGCAAAGGCTCACATTAGGCCGCGCGTCTACATCGCGGGCAATATTAGTTGCGCAATGGCCGGGAATGACAGCTTAAAAAGGCTTCACTGCATCATCCGAAGAGACATCAAGGGTCCGAAATGCGTCGGCGCTATCTACCGCTGAGAATACCCTACAAAGGCCTGCAAAAGTGTATCCGGATTTTTCCAAGTGAGCACCGCGTTATGATCTTTGCCGAACGGGACCGGCTTCGATACCAAATCGATCTGCAACGCGATCTAACGCGTCGCGACAATGCGCTATGTCCTTTGCTGCGCTTGCTTTCATTCGCAGTAAACCTGCCATGCGGCGGGGCAGAGGGTACCAGCGGTCCAGATCAAGCCCGCAACGATCCAGGAGCATAAGCGGCAGGGTTTGCACCGCAATCACTTGGTTCATATAGGCCTGTGCCGCGGATGCCCCGACCCAGGCATTGCGGTTCTCTCGAAACAGCGCTTCTAGATCAAGAGCATAGAACCCCTGTCCACGCAGTTGGTTTCGATAAAGCAGATGCGTTACGAAGAACCCCGAGACGCTTGTAAGGAAGTGAAAAGCGTTGCGTGGGTTGATCGACAAAATGCAATCGTTTGGCGATACCAGTGGCCTCTCATTAGCAAATGTCCGAGCGCGGAAAAAGCTGCCGGTGCAATTCACAAAAATACTGCCTTCCTGAACCGCAACACTCTTGCCGCCGCGCAAACTCATTTCGGGGCCGGTCGGTGTATCCACGACATCCGTCAGATAATCATAGTGAATTGCCTCCACGCCGTTTTGGATCCTTTCGTGCTCATCTTCCGACTGAAGTCCGTAAAGAAACACGCCGTTTTTTGTGTGCGGATCAGTCGAATGCTCAGCGCGCAGGTGGGCGAGCGTATGATCTTCGTTTTCTCCGTCGAATTGAAGCGCAACGTCGCGAAACAGGCGTGACACCAATTCACCGGAGGTCCACCGCTTAAGGCCGGTCGGGATATACTTTGTCCGGTTGATGAAGTTGGTTCCCCGACCATTGATCAGGGTGACGCTTCGTTCGGGATTTTCGGCAAGTGCCGCCAGGATCGTATCCATTCCGGTCTTGCCGCCGCCGATCACGTAAACCTGCGCCTTGGGGTGATCTGCCAGTGTTTTGCGCAAGTCCTGCGGAATGATCGAAACAATGTTCTGACTGGAAAGCGACAAGGGCTCCGCCAAAGCGTAGTTCAGGCCCGGCGCATGTATCGCCCTTTTCGTACGTACGGTCTTTTTACCCGCTTCCGCGCCTGTTGGGTGGTAGTCTATCTCTGCGAGCGGCCCCTGGTCTGTCGTTACCTCTTCACAACGGCTTACGGTTTGGCCGAACTCTGTGGTCAGCGAAACGCGTTCACGAACCGCGTTCAGGGCACCGACCAGGTGATCCCGCACCTCGTCCCGTGCAGCCAGATAATGACGCGGCTTGCGCCAGTTCCATTTCAGATTCCCCACCGTGAACATCGGATGCGGTTGATGCAAGCGCACGTAGTCATAGGCGGTGTTCCACATGCCACCCGCCGTATCCTTTTCGTCAAGTAACAGAACCCGCGCTGTCTTGGGAAGATACTCGCACGCAGCGTTGAGAGCGTTCAAACCTGCAATTCCGGCACCGACGACCACAAGGTCGTAGTCCGGGTTCGATGCAGAAATTTTGGTATCAACGCGATCCTTATCAAGCATATGTGCCCCCCAACACTTCCCCTACGTCATCTTGCCGGAACAGATCTGACATGTCTTGGGAAATTTTGCCCATGCGATCAGGGATAACCCAAATTACAAACAGATTGGCGCAGGCCGAGGTGGCGATAGCTGCAATGTCGGGCAAGCTCGAAACGCAGATGCTTGCAATAACGCATTCTCGCGTGTTCACTTTCTCAGCCGTTTCAAAGGAATGATGTTATGAAGCTATTTATCCATGGAGTGCCGGATACGGGTTACATGTGGGGCCCTCTGATCAAGGCCCTCGGGTTAGCCGAGGAAGAATTCCTCGCGCCCACGCTGCCCGGCTTCGATGGAGCGACACCAAGCGGGTTTGCCGCAACCAAAGAGGCATACCTTGCTTGGGTGAGCCAGACATTGGTAGAGGTCGCAGCTTCACATGGACCGGTCGATATCGTGGGCCACGACTGGGGAGCACCCCTCAGTGCCATGGCAGCGCAACAGAACCCAGAGGCGGTCAGGACCTGGACCGTCGTGAACGCGGTGCCGGAACCCAGCTACGAGTGGCATTCCCTGGCTCGGAAATGGCAGACGCCGATTTTGGGTGAGCTCATGATGGCACTTGGCAGCACGAAGAAATTCCATCAGCAACTAGTTGCTGCGGGCATGCCCGAAACCATAGCTGATCACGAAGCCCCACGTATCGACAACCACATGAAACGCGCCATTCTTAAGCTCTATCGCTCGGCCAAAAACACCGCAGAGTGGTCAGCGGATTTTTCCGGCATCGCTGATCGAGGATTGGTCATGTGGGGCGCTGATGACCCATTTGTACCGATCAAGTTTGCAAAGACGTTCTGCGATCGCTGGAGCATCTCTTTGGCCGATGAAAAGGGCGTGGGGCATTGGGGTATTTGCGAACGTCCGGATGCTTTTGCGGCACACTTAAAACATCATTGGAACCGTTAGTTCGCTTTCAAGCATCGTTCACGGGCTGGAACTAGTAGGCGCCTGCGCTGGGCCGATCAGTACGACATTGGCCAAAGTTGCTGCGCTTCCGGTCGAATTCGAGGTCGGGAAATGGCGGTCCAAATGCCGAGCGTCACCCGTCAGTTATTTCCGCGGAAAACTATGATCGCAGGCACCCAGGAAACTGTTGTTGGTGAGAATATCGGCAAACTAAGCTATAAGTTATTCAGGTCATTGGATTTGGGGAGGGTTGAGTGCGCAAAAGGCAGGGGAAAACGGACGAAAAGAGGGGTGCCCGCCATCTTCTTGTATTGGGCCTGCTGGTCCTGACTGCCGGTTGTTATGATAAAGAGGCGGAGGCCACAAATGCCGCCGCACCGAAGGTTGTCGTCGCCCAGGCAACGACGGAAGAGGTGCCGCTTTTTCTAAAGTTGACCGGGCGCACCGAGTCTCCCAACACAGTGTCCATTCGGTCGCGTGTCGATGGTCACATTGAAACACGCCCCTTCAAAGAGGGCACGGATATCGTCAAAGGCGATACCCTCTTCGTAATAGATAAACGCCCTTACGCAACTGAACTCAGACGCCTCAAGGGCGAGCGAGACAAAAACCAGGCCGGTTTCGATTTTGCAAGCAGAGAGGAGGCGCGTTATTCCGCACTAGCGAGTGATGGGACGGTCGCGCAGGAACAGTTGGACAGGTCAACTACCGACGCGGCCCAAGCCAAAGGGGATCTCGACAGTAGTCAGGGCGCGTTGGACTCGGCGCAGGTCAATCTTGACTACGCAACCGTATCCGCCCCGATCAACGGGCGGATCGGGCGGGTTTATCAAGATATCGGTAGTGTCGTTTCGGCAAACGACACCGTTCTGACCGAACTGGTCCAGATGGATCCGCTGTTTGTCTATGTCAGCCCCAGCGAAACGCAGTTTCTAGAACTGGAAAAATACAGATCGGCAAACCCAAATCTGAAGGTTGAGGTGGCGTTGATTGATGGCAGCGTACACCCGCACGCAGGTGCGCTTGACTTTTCGGCACCGGGTCTTGACCCAACGACAGGTACGATCGCCGTGCGTGCCGTGTTTCCGAACCCGGAAAAAACGCTCCGCCCCGGTCAATATGCCAGCGTAAACATCCAGCTTACCAAGCAGTCAGGCCAGATCACCGTACCCTCTGAGGCTGTTGCACAGGATCAAGCCGGTTTCTTTGTTTTCGTCGTGGGTACAGATGACAAGGCCGAAATGCGCAGGGTTACCGTTGGCCGCAACTATGAAGGTCGCCGCATCGTCGAGACTGGGCTTAAGGACGGAGAAGCGGTGATCGTGCAGGGGCAACAACGCGTCCGATCGGGCATGGCTGTGGATGTCAAAAAGCCATTCGCAGACAAGGCTGATGGCTGAATGCTGAGCCGGTTCTTCATCTTCAGGCCCGTCTTCGCTTCGGTTATCGCGCTAGTGATTGTGATCGCCGGGCTAATTTCGATCCCGCTGCTGCCCGTTGGCGAGTTCCCCGAAGTCGTGCCCCCGACAGTTGTCGTCAGCGCAACCTATACCGGCGGCAGCGCCGAGGTCGTTGAAGAGGCAGTGACCATTCCCCTTGAGGAACAGATCAACGGTGTCGAGGGCATGGTTTATATGGCCTCGACCAGCTCTAACGACGGAACCTCGAACATAACGGTTACGTTCGAGGAAGGGTACGACCTGAGTATCGCAGCCGTAGACACGCAAAACAGGGTGTCCACGGCGATGGCGCAACTTCCGGACGAGGTCGTGGCCTCCGGCGTGACTGTTACAAAAGAGTCGGTTGACCTGATCATGGGGGTCAACCTCATCTCGCCAACCGGCCAGTTCGACGAATTGTTCATCTCAAACTACGCGGATATTCACATAACGGATCGCCTGAAACGTATCCCGGGTGTTGGTACGGTGATGGTTTGGGGGGAGCGGGTCTATGCCATGCGAATCTGGCTTGATCCCGAAAAGATGGCGAGCCTTGGCCTGACCACGTCCGATGTGTATGACGCGATCACAGAACAAAACCAGCAAGTTGCGGCTGGTGCGTTGGGTGCGCCACCCGTCGGTAACAACCAGAAATTCCAACTGACACTGACAGCGCAGGGCCGGCTGCAAAGCAAAGAAGAGTTCGAAGACATCGTTCTGGGCGTAGGCGAGGATAGTGCCGTCATCAGGCTCAAGGATGTGGCGCGTGTGGAATTGGGCGCAGAGGACTATTCCTTCAGTTCAACGCTCGATAGCAGCCCGACGGTGGGCCTTGGCATCATGCAGCTACCCGGTGCCAACGCCTTGCAACTGGCATCGCAGGTTCGCGAAACCATGGCCGAGCTGTCTCAGGATTTCCCTGAGGGTCTTGAATATACGGTTATCTACGACACCACGAATTTCGATCGTGAAGCCATTCGGGATGTGCTTTTGACACTTGGACAAGCCATCCTGCTTGTTGTTTTTGTCATCGTCATCTTCCTGCCAAACCTGCGAGCGGCGCTTATTCCGGTGATCACAATCCCGGTTTGTCTGATCGGCACTTTCGCGTTGATGCTGGCGCTGGGCTTTTCCATCAATCTGCTGACGTTGTTCGGCCTCGTGCTGGCCGTCGGTCTGGTTGTTGATGACGCTATCGTCGTGGTCGAGAACGTATCGCGGCACATCGAAAACGGCGAAAAGGACGCACAGGTAGCGGCCCGTCGCGCAATGGACGAGGTTACCAGCCCGATTGTCGCCACCTCATTGGTTTTGATGGCGGTTTTCATTCCTGTTGCCTTGATGCCCGGGCTGACAGGGAAGCTGTACCAGCAATTCGCCCTGACAATTGCATCCGCTGTTGCGATTTCGGCCATCAATGCCCTGACACTCAGCCCGGCCCTATGTGGGTTGCTGCTGGGTGGCGCACGACCAAAGGCAAAGATCATCCAGAAGTTCGATGTCGGATTTGCCTGGTTCACACGGCGTTATGAGGCGGTGGTTGGCTGGTTCATAAGGGTCTGGCAGCCAGTGGCGCTGGGTTTCGCTGCTTTGTTGGCGGGCACTGTCTATATGTTCACCGTCGTCCCCGCCGGATTTATCCCGAACGAAGATCAGGGCTATTTCATCATCAGTCTGGAAACGCCGGAAGGCACCGCGCTGGGCCAGACCCAAAAGGTCGTCGATGAGGCTTTTGAAATTCTGCATGATCTGCCCGGTGTCAAAGGCGTAATTACCTTCACCGGCTTCAGCATTTTGACAAACACATCCGCCCCCAACCAAGGCAACCTGTTCGCAGTTCTCGAATCCTGGGACCAACGGAAGGGTGCGGGTGAGGGCGTGACTGATATCATGGCCAAGGCGCAGGCGCAATTCGACGAAATTCCAGGCGGCGTACTTGCCACATTCAACCCACCCCCAATCTTTGGCCTCTCGCCCACCGGCGGGTTCCAGTTCGAACTGCAGGACACGACCGGTGGCTCGCTTCAGGAACTCGAGCAGGTGACAAGGGACATGGTCGCGGCCGGAAATGCCCGACCTGAGCTGTCTGGCCTCTACAGCCCGTTTTCCGCAAGCACACCGCAGCTACATATCGAGCTTGACCGAACCAAGGCCCTGACCGAAGGGATTTCAATTGGCGACGTTTTCGATGCGTTGCAGACGTTTTTGGGCGGCGTTTACGTCAATGATTTCAACGTCTACGGCAGAGTTTATAAAGTCTATCTGCAAGCCGACGTAGATGCCCGGCAAGCGGAAGAAGATATTGGTCGGCTGTACGTCCGCAACGACGCAGGCAGTATGGTTCCGCTCAGCTCTTTGGTTAAGGTTCAACCGCAGATCGGGGCGCGTAGCATCAATCACTACAACCTTTTCCGCTCGACCAGCATCAACGGTGCCGCCGGAGAGGGGCATAGTTCTAGCCAAGCGATCGCCGCCATGGACAGCTTGGCGAAACAGACGCTGCCCCGAGGGTACACCTATGAGTGGACGGGCAACGCCTATCAGGAAATCAAAGCCGGGAACGTCGCTCCGATCCTCTTTTCGCTGGCAGTCATCTTCGCCTTTCTGTTTCTGGCCGCCCAGTATGAAAGTTTCGTTATGCCCCTGATGGTATTGCTGGCGGTTCCGCTTGCGATATTCGGGGCTCTGGTCGCGCAGTGGCTGCGCGGCTACGACAACAACATCTATTGCCAGATCGGATTGGTCATGCTGATCGGTCTCGCAAGCAAAGGAGCCATCCTGATTGTCGAGTTCGCCCGACGCCGACGTCAGGAGGGTCTTACGATCGAGGACTCGGCGATGGAAGCCGCGCGTATCCGAATAAGGCCACTATTGATGACGGCCTTCGCTTTCATTCTTGGCGTCATACCGCTGGTGATTGCCAGCGGTGCCGGATCTGCGGCTCGCAGGTCCCTTGGGACGGCTGTCTTTGGCGGGATGATTGTCGCGACGGTCCTGAGCCTGGTGCTTGTACCGGTTTTGTATGTCGTCATTGAACGACTGCGAGAGCGTTTGACAAAAAGGCACGCGACCTCGGGGTGAATGGTTCGCGCGGATCCAATTCAATGGTCTTCTGGGCATAGCTGACACGCTGGAGAATGCTCAGACTCGTACCGAGGAATCTCAAAACTTTGAGGGAGAAACTGGCGCTTCGGAAACGTTGAATCCGACAAACCGGTTCGTTGAACTCAATCGAAAAGAACCCAATTCACCAGATGTCCTGCGGTCACTGATTTGTCGTTTTCCAGCATGGTTTCTGGCACTGTTTGACACAAGTTGAAGCCTGATGAGCGTGGGTAAAGTTGTGCCACTCCAGCCAGGGATTGATACTTTGCTGAGGTAGAACTTGACCGGTAGTGACCTTTGTCTCACGCTCACCGCGACACAAATCAAACGACGAACGAGCGGCCATTTTTGTTTCCCATGGCCGCTCGTTTCATTTCCGTCCGAACAAGGCAGCAGCCTTACGGTTATGCCATCACGAGGTTTGTGCGTGGTTCCCGAAATACATGAATTCTTTGTCCATTCCAGCGACCTCGCCCGCGTTGAGCGAGAGACTGGGACCGTCCAGCATCTTGTAGCTGGCTTGCGACTTAACCCACTCATCCGCGTCCTGAAGCGTCGTCAGAGTGTAGCTGGTTGTTTCGCTCAGATAGTGCGTTGGGATGATCACTTTAGGGTTCAGACGCGAAACGATGTCATCGCCTTGGCCGTAGCTCAGGATATGTTGCGAGCCATCGACCGGCAGGGTCAGAATGTCGATCTCGCCAATGGCATCCCAGAATTCCTGCGGCGGGTTGTGCCGGTTGTCGCCCCAGATCAGGGTTCGCAGGCCACCGGCCTCGATCACATAGACCACCATGTCCATATGGCTGACATTGTTGGGCGGGCAGGCCTCGACACCGAATTCGGCCAGGGCATTCGTCCAATTGTACCATCCCGGAGCCTTGCAGGCGTGTTTGTCGGCAAACCCGGTGATCTTGATGTCGGCGAATTCGAAATTGCCGACCATCCGGTCCAAAACCATAGTCGAGACAGGCCGGTGAATGGCGTCGTGATCGAAATGCGTATGGGTGGACATACAGATGTCGACCGGAGTTTCCGGGAATTCATTCTTGAACCACAAACCCCAAGCCCCGGACGGATCATCGCGCCACGGATCGAACAGGACCGTTGCCCCGCCCGGTGAAGAAAACTTCAAGGCACAATGGCCGTAGAAATCAATGCCCAGATCGCCTTCGACTGCGGTGCCGGTGGTCTTTTGCAGTTCGATGACGCCGTTGTTGTTGCCCGGCTGCGTCCAGTCGGTCGATTGCGCCTGTGCCGAAGTTGTGGACAAAAGCGAGGCAGCCCCGCCTACGCCCGCTGCTCCGGCCGCGATGAAGAAGGATCGGCGCGATAGGCCTTGTGTCAACTCGTCTTTCTGACCATTGATCAATGTTGGCTTGAGGTTAAGATCTTCTCTTTCCATTTTGTGTTTCCCCGTTGAAGTTGGGCTCTGCTTCCGGCCCGGGAAAAGCCTAACAGCACGTCGACTGTAAGCTGACATGGGAAAAGAAAGGGGAAAACATGGGGAAAAAACCCATGTTTACTGAATGGAAAGCAGCTTGCTGCGCAGGTTCTGGCCGGACTTTCTCAGTCCAAGCTTTTTCCGAATGTTGTTCCGGTGGAACTCAATTGTGCTTGGCTCGCGGGCCAAAGTGGCCGCGATATCCTTGGTGGTGTGCCCGCGCATGACCATCAGTGCGATCTCTTGCTCGGCGGGCGTCAGGTCTTCGATGACATCAGCCAGACGATCTGACACCGAGGATGTAACCGATCTTAGGTTGTCTTCCAGAAGGTCCAAGTACAGCATTGCGCGCGGGTTTCCGGTCAGACGGCCACGCAACTTTGCAACGACCGGTGCCACAAGGCCTTTTATCTTGCGAGCGACCTGTCTTTCGTATTCGTCCTTCGATTGCTCCACGTTCTCGAGAAGAACGCGCAAGGCAATATTTGCCTCTTCCAACTCGGCGGTGCGTTCATCTACCCGGTTTTCAAGCTGGTCCAGACTGTCCTGAAGCTGACGCTCAAGCCGCGCGCGGGTGTCTGCCTCGACCAGCAGTTTCAGGTCGGCCTCGATGACTCGTGCAAATTCCCTCAACCCCTCCAGAAACAACATCGCCTTGGGATTGCGCCGCGTGTCTAGAACGCAGATCGTACCGAACACAGTTTTGTCGGGCCAATAAAGCGGATAGCCGGCATAGAAACTCATGCCATGTTCCATGTCGTCATTGTCTGCCCACTCGGGATCGTTGGTGGCATCTTCCACCAGCAATTCGCCATGTTTCAAAACGCCGTGGCAATACAGTTTTTCATGCAGCTTGAACCGCAATCCGACCTTGTAGGGGCTGTCCTTCGTGTCGTTTGCAACGAACACAGAATGGTGCGGGGAATGCGTTCGCATGACCAGACTTGCAGGCACATCCGCCAAGTTGGCGATCAGATTTACAATTCGCTGCCAACTTTGAACCGTTTCCTTGGGTATCTCGGGCGTTTGTCGATCCATCTTGCCTTCCAGCCTTCTGACACTCTGTGAGCGAATTAATCTGTTCGATCGTTTGGCCAAGGGACCTCAATCTATCCCTGGCCGACGGCAAGCCGATGTATTCCCTGTTTTGCAGAACGGCTACTTGCGAACATCTTACCCGTTTCAAGACCAGTGTGTCATCGACCGGTGTTGAGGCAAAGTTGTAATACCAATCCGCCTGAGCCGACATTGGTTGAGTTGCAGGCGAGTTGGGCGAAGCCCTGCAATCGCATCGTTCGCTTTCAAAAGATGACAAAACTTGAGCGCTGACATACTCTTACCTCATGAGACCCCGCCTTGCCGTGATCTTGATGGCCGACATGGTCGGCTACACATCCGCGATGGAGGCGGATCAGTCGGGCGCAATCGAGTTGGTCCGTGAACTTCGGGATAGCCACCTGGAACCCGAGGCCGTGCGACGCGGCGGCGAGATACTCAAGCGGATGGGCGATGGGTGGATCATAGCTTTTCCATCGGTGTCAGCGGCTATCGAAACCGCCCAGTCCGTGCAACTGGCATTGGTCAGTCATGAGAAAATAAGACTGCGGATGGCTGCGCATCTGGGCGAAATCGTTCAGGATGAGACCGACATTTATGGTGCAGGCATCAACATCACTGCGCGCCTGCAGACCGAGGCACCACCGGGCGGTGTGATGATCTCGGAAGACCTCAAGCGGCAGTTGGACGAACGGCTTGCCGAGGGGTTCAGCGATGCCGGGACCTTCGATCTGAAGAACCTCGCAAATCCGGTGAACGGGTTTCAGTGGCGACCCAAAGCGACGCGCGACATTGCGCATACCGATTTGCCCTCGATTGCAGTGGAGCCGGTTACAAGCGCCCCGGAAACACAAGAGACGCTTGAGGTCTGCGCCGATTTGCAAGAGCAACTGGTTCACAGGCTTTCGCGCCGCACCGGCGTGCGCGTGATCGCAACGGATGCGACATTCGAGACCGAGGCGACCTATAGCCTGAAGTGCAGGTTGCGATGCAGAAACCGTGAGGCACGGATATCTTCAACCCTGACCCGCCTTGGCGACGGGCAGGTGACTTGGTCACGCTTTTTGAACGGAGATGCGCAGGACCTGTTTGAACTGACCGACCGGGCCGCTGAACAGCTTTCAGACGCATTGCGCTTACAGATCAACGCCTTTGACGGCGACCGGTTGAGCGACATTCCGGACGATCAACTTAGCCCCAGCGAGCTGAGATCCCGCGCGGCCATGCTGTTCTATCGTGCCACCGTCGAGGATTATCACAATGCCGGTAAACTGCTCGAGCGGGCGCTGCGCCTTGATCCCGAGAACGGGTCCGGGCTTGCCATGTGGTGCGAGGCCAAACTGTACCCGTTAGAGGCCTGTTATCGCGAGGCTGGTCCGGACCTGCGCATGCGGATCATCGAGGCAGCGAATAAGGCTGTACAGGCCGCGCCACGCTCGGACTATTGCTGGTACACGCGGGCGCAGGTGCGCGCGCGCCTCGCGGGTGATCTGCATGGTGCACGGAAGGACATTGAGCGGGTTATTCGGCTGAACCCGAGCTACGTTCTGGGTATGGAGGCCAGCGGTTACACCGAACTTATTGCGGGCAACTGGGAGGCTGCCCAGAAGAGTTTAGCTGACGCTGTCGATCGCTCCGCCGAAGATCCCTTTCTGCCCTATCGGCTTTATCCGCTGGCGATTGCCCACATGATGGCAGGCGATCAGCAACGAGCGATTGAGGCCATCTCGGACGCGACGGAAATGCGCCCGCACTCCCGGCATTTGTGGTTGGTGACGGCGTGGATTCTCAGAAATTCGGGGCGACAGGCCGATGCCGAAACAGCTGCGGAGCGGGCCGAAACGCTGCCAGAGAAGGCAGATATCCTCGCCCAAAACTTACATCTGCCTGACCCGGTCAGAGAGGCCATAGATCTGCCCGTCGGACCAATCCCGGCATAGCCCATCGGAACTACCCTGCGCCGAAGCATAAAGCGGGGGCTGGAAAGGCCCCCAGCGATTTCAGGTTTCAGCCGGCGCATAACTCCCGTCTTCGCGGTGCACCTCGCGCCCACTTAGCGGTGGGGTGAAGACGCAGACAAGCCGCAAGTCAGCGTCTGTAGCCCGGACCACGTGCCGGTCATGCCGATCCAGTGCATAGAGGGTGAACGGTTCAAGGGGATACCAGGTTTCGTGGTCAAACGCCCTGACCTGACCCTTTCCCTCGATGCAATAACACGCCTCTAGATGATGGGTGTATTCAAGCTCAAGCTCTGCCCCCTTTTTGATGATCGTATCCGTCAGAGAAAACCCCATTCCATCAGAGGCCAGCAGCAACCTTCTGCTGCTCCAACCCGGGCCGGAAACGTCCCGATCTGTTTCAAGGATGTCTCTCAGTGCCGTAACGATCATGTTTCACCGCCTATTTGTTAACGTACCGCGCGATTCATACCACCATCGGACAGAATACTCTGCCCGTTGATATATCGGGCTGCGTCGCTGGCGAGAAACACGCAGGCTTGCCCAATTTCTTCGAACGTTGCGGGCCGCTGGGCGGGGATTTCCCGACGGGCGCGTTCGGAAAGGTTCACGTTTTCGCAGAACCCAGGGAGCAGGTTGTTCATGCGGATGTTGTGTCGCGCGTAACGGTCCCCGTAAAGCTTTGAGAAACTGTGCAATGCGCCGCGCAACATGCTCATAGGATAGGGCGCACGTGGTTCGACCGCGTTCATGGACGAGATGTTTACGAAAGCGCCGCCGCCTTGTTCGATCAGAATAGGGGTGACGATGCGGGCGATTTTGACGACGTTCAGCACGTACATGTCCAGACTTTCGTGCCACAATTCGTCGCTGAGTTCCAAAAGCGGCCCATCAAAGTCGGGATCAAATCCCACCGTCTTGATGGCCTCCGGCACCGTTCCGCCGTGGCCCATGTTGCTGACGATTGCATCTATTCGGCCATACTTGCTCATGGTGTCGTCGATCATTGCTTGCAGATCGTCCACATCCAGCACCGAGCCTCGGCGACCAATCCCTCCAAGCTCCTCAGCCAGTTCTACAGACCGGTTGGACGGAGACATCAGCGAGACTTTGTATCCAGCCTTTGCCATTTCGATGGCGCAGCCCCGACCGATCCCTTGTCCTGTGCCTGTCATCAGAGCGACTTTGACCTCGGGCATGGTGTTTCCTTTCGTTGAGCGCATAGCGTGTGAGGTTTTTTGAGCTGAAATCAGTGTAATTGCGCAGGTACAAACGCACCTATCGAGTTTTTGAGGCTTTGCTGTTAGATTTCCTCACATGGCAGAAAACCTCAGGCACCTTCGTGCCCTTCAAGCCTTTGACGAAACCGCGACCCAGTCTAGCCTGACCAAGGCAGCGGATGTTCTGAACGTCACCCACGGGGCGATCAGTCGGCAGATCAAGCTGCTGGAACTGCACCTCGGCGTGACGCTGTTTCACCGTCGCCCCAATGGCGTTGAGCTGACCAAGGCCGGGGAACGCCTGCATCAATCGACACGCGGGGCGTTTTCTGCCCTGCAACTGGGCGTCATGGAGGTGAAGCGGTTACATCACCGCCAGTCGATTACGGTGTCTCTGTCCACATCGTTGGCGCTCAAATGGCTGGTCCCGTTGCTCAGTTCGTTTCAGCAGGAACATCCGGGTATCGCATTGCTGCTGGACACCAATGATGCCTTCGCGGATTTCGATACGTCCGAGGTAGATGTCGCCCTGCGGTTTGGGGAACCCGGTTGGGATGGGCTGTATCATGAGCAAATACGAAAAGAGGAACTGGTTGTCGTTGCTGCGCCGTCTCTTGTGCAGAAAACGCAGTTGCCAATGCGTGCCTGCGATGTGGCCGACCTGCCATTGCTGCAAGATACCTTCAACGTCGGTTGGGAAAGCTGGGCCGCGCAAGTTGGGCTTGGAACAGATCGGATCAGTGCGCAGAGCATCAAATACGTGGACAGCGCGGTTCTGTTGGAGGCGGCGATAGACGGCCAAGGCGTGGCGTTGGCCAGGCATCTCTTGGCAGAGAGGGATTTGGAGCTCGGTCGGCTGATCCGCCTGGATGAAACCAGCGTTCCCTTGGACCGAGCGCTCTACTTTGTCTGCCGCCCCGGCGATCAGGAGCGGGTCACGGTGAGAATTTTCAAGAAATGGCTCATGTCGATTTGAGTTGTGCTTTCAAATCGGAACCCTTCGAAAGCGGTTGATGGGGCATGAAACTCCGAAGCCGGCTTAGGCGCAGAGCGTGCGAATTCACCCCCAACAGCATGAGGAAGATCACCGGCTTTGGGTTGTTTTCATTGCTTAGGAAAACTGAATCTACCTAGGTTTCGATGGGCGCAATCGACTGGTACGTCTGCCTCAAAAACGGCGCGTGCTTGTGGTTGAGCGCGCGCTTGCATTTCTCATATTGACCGAGATCAGCGATACAGTCGGTGAATTGTCCGGAACCCGAGGCCTCGCATCAATGGTGGTGATGGCCGTGTCCGCCGTGATGGTGCGGATGCCCGTGGCCGTTTCCATGCGGATGCTGGTTGGGGGCGGGTTGATACAGCCGATTGGGATAATACGGGCCATAGTGACATGCCGGGTCCTGAGGCGCGTGATAGCAGTACGGTCCCGGAACGGGATGGTAAGGGTGGTACGGATGGTAATACTGGTTCCAGTAGGCGAACCACGGATAGGCTTGGTAATGGTTTTCCCAATAGGCCTGACTGAATTCCACAATCGCAATTCCCAGAGCGGCGGCAACAACTGGGTTCATGACTTTTTTTGTGCCGTCGCTTTCGGTCAGAATGTAATTGGATGAAATCCAGCCTCTGGCGCTATTCCACCCCGTGTCGCACCAGCTATAGCCTGTCTGGCAGCCATAAATCTCGATCGTCGCATCTTGCGGCAACGTCGCGACAACAGGGTAATTCGTGCCAGGTCCGGCGCGCATGTGGACTGATGTGGTTGTGAAACCCTGTGTCTGGGACAGGGCGGCGGTTGCCAGTAGCGGCACAAATAGAGCGATCTTAATGGTGAGCAGCAATTGTTTCATCGGATTCCCTGTTTGAATTTGGGTTTTGCAGAAACTACAGCGTTCATCGCGATTTCAGTCAAGGTTCTCGTGTCCCCGTTCATGCTAGCTTTCAATCAGACCCGGTTGTGCCGCTTGACGGACCTCTCAAAGCCTTTTTACTTTGCCGGATGCTCGGGCTTGTGAACGGCACGCAAAGCTTGGCGTATCAGGTTCAAGTTTTTCACCTAGAACTTGCAATCGATTTCGTTAGGGTCTGACTTCAAGATGCACAACCTCGCAGAACATTTTGCAAGTCTTGTTGAAAACTACGGGCTCATTGCCTTGTTCCCTACGATTTTCTTTGAGACGTTTGGATTGCCCTTTCCGGGCGAAAGCGCCTTGGTTGCAACATCGGCGCTTGCGGCAAAAGGGTCTTTGAATATCGTCGCGGTCGCAGTGGTTGCAACTGTTGCGGCCATTGCCGGGGATAACGTTGCCTACTTAATTGGGCGCAGATATGGCCGAGCGGCCATACTGACCTACGGGGCGCGTTTCGGTATCACAGAGGCAAAGTATGAAACCGCAGAACGCGTGATAGAGAAATACGGGGCCTATGTTGTGGCTTGCGCGCGTTTCTTCGTGTTGCTGCGGCAACTCAATGGGTTGGTTGCTGGATCCGCAGACATGCCATGGGCAAAGTTTTTCATTGCAAACGTGGTGGGCTCGGCTGTTTGGGTCATTTTCTGGACTACACTCGCATATCAGTTCGGGCAGCACCTTTCTCTGCTACACAACGTTCTGCATCACATTTCGCTGGTCGGAGCCGTTTTGATACCCGTGCTCTTAGTACTGATATTTGTATTTGGCCGCGGCGCGATGAAAAGGGCCTGATCCCTTGGCGCAAAAACAACCCGCATTTGACAAAGTACAGCATAGTTGGGCTTTGCGATTGCCCTAGGGACAGCAGTGAATCCATTGTGCTGGTTGCTACTTTTTAGCTCGCGCCAACATTGCCCAACGGTGCGGACTTGGCGTTTGAACATGACACCTCTACCGGCCCGTCTGAAACCGGTTCGAAGTAATCCGACGCCCCCTCAGCGGATCACAAACGGGTTCGACATCGGCTGATCTGACGTGTTCAGCCAGACTGTTTTGGTTCGCGTATAATCGTGAATGGCCTCGACACCGGCTTCTCTGCCGTAACCGGATTGATTGTAGCCACCGAAAGGTGCAATCGGTGATACAGCGCGGTATGTGTTGATCCAGCAAATTCCCGATTTCAAACGAGATGAAACGCGATGGGCGCGGGCGACGTTTTCGGTGAAAATGCCGGATCCAAGCCCGAACGGTGTGTCGTTGGCCAATGCGATGGCTTCCTCTTCCGTCTCGAAAGGCAGCAGCGACATGACGGGGCCGAACATCTCGACCTTCAGCGTCTCGGTTTCGGGGCTTGTGCATTCCACCAGCGTCGGGGCCATGTAGTTGCCCGCCCGATCCAGCGGTGCCCCGCCAAAACGGATGCGCGCGCCTTGGTCTGCGGCCTTGGCCAAGGTTGCCTGAATTCTGGCAACCTGAGCTTGGGTGCAGAGTGGGCCGACATGTGTGGAAGGCTCCAAAGGGTCTCCGACGATGGCACCCTGCATCTTTTCTTCGACCTTGGCGGTGAGGGCTTCCAGAACCGGGCGGTGTATCAGCCCCCGAGAACCGGCCACGCAGCTTTGGCCCGTGGCACCGAAGTTTCCCGCAATCAGGCCGTTGGCCGCGCCATCAAGATTGGCATCGTCAAAAACGATGATCGGAGATTTGCCACCCAACTCCAACGTGGTCACCGCGAAGTTCTCAGCCGAGTTGCGCACCACATGGCGCGCTGTCTCGGGCCCGCCGGTAAAGGCGATCCGGTCCACGTCCGGGTGCCGGGTGAGGGGGATGGCACAGTTTTCCGCATCTCCAGTGATGACCGACACAACACCCGGCGGAAATCCGGCTTCATCGATCAGGCACGCGAACTCCAGCAACGGTGCAGGCGCAATTTCGGATGCCTTCAGTACGACCGAACAACCGGCGGCAAGCGCCGGTCCAAGCTTGGTTGCGGTCAGGAACATCTGGGCGTTCCAGGGCACGATTGCGACCACCACACCGATGGGTTCGCGCCGGGTAAAGACGTGCATATCCGGCTTGTCGATTGGCAGCACTGCGCCTTCGATCTTGTCCGCAAGCCCCGCGTAATAGCGGTAGTAGTCACCGACATAGGCCGTCTGGGCTGCGGTTTCGGCCAGTAGCTTTCCGCTATCCGTCGTTTCTAGCTCGCCAAGACGTCTGGCGTTTTGCTCGATCAGTTCCGCAAGACGGAACAACAGCTTACCGCGTGCAGTTTGCGTCATGTCGCGCCATTCCGGGTCATTCAGTGACCGACGCGCAGCCGAGATGGCACGGTCCACGTCCTCGGGCGCGGCGCAGGCGAAACTGGACCAGTCCTGACCCGTCGCAGGGTTTTGCGAGTTCATCACCTGCCCGCGTGCCCCCTCGGTCCATGTGCCATCAATGTAGAGTTGAAAGTGTGGTTTCTGCATCGCCGTACCTCACTGAAACTTTGGCATTACATCGTCGATGAAACGGGCCAGCGAGGCGCGCTTGCGTTCGAAACTCATGCCGCTGTCGATCCAGAACGAGTACTCATCATAGCCCAGATCTTCGTACCGTTTCAGCCGGTCCGTCACCCCATCTGCGGTGCCGATTGTCAGATCGCGCGCCAGGTTTTCAGGTGCCATCATCGCGTTTGCCGCCATCTCTTCAGCGGTCAGTTCCTGGATCAGACCCTGCTGGACGGGGCGCTTGTTTTGGAACCAGGCCCCGAAGTAATTGTAGAACCGCGACAATTCCTGCGCGGCCCGTTCCAGATCCGTATCGTCGCTGCCAACATAGGTATGGTGCAGCAGCATGATCTTGGGGCGGGGGCCGTCATAGCTGGTGCAGGCATCTTTAAAGCGGCCCATCAGCGTTTCGATCTCGTCCATACCCTGCCAGAGCGGCGTCACCTGAATGTTAAAGCCATTGTGCACGCCGAACTCATGGCTGTTCGGGTCCCGCGCCGCAATCCAGATGGGCGGTCCACCGGGCTGCGCGGGCTTGGGGGCCGAGGTCGTCGCGGGGAATTGGAAGAATTCACCCTCATGCGCGCAGTCACCGTTCCACAGCTTGGGCAGTAACGGTGTGATCTCTCGCATGCGCTGCCCGGCCTCCCACGCATCCAGACCGGGCATGAGCCGTTCATATTCATAGGAATAGGCCCCGCGCGCGATGCCCAACTCGATCCGGCCACCAGTCATAAGGTCCGCCGCAGCCGCTTCGCCGGCCAGTTTGATCGGGTGCCAGAACGGTGCGACGATTGTGCCGGTGCCGAGTCGCACATTCTTGGTGTGATGCGCAATATCCACCAGTGACATCAGCGGGTTGGGTGCGATGGTGAAATCCATACCATGATGCTCACCGGTCCAGACAGCACGCATGCCCGCCTCATCCGCCATCTTGCACAGCTCAATGAACTCTTCATACAGCTTTTCATGGGGTTGGTCGGGGCTTAGTCGTTCCATGTGAGCAAAAAGGGAAAACTCCATCATTCAGGTCCTTTCCGAAAGGCTATGCATGTCGCCCTGTTGCGCGTCGCCCAAGTAAAGCGAAAAGTCGCGGGTTTGGCTTTCCAGCGCAAAACGGGACATCATGGTGGCAATTGGTGGGGTCGCAAAGTTGAGAGACGCCAGGTCCTTAATCGCGACGGCCATGAACTTGCTGTCACGCGGAAAATCCAATGCAGAGGCAAGAATATAGACATGGTGCGTCGCGGCATCGTCATAGACGGAATAAGCAACGCCCAAACGCACGTTGATCCCGCGATCTGTCAGGTCTTGCCGCAGGCCGTCCCGCAATTGACGCCGGTCAGACAGAGTGACTTGGGGCGGCCTGAAACCGTTATCTGTTTTTTCTAGCAACACACGCCCTGCATGTTCGATGATTGCACCGCAAACGACCTGTCGCCCCGTCGGTTCAAGCGCGCCGCGTTCCAGACCCAGACTGAAATACCTGCCGTTCGCATAGCCAAGCGCAGGGTTTTCGGTATGTGAATACGCCTCGACCTGTCCGATCAGAACGCAATGGTCTCCGGCCTCGACCACTTGACGAGTTCGACAGGTAAACGTGGCGACTGCGTCGTTGATCAGCGGAACGCCTTGTGCATCGAGGCGATGGTCGGCTTTGGCAAATCTGTCGCCTTTGTAACCCGCGAATGTGTTGGATACGTCTTCCTGCCCCTCGGCCAGTATATTCACGGCAAAGTGGCTGCAGGATGCGAAATGGTCGTACGAAGATAGATTCTTGCCCGGACAGACCAACAGCAGCGGCGGGTCGAGCGAAACTGAAGTAAAGGAATTCGCCGTGAAGCCAAGCGGCGTGCCCGCCGCATCACGGGTTGTCACAACCGTTACGCCGGTCATGAAACTGCCGAAAGCACGACGAAGTTCGCGCGGGTCGAGTTTGGTCATGGGTGCACCTCACTCAGAAAGTTGGAAATGGCGGCGTTGACCTGCGTTGCATGGGTCATCGGCATCATGTGGGCCGCCCCTTCGACGATCTGCGCGCGCCCCTTCAACGCCGCGCCCGCCATCGCATGCGACATGTCGGGGGTGGAGTTCGGCTCATGGCTGCCGGTCATGAAAATCGCCGGGCAGGTGAGCTTTTGCAGGTCGTTTGGTTGGGGGAACTGGCTATGGGCAAAGACCGTGTACGCCTGCTTGTAGGCGGCTGGGTTCATGGCTGTCAGCCAATTGCGACACGCTTCCTGTTCAGGAGACTCCGCATCGCCAAACCATCTTTGCAAAGTGCTACTTGGATTGACTTGTGCCCGGCCATCGAGTTCTGCAGCGCGGCTCTGAACCGCCTGCGTCGCCTCGGCACTCCGCTCGAAAATGGCGTTCAAGGCTACGACGCCACCTACTTGCGTTGGAGCTTTGGTGGCCAGATCAAGCGCGATCATCGCGCCCATCGAATGGCCAACCACAAGCACCGGCCCGCTGAGGCTGTTCAGCACATTCAGTGCGGCATCGGTGTATTCTGACAAACCGGCATCGCTACCGATCATGGGACTGCCCCCGTGACCAGGCATATCCGGGGCGGTCAGACGGGCGACTGACGCCAGCTCGTCCAACTGTGCGCCCCAAGCCTCGGCCCTTAATCCGACGCCATGCAACAGAAGAATATCCGGGCCGGACCCGGTTTGAATTGCGACGAGCCCGCCGATCTCAGACCGCGGCCGGGTTGTCCACGTCATGGCCCAAATCCTTGAGATCCTGATAGCGGTCACCGATGCGGTGATGCGGTCTGCTCGACGTTGCCGCCCCCAGAACAACCATGATTTCGTCGTCGCGCGGCGCGTCCGGGATCGAGAATTGAATGGTTAGATAGTGCGAGCGCCGTCCGGCATCGTTCTTGTCCATCAATGGCACCGTGATCGGCGCATTTGCCGGACCACGCGTATTGGTAAACGCCAGATAGGATTTTGCACCGACCGCCTGCCGGTAATGGTTGCCGAACCGCAAAGTGTGGATCAGGCCCGAGGCATGCTCGACCTCGCCATTCAGCCCGACAACAGCGGCTTTGCCATAGGCCTCAATGGCGTCGCCGCTTCCGGCCAGCGCGATCATGCGGTCCGTCATCATCTTGCCAAGGATGGGACCATAAGCCTGAATTTCGGGTTTGAGGTCCTCGACATATCGCCCGGCCCAGGGGTTGGTGAGCACTGCGGCCACGGCAAACATCCGCCACGGGGGGGCCGCAGGGCGGAAGCCTTCGACAAGAACCTCCTCATCGTAGGTCACAATCTTACGTATGTCCGGCTGCATCACACCCTCTCCTGTCGCGCGGATTGACGTTAGAAACGGGTGGGGTTTTTGACAAACGATTGAATTATGTGCTTTGCCAGTAAAAAGACTAATGGCTGGCTTGATCAATGGCGAAATCACTTCCACCTCTGACCTGGTTCCGATCTTTCGAGGCGGCAGCTCGGACCTTGAGCTTTACGGCGGCTGCCGAGGAAATTGGCCTGACACAATCGGCGGTCAGCCAGCAGGTGAAATCACTTGAGATGCGTCTGGGCACCTCTCTTTTTGTCCGGCGTCCCCGAAGCCTGGCCCTGACCGATGCCGGGCGAAAACTACTGCCCGAGGTTGGCAGCGCGCTCGAAGCACTGGCCGCTGCCGCCGGAAGGGTCGATGCCAGCGCTCGCGGAGATACTTTGACCGTGGCGACCTCTGTCAGTATTGCCCAATGGGTTATCGCCCCAAACCTGTCCGAGTTCACTGCGCGCCACCCCGAGATCAGCGTGCGGTTGTTGAGTGCGATCTGGCCCGACGATTTTCATGCATCCCAAGCTGATGTTCAGGTCAGGTTCGGGTCGCAGAAGCAAGTGGGGCAGGGGGCAGAACGCCTGACGCCGGACCGGCTGATCGCTTTCAAATCGCCAACGCTTGTGGGCGACCTGTCTAACCTACCTCTGATCGAGGCCGTCGGCACATCCACCGGGTGGAACACATGGTTTGAGACGCAGGGTTTGCAGCGTCAGCCGACCGTTTTTGTTGATACATTCGGTATGGCGCTGCAGTTGGCGGTGCATGGCGGCGGTGTCGCCCTGGTCAGTGAGCTGCTGGCGAAACACGCGATTGCAACGGGTTTGGTCGAACGCGCACATGGCCACTCGGTCGAAAGCAACGAAGGGTATTATTTATCCTCGAACGCTTCCAATCCCGCTGCCGCGCTGTTTCATAGCTGGTTGCTGGAGCAGGTTGGTGATTGACCAGTCCTGTGCAAAACCTGACCGTCCGCGCTTTACGGTTTCACGAACAATTTGCGGGGCCGCTTGCACAAACACTCTGCCGGTCCGTCGTCCCCGATCAGGATCGACTCGGTGATCGCAAGGCCCCAGTCGTCCATCCATAGCCCGGGCATGAAGTGAAATGTCATGCCAGCTTCCAGGATCGTTTCATCCTCGGCCCGCAGCGAAATCGTGCGTTCGCCCCAATCCGGCGGATAGCTGAGGCCGATGGGATAGCCGCAACGCGCACCGCGCTCGATGCCCGCGCGTTCCAGTGGGGCCGCAAGCGCTGCGGCAATGTCTTTCGCGCGATTGCCGGGTTTAGCAGCGGCCAGACCGGCTTCCAGCCCTTCGACCAGGGCGGCCTCGGCCTGTTTGAGTTGGTCCGGGGGTTGGCCCAGAAACACCGACCGGGTGAACGGCGCATGATAGCGGCGATAGCAGCCCGACAACTCGAAGAAGGTGCATTCGCCACGCTTGAAGACGTCCCCGTTCCAGGTCAGGTGGGGCGCGGCGGCGTCTGGTCCCGATGGCACAAGGGGCACGATGGCTGCGTAGTCCCCCCAATCCTCTCCGACGCCGGTGATCGCATCGTGGTAAATCTGAGCGACCATCTCGTTTTTGCGCAGTCCGGGTTCAACGCGGTCAAGCACGCCGTCTACCACAAACTCGGAAATACGGGCGGCTTTGCGCATCAGTGCAATCTCTTCGTCGGATTTCACGGCCCGTTGCCAGTTTACCAAAGCGGTTGCATCAATCAGCGTTGCGTTGGGCAACTCTTCCACCAATGTCTGATGGGCCTTGGCCGAATAGTAGTAATTGTCCAGTTCTACTCCAATCCGACTGTTCCCATGCCCACAGTCGGATATCACCCTCGCCAGATCCTGCATCGGATGCCGCGTGGTCGACTGAACGAAGTGGTCTGCATAGCCCAAGACCCGCTCGTCACTCATCCATACTGTGCGGAGCGCGCCGTTTGTGTCCTGCTGCCGTCCCCACCAGATCGGGTCTGCGTCCAGAAAGATCAGAGCGCCCTGATGGACGTAGAATGACCAGCCCTCGTAGCCGGTGAGCCATCCGATGTTCGAGGGGTCTTCGACAAACAGGCAGTCTAGTCCTTTGGCAGCCATCGCGTCGCGGGTTTTGGCAAGGCGGCGGTCATATTCTGCCGGGCTGAAGGCTGGGTCGGAATGGGTCATTGGCCTCTCCGGTAATACAACAGAGTTTGGTTGACAGAACTCTACCGATCGGCTCACGTCAACGAGCCATATTTCGGGGGGGGTGCATGAAGTCTGTCAGCAATCCAAGCCGGTCACGGCAAGCGTTGTGTACGCACGTTCCACCGCGCACCGACCCAAAGGCCGTGGGATGAGCGGGTTCGAGCCAGCCGAGTTCGCAGCGCGCACCACACGCGCGCAGGAGTTGATGGTTGCCGCAGGCCTGTCGGCGCTGCTGCTGACCACGGAAACCGATGTTCGGTACTTTACCGGATACCTGACCCGGTTCTGGGAAAGCCCGACCCGCCCCTGGTTTCTGATCGTGCCTGCGACGGATAAACCGGTGGCCGTGATCCCCTCAATCGGGGCCGCGCTTATGGGGCAAACCTGGATTGATGACATCCGAACATGGAGCTCGCCCGATCTGCAGGACGACGGTGTCTCGTTACTGGTTGATGCATTGGCGGAATTGACGCCCGCGTCGGGCCGCATCGGAATGCCGGACGGTCACGAAACACATGCGCGCATGCCGATGGCGGATATCGAGCGCCTGCGAAACAGCCTCGGCCCGCGCCGAATCGTCGGAGATCACGGCATTCTGCGCCAACTGCGTATGGTCAAGTCCGGGGCCGAGATCAGCAAAATCGAAACAGCGTGCAGCATTGCCGGACGCGCCTTCGCCCGCGTGCCCAGGATCGCCCGGGCCGGTGTGCCGCTGGACGAAATCTTTCGCCGGTTCCAGATCCTATGTCTGGAAGAAGGTGCCGATTGGGTGCCCTATTTGGCAGGCGGGGCAGAGCAGGGGGGGTACGCGGATGTGATTTCGCCTGCCTCCGCGTCGCCGCTAGAGGAGGGCGACGTGCTGATGCTGGACACGGGGCTGGTCTGGGACGGGTATTTCAGCGATTTCGATCGCAACTGGTCCATTGGCCCGGCGCGGCCAGAGGTGAAATCTGCTCACGCTCAGCTGATCGAAGCGTCGGATGCAGCGTTCGAAATCGCCCGGCCGGGTGCGACTGCTGCGGACCTTTTTCATGCGATGAATGCGGTGCTGACCAGAGACTCCGAAGGCACAGATGCCGGGCGGCTGGGCCACGGGTTGGGCATGTCGCTGACCGAGTGGCCGTCGCTGATTCCGACCGACCACACCGCCCTAGAACCCGGTATGGTGCTGACGCTGGAGCCGGGTATTGCCGTTGGCGGCAAGATTCTTGTTCACGAGGAAAACATCGTTGTGACCGACGGTGCCCCTCGCTTTATCAGCCCGCGTATCGGGCCGGAGATGATCGAGCTATGACCAACGTTCCCTACACGCTGGACGATGACCCTGGGATCTCACCGCTGGGACTGATCGTTCTGCAGGTCGACGAAACGATCGAACCCGAGTTCAGCGCATATTTCGCAGACAGTGAATGCCCGCTTCATATCACGCGGATACCCAGCGGGATTGAGGTGACGACGGAAAGCCTGGCCGAAATGGAAAAGGCTCTGCCCGCAGCGGCGGGATTGCTGCCAAGTGCACGACCGTATCGCGTGGTGGGGTATGGCTGCACTTCGGCCAGTTCAGTCATTGGGTCAGAGCGTGTGGCCGAGCTTGTGAAACAGGCGTGCAAAACAGACGAAGTTACAAACCCTTTACGCGCCGCCACGGCCTGCGCCGCAGACCTTGGCGTGTCCAAATTCGCGCTGCTTTCCCCGTACATCGAAGAGGTCAACGCCCCCCTGCGCAACGCCTTTCTGGAAAACGGGATAACGATGGATGTATTCGGAACATTCGGGCAGGCCGAAGAAGCAAAGGTCGCGCGAATTTCCGTCCAGTCTGTGATCGAAGCCGCGACAAAACTGGGCTCGGACCCGTCGGTCGAAGCCGTTTTTCTGAGCTGCACCAACCTTCGAACTCTCAAGGCGATCCCTGAGATTCGTGAAAGGATCGGCAAGCCTGTTCTGTCGAGTAATCAAAGCCTTGCATGGCACATGCGCCGTCTCAACTGTGCTGACTAAATAGTAAATATGACGTGAAAATGTGCAAATGCATCATCTGATGTTGCCAAGTGCCCACCGCATGGTTTTTACTGCGGCCTACTGATCAATGAAATCCGAAGCTCTCGGATAATCATTTGACGCAACAGGGGGTCTTGTGACCGACACAAATAACGACGCCGCGTTTGTTGAATTTCAACGCGTTCAAAAGTCTTATGATGGCGAGAATCTCGTCGTCAAAGACCTCAACCTGGCAATGCCGAAGGGCGAGTTCCTGACCATGCTCGGGCCGTCCGGATCGGGCAAGACAACCTGCCTGATGATGCTTGCCGGATTCGAAACTGCCACCCATGGCGAGATTCTTCTGGATGGCAAACCGATCAACAACATCCCGCCGCACAAACGCGGGATCGGGATGGTGTTCCAGAACTACGCGCTTTTCCCGCATATGACGGTGGCCGAAAACCTGTCGTTCCCGCTAGAGGTCCGCAAGTTGGGCAAGTCTGAGCGAGATCAAAAGGTTCAGCGGGCTCTGGACATGGTGCAGATGGGCCAATTCGGGGGGCGGCGTCCTGCGCAGCTCTCGGGCGGTCAGCAGCAGCGGATCGCACTGGCCCGCGCGCTGGTGTTCGAACCCGAACTTGTGCTGATGGACGAACCGCTGGGCGCGCTCGACAAGCAACTTCGCGAACATATGCAGTTCGAGATCACTCGCCTTGCGCATGAGTTGGGTATCACTACCGTCTACGTGACCCATGACCAGACCGAGGCGCTGACGATGTCCGACCGCGTCGCCGTGTTTGACGATGGCCGCATTCAGCAGCTGGCCCCACCGGATCAACTGTATGAAGAGCCTGAGAACAGCTTTGTCGCGCAGTTCATCGGTGAAAACAACACGTTGGAAGGCGTTGTTAAATCGATCGATGGCGATACCTGCCTTGTGCAACTGGATGATGGCTCGGAAATCGACGCGGTGCCTATCAATGTGCACAATCCGGGCGACCGCACCAAGGTTTCGATCCGGCCCGAGCGGGTGGAGTTTAACAAAGATCGTCTGCACGCCGATGCGCATACGCTGAAGGCAACGGTCAAGGAGTTCATCTACATGGGCGATGTATTCCGCTTCCGCATGTCGGTCGCGGGCAATGACGAGTTCATCGTCAAGACGCGTAACGCCCCCGATGCCATCCGTCTGCAAGCCGGGCAAGAGATCGAGATCGGCTGGCTGGCACAGGATTGTCGTGCGCTTGACGCATAGACCAAACCGCGCGGCACAAGCGCGGTTTCACTGAGGGACCGGCTGGCGAAAACCCGTGCGCCAGCTGACCACACAACAAACGGGACATACTGGGAGTAACACATGAAACCAACCAAAACTCTGCTGACAGCGGCGGCTCTGGCCACAGCCGCCGGGGGCGTATCTGCCGAAGAGATGACCATCGTCTCGTGGGGCGGTGCCTATTCCAAATCGCAGCTCAAGGCCTATCACGAGCCCTATTCGGAGAAGACAGGCGTCACCATCCTGAACGATGACAGTTCGAACGAGGCCGTCGCCAAGCTGCGCGCGATGAACGAAGCGGGCAACATCACCTGGGACGTGGTGGATGTTGTGGCCTCGGACGCGATTCGCCTGTGCGACGAAGGCCTGGCGATGGAAATCGACTTTGACAGCCAACTGGCCCCGGCCCCTGATGGCACGCCCGCATCGGAAGATTTCGGTGACCTGCTGGTCAGCGACTGCTTCATTCCGCAGATCGTCTATTCGACCACCTTCGGCTATCGCACCGATCTGGTCGGTGACACCCCGCCGACCGATATCTGCGCCGTGTTTGATCTGGAAGCCTATCCGGGCAAGCGCTCGCTGGAAAAACGCCCGATCAACAACATGGAATGGGCGCTGCTGTGTGACGGTGTGGCCAAGGACGACGTGTATGACGTTCTGGCAACCTCGGAAGGGCAGGAGCAGGCTCTGGCCAAGCTGGACACCATCAAGGACAGCGTCGTCTGGTGGTCGGCCGGTGCCGACACGCCGCAATTGCTGGCCGATGGCGAAGTTGTCATGGGCTCGACCTATAACGGCCGTCTGTTCAGCGTGATCGAAGAGCAGAAGCAGCCCGTTGCCATGCTGTGGGACGCGCAGGTGTTCGACCTTGACGGCTGGATCATTCCCGCCGGTCTGAGCGAAGAGCGCCAGCAGCGCGCACTGGATTACATCATGTTCGCGACCGATACGCAGCGTCTGGCGGATCAGGCCAAGTACATCTCGTACGGTCCGGCCCGCGCCTCGTCGGCTCCGCTGGTTGGCAAGCATGCCGATCTGGGTATCGACATGGCACCGCACATGCCGACCGATCCGGAAAACGCCAAGAACACGTTCCTGTATAACTACGAGTTCTGGGCCGACTACCGCGACGACATCGACGCCAAATTCCAGGCGTGGCTGGCGCAATAAGCGTCTGATTTCGTGATACAGTCGGGGGCGGTGCGCCGCCCCCGGACCAAAGAAAACCCAAGGGGCACCAATGACTGACGCAAGCCAAAACGCAGGAACCATGCTGGCCGCGGATGGAACGCCGCTCAAGCAATCGCTGGCACGTTCGTTGCGGCGGCAAAAGCTGCGCGCGCTGATGCTGGTGGCCCCTTTGCTGCTGTTCGTGCTGTTCTCGTTCATCGTACCGATTGCGGCGATGCTGTTCCGATCAGTGGAAAACAGCATTGTGCAGGAGACGCTGCCCCTGACGGTCGAAGCCTTACAAAGTTGGGATGAGACCAGCGGTGAACTGCCCGATGAGGCGGTCTATGACGCCTTTGTCCGCGACATGGTCGTGGCCGTCGACAACAAAACGCATACCCGGCTGGGCTCGCGTCTGAACTATGAAGAAACCGGCATGTCCTCGATGTTTCGCCGCTCGGGCCGGAAAATGGGCAAGCTGGACCCCGAAACAGATGGGCCGTTCAAGGACCAAGTGATCGAGATTCACGAGGGCTGGGGCGATCCCAACACGTGGGCGGTGATGAAGACCCATTCACCCGCCGTTACCAACGGATACTTCCTGAACGCGGTCGATATGCGCCGTACGCCCGAAGGGGCGCAGTCGCAACCCGAAGACAAGCAGATCCTGATCAAGCTGTTCGGGCGCACGCTGTTCATGTCGCTGGTCATCACCGTGTCGTGCATTCTACTGGCTTATCCGGTCAGTTACCTGCTGGCGACGTTGCCAATGCGGGTGTCGAACCTGCTGATGATATTGGTGCTGTTACCGTTCTGGACCTCACTTCTGGTGCGAACGTCTGCATGGAAGGTGATGTTGCAGCAGCAGGGCGTGATCAATGAAACGCTCGTGTGGCTGGGGCTGGTGGCAGATGACGCGCGATTGGTGATCATCAACAACCAGTTCGGCACGATCATCGCCATGACGCATATCCTGCTGCCATTCATGATCCTGCCGATGTATTCCGTGATGCAGACCATCCCCGAATCCTACACCCGCGCCGCGAAATCCATGGGCGCGACCAACTGGACGACTTTCTGGCGCATCTACTTCCCGCAATCCATTCCGGGCATCGGCGCAGGCTCGATCCTTGTGTTCATTCTGGCGATCGGCTACTACATCACGCCCGAGATCGTGGGCGGCACCAAGGGTGTCTTTATCTCGAACCGGATCGCGTACCACATCTCGTCGTCGCTGAACTGGGGGCTGGCCGCGGCGCTGGGGACGATCCTGCTGGGCGTCGTGCTGCTGCTCTACTGGGTCTACGACAAGATCGTGGGCATTGATAACGTGAAGCTGGGATAATCGACATGGCCGCACTGACACCGATATCCCGCAAGCCCCTGTCCATGGTCCTGCCCAGTGTCGCACTGGCAGGGGCCTTTGCCGGCGTCTTCGTCGGCGCGGGCAATGGTTCGGTCTTCCTCGGGCTTCTGGGCGGAGCTGTCCTGATTGCAGGGCTGGCCTGGGTCTACATCAACGTCGTCAAAAACGAAAAACTGGCGCGCTGGGTCAACATCATCGGTTTCGGCCTTGTTGGGTTTTTGATGGCTGGCCCGATGGGCGGCGTTTTGGGGCTGCTGGGCGGCTGGTTCTTCATCTGGTTCACCTACTGGCTGTACGAGGGGCGCTACCGGCGCAAACTGCTGCCCTATCTGACCCCGAAACAGGTGTTCTATCACTACCTGTTCCGCGTGATCTGCGGCGCGATCTTCGTCTTCCTGATCACCCCGATCCTTGTGGTGCTGCCACTGTCGTTCAATGCACAGGATTTCTTCACCTTCACGCCAGAAATGCTGCGACTGGACCCCGAGGGGTACTCGCTGAAGCACTACCGCGACTTCTTCACCAACAATGAATGGCAGCGCAGCTTCAAGAACTCGCTGATCATCGCGCCGATCGCGACGGTTATTTCGGTGACATTGGGCACTCTGGCCGCGATTGGGCTTAGCCAGTCCCACGTTCCGGGGCGACGGGCGATCATGGGTATCCTGATCTCTCCGATGATCGTGCCGCTGATCATCTCAGCTACCGGCATGTTCTTTTTCTACAGCGATATCGGTCGGTTCCTTGAAGGAACTCTGGGGATGAACAAGAACTTTGTGGGCTACCTGAAAGTCATTCTGGCCCACGCGGTTTTGGGTATTCCCTTCGTGATCATCACCGTCACCGCAACGCTCGTGGGCTTCGACCGGTCTCTGACCCGCGCTGCGGCGAATATGGGGGCGGGCCCGGTTCGTACATTCTTCAAAATTCAGATGCCGCTAATCCTGCCGGGTGTGATCTCGGGCGGTTTGTTTGCCTTCATCACCTCATTCGATGAGGTTGTCGTGGTCCTGTTTGTGGGCTCCGCCAGCCAGAAGACCTTGCCCTGGCAGATGTTCACCGGCCTGCGCGAACAGATCAGCCCGACCATTCTGGCGGTGGCGACGATCCTTGTGGTTCTGTCGATTGCCCTGCTGACCACGGTTGAACTGCTGCGGCGTCGCTCAGAGCGATTGCGGGGGCTTTCGCCCGCTTGACGGACGATCTGCGCTGATCTAACGATTTACCCGTTCATCCCAGCCGCGATGGCGTCGCGGAACGCTTGGGATGATCGGCTCTCGGACCCCGAGACCGCCTGTCCTGAACGCCGGGACATGTGGCCGGGCTTTGCACACCCGGCAGAGATGAGAGACCAGATATGACAGACCTTTCAAAACGCCCCGAATTCTTCACCTGCCACAATGGCGACAAGGCCCCGCTGTCGTTCAGCAAGGCCGAGTATGATCGCCGTCTTGGCAAACTGCGCGCCATCATGGCGGCGCGGGATATCCCGGTGGTACTGCTGACGTCGATGCAGAACATCGCCTACTACTCGGGGTTTTTGTATTGCTCCTTCGGACGGCCCTATGGCTGCGTCGTGACGCAGGACGCCTGCACCACAGTCTCGGCCAATATCGACGCGGGCCAGCCCTGGCGACGCTCGGTCGAGGACAACGTGATCTATACCGACTGGAAGCGCGACAACTACTGGCGCGCCGTGGCCAGCCTGATCGGGGGAGCGAAGCGGATCGGTGTCGAAAGTGACCACATGACTCTGGCCGCCCGCGACACCGCGCTTGCGATGCTGGGCCAGCCCGAACTGATCGACATCGCGCCTGACACCATGGCCGCGCGTATGGTGAAGTCCGCCGAAGAGATCGAACTGATCAAAGGCGGCGCGCGCACTGCTGACGTGGGCGGAGCGGCCATTCACGCCACCATCCGCGAAGGTGCCACCGAGATTGAGATCGCCATGGCTGGCCGCGACGCGATGGAGGCGGAAATCGCCCGCGCCTATCCCGAGGCTGAGTACCGCGACACATGGGTTTGGTTCCAGTCGGGACTCAACACCGATGGGGCGCACAACCCGGTCACCAAACGCGCGCTGCAAAAGGGCGATATCCTGTCGCTGAACACCTTCCCGATGATCTCGGGCTACTACACCGCGCTGGAACGGACCCTGTTTCTGGGCGAGCCGGATGCCGACAGCCTGCGCATCTGGAACGCCAACGTGGCCGCGCATGAACTGGGGCTGAGCCTGATCAAGCCCGGTGCCACTTGTTCCGGCATCACCGCCGAGATCAACCGCTTCTTTGCCGAAGAGGGCCTGCTGCAATATCGCTCGTTCGGCTACGGCCACTCCTTTGGCGTGCTCAGCCACTACTATGGGCGCGAGGCCGGGCTGGAGTTGCGCGAAGACATCGACACGGTATTGGAGCCGGGCATGGTCGTCTCAATCGAGCCGATGCTGTGGATTCCTGAGGATCAACCCGGTGCTGGCGGCTACCGCGAGCATGATATTCTGGTGGTCAAAGAAGACGGTGCCGAGAATATCACCGGTTTCCCATACGGGCCGGGTCACAACATCATCGGGGCCTGACAGAGGAGGGTGGAGCTATGGCTCCACCCCATCTCATACCCTCCGCGCGCGTTCGTGAAATATGAAGCCAAGGAAGTTCAGCAGAAGCTGCGCAGCCAGAATCTGCGTGCTCTCGGTCGGGTCATAGGCGGGGGCAACTTCGACTAGGTCGATGCCAACCACGTTGCCCCTTTTGGCGAGGCCCTGAAGGATTTCCAGAACGTCGTAATACAGAAACCCCCCGTGGCTGGGGGTCCCGGTTCCGGCCGCGATTGAGGGGCAAAAGGCGTCGATATCGATGGTCACGTAATAGCGTGCGCCTTCGGGAATACGGTCCAGAACGGCCTCAGATCCCAGTTTCCGAACCTGACGCACGGACAGGATGTCAGACCCGCGCGCACGGGCGTCTTCGTAGCCTTCTTTGGCGGTGGATGACACGTTCCGAATGCCCAGCTGGGTCATGCCCGACACATAATCCTTTTCGATTGCGCGGCGCATCGGATTGCCGTGACCGTTTGTGACCCCATGACGCTCATCCACGAAATCCAGATGCGCATCAATTTGAACCACATGGATCGGGCCGTTTTGCGCACAGTCGTCTTCGAATGCCGAGATGCAGGGAATATTGATCGAATGGTCGCCACCGATCACAAGCGGCAACGCCCCGGCACTCAGAATCTTGCGGACCCCAAAGGCGATATTCTCGTGGCTTGCCTCGGTCTTAGTGTGGATGATATCGGCATCCCCCAGGTCGACGATCCGAACCGAGCTATCCAGATAGGTCGCGTCATCTTCATGGTCATATGCACCGGCATGACCAAAGCTGAACAGGGTCGACGCCTCGCGCACCGCCCGAGGGCCAAACCGCGCCCCGGCGCGCCATTGCGTGCCGAAGTCGAAAGGCGCGCCCAGCACGCATACGTCCGCGTCAATGTCATCCCAGTTCTCGACATATGGGGATTTTCCGAATGTCGAGATTCCGACGAAAGGCAGATTAAGCCGACCAGACGCATACCCATGATCCTGCAATTTTCAATCCTTTCGATGGCAGTGTCACTTCGTGTGTATGTGAACATGAGAACGCGCTGTATTGGAACCAAATTCGGATTGATCAACCGGGTCCGTCGCTCTCAACTGGCACACCCAACCCGACTTTCTTTCGCCCCATTACAACCGATGTCCGAAAACGACGGACGTTTGAATTGTCGAAGAACAGCCGCTTGGTAAGTTCCTGAAAGTCGTCCATATCCCTTGCAGTGCAGACCAGACAGAAATCGGCGTCCCCAGTGATATAATAGCACTGCTGGACCATGGGCTCAGACTGCACCTGACGTGCGAACGCGTCGATCTGATCCTGACGTTCGCGTTCCAATTCGACCATGACGATGAAACTCATCGCGATGCCCAGCTTTTTGGGGTCAACGATAGCGACTTCGGAAAGAATGGCCCCCGAGGCTCTGAGCGCCTTGAGCCGCCGTTGGACAGATGCAACGGACAGACCTGTTTCAGACGCGAGCGCCTCAAGACCCATCTTTGCGTCGGTTTGCATCAGTTGCAGCAGGTTGCGGTCGAACTGATCGAGTTTCATATTCTGTCCATTGTGAGAAATTTTCCCGAAAAATCAGCAAAACTGATCATAATATATCACACATTGTGCGTACAACTCTTTATATGGAAAACTTTACGATACTCGACGTTGCGCAGCCGCTGGCTCTGCTAACCGCATGCCCGGCCTATAAGCCAAGTCCCCTGGAAACCCGTAGCTTCCGAGGGCGATCAATTTTGATCAAAAACGAAACCAACCGGATGGGCCTCGGCGCGTTCAAAGCGCTAGGTGGCGTTTACGCTGTCGCCAAGCTGATCGAAACGCGCGTTGGTCGCCCGTTAGAGCCCGGCGCTTTTCTTGAGGAACCCATCAAGGACATTGCACGCGCTATGACCTTTGTCTGTGCCAGCGCGGGCAATCACGGCATGGCCGTCGCCGCAGGCGCTCGGCTCTTTGGCGCAAAGGCGCGTATCCATCTGGCCGAAACCGTGCCAGAGGACTTCGCCATCCGTCTGCGGGACAAAGGCGCCGAGGTTGTTCGATCCGGCGACGATTATGAGGCGAGCGTTACGGCAGCCATTGCCGATGCCGAGGCGACCGGTGCCATTCACCTCGCCGACGGATCGTGGCCCGGATACACCGAACCACCCCGGCTGGTGATGGAAGGGTACACCGTCATTGCCGAAGAAATGCGCAACGCGTTGGAGGCTGAGGGAACGTGGCCAAGCGATGTGTATTTGCAGGCCGGCGTCGGCGGACTGGCAGCGGGGGTTGCTTACATGATCCGGTCCAACTGGCCGGTTCAGCCTAAGATCACAGTTGTCGAACCGGACGCTGCCCCGTGCCTCAAGGAAAGTGCCCGCGCTGGAGAGATCGTTACGGTCGATGGTCCGGTGTCGAACATGGGGCGTCTGGATTGCAAAACACCATCGATGCTGGCTTTGAACATATTGAAAAACTGCGCCGATGATTGGGTGACGATCAGTGATCAGCAGGCCTTGGAAGCGGTCACGCAGGCACGCGAGCTGGGATTTTCCACGACACCATCCGGCGCGGCTGGGCTGGCAACCTGTTTGAGGGATGAGGCGGATTTGCCATTGGTCATCCTGTCAGAAGGAAGTGTCGCTTGAACGGAGGCCCCCGACATTGATCTGAGGGCCTCCGTCCTGTTCCAAACAGGAAATCAGCGGGTCGTTACCAACTCGACCCCAAGCGTGTTTTGGACGTCCAACAGATGGTTGTGGATCGTGATAACGGGTGAACCTGCAAACAGCAGCCCGAGCCCGTTCAGGTCAAAATCCATCAGCAAGCTGCCAGAGTCGCCGCCAGCCGTCATTGCGGTCGTCAGGATCTGGTGGCGGAAGGTTGCAACACCTGCCGCGCCGAACCCGACCTGGACCGTTGCGTTAGTGGCCAGTACCACCCCGGCGGTCACTTCGGTCGTGCGGCCAACTTTCAGGACGTTCATAAGCGGGAACGCCTGACCAACCCCGGTCGGGGCCGCAGCGCCAAGGATCGACGCGGTGACATTGCGGCTGTCGGTCGGGCGGGCCACCGCAGCGTCGACCAAATTGTACCCGCTTGCGCCGAACACAATCTCTTCGGTACGCTCGAAAGTCGCTACCATGTCCGAGGGGAACAGGCCACCATCCACCGGGCCAGGCTGCAGAATCTTGTCACCCGGACGGGCCAGATTGACATCCGCCAGCACGTGGTTGTTGGACAGGATCAGATAGTCGCTCTCGCAATCCTGACGATACCCGTCACAATCGCACTCTTTCTCGACCTTGCAACAGCACCGCCGCACATCCCGAACCAGAGCACCGAACGTACCGGCCGTGATATTGTAGTGCCCAATGCTGTAACCGGGCAAAGCGGGCCGGACCTTTGCGTTAAACGCAAGTGCCTCAATCTCGCCGACTTCGACGACATCGGTGGGCACGCCATCAATTCTCGAAGGGACCTTTGACGCCTTGTCGAGATTTGCCGACTTCTGCTTGGCTGTGACATAGACGGTCAGGCTGCTTTGATCCCCCGGAGTTCCGCCCTTGACCTTTTTCGAGGCGGCGACACCGACCACGTTGTCCATGGCCAAAAGCTCGGCCTCGTGCTTGTCCTGCACTTCCGCGATACGTGCAATATCGCCCATCGCAGCCAGACGTTGTTCATCAGGGGCACCTTGTTGCTGTTTCGCAAAAGCAGTCCACGAATCTGCAGATTTCTGACCGGTTTTCTGTTGGGCACTTGTCCATTTCGAAAGATTTTTGGGCATAATTTACTCCTAAAAATGAAGTTCTTGTCAGAAAATACACGCTCCGTCCCGACCCGAAATAAGGTCACGGATAGTTAGTCATTGACTGAGTGGAGCGAGATTCAATCATACCATAGACAACTATAATGCGAAACAGCCGCCACCCTGTTTTGGCGGCAATCCGCCTTAATGGGGGGCCGTGCCATGCCATGCTCTGGTTGTTTTCTGAAGCGGAGAACTTATATTTGATAGCCAAAGTAGAGTATAGTCAGATCGATTGGTGGGTGCGGGAACAGGGCCGGACCAGAGGTCGGCAAATACTCGACTGGCTTGGGAAAGCATGACAAGATGATTGCCCAGATTTTGATTGTTGCCATGAGCAACGCATTTACCGTTTCACCGGCAGATCGCAGCGCAAACGGTTTTCACCCGAGTTCCGTATTGGAGGGTCCAATGACAAAGACACCGGGACCAAATTGGTCAACAGATCAGATCGCCGCCGGACGTCAATTCGCGGACGGATGGCGGAAGTTTGCTGCGGCAACGGAAGCAGAGCAATCGCTGGCCGGGGACCGAGCAAAAGTTGCAGATGTTCTGGCCCGGCACGAGGCCGAGTTGATGCGCTACCCGCATGTGGTGGCTGTGGCGGACGGCGTCTGTCGCGATGACGATGGCTCTGCCTGTATCGTTGTATATGTCCAAAACAAGGTCTCGCAGGAAGAGTTGAGCGAAGACCAGCGGTTTCCGGACGAGATCGAAGGCGTTCGGGTGGACGTGGTCGAGGTTGGGCAAATCGATGCCCTTCCCTTGGAGTGATCAGCGGGTCGTTCTATCTACACATCTAACAGCTGCCTGAGCCGCAATTCCACAGTTTCACCAGAGAATTTCGGACGCACCATGCGCTGCTGGCTGTAGCTTCATTCGCCTGATGTCCGGCATTGCCTTTAGCTGTCAAGCATCTCAAGCACGGCGTCTCGCTCGGACAACACCAACAGCAAGGCAAGATCACCTGGTTCAAGCCGCTCTAATATCATCGAGACGGCCTGCGGGGGTGACGACGCTCTGAGCACCTGTTGCGGGTTATATCCGTGTTCTGAGGCTGACTTTTCAATCAGATCGGGGATTTCTCCCAAGTCGCGACCTCTCAGATAACCTTCCAGTTCGGCCGCGACGATGATGTCGGGGTGGAAGTTCAACGCGGTTGCCGTGACGTCGCGGATGTCCTGATCGGACCGGTCCCCGGCATGGCTGAGCATGATGAACCGCCGTTTTGCAGGCAGGCCGGACAGGGCGTCGCACACCGCCGCGATCGAATGCGGGTTGTGGGCAAAATCGACAAAGACCCGCGCGCCGTTATAGCTGAACTCATTGCAGCGGCCCGGATTGTCCTTGGCGTCGGGTTTGAACCCGGACAGGCCGTCGCGAACCGCCTGTTTGGGCAAATCCAACGCCAGTGCGAGGCACAGGGCTGCCAGCGCGTTCTGGGTGTTGTATTTAGCGGCTCCGCCCATGGTTAGGGGAACGTCGGCGACGGAGAGGATCACTTGCTCGACCGTGCCGTCGAAGAAGATGATATCCCCTTGCCGCACATAGGCACAGCAATTGCCCCCATCGCGCGCTTGCCGGATCAGATCGCTTTGCGCGTCCAGCGAGAACCACCAGATGTTTGCCTGAGTGCGTTCCGCTTCGGCCCGGACAAAGGCGTCATCGGCGTTCAGGGCCAGGACGCCACCTTTCGCCAGTGTGCGGTGGACGGCGAATTTTGCCTCGGCCAGTTCCGGGACTGTGTTGACGCCGTATTGCCCCAGATGGTCATTCGCCACATTTGTCACCGCCGCTGCCGTGGCCGCGCGGGTGGGCAGGCCGCGGCGAAGGATGCCGCCGCGGGCGACTTCGAGGCAGGCGATTTCAAGCCGTTTGTCGCGCAGCAGCATCCGACCGCCACCGGGGCCCGAGTAATCGCCCCGGTCCAGAATGTCATCGCCCACCCGCACAAACTCGGTCGAGGTCAGCCCTGCTACCTTGCCCGAGGCGCGGGCGATTGCCTCAAGTAACCGGGTCGTCGTGGTTTTGCCATTGGTGCCGGTGATAAAGGCGACCGGGATATTGTGGAGGCTGGACCAGCTCACATCATCCGGGGCGGGCAGGGCATCGACCGGCCAGACCTGACTGCCAGTGCCGTGCCCGATTGAAATCTCGTCATCATCGCAGAGGATGTCCACGCCATGCGCCTCGGCGGCTGCGATCAGGGTGATCAGGGCGGGATTGGCCTCTTTGACCATGACGCCATGCACATCCGCCACCATCTGATCGAAATCACCGGGGGTGGCCCCCAACAACTCGGCAGCGCAGAAATGCCAGGCGGTCTGGGCTGCGAAAATCGCGGAATAAAGCTGATCCATCGGGGCCGAGATCGCCAGATTGACGCCGCCGGTGAAGGTGCGGTGGGTCACGCTTTGTTCTTGCCAGCCCAGCGCATCCAGCACCCGGCGGGCATGGACCTGCCAAAGTGCTGTAACCTGCGCTGCGTCGATGTCGGTGAAAAACACATCCATCACCGCGCCGGGCCTGTCCCAGAGCAGGCCGGGCCCGGTAAGGCGTCTGGCATCGTCCACACGGATATGATCGGCGGTCGCGCTTTCGATGGTCAGCGCGGTTTCAAGCTCTTCGATCCGGTCCATTCCGGTGCCTCCGCCTAGTCCGCGTCTTCGCTGATGTCACGGGCCAGACGCACGCCACGCTCGTCCCGGATCAGATTCTGATCGCTTTCGAACATATCTTCGAAGGACGTCTCGACAGGGATAGCTGCGGGTGTCGCCTCGGCCTTAGGGGCGTCGCCTTCCGAGTTGAAGTAGACGATCTGTTTCCAGCACCGCGCGGTGTCGTCGCCGAAAATCACCAGCAGATCGCCCGGCACGGCCATGTTCAGCACGGCGTTCACGGCCTCGACCTCATCGGGAATGATCGAGATTGCGTCTTCCGGCGTGCCGTTGTCGATCAGCGCCTGTCGCAGCATTTGCGGGACCTCGTCATGCCCGCGTCCGCGACGGCGGTCATCGGCCTTGCAGATGAAATGGTCGAAATGCCCGGCCAGCGCGGCCCCGGCATCGGCGATATCCTCGTCCCGCCGGTCGCCGGGCATTGAGGCGACGCACAACCTGCGACCCGCAACTTCCATCTGATCGGCCAGCGATGACAGCGCCTTGAGCGCTGCGGGGTTGTGGCCATAGTCCAGGATCACCTTGAAGGGATGTTCGTCATAGACATTCATCCGCCCCGGTGCCTGGAAATAGCTGGTGTCAAAGGTCCGCAGCCCGTGGCGGATATTGTCCAGATCCACCCCGAAGCTATAGGCCATCGCGGCGGCAAACATGGCGTTCTGAACGTTGAAGATCGCCTTGCCTTCAAGCGCGGCAGGGATCAGATGCGACCACAGCACCGGGATATGCAAGCCGTGATCGTAGATCGTGAGCATGTCGCCATTCATGCCCTGTTCCAGCACGATGGCCTTACCGCCAGCCTTGATGTGCTCTTTCACCAGGCTGTGGCCGGGGTTCGTCGTGACATAGAAAATCTGGTCGGCACCGGCGTAATCGGCCATTTTCAGACAGTTGATATCATCGGCGTTCAGCACTGCCGTATCCGTGGCGCTTTCGACGACGACGCGTTTGACCACGGCCAGTTCCTCGACCGTGTTGATGCCGCCAAGGCCCAGATGGTCCGCCGAAACGTTCAGACAGGCCGCCACGTTCGAGCGCTGATAGCCCAGACCCGAGCGCACCAGCCCGCCGCGCGCGGTTTCCATAACCGCGAAATCGACCATCGGGTCGCGCAGCACGATCTGGGCCGATTTGGGCCCGGTCATATCGCCCTTGACGCTCAGCTTGCCGTCCACATAGACGCCATCGGTCGAGGTCATGCCAACGGTCTTGCCGCTGGTCTTCATGATATGGCCCAGCATTCGCGAAGTTGTGGTCTTGCCGTTTGTCCCGGTGATCGCAGCTATCGGGATGCGGGTTTCCTCATTTGCGGGGAACAGCATGTCGATCACTTTGCCCGCCACGTCGCGCGGCTCGCCTTCGGACGGGGCCACATGCATCCGGAAGCCGGGGGCTGCGTTCACCTCGACAATCGCGCCGCCGATATCCTTGTAGGATTTGGTGATGTCATCGATCAGGAAGTCGACACCGCCCACATCCAGCCCAACGGCCATGATGGCGCGCTCGGCCATGTCGCGGTTGTCGGGGTGGACCACATCCGTCAGGTCGATGGCGGTGCCGCCGGTCGACAGGTTCGCCGTTGAGCGCAGATAAAAAATCTCTCCGTCCGGCAGTACCGTCTGGTCGGTCACGCCTGCACCTTCCATCAGACGCTTGGCCTGGTTGTCGATCTCGAGCATGGTCAGCACTTTTTCGTGCCCGATCCCCCGGCGGGGGTCTTCGTTCACGATGGCGACCAGTTCGGCAATTGTATGTTCGCCGTCGCCGACCACATGGCCCGGTACCCGCTTGGCCACGGCGACCAGCTTGTTGTCCACGACCAGCATGCGGTGATCGAAACCGGTGATAAAGCTTTCCACCAGAATGGCCCGGCTGCGGGAATGTTCCTTGGCTTCGGCGAAACCGGCCTCGACCTCGGAGGCCGAGTTCAGATTGATCGAAACGCCGCGCCCGTGATTGGCATTGAGCGGCTTGACCACGACGGGAAACCCGATGCGTCCGGCTGCCTGCACCGCTTCACGCTCGGTATAGACCATACGCTGTTGCGGAACCGGCAGGCCCAGATCGTTCAGCAGGTTGTGGGTATCTTCCTTGTCACACGAGATTTCGACCGAGATGTGCTTGGTCTCGGACGTAATTGTCGCCTGAATGCGCTTTTGAAACTTGCCATGCCCGAACTGCACCAGCGAGCCCGAGTTCAGCCGAATCCACGGAATGTCGCGTTCCTGCGCCGCCTTGACCAGCGACCCGGTCGAGGGGCCGAATTCCTTGCGCTGCGCCCGCAGGACAAAGCTGCGCAGCTCGTGATCCCAGTTGAATTCCGGGTCGAACTCATAATCCACCTGATCCTTCAGTGATTGCGGCAGCAGATGCATCAGTAGCCGCAGCGCCAGCTTGCCCGCGGCCAGACCAACATCGCGCTGGCGGTATTCATAAACCATGTTGTACTGGCCGGGCTCACCGGTGCCGCGCGTCCGGCCAAAGGTGACATCGGAACCCGCCACGTTCTGCACCTCGATGGCGCAATGTTCCAGCACGTGACCCAGCCAGGTGCCCTCATCCTCGCGCAGGCGGCGGATGAACCCGCCGGGTTCGCGGTAGGAACAGCCGTGCTCTGCCAGTCCGGGAAGGGCTTCGACCAGCGCGTCTATGAACTCGGGACCAATTTTTGCCGATGGCCACTCTTCCAGTATGTCCAGATCAATGACGTGGCGAATGACAGGAAAACTTGCCCAGACATTCGGGCCGACAAAGACATTGGTCGAGAGTATTTTCATGAGGCTCCCCGTTGGTTAGCTTGTTATTCCCCTCCGCCGGGGGCCTCGTCGCCGGATAAATTCGGCAACGTGCAGAACGCCATATGCTCATCCGGCGGAAAAGCCTGGCGAGCCGCCAGATCATAACGGCACCCTTCGCCCAGAACGTCAAGCCGAAGTCCCAGCAGGCTGAGGGCTTCGCCACGTCGCGCGTCCCACATCGACGAGTGGGTCAGGTTGCTGGCATCGACAACTGTGACGCTGCCACTGCCGACAACTTCGAAGACGTTGTCGGGCCCGATAAAGGCGGCGGTGTCTTCGTCAATGCCCAGACCGATCAGAAAAGGGTTGAAAGACGATGCAGTTAGCAGGCGGCCCAGCCGGTTGCGCTGGGTGAAATGCTGGTCGATGATGACCGCGTTGGTCAGCCCCATGCCCGGGGCCAATGTGATGTTGCCTTCTGCAGGCGCGGCGTTGCTGCTGCCGCCGGCCACCATATGTTCCGACATGATCGACGCCCCGGCCGAGGTTCCTGCAACCGGGATACCCGCCGCGTTCCGGCGGCGGATTTTTTGTGCAACCAGCGTACCGCCCAGAATCGCCGACAGGCGCAGCTGATTCCCGCCGGTCATGAAAATCCCGGTGGCGCGATCCAACACTTCGGCATAGTCGGGGTTGTCGCAATCCGCCCGCCGCGAAATGGGTAGGAACTCGACCTTGCCCGCGCCGAGTTCCGAGAAGATGCGGTTATAGTCCGGCCCGGTTTCCTCGAGCATCGAGGCCGTCGGGATGACGACGATATCGGCATCCGCGCCACCAGAGAGTTCGACGAATTTGCGGTGGATCTGCATTTCCTTGACGCGGTCTTCACCGCCGCCAATCGGGATGATGAACCCGCGCGGGGTCTCTGCATCAACGGGTGCAGGGCACATATCTTAACTACCTTCCGGTGCTGAAGCGGGCAGCCACCGGGACCGCGCGGACGCTTATACCTGTTCGTACACACCGCGCCGGGCAATCTGGCCTTCGCGGACATGCCATTCCCCCCGGGAGTACCACATGCCGCACCGCAGAGTTTTCGTCAAGAACCACCGGACCCGCAGGCGTGGCCACTTTCAGGCAATCTTTGCGGTGCGGTTCAAGCGGATCGGTACCTGCGAAGGCCGGTTTGAGGGCCCCGTCGCGTATCGGATCAATGAAGGTCCTTCGAGAAACGCGGTAAATCCTCGTCTTTGCATCAAAAACACCCCGGCAACTCATGTTGATCATGCCGCCGGAATGTTAATGTTCCTTTGGCAAAGATCAGACACGCCCGACAGCGGCAAATGCCATTGGCTCCTCTCCGACCAATCCGAATGTGTTCGAACACTCGGTTTGGTTAGCCAACTTTCACCACCATTTTCCCAAAGTTGCCTCCCGCCAGCAGTTGATTGAAGGCGTCCGGGGCATTCTCTAACCCTTCAACCACATGCTCTTTGTAGTGTATTGCCCCATCCGCCAACCAGGCCGTCATGTCGCGGACAAACTCTTGATACACGTCGGCACCGAAATTGTCGTAGATAATGAAACCCTGCATTTTGACCTTCATCCGCAAGAGCGTGCCCATGATTGCGGGGCCCATATCCGGGCCGTCCGGCAGACCGGGCAGGTTGTACCAGGACACAATCCCGCAGACAGGGACGCGTGCCAACGGGTTCAAAAGCGGCAGCACCGCGTATAGCACCTTGCCCCCGACGTTTTCGAAATAGACGTCAATGCCGTGCGGGCAGGCCGTGCGCAATTGGGCCGCCAGGTCATCGGACCGGTGGTCCAGACAGGCATCAAACCCAAGGTTTTCGACAACATGCGCGCATTTCTCTGCCCCGCCAGCGATGCCGACCACGCGGCACCCTTTGAGCTTTGCGATCTGACCAACTGTTGAACCAACCGGGCCCGCCGCGGCCGCCACGACGACCGTTTCACCGGCTTTGGGCTCTCCGATCTTCAGAAGTCCGGCATAGGCCGTGTATCCTGGCATGCCGAGAACACCCAGCGACCACGAGGGGTTGTCCGGGGATTTGCCCAGATTGACGACCTGGGTTCCGTCTGAAACCGCATAATCCTGCCATCCGCTTGTGTTGAGCACATAGTCCCCGGCCTCGTAGCCTTCGATGTTTGATGTAACCACCTGTCCCACGGCCTGAGCCGTCATGACGCCGCCAATCGGAACAGGTTCGGCATAGGACTTGCCGTCATTCATACGCCCCCGCATGTAGGGGTCCAGCGACAGATACACCGTGCGCACCAGCATCTCTTCTGGGCCGGGTTGGGGGATTTCCGTAGTCTCAAGGCGCAGGGTATTCTCGTCCGGCTGTCCTTTGGGACGTTCGGCCAGAACGATGCGGCGATTGGCGGTGGATGTCTGGGGCATTGTGACCTCGTGCAAAGCGGATTTCCTGCAGCAGAAACCGTATGGGGCCCGAGTGCAACCAAAACAGTTGGGGCAAGCGCTGCGTGAAAAGCGGTTGCGGGGCGTCAAGTTTCTTTAGGGTTCATAAATTTCAAGCTTAAAATATTTTTACTTGAAAGGACTCATTTCCCGATCTAGCCTTTTCGGTAATCAGCCTTGGAGGAGAAGCATTTCATGCGCATTGCGTGTTTGGGCGGTGGTCCGGCGGGTCTCTATTTCGGGATATCCATGAAGCTGCGCGACCCGTCGTCCGAGGTTGTGGTGATCGAACGCAACCGGGCTGATGATACCTTTGGCTGGGGCGTGGTTCTGTCGGATGAAACGCTGGACAATCTGGCCGCGAACGACCGCATCAGCGCTGAGGCTATCCGCAAACATTTCGCTTATTGGGATGACGTGGCGCTGGTGCACCAGGGCCAGCGGACGGTCTCCAGCGGCCATGGCTTTTGCGGTATCGGGCGCAAGCAACTGTTGTTGATCCTGCAGGGCCGTGCCCGAGAGTTGGGCGTTGAAATGCGGTTTGAGACTGAGGTGGAAAGCGCCTCGGCCTATATGGATGAATTCGACGTGGTGGTGGCAGCGGACGGGCTGAACTCAAAAACGCGGTCGGATTTTGCCGAGGTTTTTAAGCCCGATATCGACGAGCGGCTGTGCCAGTTCGTCTGGCTCGGCACGCATCAGAAATTTGACGACGCGTTCACGTTTATCTTCGAACACACAGAAAAGGGATGGGTCTGGGCGCACGCCTATCAATTCGACGACGACACCGCGACCTTCATCGTCGAATGCACGCAAGAGACCTTTGACGCCTATGGGTTTGGCGAGATGAGTCAGGCGGAGTCGATCAAGGTCTGCGAAGAGATTTTCCGCGATCATCTGGGGGGCCATTCGCTGATGTCCAATGCCAACCATATCCGGGGCTCCGCCTGGCTGCGGTTTCCACGGGTGCTCTGCGAAAAGTGGAGCTACAAGAATGTTGTCCTGATGGGCGACGCGGCGGCGACGGCGCATTTCTCGATTGGTTCGGGCAGTAAACTGGCGATGGAAAGTGCGATTGCGCTGGCCGATTACATCGTCAGCGAAGACACGCTGGAAGCCGCGTTCGCCCGCTATGAAGACGAACGGCGGCTCGAGGTTCTGAGGTTGCAATCGGCAGCGCGGAACTCTCTGGAATGGTTCGAAAATGTGGAACGGTATCTGCATCTGGACCCGGTTCAGCTGAACTATTCGATGCTGACCCGCTCGCAGCGGATCAGCCATGAAAACCTGCGCGAACGCGATGCCGCGTGGTTGAAACGGGCCGAGGCTTGGTTCCTGCAACAGGCTGGCGTCGGGGCCAATGCGCCCGTCCGAGCCCCGATGTTCGCGCCGCTTCGCTTGCGGGAGATGAGCCTGAAGAACCGCGTCGTCGTCTCACCCATGGCGCAGTACAAGGCAGTCGATGGCTGCCCGACCGACTGGCATCTGATCCACTATGGCGAGCGCGCCAAGGGCGGGGCCGGGCTGGTCTATACCGAGATGACCTGTGCCGCCGCCGACGGGCGGATCACCCCCGGCTGTCCGGGCCTGTATGCGCCCGAACATGAGGCCGCATGGAGGCGGCTGACGGATTTTGTCCATGTCGAGACCGAGGCGAAAATCTGCTGCCAGATCGGCCACGCCGGGCGCAAGGGCTCGACCCGTTTGGGGTGGGAGGGCATGGACCAGCCGTTGGAGACGGGCAACTGGCCGATCATTTCAGCCTCAGACATCCCGTGGTCTGATGCCAGCGCCGTGCCCAAGGCGATGGACCGCGCCGATATGGATCGAGTCACGGCTGAATTCGTCGCCGCCGCCGAAATGGCGGATCGCGCGGGCTTTGACATGATCGAACTGCACGCGGCGCATGGGTATCTGATCTCGTCCTTCATCTCGCCCCTGTCGAACACGCGCGACGACGCTTATGGCGGGGCGCTGGAAAACCGGATGCGCTATCCGCTTGAGGTTTTCAGCGCAATGCGCGCGGTCTGGCCCGAGGGCAAGCCCATGGCTGTACGGATCTCGGCCAGCGATTGGGCGGGGGATCATGGGGTGACGCCGGAGGAGGCGGTCGAGATTTCCAGGATGTTGGCCGCTGCCGGGGCCGATATCGTCGATGTGTCCGCGGGCCAGACCTCGACCGAGGCCGAGCCTGTTTACGGGCGCATGTTCCAGACTCCGTTCTCGGACCGGATCCGCAACGAGGCTGGGATCAGGACGATGGCGGTTGGCAATATCTATGAACCCGACCATGTGAACTCGATCCTGATGGCTGGACGGGCCGATCTCGTCTGTCTGGCGCGCCCGCATCTGAACGATCCCTATTGGACACTGCACGCCGCAACCGCCATCGGCGACCGGCAGGAAGTGTGGCCGAAACCCTATGAAGCAGGGCGCGATCAGGCGTGGCGACTTGCCGACCGGGAAGCGGAAATGGAGTTGAAGGCATGAGGCGGGTTCTGGTTACAGGCGGCGGTACAGGTATCGGTCGGGCGATCGCCCGCGCCTTTGCCGAAGAAGGTGATGATGTCATCATCTGCGGGCGCCGGTTGGAGCCGTTGAGGGATGCCGCAGATGGCTTTGAAATGACGCTGAAACAGGTTGACGTGACAGACGAGGATTCCGTCATGGACCTTTTTGAAACCCCGTTTGACGTTGTGATCGCCAATGCAGGGATCGCGCGTACGGGGAAGGTGAAAGACCTGTCGCTAACCGATTGGAATAACACGCTGAACACCACGCTGACCGGCGTTTTCCTGACCTTCCGTGCCGCGCTTCGGGGGATGGGACCGGGCGGGCGGCTGATTGCCATCGCCTCGACCGCGTCCTTGCAGGGCGGCGCGACGCTGGCGGCTTATTCCGCCGCCAAGCACGGGGTGCTGGGGCTGGTGCGCTCGACCGCTAAGGAAGTCGCCAAAAGTGGGATCACCTGCAACGCCATTTGTCCGGGCTTCGTCGACACCGAAATGGCCACAGATGCAGCGCGCCGTGTCGCCGAGAAATTCAATGTGGACGAAGCGACAGCGATGCAGAAGATCACGGCCGCCAACCCCATGCACCGCCTGATCACCCCCGAAGAGGTCGCGGCGACGGCGGTCTTTCTGGCCTCGAAAGGGGCGGCGTCGATCAACGGGCATGGCCTCAGCGTGTCCGGGGGCGAGGTATGAGCCAGAGCTTGGCGAAAATCCCGCTTGAACCGGCCTCGAAGGAACGCCTGCGACTCTGGCTAAGGCTTCTGAAAACAACCCGCGCCATCGAAGGGCAGTTGCGTGAAAACCTGCGCGATGAGTTCAAAACCACGCTGCCCCGTTTCGATGTGATGGCGGCGCTGTCGCGGTATGAGGACGGCCTGAAGATGAGTCAGATTTCCGGCGCGCTGCGTGTGTCCAATGGAAACGTAACCGGGATCGTGGATCGGCTGGTCGAAGACGGCCATCTGGAGCGTGTGGCCGTCCCGGGCGACCGGCGCGCGCATCGGGTTCGGATGACACCGCAGGGGCGCGGGGAATTCGCCCGTCAGGCCTCGGCTCATGAGGCGTGGATTGCCGACCTGCTGGGCCAATTCTCGGCTGAAGAAGCCCGGGCCTTGGCCGCTGAATTCAACATGCCGGAGGACGTCGATGCGCAGTGACACGAAGCACTTCCAGTGCCGGATCGAAAACCGAATCGCCACCGTGGCGCTGAACCGGCCCGAGCGGAAAAACCCGTTGACGTTTGAAAGCTATGCGGAACTGCGCGACTGGTTCCGTGATTTGATCTATGCGGATGACGTGGATGCTGTGATCTTTGCCTCAAATGGCGGCAATTTCTCGTCTGGCGGGGATGTGCATGACATCATCGGGCCGCTGACGCGCATGAATATGAAAGGGCTTTTGGCCTTTACGCGAATGACCGGTGATCTGGTCAAGGCGATGGTCAATTGCGGCAAGCCGGTCATTGCGGCGATTGACGGGGTCTGCGTCGGCGCGGGGGCGATCATCGCCATGGCCTCGGACCTGCGCATCGCGACTCCCGAGGCCAAGTGCGCCTTTCTGTTCACCCGGGTCGGTCTGGCGGGCTGTGACATGGGCGCCTGTGCCATTCTGCCCCGGATCATCGGGCAGGGTCGGGCGGCAGAGCTGCTGTATACCGGCCGGTCGATGACCGCAGATGAGGGCGCGGCCTGGGGCTTTTACAACCGGATCGTCGCTGCGGACGAGTTGGATGGCGCCACGCACGAACTGGCCGAGCGGATCGCGGCGGGGCCCAACTTTGCGCATATGATGACCAAGACAATGCTGGCGCAGGAATGGTCGATGTCGATTGAACAAGCCATCGAAGCCGAGGCACAGGCGCAAGCCATCTGCATGCAGACCGGCGATTTCGAACGCGCCTACACCGCTTTCGTGGCAAAAGAAAAACCAGTGTTCGAGGGCGAGTGATGGCGGATCAGAGCTTCCTTGACTGGCCTTTCTTTGAACCCCGCCACCGCGACTGGGCAGTACGAGTGGAAGAGGTCGCCGCAGGTCTGAACGTGGATCACGCCAACACCGATGCGGCATGCCGCAAGCTGGTGGCCACCTTGGGTGAGGCCGGTTTGCTGCGCGTCACAGGCGACGAGAACGGTCAGTTGGACGTGCGTACCCTCTGTCTGGCGCGCGAGACCCTGGCGCGCCATGACGGGCTGGCGGATTTCGCCTTTGCCATGCAGGGGCTGGGAACCGGGGCGATTTCTCTGTTCGGCTCGGACGCGCAAAAGGCACAGTGGCTGCCCAAAACGCGGGCGGGGCAGGCGATCTCGGCCTTTGCCCTGACCGAGCCGCAATCGGGATCGGACGTGGCCAATTCCACGATGACCGCCACGCTGGACGGCGACAGTTATGTTCTGAATGGCGAGAAGACGTGGATATCGAACGGCGGTATTGCCGATCTATACACGCTGTTCGCCAGAACCGGAGAGGCCCCCGGAGCCAAGGGGTTGTCAGCCTTCATCGTCACGCCCGACCTGCCGGGGTTCGAGGTGGTCGAGCGGTTGGACACCATCGCGCCACATCCCCTCGCGCGGCTTAGGTTCACGGATTGCCGGGTGCCTGCGGATGCGATGATCGGCGCGCCGGGGCAGGGGTTCCGGATTGCCATGTCAGTGCTGGACGTCTTCCGCTCGACCGTGGCCGCTGCGGCCTTGGGCTTTGCCCGCCGCGCGCTGGATGAGGCGCTGCAGCGGGTCACCACTCGTCAGGTCCAGGGCGCGCCTCTGTTCGATCTGCAAATGGTGCAGGGCCACATCGCCGATATGGCGCTGGATGTGGACGCAAGCGCCCTGCTGATCTACCGCGCGGCCTGGGCCAAGGACAGCGGCGCGCCCCGGATTACCCGCGAAGCCGCCATGGCCAAGCTGTATGCCACGGATCAGGCCCAGCAGGTGATCGATAAGGCGGTTCAGCTGTTCGGCGGCGAGGGCGTGCGCTCGGGCAATTCCGTCGAGAAGCTCTATCGGGAAATCCGCGCGCTGCGCATCTATGAGGGCGCGTCCGATGTGCAAAAGGTGATCATCGCGCGTGCGGCTCAGGCGGCACATATGGGAGGTTCGTGATGCTTGGTCCTTCGGCCCATACCGACACATTCGCACGAGACAACCTGCCGCCGCAGGATCAATGGCCAGACTTCCTGCTGGACGGGTTCGACTATCCCGATCAGTTGAATGTCGGCTACGAACTCACTGATGCAATGGTCGAAAAAGGCTTTGGGGACAACACCGCGCTGATCGGCAATGGCCGCCTGCGCACCTATAAGGAACTGACGGACTGGACCAACCGTCTGGCTCATGCGCTGGTCGAGGATCTGGGTGTCGAACCCGGCAACCGCGTGCTGATCCGGTCGGCCAATAACCCGGCCATGGTCGCCTGTTGGCTGGCCGCCACCAAGGTGGGTGCGGTGGTGGTGAATACGATGCCGATGTTACGGGCGTCGGAGCTAACCAAATATGTCGACAAAGCCGAGATTCAGTTCGCGCTCTGCGATACGCGGCTGATGGATGAGATGTCGGCCTGCGCCAAGGGCAGTCAATTCCTAAAGACGGTGGTGGGTTTTGACGGCACCTCGAACCACGACGCCGAACTGGACCGGCTGGCGCTGGAAAAGCCGGTGAAGTTCGACTGCGTCGCCACCGGGCGCGATGACGTTGCGTTGCTGGGGTTCACATCGGGGTCCACCGGAGAGCCCAAGGCGACGATGCATTTCCACCGGGACATTCTGATCATCGCCGACGGCTATGCGCGCGAGGTTCTGGGTGTGACGCAAGAGGATGTCTTTGTCGGTTCGCCGCCGCTGGCCTTTACCTTCGGTCTGGGCGGGCTGGCGGTCTTTCCGCTGCGCTTCGGGGCGACGGCAACCTTGCTGGAACAGGCCTCGCCCCCCGGTATGATCGAGATCATCGAGAAATACAAAGCCACCGTCTGCTTTACCGCGCCGACCGCCTATCGTGTCATGCTGAATGCGATGGATGAGGGCGCGGACCTGTCGAGCCTGCGCGCTGCTGTGTCCGCCGGTGAGACTTTGCCCAAGCCTATCTATGACGACTGGATGGCCAAGACCGGCAAGCCGATGCTCGACGGGATCGGCGCAACTGAACTGCTGCATATCTTCATCAGCAACCGCTTTGACGACCACCAGCCTGCTTGCACCGGCAAGCCTGTCTCGGGGTATCAGGCCAAAGTGCTGCGTCCCGACGGGTCCGAGGCCGAGATTGGTGAGGTCGGCCGTTTGGCCGTGCGGGGCCCGACCGGCTGCCGCTATCTGAACGATGATCGGCAGGCGGGCTATGTTGCGGAGGGCTGGAACATCACCGGTGACAGCTTCTCGAAAGACGCGGATGGCTATTTCCACTTCGCCGCCCGCAATGACGACATGATCGTTTCGGCGGGCTACAACATCGCGGGCCCCGAGGTCGAGGCCGCGCTTCTGTCGCATCCCGCCGTCGCAGAATGCGCGGTCATCGGCGTGCCGGACAAGGAGCGGGGCCATATCGTGCAGGCGCATGTGGTTCTGGCCGAAGGCACCGAACCGTCAGATGCCACGGTCGAAGCGCTACAAGAGCACGTCAAAACCGCCATCGCGCCCTACAAGTACCCGCGCAGCGTTGTTTTCTGCGACGACCTGCCGAAAACGCAGACCGGCAAGGTGCAACGGTTCAGGCTTAAGGCAGAAGCGGTTGCAAGCTGATGAAACCTAAGCATAATCGCCGGGATTGGGGCGTGAAGCTGATAACCAACAAGGGGAGACTGAAATGAAGAAACTACTTATGGCCGCCGCCGCAACGGCGCTGTGCACCTCATCGGCACTGGCCGAGGTTAAGGTCGGGATGATCACAACGCTGTCTGGCGGCGGGGCGGGGCTGGGTATTGATGTGCGCGACGGCTTCATGCTGGCCATTGCGCAGTCGGGCCGCGACGATATCGACGTCGTGATTGAGGACGATCAGCGCAAACCCGACATTGCCGTGCAACTGTCGGATAAAATGATCCAGTCCGAGCGCGTGGATGTGATGACTGGCATCATCTGGTCGAACCTTGCAATGGCCGTTGTGCCTGCAGCCGTGAACCAGAACGTGTTCTATCTGTCGCCGAACGCTGGACCGTCGCCTCTGGCGGGCAAAAACTGTCATCAGAACTATTTCAACGTGGCCTGGCAAAACGACAACCTGCACGAGGCCGCAGGGGCTTACGCCAACGGAGCTGGATACAAGAACAGCTTTATCCTGGCCCCGAACTACCCGGCGGGCACGGACGCGCTGACCGGCTACAAGCGCTTCTTCGAAGGGGATCTGGCGGGTGAGGTTTATACCCAGCTTGGTCAAACGGATTACGCCGCCGAACTGGCCCAGATCCGGGCCAGCGATGCGGACAGCGTGTTCTTCTTCCTGCCGGGGGGCATGGGGATTTCCTTCCTCAAGCAATATGCTGACAGCGGCATTGATCTGCCCGTGGTCGGCCCGGCCTTCAGCTTCGATCAGGGTATTCTGCAGGCGGTTGGCGATGCGGCACTGGGGGTGGTGAACACCTCGCAATGGAACAAGGATATCGACAACCCGACCAACGCGGCCTTTGTCGAAAGCTTCCAGGCGGAGTACGGTCGTCTGCCGTCGCTTTATGCAAGTCAGGGCTTTGACACGGCGAACCTGCTGCTGTCGGCACTTGAAAAAGCCGATCCGTCTGATGCGGATGCATTCCGCGAGGCTCTGCGCGCCGCCGAGTTTGACAGCACACGCGGCGATTTCTCGTTCGGGACGAACCACCACCCGGTACAGACGATCTATGCGCGCGAGGTGATCAAGGACGGTGACGTCTTCACCAACAAGATCATCGGCACTGCGCTGGAAAACCATTCGGACGCCTATGCGGCTGACTGCAAGATGTAAGTCCCTTGCGCGCCCGGCCTCGGGCGCGCACCGTCCGGAGATTTCATGTCCTCAATCCTGATTATCGAACAGGTCCTGAACGGCTTGCAGTTCGGCGTCATGTTGTTTTTGATGGCCGCCGGTCTGACGCTGATCTTCGGCGTTATGGGGCTGATCAACCTGGCCCATGGCTCGCTCTACATGGTCGGTGCCTTCGCGGCTGCGGCGGTGGCGGGCGCGACGGGGTCGTTTTTCCTGGGCCTCGTGGCGGCGTTGGCGGCGGCGGCGCTGGCCGGGGCGGTGATCGAGATGGCGGTGATCCGGCGGCTCTACAAGGCACCGCATCTGGATCAGGTGTTGGCAACCTTCGCGCTGATCCTGATCTTTTCGGAAGGAACGCGCTGGGTCTTCGGCTCATTCCCGCTGTTTCTGGACATCCCCGACGCGCTTTCGGGGCCCGTCACACTGCCCGGCGGGATCGAATACCCGCTTTACCGTCTGACCCTGATCGCCATCGGCCTTGCGGTTGCCATCGGCCTTTGGGCGCTGATTGAACGCACACGTCTGGGCGTGCAAATCCGCGCCGGTGAAAACGACCGTGAGATGATTGCGGCGCTGGGGGTCGATATCTCGAAACTCTACACCCTGGTCTTTGCCCTTGGCGCGGCCTTGGCGGGTCTGGCCGGGGCGCTGGTGGGGGCCATCCAATCGGTGCAGGTCGGTATGGGCGAGCCCGTCTTGATCCTCGCTTTCGTGGTGATCGTCATCGGCGGCATCGGCTCGATCCGGGGGGCCTTTATCGGCGCGCTTCTTGTCGGGTTGACCGACACGTTGGGCGGGGTTTTCCTGCCCGAACTGTTCAAGCTGTTCATGGAGACGGGGGCGGCGCAGAAAAGCGGTGCTGCGATTGCTTCGATGGGCATCTACGTGCTGATGGGGCTGGTGCTGTTCTTCCGCCCCACCGGTCTGTTCGGAGCGCGTGCATGAGGGTCAATGAACGCCTGCTGAACGCGCTGGTGATCGGCGGTCTTCTGGCGCTGCCCCTGTTCGCGCTGGTCATGGATGAGCCCTTTACCATTACGCTGGTCACCCGCGCGGTGATCCTTGCACTGGCCGCCGTGGGGCTGAACATCATCCTCGGCATCGGCGGTATGGTCAGCTTTGGCCATGCGGTGTTCTTCGGCCTCGGCGGCTATGCGATGGGCATTCTGGCCTATCACGCGCAGACCTATACCACGCTCGATCTGGGACTGTTTTCCACCGGCGGCACCAATTCCATGCCTGTGATCTGGCTTGTGGCCATGCTGGTCTCGGCCATCATCGCCTTTTTCATCGGGCTGCTGACGCTGCAGACCACAGGTGTGTATTTCATCATGATCACGCTCGCCTTCGGGCAGATGTTCTTTTACTTCGCGATCTCCTGGGCCGAATACGGGGGTGAGGACGGGGTCTCGATCTACGTGCGCAACGGGTTTCCGGGGCTGAACACATTGGTCCCGATCCAGTTCTTCGGCATTTGCTTTGTGATCCTGTGTGCAGTCCTGTACCTGAACGCGCGGCTGCAGGCTTCGCCCTTCGGTCTGGCGCTGAACGCCGCCCGGCAATCCTCGATCCGGGTTGAGACAGTGGGGATGAACCCGGTGCGTCTAAGGCTGCTTGCTTTTGTGATCTCCGGCGCAATCACCGGACTTGCGGGCGCACTGTTCGCCGATCTCAACCGCTTTGTCTCACCTTCCATGTTCGGCTGGCAGTTGTCGGGCGAGTTGATCGTTCTGATCATCATAGGCGGGGTTGGTCGCCTGATGGGGCCGGTTGTCGGGGCCTGCGTCTTTGTGGCGCTGGAACACTTTCTGGGCGGCTTGACCGAATACTGGCATGTGTTTCTGGGCATCATCCTGCTGTGCATCGTGTTGTTCGGACGGGGCGGATTGATCGGTCTGTTGACCGGCAAGGAGGGCGCTCATGTCTGATCCGGTCCTCGCCACCCAAAACCTGAGGAAAAGTTTTGGGGCCCTGAAAGCCACGGATGACGTCTCGATCGACCTGAAAGTCGGAGAGATACACGCCATCATCGGCCCCAATGGCGCTGGAAAGTCGACCCTGATCCAGCAAATTTGCGGCGGGCTAACGCCGGATTCCGGGCGGGTGTTTCTGCAGGGGCGTGACGTGTCTGCCCTCAGCACGCAGGCGCGGGCGCGGGCCGGGATGGGGCGCACGTTCCAAATCTCGGCTCTGTGCATGGAGGATACCGTTTTGGAAAACGCGGTTCTGGGCGCAATCGGGGCCAGCGGGGCCGCTTGGCGGTTCTGGCGTGGTGCGTTGGAGACCCGCGCCCTGACCGAACGCGCCGAGGCTGCGCTGGAACGTGTCGGTCTCAGCGACGACCGCAACACCCGCTGCGCCAACCTCAGCCACGGGCAGCGCCGCCAGCTAGAGGTTGCCGTCGCCCTGACACTGTCCCCCCGCGTGTTCGTCATGGACGAGCCGATGGCCGGACTTGGGGCAGGGGGATCGAAACGGCTGACCGGCTTTCTGGATGGCCTGCGGGCCGAGGCTCCGATCCTTCTGGTCGAACATGACATGGACGCGGTCTTTGCACTGGCCGACCGGATCAGCGTTCTGGTCTATGGCAAGGTCATCGCCACCGGTACGGCGGACGAAATCCGTACCAGCGCCGAGGTGCGCGAAGCTTATCTGGGGGAAGAAGCATGAGCTTCCTGACCCTCGACGCCCTCACCGCTAGCTACGGCGTCAGCCAGGCGCTCTTTGGCGTTGATCTGACCATGGACGAGGGCGAGGTGACAGCCCTGATGGGGCGCAACGGCATGGGCAAAACAACAACGGTCAAGGCCATATGCCGCATGATCCGGTCCGAGGGCGAACTAAGGTTTGACGGCCACGATCTGCACGCGCTGCCCAGCCACAAGGTGGCTCGGCTTGGCGTTGGGCTTGTGCCCGAAGGCCGTCGGTGTTTTGCCGATCTGACGGTGCGCGAAAACCTGATCGCCGCCGCGCGGCCCGGCGCGTGGACGTTGCAAACCGTGGCCGACCTATTCCCCCGCCTCGGCGAACGCTCGGACCAGCGCGCGGCGTCCTTGTCGGGCGGTGAGCAGCAGATGCTGGCCATCGGTCGCGCCCTGATGACCAACCCGCGTCTGCTGATCCTGGATGAAGCGACCGAGGGGTTGGCCCCGATCATCCGGCAGGAAATCTGGGCCGCGCTGCGCCGCCTCAAGTCGGAAACCAGCGTCGCGATCCTGCTGATCGACAAATCGTTGAAAGAACTCGCCGCCGTTTCAGACAAGGCGGTGATCTTGGAACGTGGTAAAACCGTCTGGGCGGGCGCGATGACGGACCTGACCCCCGACATTTCGGAACGGTATGTGGGGGTGTGATGGCGTTTACCTTTCCGCAAAAAGTGTTGTTCAAACATTGCGACCCGGCCGGGATCGTCTTTTTCCCACGGTATTTCGAGATGATGAACGATTGTGTCGAGGCGTTCTTTGATGAGGCGTTGGGCCTTCCGTTCGAAACCCTCCACAAAACCGGCGGCGTGCCCACCGGACAGATCCAAACGCGGTTCTCCGCCCCCAGCCGTCATGGCGACCATCTGGTACTGGCGCTAGTTATCACCCGGATCGGTGCCCGGTCTGCCGATTACCGCATGACCGCCCACGCCGGGGACGAGCAGCGCTTTACCACCACCGCGACGCTGGTTCACACCGGGCCTGGCGGCCGCTCGGCCCCTTGGCCGGACGATATTCGCAAAAAGTTAGATGTATTCAGGGACGAAACCTCATGACCCACACAGTGATCCACCCTCAGGGCTGGTTGCCAGCCAAAGGTTATGCCAATGGCATGCTGACCAAGGACGGCACGCTGCATATTGGCGGTCAGATCGGCTGGGACGCGAACAAACGCTTTGTCGAGGGCGGCTTTGTCCCCCAGATGAAACAGGCGCTGGCCAATATCGCCGCCATTGTCGAGGAAGCAGGCGGTCAGGTCAGCGACGTGACGCGCCTGACATGGTTTGTTGTCGACAAACAGGAGTATCTGGCCAAACAGGCTGAGGTCGGTGCCGCCTATCGCGAGGTTTTCGGTCGCCATTTCCCGGCCATGTCAATGATCGTCGTTACCGGATTGGTCGAGGATGAGGCATTGGTCGAAATCGAAGCGACCGCACATTTGTCCTAAGCCGCGTCGCGGCCATTTTGGGATAACCTGCGGAGCCGCCTTCGCAGCGCTCAATTCACCCGCCGAACCAGATCGGTTCGTCAGTCTCGGACCACGGTTTGTATTTGTGCATGATCTGTCCAAAGTCTTCACTGTCCAGAAAACAGTCGAGCCACAGGATCAGGTTCGGCCATGGCTGATCGTCAAACCAGCCCCGGTCGATATAGGCAAACTGGCGGACAAACGGCAGCAGCGCCAGATCGGCAAGGGTCGGGCGGTTTCCGAAAAGCCAGGGCTGGTTGCTCAGCCTTTGGTCGAGGTCGATCAGATAGCGGGCCGCCTTGTTCCGCTCGGCTTCGTGGTTCAGTTCCGGATATCGGGTGGCGTATTTTGTATGATCCAGCGCTGCTTTAAACGGGCCATCATTCTTTTCGATCAGGCGCCACGCGTCCTGCGGCATGTCCAACAGCCGGTGCGGATCGTTTCGTTCCAGCGCCCAGACCATGATGTCCAGGCTCTCGTCAAGAACCCGATCCATCAGACGCAGGGCGGGCACTGTCGCTGTGGCCGAGGTGTCCAGAAACGCCTGCGGCTTGTCCCTCAGCAGGATTTCCCGCAACTCAACCGTCACGCCCGCGCTTAGAATGCCAAGGCGCGCCCTCATGGCGTAGGGGCAGCGGCGGAATGTCCATAGGATGGGATGCTGCGTCATGCGGCAATCTATCCGGGAATTCCCGGTCGGGGTCAAATTGTTACCGGCTTTGCATCTCCAGCTTAGCCGTCGGGAACGACTTGAGTATGGTTGGCGCTTGCGCAGCGGAAGCCGCGCAGAGGGCCGTCGACAGACCGTCCGCAAGGGCTGCCTCGGGTGCGGAAACGGACACTGTGGCGCGCGTTACCGCCTGACCGGTGGGGTTCAGGATGTGCCCTTGGCCATCCGCCAACAGGGTGCCGTTGGTGGCAGAGGTCGCAACTGCGCGGTCCCGCAATGCGATTTCCCGGATCACCATTCCCTCGTCGGACAGACCAACCTGCCAGGGCCGCCCATCCTTGCGGTGGCCCATGGCGACGATTTCCCCCATATCCACCATGACATCGCGCAGGCCAAAAGATCGCAGCAAGGCCGCAATGCGATCGGTGATTGCGCCCTGCGCGATGCCGTTCAGGGTCAGGGCCGAGATACCGGGCACCGGCAGGCGCACATCGCTGGCGTCAAACCGGACGCGGTGCCAACCGACGGTCTTGCGCGCGGCGGTCAGTTCTCGGGCGTCTGCCTGCAGCGCCAGCGCCTGCCACACCGGTTGGACAGTCGGGTCAAATGCCCCGTCCGAGGCCGCGTTCAGCGCCGAACACAGGCTCAGGACATTCAGCAATTCCGGGGCTGGTGCGGGCAGGGATCCATCCCGGTTCAACTGGCTGAGCTGTGATTGCGGGCGATAAAGGCTGAAGATGTTTTCGAGGCGGCTCAGTTCGGCTTCGATTGATGCAATGAACGGCGCGGCATGCGCATCCTCCAACCCCACCAATTGCAGGCTGGCCTTTGCCCCAAGCGCTGTTCCGCGCCAATGGGCAACGGGGGCAGCGGATGCGAGTGTTGGAACCGCAGCGCAGGCCGCTGAGATGGTCAAGAAACGGCGGCGGGACAGGGGTGTCATGCGGGGGTCTCCAGCTTCAGGTCCAGATCGACGGGGCCCAGGACCTCGGTATTGGGGATGTCCGACAGGGGCAGGGGTGTGCCGCCGTAGGTGTTGATGAAGGTCTCGGCGGCGGTCGGGTCGGCAAAGGGGACAACCTCACGCGCGCCCATGCCGCCTGCAACGTTGGAGCCCACCACGAAAGTCGCGCCATCCGCCGCAATCCAATTGGAAATACCCGGTTGTCGCCAACTGGGAGCCGCGCCCATATCGCTGACATAGACGGCGGTGATATCCGCGTCGCGTTCGGGGCTTTTGAGATAGGCCACCATGTCGCGCACCTGTGCGAAAAACAGCGGCGCGGGGTAGCCTTCCAGATGGATCTGCCCCTTGGGCCCGCCATGTTCTGCGATGTTCATCTGGCAGAAAAAGCTCAGCGCGTCGGGGGTCAGGTCCACCGGGTCGGGGGCCTCGGCGACCTCTTCCTTGCAGGCCGCCAGCGCGATCAGGGCAATCAGGCACAGGTGTTTCATGGCTCAACCCTCCGGAACGCGGCGCGGGCAAGGGCAAAACCCAGCACCGGCCAGATCAAAAGCGATACGGGCGCGGCCCAGACTGGCAGCGCCTGCGTGGCTCCGGTCATGCCGGACGCCATGGCGACGCCCTCGGTAGCGGCGATGTTCCACAGACGGAATGCGTCGGCCGGGTTGGCTACCATCACCCATGGAAAGACGGATTGGGTGAAGGTGCCGCCCTTGTCCATGACGACAGCCCCCAACAGGCCCAGATCATAGAGGACGACAAAAACCAGCCAGAGCCCGGCCGACAGACCCGCCGCCGCCGTGGCCCCCTTAGCCAAAGCGGACAGCAGGTATCCCAGCGCCAGAAACACAGCGCCCAGCAGGATGGATGTGAGGATCAGGCGCGCCAAGGCCATCAGGCTTTCCGGCCCTGCGCCCCCGAAGAACGCGGCCACCGCGCCTGCGGTGCCAAAGCCGACGGTCATGGCGAAGGCCAGCGCGGCCAGATGAGCGGTGAACTTGCCCAACAGGATTTCTCCGCGCCCCGCAGGGTAGGACAGCAGCAGCGACAAGCTGCCTCGGTCCACGTCGCCCGCGATGGCATCAAAAGAAATCATCAGCGCCAGCAAGGGCGCAAGGTAGACCGACAGCGTGGTCATCGACGCGACCGAGACGGTCAGCATATCGACCCCCAGCGTGCCGGTTGGTGCGCTGCCCGCAAAGGTCAGCGCCAAGGCAAACAGCACCATGATCAGCGTCGCGACAAGCAACCAGCGGTTGCGGCGCAGGATCAGCATTTCGGTGCGGGTGATGGCTAGGAAGCGGGTCATAGCCTCTCCTCCTGTGCATAGTGGCGATAAAGGTCTTCCAGCTTTGGCGGGGTCATTTCCACATCCGCCACCGCGTCGCCCAACCCGGCGATGCGGCGCAGGGCCTCCATCTTGTCTTCCGGCGAACACAGCAGCTCCACCGACGCGCCGTTGATGCGGTTGCCACCCAGTTCGGCGGCCAGAGCATCCGCGTTGGCACTGGCGCGCACCTTCAGGCGGATCGGCAGACCGGCCAGCGCCGACAGGTTGGTCAGCGTGTCATCAGCCACCATCCGACCCTTGCGCATGATGGCGATGCGGTCGGTGCGGGCCTCAACTTCGGTCAGCGCGTGAGACGCAATCAATACGGCGGTGCCTTGTGCAGCCAGCTCATCAATGATGGCGTACAAATCCTGCCGCGAGATCGGGTCCAAGCCCGATGTGGGTTCATCCAGCAACGCCACTTTCGGCTGGCCAAGCAGAACCTGCGCCAGACCCAGACGTTGCCGCATCCCCTTGGAATAGGCTCCGATCCGGCGGTCGAGCGCATCGCTCAGGCCAACCCGTTCCAACAGCCCGGGTACATCCGCCTTCGCGCCTGAAAGCTGCGCAAACAGGGTCAGTTGCTCGCGGCCCGTCAGCGCCGGGTGGAATGACACCGCTTCGGGCAGATAGGCCGTCTCGCGCCGCGCCTGCGCGCTGCCGGGGGTGGCGTCTCCGATGCGAATGGCTCCGCCATGGATCGGAGTCAGGCCAAGGATGGATTTGATCAGCGTCGACTTGCCCGCGCCGTTATGGCCCAGCAGCGCCACGCGCTGACCGGGGGCAAGAGACAGGGTGATATCGTCAAGAACGCGGGTCTTGCCTCGGTCCTTGCAGACTTGGTTAATCGTCAGGGCCTTATCCGTCATGAGGCACCTTTTTCATAGCTGGGGGTTCAGGGGCTTGCATCAAGGGGTTGCTGTCCATCACACCGCCCGGCAGCAGCGCCGGGAAGGCCGATTGCGACCAGCGCACCAGCTGCACGGCAGGCGAGCCGAGCAGCAGTTTGGCTGCGGGTTGGGTCCACAGCACATGGTCCATTGAATCGTTGGGGCGATAGGGGGCATCGGCCACGCCGTTGCCGTCCACATCATAGGCGGCGAAATCGGACCAGTAATTGCCGCGCCCGTCTTCTGACCACTCGACCCATTTGGTCGAGACATATTTCACCTGCGTCCGGTTGCCGACAAAGGCATTGCCGACGATCCGGTTGCGTTCACTGCCGGCGGTAAAGTGGATGCCGATGCCGCAGCCTTGGAACCAGTTATCGGTGAATTCGTTCTTGTTCGAATTATACAGGAAGGTGCATTTTTCCTTGGCACCTTTGACCACATTGCCGGTGATGACGCTCTTGTTGGCATAGTTCAGCATCACGCCATGTTCACGGTCATCGATCGAGACATTGTCGGTGACTTTGACATTCGAGGTGAACATCACCGCATAGCCCAGATCGTTGCCGATCGAGACGTTGTTACTGACCTCGGAGTTGTCGGCATACATATAATGCACGGCAAAGCGCAGATCGCGGAACAGGTTGCCGGTGAACAAATTCTTCTTCGAAGAATTCACGAAAATTCCATCGCGGCCAAACTGAATGTCATTGTCGGCGACAACGGCACCCGGTGCGTTCCAGACATAGACCCCATTGCCGCGCGCGTTCATGTGGCGGTCCTGCCGCCCTTCGATCCGGTTGCGGCGCACGATGCTGTCCTTGGCCCCGTGGATGTCGATGCCATAGAGATTGCCCAGCAACACATTGTCCTCGACCACCGGCGCGTGGGCCGTTTTGGTCAGCTGGATGCCGCTGTCGATCCCGTCATGGTCCGAGCCAGAGCCGATCACCGTTAGCCCGCGCAAGGTCACGCCGGGGCCGGTCACGGTGATGACGCTGCCCTCACCTTGTCCGTCAATGGTGGCCTGTCCCAGCCCGTCGATTGTGACGGGCCGGTCCAGAACAAGCGTCTCGGTGTAAGCACCGGGGCTCAGGCGGAGGGTGTCCCCATCCGCCGCCTGCGCCAGTATCTCGTTGATGGCCCCCGCCCGGTTGGGCACATCCCAGTCCGCCGCCCAAAGGGGCGAGCCGAGCAGGAGCGGTATGAGCAGGGACCAACGCATCGTTACGCGCTCCGCGGCTCAACGAACATCCGGCCGCGCATTTCCATGTGCAGCGCGTGGCAGAACCACTGGCAATAGAACCAGTGCACGCCCGGACGGTCGGCAATGAACGTGACCGAGGCGGTGGCCTGCGGTGCAACCTCCATCGCGACGCCGAAGTTCGACAGGCAGAAGCCGTGGGTCACGTCGTCGACGTCATCCAGGTTGGTGACATAGACTGTGACTTCATCGCCTTGCTTGACAGTGAACTTCTCCATGCTGAACACAGGCGCCACGGAAGTCATGTAGACCCGCACCTTGTTGCCATCCCGGATCGGCTCATCCGCGCCATAGTCCAGATCGACGCCATCGGCCTCGGCCTGTTTGCGCGCATCTTCCCACATCGGGTCGTTGCGATCCCAGACATTGACCGGGTTCACCTTGGACCGGTGCACAAGGATCGAATCGTGCGGCTCGGCAAAGGTCGGCCCGTCATGGACCACCTTCATCTTGTCGCCCGAGATGTCGATCAACTGCTCATTCTCAGGCTTCAGCGGACCCACATTCAAGAAGCGGTCTTTCGAGAACTTGTTCATCGAAATCAGCCACTTGCCATCGGCTTCAGCAGTCTCACCCATCGAGGTCGAGTTGTGACCCGGCTGATACTGCACATCCACCTTGTCGAGGATCGGATCAACATCCGCACCACCAAAGGCTTCGATCGCTTTGGCGATGTCCCATTTCACCACCTGACTGTCCAGGAACAGCGTGGTATAGGCATTGCCCTTGCCGTCAAACGCGGTGTGAAGCGGGCCAAGGCCCAGCTGCGGTTCGGCAACGATGGCCGAGCGCGGATCGGCACCTTCAAACACCGCATCCAACTTCTCGACATCGATCACCGAAACCGTCGGCGACAGCTTGCCGTTGATCATGATGTGTTTCTTGTCGGGCGCGGCGTTCACACCGTGTGGCGAGTTCGGGATCGGGATATAGCGGGTCAGGTTGCCGCCGGCCTCTTTGCGCCCGTCCACGACCTTGACGCCGTTCAGTTCCTGATAGTTGCCTGCGGCAATCGCGTCTTCGATGCCTTTGAGGTTGAACACGACCACATGGTCCAGCTCATTCTCGGTCATCTCGGCCAGGTTCATGCCCATTTCCGAGTTGTATGAGGTCGAGAACGCATATTTGCCCTGATAGTCGCAATCGGTGTTATCCAGATTGCCCGACACCATCACCTGCCACGCGATCTCCATCGTGTCGCCGTCGATGGCGGTGAAGATGTTCACGTATTTGGACGGATCGTCGAGGATCTGGCCGTCATTGACCAGCGGGGCCTCATGCTCACCATTGGCAAAGACATAGCCGGTGCGCGGGTATTTCTGCGGACGCAGACCGTGGATGTCATGCGCGTTCGGGATCTCGATGATCTTGTCGCATTTCATCACATCGCAGCGCACACGGGCCACGCGGGTGTTGGCCTTGTCGTTCATGAACAGATAGCGGCCGTCATAGGTGCCATCGGTGAACGACATATGCGGGTGGTGCAGGTCGCCATTGTCATAGGTGACCTTGCCGTTTGCGGCCAGAAACTCCTTGGTTTCGGGCAGCAGGCCTTCGGTCAGAACCTTCAGCGATTCATTGGTCTGACCCCAGCCGGTGGCCGAGCAGCGGTTGAACACCGGCACCCGCATCAGCTCGCGCATCGAGGGCACACCCAGAATGCGCAGCTCACCGGTCTGACCCGAGGACCAGAAGCCGTAATATTCGTCCAGCTCACCCGGCTCAAGATGCGCATTCGCGGCGGCACTCGCCTCGCGCGCGGTCATCAGGGTCGAGCCCAGCCCGGTCCCGGCAATCACGGCACCGGTTGCGGTTGCGCCCAGCATCCCGCGGCGTGTGATGTTCAGTTTCTTGTCATGTTCCGACATGATCGTCCCTCCTTTTAGGAAACGGTTTGCGGTTTGGCGTTCGGATGGTTCGCCGGTGGTTGTCCGAGTGGGGTCTTCATCTGGACCGACCCTGTCTTGGCCCGCCGTTTCAGCTGGCGGATAACGACGGGACATTTGTCCTCGGACTGATAGAGCACCTGACAATGCAGGCAGGTGACGCACTCGTTCGGATTGATCTCACCCGTGGGGTGGATCGCCTGAACGGGGCATTCATTGGCGCAGGTCTGACAGGGGGTGCCGCAATCCTTGTAGCGGCGCAGCCAGTCGAACATGCGAATACGGGCCGGGATCGCCAGCGCTCCGCCCAAGGGGCAGAGATAGCGGCAGTAGAACCGTTCCACGAACAGCCCGATCCCCAGCAGGGCCAGCGCAAAGACCACAAATGGCCAGTCGCGCATGAATTTCAGGATGATCGCGGTCTTGAACGGCTCGACCTCGGCATAGGTCTCGGCCAGCGGGATCGAGACAAAGCTGATCCCGAACAGCACCAGAAAGATCATGTATTTCGCAGGCCAGAGGCGTTCGTTCAGGCCCCAAGGCAAGGTCCATTGCGGCACCTTGAAGGCCCGCGCGATCTTGTTGGTCAGTTCCTGCAACGCGCCGAACGGGCACAGCCAGCCGCAATAGGCCCCACGCCCCCAGAACAGCAGCGCGGCAGCCACGGCGAACCACTGGATGAACACCAACGGGTCCAGCAGGAAGGCATCCCATGAAAAGCCTGTGCGCAGGCTGCCCGCCAGCGCCATCAGGTTCACCACACTCAACTGCGCATTGGCATACCAGCCGATGAAGAACAGCGTCATGGTCAGATATCCGATGCGGAACCAGTAGAAGACCCGCGCATTCATGGTGGCGTGGAACTGGAAGAAGAAGGTCGCCGTCAGCACCAGCAGCATGACACCCAGCACACCGATCTCGACCGTGCGGTCCTTCCAGATGCGTTTCCAAAGCGCGGCCTTGGCCGCCGCCTCGCCGGTGGCGTCATCGACAACCACAGGGGCCGCGACGGGCAGCAGGTAGTGTTCCGGCAGTTTGTAGCCCAGATCGAAGGTCAGGAATGTTTTCTCAACCGCGCCTACGGCCCGCTGGGCCAGCAGTTGCAGGCGGAAGGGTTCGGCGGGGTCGAACTCGGCCTCGGCGGGGATTTTGAAGATGTCCAGTTCGGTGAAGCTGGGCGCATCGGGGGCTGCAACCTCGCCCAGACGGCGCTGCTGCTTGTCGAAGAACCGCACCGAATTGTCGCCTTGGATCATCTGAATCCGGTCGAAAATCCCGCCCCGGACATAGCCCGAGCCCTTGAAGCTATAGGCCCCGCGCCCCAGTACCAGAATGGCCTGTTCGCCTTCGTCCAGCCAGTCGACCATGTTCTGATATTCGGCCTCGCCCAGCAGCGACTTGCCGATCGACGGCACCGAGACCAGCGCCATATGCATGTCGATATATGTGTCATCAGGTTCACCGGGCTCGGGGCGCTTGATTGCCCGCTGATCGCCGGTGGCCTCAAACGCCGCGTTGACCTGCCCGATATCCAGCGTCAGCCGCCGGACCGAGCCGTCGCCCGACAGCGTCGTCCAGTCATAGATGGCGTCCTGCGCCAAATCGACCTCGCGTTTCGGCCCATCGGCCTGCGCCGGTGCCAAGCCGCCCAGCCCCAGCGCGCGCGCCACCTTGATGCCGCCCCGCACAAGACTGTCATCGATCACCATGATCGTGACGGTTGCCCCCGAGATAATATCAAGGTCATGCCCTTCACCGCCCGTCTCGGCCTCAACCTTCAGGTCCAGCCCGGCATAGCCTTCGGTCAGCTCAACCATGCGGGAATTGGGAATGCCGATCAGCACGATCGGTTCGGAGTGTTTGACCAGTTGCACACCCGTCAGCACCGCCTCATCATCGATGGCGGCGACCACATGAATGGGCTTGCCGGAATACCCGGTGGTGCCCACCAGATCAGAGGTTAAGAAAGCCCAGGCGATGCGGTCGCCGTCCTTAAGAACGGGGGCCACCGGCACGTCCTCGCGCACCGGGCCAAAGGCATCGGCACCGGGGGCCAGATCGGCGGGCTCAATCTCGGGCAGGAAGCTGGCAAGGCTGTCGGCCTGGGCACTGATCGCCATCAGGCAGGACAGGACAAAGGCCAGCAGGAAATGGATTGCGCGACTTACGACCACGGCGCACCTCCGGGAATTTGGGTGAACGCCATGGACGCGCGCAGGGCGCGTTCGGTTGTGATTTCGGGCGCGCACGGGGGCCCTCGGGTCTCGGGCCACAGCCGATGAGTTTGGTACAAAACGGAAGATGTGCCGATTTCCCCATGTACAAAATGGAAGATTCCGGCATGCGCCACCTGTGCCAGCTCGGGCATCGGCGCTGCGCTGGTCACGGCGCACAGCGCGCAATCGGCGCATTTGGGGCAATACGCGGTCGGGTCTTCGGCACCCTCCTCAAGGTCAACCTCGACCCAGACCGCGCCGCCTTCCGAGCAGATCTCCACCCAGACACTTTCACCGGGACTCGCCAGCGCCGGCCCAAAGGTCTGCAACAACAAAATGACGATGCCCGCCAACCCGACCGCCGCGCGAACCGCGCGGGCAGGGAGATTGTGCAATGGGTTCAGGGCAGGCATGGAGTCTCCGACTCGGGAAGCTATGCCTCTGTGGTAGGGGATTCGTCCGGGTGGATACTTGACTTAGGTCATTTGTTTTCAGGGCGATCAAAAATTAATCGTATTCCTGAATTTGCATTTATAATCAAGTATCTGCCTCATCCATCAACCCACGTACCCACCGTCCGGCCAGCCACGCAGCGGGTATGCCCAGAGGGATCGACCACAGGATTGCAGGCACCGGCGCGATGGCGCTGAACCCCGCGCTGTGCAGGATCAGCCCCGCCAGAAACAGGTTGATGGCCACGGTCAGCGCCGTGGCCGGATAGAGCAAAACGGCCAGTTTCCAGACCGGCCATTTGCCCTCAGTGGCTGGTGCCTTCCGAGAAGGTGATTTTGTTCCAGACATTGTATTTCCCAGACGGTTTGCGCATCGGCAGGCGGCGGACCTCTTCCAGCGTCTGCGCGTCATAGACGATCACCGCGCCGTCATCTTCCCAGATCGAAACCAGCGCGTGACTGCCATCCTTGGTGAACTCCACATGGGCCACGGTCTTGCCCGGCGCAGGCCGCAAAGTTCTCACGATTTCAAGGCTTTGCTTGTCGATCACATGCATCGCATCCTTGTTCGGGCCAAAGAACACATCGGCCCAGACATAAGGCGAATTCTCATGGCTGCGCATGAAGAAACCGGGCCCTTCGGTCTTGATCCGCTTGACCGTTTCCCAGCTTTCCATGTCGATCACCGACACGGTGCCATCGGTCAGATGCGGCGTCGCCATCACGGTGGTGTCGCCATGTTTCCACGTGATCCCCGAGCCCAAATGCGGCATCCCCGGCAGGTCCAGATCGGCCACTTTCTGCCCGATCACCAGATCGATCACCTGCCCGCTATTGCCATCGCGCGAGGCGCCCATGACGTATTCGTAACTCTGGTCGAAAAAGAAATCGTCCAGATAATCCGGCGTCGTGATCTTGCGCACCGGGAACGGATCAGGGTTTTTGAACTGCCCCTCGATACGGAAATCATGCCCCAGCCCGAATTGAGGAGGGTTAGCGCCATAAAACACTTCCCAGATCTCCGGTACATCCTTCAGCGCCAGCACAAAGCTTTCGCGCGGCGGGGCCTGATAGACCGCTGATACGCGGCTTGAGACTCCATTTTTGCTTTTTATATCAATGACTTTCACAACCGACAGATCCTCGGTCGACAGCAACGTCAGCGAGTTCGGCAGGTAGTTCGCAACAGCCACCCATTTGCCATCACCCGACATGGCGATGTTGCGGCTGTTCAAACCGGCGCGCACCCGGCCCACCTGTTGCAGCGCCCAGATGTCATATTTCTGCACCCAGCCATCGCGCGACATGATGAACACATAGCGCCCATCGGGGCTGAACTTCGGCCCGCCATGCACGGCAAAGGGTGTCTCGAACCGGTCCAGAACCTCGAACGTATCCCCATCCAGAACACTGACATGGTGATCGCCGGTCTCAACCGCCAGCGTGATGTTCATCGGATCACTGTCCCAAACCGGCGCGTCCACCGGCACATATTCCTCATCCAGAACGCGGCTGGCCATGATATCGGCCTCACCCCATTCGGGGTCCGTCTCCAGCGGAGATTTCAGCCACCCCGCCAGCTCCTCAATCTGCAACGCGTCCAGCTCATGCGAAAACGCGGGCATCTGCGTCGCCGCGCGCCCCTCCGCAATCACCGCCGCCACACGCGGCCCCCGCATCCGTTTCAGCGTCTCGGGGATCAGCGCAGGGCCAACCCCGCCCAACCGGTTCTCGCCATGACACGAAGCGCAAAACTCGGCATAATCCGAAGGCGCATCCGCTTGCGCCATCGCGCCCGCCAACACCAGCGCAACGCTGGATAGAAACAGAGCAACCCCCTGCTTCTTCTTGTTCCAAATACGGCCGCCGGAGGCTCCTGCACCCACCACCCGCGCATCGGCTGGGCCAGCAAGATTAACGGTGTCAAAAGAACTGATGCGCCGGATCATGGCTTTTCCCCCGAAACGGCGTGACCTGCAGGCGCGCGCCCGTATCCTCAACACCGATTTCTTGATTTGACAGATAACAGGCCGGGTCCTCGGCCCAGGGATCGCCGGTCAGTTGCAGCGCTCGGATACGAGTGTTGCCGCCGCAGACGTCCTTGAGCTGACAGGCCCCACATCGGCCCTTCAATGGGCGCGGACGCGTGCGCAGCATGGCCAGCATCGGGTCATTGCTGCTCCACAGCTCGGAAAACCGTGCCGTTTTCACATTCCCGACCGTGTAATCCGACCAATAGGTATCGGGATGCACCCGGCCCAGATTGTCGATATTGGCCACGCCCAACCCGCTGGAGTTTCCACCCCATGCGGCCAGATGCGCACGCACATGCGCCGCTTTATCCTCGTCGAAATGGGCCCGGACCCAGTTCAGGAAATAGCCCGCATCGGCGTCGTTATTCCCGGTCACGATATCCAGCGGACGCCCACCTGTGGCAGCCTCCCACGCGCGCTCCAGCAACAGATCCAAGCCCTTGCGGGTGCGCAGATGTTCAGCATCCTCGCCCCGGTTCTTGTCACCCCGCCCGGCATAAACCAGATGCGACAGGTAGAACTTGTCGACACCCTCATCATCGCACAGCTGCAACAGATCGGACAGATGATGCTGGGTGCCCTCCGTCAGGCAAAAGCGCAAGCCAACCTTGATGCCGCGCTTTTTACATTCGCGCACGCCGCGCAGGGCGTCGGCAAAGGCACCTTCGACGCCCCGGAACCAGTCATTTGTGGCCCCGATCCCGTCCAGAGAAATACCGACATAGTTGAACCCCACATCGGCGATCATATCGGCGGTCTCGTCGTAGATCCGGGTGCCGTTGGTTGACAGCGCAAGCATCGGCACCAGATCCCGCGCGCGTTTGGCGATGTCGAAGAAATCGAACCGGTCCAACGGCTCCCCACCCGAGAGGATCAGGGCCGGGACGCGAAATTGGCCCAGATCCTCAAGGGTTACCATGGCTTGCTCGTGGCTGAGCTCACCGGGGAAGGTCACATCCGCCGAGACGGTGTAGCAATGGCGGCATTTCAGGTTGCAGCGCCGTGTCAGGTTCCAGATCACCACCGGTTTCACCGGGCCGGGGCGGCGTTTACGCACCGGGGTTGGTTTGACCAGCTGTTGCATGTATTCGGTCAGGCGGAACATATCTCAGCCTTTCGTTTTCAGGCGCAGCCCGGTCTTTTTCAGGATGCGCGTGGAATAGAGGATATCTTTCGCCCGGCAGGCCTCGCCCAGAATGGCCGCGATTTCGGCGCGCTTTTCTTCGACCTCAGCCCGGTCGGTGCCATGGACCATGGCAAACAGGTTATAGGGCCAGTCGGGCAGCGCGCGGGGGCGTTCATAGCAATGGGTGACAAAGGGCAGAAGGCCGATCTGGGTGCCCATCTCGGCCACGCGGTTGTCTGCGACATCCCAAACGGTCATGCCGTTCGATGTCATGCCCAGCTTGTAGTGGTTTGGGGCCGCCGCAATGCGCCGGATGACGCCGCGCGATTTCATGTCGGCGAGGCGGAACATCAGAGTGTCTTCATCCAGACCCAGCCCCTCGGCCACCTGCGCGTAAGGGGCAGGCACCAGCGGCAGGCCGGTTTGCAGCGCCTCGATAATCTCTCTGTCTTTTGCGTCGATCATGCTGCCACCCGGAAGCCGATGAAAAATTCCTGAAGTTTGGGGAATTGCAGGACCCGGGTCCCGGTTTCCCGTTCGATAGCCTCGGCTGCGGTTGCGATCCCTTCGGGCGTTTCGGTCGCCAGAACGAACCACATATTCAGCCGGTGCGTGCGCTCATAATTATGGGCGACCTCCGGATGCGCATTGACTTTGGTCAGGACGGTTTCGAAATCCTCAGACGGTACAACCATCGCGCACAGACAGAAGGCCCCGCCCATTGCGGCGGCGTCGAAGAAGGGGCCGAAACGGGTGATGACGCGGGCCTCTTTCATGCGGGTCAGACGGCCCAGAAGGTCGGATTCCGCGATCCCCAATTCCTCGGCGATCACCGCGTAGGGGTGCGAGGTCAAAGGCAAGTCGTCCTGCATCCGGTTCAGGATGGCGCGGTCTGTATCGTCGAGCGTCATGCCGCCACCTCTTTCGCCTGAATCAGCGCGCCGGTTTGCTTGAAGCAACGGGTCGAGAATAGAACCTTGTGCCGCGCACCAGCCAGTTCCGGCAGGGCGGTGGCATTGGCCAGAACCTCAAGCGCTTCGGGGCGCGAGCGGGCGTGGATCATGGAATAAAGGCGATACGGCCAGACGCCTTCGACCGGGTTGCGCTCATAACACAGCGTCACACCGGGATGGGCAGCCAGCGCCGGACCTGCGGTGCCGACCTGATCGGCAGGCATATCCCAGACCACCATCGCATTGGCGGACCATCCCAGCGCACGATGGCGCACGATGACGCCGAGGCGTGAGATGATCCCGGCCCCATGCAGGGCCTCGATCCGCTCCATCACATCGACCGTGCTGCGGCTCAGCGACCGGGCCAGTGCTGCATAGGGTTCTGCGACCAGCGACAGCCCGGAACTCAGCGCCTGCAACAGGGGCCGGTCGCCGTCCTGCATCGCTGAACAATCCACCTTGCGGGGGCCGGGAACATTGCGGGTCTCGCCCGACATCCGGAACCCCAGATCAACGTTGAACGGGCGGACCAGCCGCAGGTCCAGCACGCGCAGTCCGGTGCGGCGGCTGATCCGAGCAAGCGTTTCGTTCACATGCGCGCGGTCCGGGCCGGTGGCCACGAACCAAAGGTTCCAGTCATCCTCGCGCTGGTAATTGTGGTTCACACCGGGTTCCGCGTCGATCAGGGCGGCGACCTCTTCCAGCCGCGCGTCAGGGGCGGCAACAGCGGCAAGGGTGCTGGCCGATACCGCACCGGGGGCAATGGTCGCACCCACCCGGGTGATGCGCCCGGTCTTGCGCATCCGCGCCAGTCGGTCGAGCACTTCGGCCTCGTCCAGACCAAGCGCGTCGGCCAGAACCTGAAACGGACGCGCGGTTATGGGGAAATCGCGCTGGAACTCGTCCAGCAGACGGCAATCGAGCGGGTCGGTGATGTGCTGCATTTCAAAGCCCCGTTCTGTGCGCTCGAGCGGTAAAGAAAATGCCCGAGGGGCTGTCGGCCTCGATCTCGCGCAGTTTCTCGAAGCTTTGCGTGTCGTAGACCATGACCTTGTTGGCATCGCGCACGCTGATCCAAACCTCATGCCCGCGCGGCGTGAACTCCATATGCAGCACGGCGGGGCCCGGTTTGAATTCGTGGATGATTTCTTTGGTCACTGAATCAATGACCTGAATCGTATCGTTCAGCGGATGGGCGAAATTCACCCAGACCTGCCGTCCATCAGGACGGGCCATGGCAAAGACCGGCTGGCCATGGGTCTGTGTGCGCCCAGTTTCAGTGAGGGTGTCGGCGTCGATCCACAGAACCTCGTGATGACCAACGGCGGGCAGCACGAACTCGCGACCCGTCAACGCCCAGCCTTCCAGATGGGGCATTTTGTAGACGGGCATTTCCTCTTGCCCGCGCCCATAGTTTGGCAGCACGCGGATGGGTTCGGGCGTCTTGGCCCACAGGTCCAGCGCGGTCAGGCCGTCCTCGCCAAACAGGCCGGTGATATAGGTCCGGCCATTGGCGGTGATCAGCGCGTCATAGGGGTTCTTGCCCATGTCGGTGATCTTGGTGATCGCGGGGGTGCCGTTCGAGAAATCGGCAATCCATGTCTCGCCCGTGTCCCACATGGTGAACACGAACCGGCGACCGGGCGCATCGACCAGCCCGATGGTTTTGCTGTCGGTGGGAATGTCGGCGACCATGTCCAGCGTGTCCGCATCAAAGACCCGCACACCGCCGGGTTCATAGTTCGACACGGCGACCAGCTTGCCGTCATCCGAGATTGCCCCGCCGATGGCATTGCCCGCCTGCACCACGCGGTTCACGATCTGACGAGTGACGATATCAACCTTGGTCAACCCACCATCACGGCCGAAGACATAAGCAAAGCGTTCATCGGGCGAATAGACCAGCGAGGCATGGGACAGATCGCCCAGCCCCTCGATCCGTGCCAGCGTGGCGCGGTCGGATTGATCGACCAGCAGGACCGAGCCCTTGGCGCGTTCGATCACAAGGCCCAGGTCGCCGGTCGCGGTCGGTTCCGCCTGCGAGGTGGTCATCAGCAGCGTGGCTGCGAGTGTGAGGATAAGCTGTTTCATTGTGCCTCCTGTGCCAGTAGGTAACGGGCGATCCATTCGGCCTCTTCTTCGCTGATCAGGGGCCGCCATGGGGGCATCGGAGTATCGGGGATGCCATCGAGGATCACGCCGGTCAGAACCTCGGCGTCATAGTGTTCAAGGGTTTCAGACCGCAGATCGGGACCAAGCCCGCCCTTCAGCGACAGCCCATGGCACGAGCCGCAATCCTGATGGACAAGGCGTTTCAGGGCGTTGGGGTCAAGCGTGTCGGCGGCAAAGGCTGTTGTGGCCACAAGTACGGCGGTTGTCAGGACAGCGCGCGCGGTCCATCCAGATCGCCCGGCGGCAACGCCGGGCCGCCCCCGACCCTCCCCCCGGGAGGGCGCTTCTCGCCCACCCAGGGTCGGGCGCGACCCTAATTTCTTAGAGCCAAGCTTAGCCATGAGCCTGCTCCAATACCTCTGCCACGGGCTGTTCCGCGTATAGCGAAACCACCTTGCCGATGATGAACAGCGTGGGCGCTTTCAGATCGGCGGCGCGCACATCCGCCGCCAGCCGGTCCAGCCGGGACACCATACGGCGTTCCTCGGGGGTGGTGGCTTTGCCAACGGCCAGAATTGGGGTCGAGCCGGGCAGGTTCTCGGTCATCAGCCCCATTGCGATCTGGCCGATATTGGCGACGCCCATATAGACGACCAGCGTGGATTCAGGGTCGGCAAGACGCTTCCAATCCAGATCCAGCACTTTGTCGGCCTGCCGGTGCCCGGTGACATATTGCACCGAGGTCGCCAGCCCGCGATGGGTCAGCGGCACACCGGTGGAACACGAGGCCCCCTGCGCCGCCGTAATCCCCGGCGCGTATTCGACCGGGATGCCGTTTGCCATCAGATACGCGGCCTCTTCCGAGCCGCGGCCAAAGATCATCGGATCGCCGCCTTTCAGCCGCGCAACCGTATGGCCGGCACGGGCCTGTTCGACGAGAATGTCATTGATGCGATCCTGCGGCACCGTATGGCATTTGGGCGCCTTGCCCACCGGGATCAGCCGCGCGCCATCCGCGTGCAGGTTCAGAATATCGGCCGAGACCAGACGGTCATAAACCACCACATCCGCCTCTTGCAGCATCCGCAGGGCGCGCAGGGTCATCAATTCGGGGTCGCCGGGGCCTGCGCCAATCAGAAAAACCTTACCGCTCATGTGTGAACTCGCTTGGTCTGAATGTTCTCTGCGCCCCGCAGCCCTGCGCGATCTGGTGACGTTGCTGGGAAAGCCGGGCGTGTCATGAGGGCAGGTTGGCGGAATCGAAAACAAACCTCCTTGACTAAAGTTAAGGAGCGCGGGTTTTGCGCCCGCGCTCCTGTGATCTTGCCTGTATGTGCCTCGGCTCAGGGGTCGACGGTAATCATTCCGATCATGTTCTGCGTCTCCCAATGCGGTCCGCACAGGTACTCCTGCGGCCCCGGGGTCAGGAAAGTCAGATCAACCGATTCCTCGGGAAACAGCCGGTCGCTTTCGGGTTCGCTGGCGTCCTTCAACAGGACCGAGTGGCTGGTGCGTTTGTCCACGTTCACCCAGCGTACCGTGGTGCCTGCTTTGACCGTCAGCTCGACCGGGCAAAAGAGGTATTTGTACATCAGCACCACCTCGGCATCTTCGACCGCCGATGAGGGCTGGCCGAACAGTTCGACATAGCGCTCTTCGGCCTCGGCGCAGGTGGCGGCGATGTCGTCTTCCGCCGCCAGCGCGGGGGATGCCATCAGCAGCAGGGCAGGAAGAAGGTTTTGGGGTTTCATCGACCTCTCCTTTGGGGTGGGAGGGGGCCGGGAAATCCGGCCCCGATCCGTTACTGTTTGACCACGTTGATGAAGGCGCTGTCGTCATCCAGCGCCAGGCTGGTATCCAGCGTCACGTGGTGGAACCGCGCGGCGGCAAAGTCATCGTGGATGGCAAAGCCGACCGTATAGGTCTGCCCGGGTTCCAGCGGCACGTCACCGGCTGCGCCCGAGTTTAGCGGGCGGGTGAAGACCACCGTCCAGATGCCGCCGTCCAGGCTGGCCGAGGCTGCAATCTCGCCGTCATTGACCACGCGCTGTTCCAGCAGATAGCCGTTGGTGGCGCTGCCATCGGCATAGACGCGCATCAGGTCCAGATAGGTGCCGTCGGCCAGATACTGCTCGATCTGTTCAGCCGCCTGCAGCTTGTCCCAACCCCCCAGCGCCTTGCCGCGACGGCCCCGAACCTCGACCTCGGTGCGGCTTTCGCTGAGATACTTGGTCACGGTGTCCTGCGCAGCCATGCGGCTGGTGAAATCACCATTGGCGGCAATCGCGTCGGCACCCGGATCAAAGGGCATATAGGTGTTGTCCGCATGGCACGAGGCCCAACAACCCACCTGATCACCCATCTCGATACCGGTGCCGGTGATCATCATCGCAACCTTGATCTGGTTGTCGGGGTCCATCTTGCCGCCATCGACGAAGGGCGCAGGGCTGTGGCCCGCATCCGGCCATTGCAGACGGATATACAGGGTCTCGTCATCATGGGCCGCCTGAACCGTCGCGTCGATTACGCCGCGCTTGCCGGGGATCGGCGTTGGTTCCAGCTCACCCCCTGCAACGATCTTGTTGCCGATCGCATCCAGTTCCTTGGCGTGACAGGTCGTGCACTGATCGCCGCCTTTGGTCAGCGGACGTGCGCCGCCATGGGACCGTCCGTTCTGCACCCATTCGAACGAGGCCTGGCCGGGGTAGAACAGTTTCATGTCGGTGCTGACCACGCCAGACCAGTCGATATTGGTGCCCACATCGCTGCCACCACCGGCAGATGCTGCCGCTTCATCGCCTGCGGCCTGGGCGCGCTCCTCGGCCAAGGCGGCGTCAACTGCGGCTGCGATCTGCGCCTGCACGGCCTCTTGCTGCGCTGCGCGGGCGGCTTTGTCAGCCTCGGCGTCGGCAGCTTCCTTGGCTTCGATCCGCTCAAGGCTGGCCAGATATTCAGCCGGGATCTCGCGGATGAAGGCGGGGTTCGGGGCTTCGAGTTCTTCCAGATAATCCTCATCCGCCCGATCGCGGGCATCCGAGTGTGCAATCCCCTTGTGGCAGTCGATGCAGGTCTGACCCACGGACATCGCGTTCAGGTGCTGTTGACGGGCGCGGGGCTTCTGGAACTCGGGCATCATAGATTCAAAATCGTGGCAGTTGCGGCATTCGCGCGAGTCGGTGGCTTTCATCCGCTCCCACTCGTTCATCGCCAGATGCACGCGCTTGGCTTCGAACTTCTCACGTGTGTTTATGGTGCCGACCATCTTGCCATACAGCTCTTTGCTGGCCTTGATCTTGCGGATGATCTTGTGCGTCCAGTCCTTGGGAACGTGGCAGTCGGAGCAGACCGCGCCCACGCCCGAGCGGTTCACGTCATGGATCGTGCCGGTGTATTCTTCGTAGACGAAATCGCGCATCTCGTGGCACGAGACGCAGAATTCCTTGGTGTTGGTCGCTTCCATGGCGGTGTTGAACCCGCCCCAGAAGATGATGCCGGCAGCAAAGGCCGCGGCGATGCCGGCCACGGGCATTCCCCACAGGAAATACCGGCGCCAGATCGGTTTTTTCTTTTCCGGTTCCGAGGTCATATCCGGGCTCCGTTTTGGCTGTCTTGACTGGCCCGGTTTGTCGGGCAGGCGTGTTTGGCTGATAGGTCAAACAGGGAAAGGGCGGGCGAGGGGCCCGCCCTTTCCGGTTCTCGGTGTCCGATCCGTCAGGTGACGTGGTTCGAACGGTTGTAGACGTTGAACTTGCCGGTCGGGGCAAACAGACCCTTAACGCGACCGATCTCTTCCAGCGTCTTGGCGTCGAAGATCACGATCTCACCGTTGGGCTCTTTCGAGGTCGAGCGGTTCCACTTGGAAACCCAAACCTCGGACCCGTCCTGGTTGAACTCGAAGTGGACGGCGACGTTGCCTTCCTCTTCGGTGATCTGGATCGTTTTCACGATCTCACCGGTTGCCTTGTCGATGACCTGCACCGATTGCTGAATTTCGGGCTCGGGGTGCTTGGTCTGGTCGGCCCAGATGTAGTCCGAAGTCGGGTGCGTCCGGATGAACAGACCAGGACCGTCGGTTTCCACCTCGTAGCAGGTTTTCCAGGCCTGATCCGGGTGACCTTCGGGATCGTTGCCCCAAACGGTGACCGTGCCTTCACCCAGGTGGGTTGTACCGGCAACAGGACCGCAATTCGGGTCATCCCAGTTGGCGCCCGGGCCGGGGTGCGGCAGCGGTGCTGTGTCGATCATGGCTTCCAGCTTGTGGGTCTCGGTATCGACCACAACCATTTTGTTTGACGCGTTTGCGGCGATCTGGAAGAAGCGACCCGACGGATCAAAGAAGCCGTCATGCAGGAACTTGGCGCTGTCGATCTTGTCGATCCGCAGGTTGTCCAGGTCGGTGTAATCGACCTGCCAGAGCTGGCCGAGTTCCTTCACCGCTACGATCCATGTGGGCTCGTTCGGGGTGGTGTAGATGGCGGCCACGCGGCTTTCTTCGACATAGTCCCCGTCCACGTTGTAGCCTCGGGTCGAGACGACCTTTTTCGGCTCCATGGTTTCGGCATCGACGATCGCGAAATGCGGCGGCCAGTAGGCACCACCGATGACGTATTTACCGTCACCCGATACCGCTACGTCGCGGGCGTCATAACCAATGGTAACCTCGGCCACGAGCATGTTCTCGGGGTTTTGCCACAGGTCGATCTTGGTCATCTTGCCGTCGCGGCCCATGGTGTACCAGAAGCGGCCCGGGTTTTCCGGCTCTTCCAGTTTGTGGTGCTCGGAGGCTTTCAGAACGTGCACCGCATAGCCGGTCGGGATATGCGCCAGCACTTCTTTGGTGTCACCGTCGATCACCGCTACCTTGCCCACGTCACGTTCGATGACCACAAAGAAGTTTTCCCAGTTGCGGCCATGCAGCGGCTCGGATGGATAGTCTTCGGGTTCGACATAGACCTTGCGGGTCGCCATCATCTGCTCAAGCGACATTTCCGGCGGCTTGGGCGGCTCCATCTGGATGTAGGTCGCCATATCGCGGATTTCGTCCTCGGTCATAACGTCCGAGAAGTTGTTCATACCGCCTTCGGTACCCCACGCGATGATTTTTTCCAGACGTTCCTGACCCAGTTTCAGGGTACCGGATTCGGTCACGGTTCCATCGGCGTTCTTTGTTTCGACCAAAGGCTCAAGGCTTTTACCCGTTGCCCCTTTGCGCAGCACACCATGGCAACCGGCGCAGCGTTCAAAGTAAAGTTGTTTCGAGGATTCAAAGGCTTCCTTGCTCAGGGTTGGCTCGTCTGCAAAGGCTGGCGCGGCGACGCTGCCCAGCAACATCGCCAAACCGACCCCAAAGGCGCGGCCAGTTTTGTTGTAGCTGATTCCAAGTGACATGATCACTCTCCATTTGCTGGTGAGGCAGGTCCAAGGGTGAGACATCGGTGCGGCGCGATCCTTGACGAAAGTCAACAGGTGAGCCAATCGCGCGCCGATTTTCACGAAAAAGCCGCCCTGAAATCTGAGTCTTGAGGTCATATTTTCGGGTCGTTTTGACTTTGGTTAAGCCGTGCGCGCGGGAGGCCTGTTAGAGTTTCCAAAACCGAGCAGGAGAGCAGTCATGCCCGCAATCATCACCCGTATTTTCGGGGAGGGGTTTCGCGTTTTCTTTCTGTCCGCCGGACTTTACGGCCTGTTCGTCGGGCTGGTCTGGGGGCTGTGGCTGACCGTGCCCTACATGGCACCGGATTACGGTATGACACCGCCCATGTGGCACGCGCATGAGATGATTTTTGGCTATGCCACCGCCGCGCTGGGTGGGTTCTTTCTGACCGCAGTGCCCAACTGGACCGGCGCGCCCGACGCGCGCGCGCGATTCATTACCCTCGCTGCAGGGCTGTGGCTGGCCGGGCGGATGGCGATGTGGTTTTCGGGGATGTTGTCGCCTGTTCTGGTGGCTGCGGTCGATCTGGCCTTTGTGCCGATTCTGGCCGCCAAGATCACAACGCAGTTGGTCCGGCGTCCGAAACCGCAGAACATGATCTTTCTGCTGTTGCTGACCTTCATCTGGCTGGCTGATTTGCTGACCCATCTGGAATGGATGGGCGTCACGGAGGACACGCTACAAACCGGGCTGCGCGCGGGGCTGCTGACGCTGTGTTCCATGATCGCGATTCTGGGCGGTCGGATCACACCGGCTTTCACCCGAAACGCCATGAAACGCGCAAACGTGCCCGAGGCCAACTGGCCTGTCTCGGTCGCCGCTCTGGACAAGGTGGGGATGGCGCTGGCGCTTGTGTTGCCGCTCAGCGTTCTGGCGTTGGGCGTGGGACCGGTCTCTGGCGTGGTGGCGCTGATTCTGGGCGGGGTGCAGATCTTTCGCATGGCGCGGTGGCGCGCGCGCTGGGCGGTTCAGCAGCCGATCCTGCTGGCGCTGCATTTAGGGCTGGCCATGCTGGCGCTGGGGCTGATCCTGTGGGGGCTCGCAGGTCTGGGCATCGGCAATGAGGTCGCCGCCGTCCATATCCTCGGCATCGGCTGCGTGGGCGGCATGACGCTGGCGGTCATGAGCCGCGCGGCTTTGGGTCATAGCGGTCGTCCGCTGGTGGCACCGGGGCCGATGGTTGTTGCCTATGGGCTGATGGCCGCCGCGGCCCTGTCGCGCTGGGTCGGCACCGATCTGAACACCGGCTATCTGATGGCGATGCTGCTGTCGGACGGTCTGTGGGTCGGGGCTTTTGCGCTGTACCTGATCGCGATGTGGCCCGCGCTGACGGGGCCTCGGGCTGCTCCGGACGGATGATTTTCAATTCCGACTGAAAGTCTTGACTTTCGTTAAGGCACCCCGACGACCCAACCGCCATTGTTGAGATACTAGCTAATCTGCGCAAAGGAGAGCGCAATGCGAGAAGTCATGACAAAGAGCATGGCTCGCAACATATTCTATGGCGGGTCACTGTTCTTCATTCTTATCTTTCTGGCCCTGTCGGCCCATTCCCACCTGTATATCGTGCGGTCCGAGAACGCTGCGAACCTGGATGAAAGTGTCGTCCGGGGTAAGCACGTCTGGGAAAAGCACGCTTGCATCAACTGTCACACGATTCTGGGCGAGGGGGCTTACTACGCCCCTGAGGTCGGCAATGTGATGACCCGTTGGGGTGTTCTGGACGACCCGGAATCGGCCTTTGAATCGCTCAAGGGCTGGATGGAAGCACAACCGACCGGCATTCCCGGTCGCCGGCAGATGCCCAATTTTAACCTCAGCGACGACGAGCTGCGTGATCTGACCAATTTCCTGATCTGGACCGACAATATCGACGCACAGGGCTGGCCGCCCAACGAGGCAGGCTGAGAAAGGGACAAGGACAATGAAATACGAATCCCAGAAAATCGCCTACGCCTACTTTGCCGTAGCCATGGGCCTGTTCGCGATACAGGTGATCGGCGGCCTGCTGGCCGGTCTGATCTATGTATCCCCCAATTTCCTGAGCGAGCTTCTGCCGTTCAACATCGTGCGTATGCTGCACACAAACTCTCTGATCGTCTGGCTGATCCTTGGCTTCTTCGGGGCTGCCTACTTCCTGATCCCGGAAGAGGCCGAGCGTGAGATCCATTCGACCAAGCTGGCCTATCTGCAGCTGATCATCCTTGTGGTCGGCACTTTGGGCGTGGTTGTGACTTATGTCTTCAACCTGTTCGAAGGCAACTGGCTGCTGGGCAAAGAGGGGCGCGAGTTCCTTGAACAGCCCAAATGGGTCAAGGCGGGCATCGTCGTGGCCGCGCTGATCTTCCTGTACAACGTTTCGATGACCGTTCTGAAGGGCAAGAAGACCGCGATCACCAACATCCTTCTGTTGGGTCTGTGGGGTCTGGCGCTGCTGTTCCTGTTTGCCTTCTACAACCCCGGCAACCTGTCCTTGGACAAGCAATACTGGTGGTACGTTGTCCACCTGTGGGTTGAAGGCGTGTGGGAACTGATCATGGCCTCGATCCTCGCCTACCTGATGCTCAAGCTGACGGGCGTTGACCGTGAGATCGTCGAGAAATGGCTCTATGTCATCGTCGCCGCCGCGCTGTTCTCGGGCATTCTTGGCACAGGGCACCACTACTACTGGATCGGTACGCCCGGCTATTGGCAGTGGATCGGATCGATCTTCTCAAGCCTCGAAGTGATCCCGTTCTTTGCGATGATGGCCTTTGCCTTCGTCATGGTCTGGAAGGGCCGCCGGGACCATCCCAACAAGGCCGCACTGCTGTGGTCGCTGGGCTGTGCCACGCTGGCCTTCTTCGGAGCTGGTGTCTGGGGCTTCCTGCATACGCTGCACGGGGTGAACTATTACACCCACGGCACGCAGATCACCGCAGCCCACGGTCACTTGGCCTTCTACGGTGCCTATGTCTGCCTCAATCTGGCGATCTTCAGCTACGCGATGCCGATCCTCAAGAACCGCGATCCCTATAATCAGGTTCTGAACATGGGTTCGTTCTGGCTGATGACCAGCGGCATGGTCTTCATGACCTTCGTGCTGACCTTCGCAGGTACCGTTCAGACGCACATGCAGCGTGTGGTCGGAGACTACTTCATGGATGTGCAGGATCAGGTCGCCATCTTCTACTGGATGCGCCTTGGCTCTGGCATCGTCGTGGTCCTTGGTGCGCTGCTGTTCATCTACTCGATTTGGGTTCCCCGGAAAGAGATCATTGAACCCGGCGCAGCCGAAACCCCTGCGGAGTGATGACTATGGACGGCTCCATGAAATTGACTGAGGGGGCGGCTGACGCCCCCTTCTACCTCGCCCAGGGCGATGAATGCGACGTCTTCTGCGCCGCCTACACCAACGACCTGCCGGTTCTGTTGAAGGGGCCGACAGGCTGCGGCAAAACCCGTTTCGTGGCCCACATGGCCGCCAAGCTTGGCCGCCCGCTTTACACCGTGGCCTGTCACGATGACCTTGCCGCCGCCGACCTGATCGGGCGTTACCTGCTGAAAGGTGGCGAAACCGTCTGGGTTGATGGCCCCCTGACCCGCGCGGTGCGCGAAGGCGCGATCTGCTACCTTGATGAGGTGGTCGAGGCCCGCAAGGACGTGACTGTCGTGCTGCACCCACTGACCGACGACCGGCGCATCCTGCCGATCGATCGTACCGGCGAAGAGCTTGAGGCCGCGCCCGGCTTCATGCTGGTCGCCTCCTATAACCCCGGATACCAGAATATCCTAAAAACCCTGAAACCCTCGACCCGTCAGCGGTTTATCTCGCTGGAGTTCGACTTTCCATCGCCCGAGATGGAGGCCGAAGTCGTCGCGCAGGAAAGCGGGCTGGCGCTGGAACGCTGCAAGCCGCTGATCCGGCTGGCGAACAAGCTGCGCGGGCTCAAGGGTCAGGACCTTGAGGAAGGCGTTTCTACCCGTCTGGTCGTCTATGCCGCGACGCTGATCGCGCAGGGCATGTCCACCGACCGTGCCATCCTTGCCGCTATGGTTGAACCTCTGACAGATGATGAGGACATCAAACGCGGGCTCCTCGATCTTGTCACGGCTGTCTTTGGGTGAGGCCGGCCGATGGTCAGGATCGATTTTGAGCCATGGGAACCCGAAGAAACGATCGGGAAACTTTGGCACACCCTTGCCAGCCGCCTCGATGCACCTGAGGTGCATGTTGGAGCCGCGGTCGACCTCTCAGAGGTCGCGGGGCGGCTGGCCGTCCTCTTCCGAGGACTTGGGGGTAGCCCGGGCGTTGAATTGCGCCCGGTCTCACCCGAGATTTCACGCCACCGCCTGAGCTGGCGTCGCAAGCTGGCAACCGAGGCCGAGTTGATGCCGCGCGCGTCCTTCGATGGCGAAGTTCTGCGTCTGCCCGACCGGCTTGCCGTATTCCCCGCGCGTGAAGCAAACGGCGCGCTTTATGTCTGGCTGGCCGCCGCTGCCGCCCATGCGGGCACCCGCATTGACGAAGACGACCGACTGCGCGCCGACCTGCGCGCGTTGATGGCAGCGCAGGACATGGTCGCGGCGACGCTCGACGACGCCCCCGGCCTGCGCCCGCTTTATACCGAGCTTTGCAAGGGCGTGCTGCACCACCGCGACATTCCCGGCCTTCCTCCTGTTGAGGCTGCGGTCGAAGAACTGATCCGGCATAAGCTGGGCGACCCGGCCCCCCTGTCGCCAAAGGCCGAGCAGCTTCTGACGCTAGACGACGATCTGACCGCCCCGCGCGGCTATCAACCGATGCGCCCGGTGCCCTTGTGGCCCGAGCTGCGCGCCGTTGGCTTTTCCGAACATAACGAGGTCGAAAACCCCGAAACCGAAGGCGAGCCCGAAGAGTCTGGCGAAAAAACCCACCGCGCCCGCCGCCGCAAATCCGATCAGGCGAACCGCAGCGACAGTTTCATCTTGCATAAGTTCGAAGCGATCCTCAGCTGGGCCGAGTTCCTGAATATCAACCGTCGCATCGATGATGACGACCCCGATAATGCCAAGAAAGCCGCCGACGATCAGGAAGAGATCGGGCTGGGTCAGATCTCCAAAGCGCCGCCGACCAAGCTGAAGCTGCACTTGGACCTCGCGCCCGAGGACGTGAACCGTGAACGTCTCTCTGGCCGCATCCTCTATCCCGAATGGGATGTGCGCACCGGTCAGTACCTGCCGGACCATGTGAACGTCTTGCTGTCCGACGCCGATATCCGTGAGGATGCGGCTGAATTCGGCAAAGACCCCGCCACCGCCCGCCGCATCCGCGCCGTCAAACGCCAGTTCGAAGCTCTGCGCCCCGGTCGCGTCATGACGCGTGGCCATCTGGACGGTGATCAGCTGGATATCGAAGCCGCCGTGCGCGCCGAAACCGACCGCCATGCCAGCGGCGAAGGCAATGAACGCATCTGGATGCAATCCCGCCCCGAGGCGCGCGATCTGGCGGTCTCGATCCTGCTGGATGTCAGCCGCTCGACCGAAAGCGCCGTAACGGGCCGCGCCGTGATCGATATCGAACGCGAGGCGCTGGCCGCCTTGGCGTGGGGCCTGAACGCCTGCGGTGACGATTTCGCCATCCACGCCTTCAGTTCGCTGAAACGTCAGCGCGTCTATGTGCAACGCTGCAAGCGGTTCGATGAGGCCATGGGCACAACTGTCGAACAACGCATCGCTTCGCTGCGCCCCGGCCACTACACAAGGCTTGGCGCTGCGATCCGCCATTGCTCTGCCGATCTGGCAGAGCAATCCCGCAAGCGTCGCCTGCTATTGGTCATCACTGATGGCAAACCCAACGATCTGGATCACTATGAAGGTCGCCACGGTATCGAAGACACCTGCATGGCCGTCCGCGAGGCGCGCCGCGTCGGACAATCGGTCTTTGGCGTCACCATCGACAAAACCGGCAAAAGCTGGTTCCCGCGCATGTTTGGCCAAGGCGGGTTCGCCGTCATCCCCGACCCGCACCGCCTGACCATGGCCCTGCCGCAGATCTACTGCCAACTGGTCGGCGCATGACCGACAGCTCCCTCATCGACGAGCTTCCGGGCGAGTTGCTGATGTGGGTGCTGATCATCTCGGAACTGCTGGTCTTCGGCGCGGGCCTGATCGCCTTCATGGGCGTCCGCCTGACCGACCCGGCGGGCTTTGCCGAAGCACAATCGCATCTCTACCGCACCGGCGCTGCGCTCAACACCGCCATCCTGATCACGTCCGGCTATCTCGCCGCACAGGCCCTGCATTGGCGGCAAACCGCCCGCCGTGCCGCTGCCCGTCTGGCGCTGATCGCGGCGGCTGCGCTGGGCGTTGTTTTCCTGATCATCAAAGGCGCGGAATATGCAGGCAAAGCCGCGCAAGGTATCACGTATGAGACCCACCCGTTTTTCCTGTTCTACTATCTGCTCACCGGCTTTCATGCCGCGCATGTGCTGGCCGGCATCGCCATCCTGCTGCTGGTCGCATGGCGCGACGATCCCCGGAACATCGAGGCCGGCGCGCAGTTCTGGCACATGGTCGATCTGGTCTGGATCATGCTGTTCCCCGTGATCTACCTGCTGGGATAAGTGCGATGCCCGCCGCTTCATCTTTTCAAAAATACTCCCGCCGGAGGCTCCCGACCCCTCTCACACGCGCATGGCTCTCCCTTCTGGCGCTCAGCCTCGCATCGGCAATCCTGACATTAACCCCACTCCCATCAAAAATCCTCGGCGCAGGCATCCTGATCCTGGCGCTGGCCAAATCCCGCATCATCCTTGCGCGTTACCTCGAGCTTGCCACCAGCCCCGCCTGGCTGCGCGGCTTTACCCTGGTGCTGACGGGCTTTGTGCTGACCGTCTTCGGCCTCTACCTGATCTGACCAAAGAAAAACGCCGCCCCCGAAAGGACGGCGCTTTTCCAAGCGGAGGGGGAGCTTTGGTTATTGAGCAGCCATCGGCATCCGCGCGATCTGGCAACGCTGCCACAGCGCCGACAAGGCACCGACCAGATGGTCGATATCCTCATCCGTATGCACAGGTGAGGGCGTGATCCGCAGGCGCTCGGTCCCTTTTGGAACGGTGGGATAGTTGATCGGCTGGATGTAGATGCCGAATTCTTCCAGCAGCGTGTCCGAGATGAATTTGCATTTCACCGGATCGCCGACCATCACCGGGATGATATGGCTGGGATTGGGCAGATGCGGGATGCCTTCCGCGTCCAGCCGCGCGCGCACCTCGGCCACGCGGGCCTTTTGCAGGTCGCGTTCGGCATTCGATTGCTTCAGATGGCGGATCGACGCAGCGGCCCCGGCGGCAATCGACGGCGGCAGAGCGGTGGTGAAGATGAACCCGCTGGCAAAGCTGCGCACGAAATCGCACAGCGCGGCCGACGCGGCGATATAGCCGCCAACCACACCGAACGCCTTGCCCAGCGTGCCTTCGATTACGGTCAGGCGATCCATCAGACCTTCGCGCTCGGCGATGCCGCCACCGTGCGGGCCGTACAGGCCAACGGCGTGGACCTCGTCCAGATAAGTCATCGCGCCGTATTTGTCGGCCAGATCACAGATTTCTTTGATGGGTGCGATGTCACCGTCCATCGAATAGACCGATTCAAACGCCACCATCTTGGGCGCGTCCGGGTCGGCTGCGGCCAGCTTGGCCTCGAGGTCTTCCAGATCATTATGCCCCCAGATGACCTTCTGCGCTCGCGAATGGCGGATGCCTTCGATCATCGAGGCATGGTTCAGCGCATCCGAGAACACGATCAGGCCGGGGATTTTCGACGCAAGCGTTCCCAGCGCCGCCCAGTTCGATACGTAGCCGGAGGTAAACAGCAGCGCGTCTTCCTTGCCGTGCAAATCGGCCAGTTCGCGTTCCAGCAGAACGTGATCATGGGTTGTCCCCGAGATATTCCGCGTCCCGCCCGCACCCGCGCCGCAGCGGTCCAGAGCGTCATGCATGGCGCTGATCACTGCGGGGTGCTGCCCCATGCCCAGATAGTCGTTCGAACACCAGATCCGCACGTCACGCTGCACTGCCCCATCGGTCTGGCGCGCGTTCGGAAACGCTCCGCAGCGCCGTTGCAGGTCGATGAAAACACGGTAATTCCCTTCGTCCCTCAGGGCATCCAGGCTCTGGGTAAAAAATCGCTCGTAGTCCATGAAACTGGCTCCCCGGCTTGCTGGTGTTAGGCAAAGAATAGGCGCGGCTCGCATGGTGGAACATGACAATTGTCAAGTTACACCACCGAATTTGGCTGGCGATTGAGAACCAACATAGCTTAGGCTGTAGCTTAGGGATGGGCTGGCCGAAACATTGGCCAGGGAAGAGAGGACCCTTCGTGGCGCATGAACGACAAAAGGCGATCGCGCGACAATCGCTTCTGCTCAAGAGCTTGCCGGAACAGTATCTGGATCATTTGCTGAGCCGCGCGATCTGGCGATCCTATGACCGGGGTGAGACGATTTTCCTGCAGGAGGAAGAAGCCAACGCCGTGCACGTGGTGCTGGCTGGATGGGTAAAGCTATTCCGCGTCACACCGACTGGTGCCGAGGCCGTGGTGAGTGTCTTCACCCGCGGTGAGAGCTTTGGCGAAGCGGTCGCCTTGCGCAACGTGCCTTACCCGGTTTCGGCCGAGGCGGTGTCCGCTTGCGAGATCATGCATATTCCCAGCCCTGTGCTGTTATCGCTGATGAAGGAAGACCCCGAGATCGGCATATCCATATTGGCCTCAACCTTCACACATCTTCATTCGCTGGTGGCGCAGTTGGAACAGCTCAAGGCGCAGACCGGCGCACAACGGGTGGCTGAGTTCCTTCTGAACCTGTGCGAGATCGAGGAGGGCAGCTGCGACGTGGAATTGCCCTATGACAAGATGCTGATTGCGGGCCGTCTTGGGATGAAACCCGAAAGCCTCAGCCGTGCCTTTTCGCGATTAAAATCGATTGGCGTGAAAATAAATCGCAATCATGCGGAAATCTCTGACATCACCGAACTGCGCAGCTACGCCGAAAGTGAGTCCACGTAGAACCGGCATTGCGACCTGCCGGATTGGCAGTAACGGTTTTCGCGCGATCCGCCGTCGTACTGGGCGTTGTTCTGCTGTTCGTCAAGCCTCGTGAATTACGGGCCTCGAAAAAAGGCTTAGCCTTGGATGAGAGGGGCTGTCTCTGATCAGCCATGAGGGTAATCGTCGCGGCGGCAGGCAGGGTGTTCGTAGGGCGGCGATATGTGGGAAATGGCAAGCTGGAAGTTGATCCTTGGGATGCCGGTTGAGCAAACACCAATACCCGTTCCGACAAAGACCTTGCCAAAAATATTAGCTTTAAGGCATATTTGCACAAATTTATGGATTTTTAAGAAACCAAATAAGCGGTTTAACGAGGTTAAGTTCGGGCTCAGAGCGTTTAGCGCTCATCAGGAACCTTTTGGGGGAAGGGGCTTGGGTGTGACCTGGTTAAAAATTGTGTTGGTTCTTTGTGTTTGTGTGATCTTACCGTCGCAGACCTCAGCCAATATTGGAAAAGTGATTGGCGCAAAGCAAGGTGCGAAGATTACGCGTGGGGGCAAATCTCAGCCTGTGCGCACAGGAATGGAGATCGCTTCGGGCGACGCGATTTCAACAGACCGCAATGGCCTGGTTCAACTTGTTTTCGTGGATGAAACCAAGATCGCCATTGGACCCAATTCGCAAATGGTTCTGGACGTGACGATGCTGCGCAGCAATCGCAAGGCCAAGAGCTTTGCTGTGCAGGCATTGGGCGGCAGCTTTCGCTTTATCTCAGGCAAAAGCCGAAAGCGGGCCTATTCGGTTAAAACCCCGTCGGCCACGATGGCGGTTCGTGGAACGACTTTCGACATGTGGATTGTGTCGAACGACCAAAGCGCAATGCTAGTTCTTGAAGGCACAGTGCAGATGTGCAGCGTGCGCGGGTCCTGCCGGTCAACGGGTCGCCAATGCAGCTTGTATGCCACAAGCGGAAGAGGGCGCGTAGGGCGACCAGCCGATCAGGCGCAATATGACAAGGCGCTAAAGGGCGGCTTTCCCTTTATTCAGTCGCAGGACGGATTACTGCCGCCTTTGCAGGTCAATGTCGAAGGGTGCGCACGGGAGTCAGCGCCCATTCGACGCGTTGAGCCCGACAGACAAGAGACGCGCAGAGAAGCACCTGCGCAGCAGGCCGCAGCTCCGACACCAACTCGTTCAGATCCCCCTTCAGGACCATCGCCGCCCGACGAACCAGAACCCGATGATGACGAACCGGAAAGAGATGAGCCCGAGCGGGAAGAACCTGAACCCGAGGAACCCGAACCCAGTGAACCTGAACCGGAAGAAGAGTAACCCGAGGCCGTACTGGAACAGACCGGAGGTCGCCAGAATCCAAGATAATCCCGCCCTTTTCCCAGGAGGATGATGTGGTCGAAAAGACGCGGAAAACCAGCAATGCCAGATGGGCTTTCCGTCTTGTGGGGGTATGCCTTATCCTTTTGGGTTGTTTTGTCAGGGTTCTGGATCCTTTTCCGGTCCGTATGACGCGTCTGATCTATTTTGACATTTTGCAAAGACTGTCCCCGACAGAGTTCAACCCCGAATTGCCGGTGCGCGTTGTGGATATCGACGAAGTCTCTTTAGGAAAATGGGGCCAGTGGCCGTGGCCTCGGACATTGCTTGCGCAATTGGTGGAAAACCTGGGCGAATACGGTGCCGCATCAATTGCATTCGATATGTTGTTTGTCGAACCTGACCGGTATTCGCCGTCCCGGCTGCTGAACGATCCGACACTGATCGGACGTGTCGCCGTTGAGCCAGATGCCGAAAATCTGGACAATGACGCTATCTTTGGATCCGCAATTGCCGACTGGCCGGTCGTATTGGGCGTCGCCGCCCGCCTGCAAGGGGACGACCGAAAGCTGTCGACCAAGGCTGGAGTTGTCGAAATTGGCGAAAACCCGGCTGCGGGTTTGATCTCGGTTCCGTATTGGACCCCGCCAGCCGCGCCTTTGAACCGGGATGCGTCGGGGATAGGTGGCGTCAATGTCTCGCCGCTCGGGGGCACAGGGGTGGTGCGGCGCGTCCCCGTGTTATGGGGTGGGCCAGAAGGCGTGATCCCCGGTCTCGGGATCGAAGCGCTGAGGGTTGCGCTGGGCGAGCCTGTGATCTTTGCCGAAGGATCGCAAAATGAAGAAGGTATAATGCTGGCGGTCGAGATCGGCGAATACCGTTTACCAACAACTGAAAATGGCGAGCTTTGGGTGAAGTACAGGCGGGATTTCCCGGACCTTTATATCTCAGCCGACGATGTCATGAACGGGTCCGATGACCCTGCCTTGCAGGATCAGGTCGAGGGTCGGATCATTCTGGTCGGCACCTCTGCCGCCGGTCTGTTCGACATGCATCAAACCGCCCTTGGCGAAACCGTTCCGGGCGTTTCCATTCACGCGCAAATTCTAGAGCAGGTCTTGACGAACAGTATGCTCAGCCGGTCCGATGTCACGGCCGCGCTGGAACTGGTTGCTTTCGTCATACTGGGGCTGGTCGTTATTGCGGTCATGTCCAGTTTTGGGGCGGTTGCGTCTTTTGTTGCCGGTGGCGTCGCTGCAGCGGTTGTTCTTTTAATCAGCTGGCTGACCTACCAAAATCAGTTGATCCTGTTTGACGCCACCTTTCCCCTTATCGGGGGGATGGCGAATTTCGGTCTGCTGGCAGGATATCTTTTTGTTTCGACGGAACGCGAGAAGCGTGAAATACGAAAGGTCTTTTCCCACTATGTGGCCCCGGAAATCCTGGATGAAATGGAGTCGACGGGCCACAGGCTGCAGTTAGGAGGGGAGACGCAGGAAATCACCGTGATGTTTTCAGACATTCGCGGATTTACCTCTTTGTCGGAAACCGCCTCCGCGACCGAACTTGTTTCGCTGCTGAATGCGCTTTTTTCCAACATCGGAGATCAGATCCTGAAGCAGCGGGGCACGATCGACAAGTTCATTGGCGACGCCGTGATGGCGTTCTGGAATGCCCCGTTGCCCGTTGAAGATCACCCCTGCCGGGCGGCGTTGGCCGCGCTGGAAATGCGCGGCGCGTTGGTCGAGTTCAATGCCTCTGCCATCATGCGAAACCGACATCCCATCGCGCTGGCGACGGGATGCGCCACGGGTTTGGCCTGTGTCGGCAATATCGGGTCTCAGAAACGGTTCAACTATACAGTCATCGGCGATGTGGTTAACGTGTCGGCTCGGATCGAACAGTGCTGCCGGACGGTTGAATACGACATTGTTGTTTCCAGCGGTGTGTACGAGGCCGCCCGAGGGAAGCTGGCCATGCTCGAAGCTGGCTATGTCGATCTGAAAGGCAAGGCCAAGCCAGAGCCCGTCTATATTCTGGTGGGCGATCAGAATTTGCAGCAAACTGACGGCTTCCAGAGCCTTTTGGCTGCGCACGGGGCTTTGATCGCGGCGGTCAGAGCGCGCGAGCCTCAGGCCGCCATCGAAAAGCTGTGCCTGCATTGCGAAAGCCTCGCCCAGGCGATCGACCCCGGGTTGCACCGGTTCTATCGTGCCATGCCGGGACGCGCGGCGGATTTTCGGTCAGACATGCCGTCCGTCGCATTCGAGTTCGCCCGACATGGCAGAGCGTGAGGGAACGGGATCGGGTACTAGGCCTGTTAGCTTTTAGAGAATCTGATGCTGCGTTTGAATGGTGGCGGTCTCAAACGCCCAAACCAGATGCCGCATCCGCCAATATCTCGCGGAACCGCGTGCTGGAGGCCGGAACAAGCGCCAGAATGTGCTCCTGCCGCAAGTCGGGGTTCCGGCGGCGCGCCTCGTTCACCCACCACTGCGCTCTTTCGCTATTGCCGTTCAGCCAGTTGCTCATCGCAGCGAAAAAGGCCATTCCGGCATGGGACCAGGGTGTGCGGGCGGCTATTTCTGCCCATTTCGTCGCCTTTTCCAGATCGCCCTGTGCGATATACACCCACATCTTGTTGCCCGTCATGCCGGGCCGGAACGGGTCAATCGGGCTCAGGTCAATTGCCCGGTTGGCGTTTTCCATCGCGGTGTCGAAATCACCGGTGAACACACTCGCCCAACTGGCCCCGTAATGCCCCCACGTGTAGTTCGGGCACGAGGCGATGGATTGCGAGAACCACTGTTTGCTGCCCTCGGGGTCGTGGTCCAGCCAGTGGCAGCGCCCCATCATGAAATTGGCAAACGGGTCGCGGGGCTGCAGCGACAGGCTGGTTTCCACGAAGCGCCGGGCGCGTTCCGCCTCGGATATCGTATCCGGCGAATAGCGCATGAACGCGTTCTGGAAGTGAACAAAGGCCATTCCCGCGCTGGCGCGCGCCAGTTGAGGGTCCAACTCCAGCGCGCGGCTTAACATCGTTTTGGCCATCTCATTGCCGCTGCGGCTGAACTGGCTCATGTAGCGAAACCCCAGATGCATGGCAGACCAGGCATCCAGATTTTCCGCCTCGGTCTGCGTCAGGGTCGCGGCCTCGTGCTGCGGGATCTCCAACTCGGCCACCATGATGACATTGGCGGCGATTTCCGCGCGCAGGGCGTGAATATCGTCGATATCGGCGCTTTTGCGCAGGGCCCAGATGACCTCGGAACTGCGGGTGTCGGACAGTTCGGTGTCGATGGTGATCCGGTTGCCGGTCAGATCAATGACGCCCGTCAGGCAATAGCGCGCGTTCAGGATTTGATTGACCTGCGCCAGATCGACCTGCTTGCCGCGAAACTTAAAGGCGGAGCCGTGGGACACCACCTTGATCCATCGCAGGCTCGCCAGCGTCATGATCAACTCGCGCGGGATCGCCTCTTCTATGGCCTCGAACCTGTCCTGATCGCCGTTTCGTTGGAAGGGCAGGACGGCGATCGAGGGCGGCGCACGATTGCTGGACATTGGTGGCTGGTCTAGGGCCGTCGGTGCCGCAGGTGCTGCGCGCAGGGTGACGTCGCCAGCGAACCGGAACCCGTGGCCGCGCACGGTACGCACCAGACCTGCGTCCTGACCGGCATCCGCCAGAACCCGTCGCAGGTCACGAATGCGGCTGGAAATCGCATCATCCGAGACGATGCGCCCTTTCCAGACTTTCTCGACAATCTCATCCCGGCTGATTACGCGATGGGCGTTTTCCACCAAAAGGGACAGAAGATCAAAGACCTGCGGCTGCAGGTGAACCGGCTGCCCGGCGCACCACAACTCCCGGCGTGCATCGTCCAGCAGAAAAGGTTCGAACGCATATTTCACAACGACCGTTCGCTTCTTGAAATCCGTCGTTCAAGCATACCGGGATTGAAAAACCCTGCAATATCCCGGTTTTCTCCCCTCTGTCTCCCAGCAGCGCAGCTGAAATCGACCTAGGGCTGACGGATCGACACATTTCAATGGAGATAGATTATGTCAGATTCTGTTACGACCCCGGTCCTGCCGCTGGCCACTGAGGGTTACTTTTTGACCGATGGCGGAATTGAAACCACGCTGATCTTTCACGACGGCATTGACCTGCCGCTGTTTGCGTCCTTCGTCTTGCTGGAAACCGAGGACGGACGGCGGGCGCTGACCGAGTATTTCGAGCGCCACATCGCCGTCGCCCGTGCGCACCAGCTTGGGTTCATTCTGGAAAGCCCGACATGGCGTTCCAGCCGCGACTGGGCGCGAAAGCTGGGCTACAGCGACGCCGATCTGGACAAGATCAACGCCGAGGCGATCTATCTGATGCGCACGCTGCGCAACCGCCACGAAGACACCGTCTCGCCGCTGGTCATCAGTGGATGCGTCGGACCCCGGGGCGACGGGTATGTGCCGGGCGAGCTGATGAGCGCAACCCAGGCGCAGACCTATCACGCGCCCCAGATCGCGGTCATGGCCAAGGCCGGGGCGGATATGGTCACGGCGATCACGATGAACAACACGCCCGAGGCCACCGGAATTGCGCTGGCCGCCAAGGCGCAAGGCGTGCCCGTGGTCATCGCCTTTACCGTCGAAACGGATGGCAAGCTGGCCACCGGTCAAACGCTGGCCGATGCCATTCGCGAGGTCGACGCGGCCACCGGCGGCTATCCGATCTATTTCATGGTCAACTGCGCGCACCCCGACCACTTTGCGCATGTGCTGCAGGATGGCAGCGACTGGATTGGACGTATCGGCGGGGTTCGGGCAAATGCCTCGCGCATGTCTCATGCCGAGTTGGATGGAAGCGAGGTGCTGGACGACGGCAACCCGACCGAACTGGGCGAGGATTATCGCAAGCTGATGGGCCTTCTTCCCAACCTGCGGGTTATGGGCGGGTGCTGCGGCACCGATCATCGCCATGTAGATGCCATGGGGCGGGCGTGTACGCACGCACATCCTGTTGCCGCGCAATAGTCGCCTCGAATTCCAGGTCGATCCGGGCCCACGCCCGGATCGCATTGCTTCAAGACGAATCCTATAAAGTGGACTTTGTTATTCGCGCCATGCCCCGACCCTTGAATGGTCGGGTGGCTGATTCAGTCAGCCACGGCCGCCCGCGACGCCCCAACTACACAAGTCATGCCATTTGACGTGGATTTGCCGGGTGTTTTGGCGGGAACAGTAAAATAGGCCTTTACATAGAGGCATGGTAGCGCTAACAGTGCCTCATTAGCGGTCTGGAGTGTGAAACCGTATGCCTGCCTTGACTTTGCCCGGTACGCAAAAGCGGGAGTGGTGTGATCAAACACCCGACCGGATGAATACCCCCCAATTGCCATCTGAGGAGACATGCCGCCAGTTCGCGGCTGGAGATTTGGCGACATGGGGCTGAGGGGGGCTTCGACATTAATCCATTAGTATGGACACGGTATCGACCGAATGCCATGCTGGCCGCACGTCAAGAAAAGGTACCCTCATAAAAAGGGGCCGATAAACAAAATACGCATTTAGGGAGGAAACAAGAATGCGCAATCTAATCAAGACGAAATCGCTGATTGTGGCAGGGCTTCTGTGCACGACAAGCATGGCGCAAGCCGAAGAGGTCGAGGTTCTGCACTGGTGGACCTCGGGCGGTGAAGCGGCGGCGCTGAACGTTTTGAAGGATGACCTGTCCGGTCAGGGTATCGGCTGGACCGACATGCCCGTCGCGGGCGGTGGCGGCGAACAGGCGATGACCGTGCTGCGTGCACGTGTCACTGCCGGGAACGCGCCGACGGCTGTTCAGGCGCTGGGTTTCGACATTCTGGACTGGGCAGATCAGGGCGCATTGGCTGACCTGAACGAGGTTGCGGCCAAAGAAGGCTGGGATGATGTTGTTCCGGATGCGCTGAAAGCCTTTGCCAAGAGCGATGGCAAGTGGGTTGCGGCACCGGTGAATGTGCATTCGACCAACTGGGTCTGGGCCAACAAGGCCGTTCTGGATGCAAATGGTATCGCGCAGCCGACCAACTGGGACGAATTCGTCGCAGCGGTCGAGGCGCTGAAGGCGGCTGGTATCACCCCGATCGCGCATGGCGGTCAGGCGTGGCAGGACGCGACGATTTTCGACGCGGTTGCGATGTCAACGCTGGGGCCGGACGGCTACAAGGCGGCGTTCATCGATCTGGACGAAGGAGCCCTTGGCGGTGACGCGATGAAAGAAGCCTTCGACCGCATGGCCTTCATCCGCGACAACGTCGATGAGAACTTCTCGGGCCGTGACTGGAACCTTGCAACCGCGATGGTGATCAATGGCGAGGCCGGTTTCCAGATGATGGGCGACTGGGCCAAAGGTGAATTCCTGGGTGCTGGTAAAGTGCCCGGCGAGGACTTCCTTTGCTTCCGCTTCCCCGGCACGCAGGATCAGGTCACATTTAACGCTGACCAGTTCATGATGTTCGATCAGGGCGGTTCGGTTTCGGCTGAACAGGCCGCACTGGCCAGCGCGATCCTGTCGCCGACATTCCAGATTGCGTTCAACAAGGTGAAGGGCTCGGTCCCGGCACGTACCGATGTTGATGGCAGCGATCTGGACGCATGTGGTCAGCAGGGCATGAAGGATCTGGCTGCAGCCGCCTCCTCGGGCAACCTGTTCGGCTCAATGGCGCATGGCCACGCGGCCCCGGCCTCGGTGAAGAACGCGGTCTATGACGTTGTTACGGCTCACTTTAACGGTGAGTATGACAGCGAAACCGCTGTGACCGAACTGGTGGACGCCGTTTCGATCGCCAAGTGATCCTGATGTGATCCTATCGACAGGGTGGCTGCTTGGCCGCCCTGTCTCACAGGGGCAGGATAAGCCCCGAAAACAACAACTCTGGAACGAGGAGGGCGCGCCATGGCTGTTTCAGCCGACGCGGATTTCAAGACACGCCTTCAGAACTGGATTCCCAAACTGGTCCTGTCACCGTCGCTTGCGATGATGCTGGTCTTTGTCTACGGCTTCATTCTGTTTTCGGTCTACCTGTCCTTTACCGACAGCCGGATTCTGCCCTCATTTGGCTGGGTCGGCTGGGAAAACTACGATAAGCTTTGGCGGCTAAGTCACTGGGAAACATCGCTGATCAATATGGGCATCTTCGCGGGGCTCTATATCGTGATCTGTACCGGTATTGGTTTGGGTCTGGCGATATTCCTCGATCAGAAAATCCGCGGCGAGGGGCTGCTGCGCCCGATTTACCTCTATCCCATGGCGCTGAGCTTCATCGTGACCGGCACCGCGTGGAAGTGGTTTCTGGACCCCGGCATCGGTCTTGAGAACGTGATGCACACATGGGGCTGGACCAGTTTCGAATTCGACTGGATCAAGAACCGCGACTACGCGATCTATACTGTGGTTATGGCAGCCGTCTGGCAGACCAGCGGGTTTGTCATGGCGATGTTTCTGGCCGGATTACGCGGGATCGACAACGAAATCCTGCGCGCGGCGCAGATGGATGGGGCGTCAAACTGGAACCTTTATCGGCGGATCATCATCCCTCAGCTTCGGCCAGCGTTTCTGTCGGCCTTCGTCATTCTCAGCCACCTTGCGATCAAGACGTTTGACCTGGTGATCGCCCTGACCGGAGGGGGGCCGGGCCGGGCAACCGAATTGCCTGCGACCTTTATGTACTCCTACACGTTCACGCGAAACCAGATGGGGATCGGTGCGGCCTCGGCCACGATTATGCTGATGACCATCGCGGCGATCATGATCCCGTATCTGTATGCGGAACTGCGGGAGAAACGCTGATGTCACAAGCCTCGCAAGATACCGCAATCCGCACCGGGCGCGTCACGCGTACGCTGATCTATCTGGTGCTGCTGCTGTTTGCTTTGTTCTACCTGCTGCCGCTTTACGTGATGCTGGTGAACTCGGTGAAACCACTGGAGGAAATCACCGGCGGCGGCATGATGAACCTGCCGCAGGTCTTCACGCTTGAGCCATGGTTCAAGGCATGGAACTCGGCCCAGATCGGTGTCGATCCGACCGGGTTGAAACCTTACTTCTGGAACTCGATCAAGATGGTGGTTCCGGCGGTGATCGTGTCGACCATTTTGGGCGCGCTGAACGGCTATGTGCTGACCAAGTGGCGCTTCAAGTACGACACCATCCTGTTCGGTCTGATGCTGTTTGCCTGCTTCATTCCGTTCCAGATCGTGCTGATCCCAATGGCGCGGATGCTGGGCATTATCGGTCTGGCCGGTTCGACCTGGGGGCTGGCGCTGGTGCATGTGGTCTATGGGGTTGGTTTCACCACGCTGTACTTCCGCAACTACTACGCCGTGTTCCCGACCGAGCTGATCCGGGCCGCCCAAATCGACGGGGCGGGGTTCTTCCAGATTTTCTGGCGTATTCTGCTGCCCAGTTCCGGGCCGATCGCGGTGGTGTCGATCATCTGGCAGTTCACCAACATCTGGAACGACTTCCTGTTCGGGGCCTCGTTCGCCGATGCCAATAGCCAGCCGATGACGGTGGCGCTGAACAATCTGGTGCAGTCGTCAACCGGTGTTAAGGAATACAACGTTCATTTCGCAGGCGCCATACTGGCGGCCATGCCAACTCTGCTCGTCTACATCGTGGCCGGTCGATACTTCGTCCGTGGCCTGATGGCGGGCTCGGTGAAAGGATAAGACCTGATGGGTTTTCTGGACATAGACAACGCGACCAAATCCTATGGGGCGGTCGAGGTTCTGCACAAGGTCGATATCTCGGTGCAGGAGGGCGAGTTTCTGGTACTGGTCGGCCCCTCGGGCTGTGGCAAATCCACCTTGCTGAACATGATCGCCGGGCTGGAGGAAATCACCAGCGGCGAAATCCGCATCAAGGATCAGGTGATGAACGGGGTCCACCCGTCGAACCGGAACATTGCGATGGTGTTTCAGAGCTACGCTCTGTACCCCAACATGACCGTTGGGCAGAACATCACCTTCGGGCTTGAGATGCACGGTGTACCCAAGGCGGACCGCGACAAGGCGATGGCCGAAGTAGCCAAGCTGCTGCAGATCGAACAGCTCCTGGACCGCAAACCGGGGCAGCTTTCAGGCGGTCAGCGTCAGCGAGTGGCGATGGGCCGGGCGCTGGTGCGCAATCCGGATGTGTTCCTGTTCGACGAACCTCTGTCCAACCTCGACGCCAAGCTGCGCGTCGATATGCGGACTGAGATCAAGAAACTGCACCAGAACCTCGGGACCACCATCGTCTACGTGACCCACGACCAGATCGAGGCGATGACCCTGTCCAGCCGTATCGCGGTGATGAACGGTGGCTATGTGCAGCAGCTTGGTACGCCGCAGGAAATCTATGACACGCCCGCCAATATCTTCGTCGCGACCTTCATGGGCTCGCCCGCGATGAATGTCGTGTCCGCCCGCGTGGCGGTTCTGAATGGCCGACCCCATGCCGAGGTCGCGCTGCACGACGGGTCGATGGCGCAACTGCCGTTCAGTCAGGACAACCTGACCGCTTGGGACGGGCGCGAGATTTTGCTGGGTATCCGCCCCGAAACCATCACGGATATGGACGGAGCGGATCGGAAATCGTCGAACATCGCCTCAATGACCAACCGCATCGTGGTTACTGAACCCGCAGGCTCGGATACGTTTGTGTCCATGATGCTGGGGGGGCAGGACGTGATCGCCCGCATGCGCTCGGATGCCGAGGTCGCGCCGGGGCAGGATTTCCCCTTTGCGGTGAACATGGAAAAGGCGGTGGCCTTCGACCCCGAGACCGAGATGCGGATCATCCGGTGACACGGGCCGCGTGCCGCTAGGATACTCTGAGGGCAAGCGGGATGCCTGAGGGATACGATTTCATCGTGATCGGCGGCGGCTCGGCAGGCTCGGTCATTGCCGCGCGACTGTCCGAAGAACCTTCGGCCTCGGTACTGCTGCTCGAGGCCGGTTCGACCGACCGCCATCCGTTTTTCCACCTGCCTGCCGGGTTTGCCAAGATGACCAAGGGCATTGGCAGCTGGGGCTGGTCAACGGTTCCGCAGAAGCACATGCAGAACAAGGTTTTCAACTACACGCAAGCTAAGGTGATCGGCGGCGGGTCCGCCATCAACGCGCAGATATACACCCGTGGCGCTGCGCAGGATTACGACGAATGGCGACAGATGGGGTGTGAGGGTTGGAGCTATGCCGATGTCCTTCCCTATTTCAAGAAGTCCGAAGACAACGACACCTATGACGACACGTTCCACGGCAAAGGCGGGCCATTGGGCGTTTCGATGCCCGCCGCGCCCTTACCGATTTGCGACGCCTACATCAAAGCCGCCGGGCAGGTCGGCATCCCCGAAACACGCGATGCGAATGGCGCGAAGCAGGACGGTGCGGGCTACTACCAACTGACCCAGCGCAATGCGCGGCGGTCTTCTGCTGCGATGGCGTTCCTCGCGCCCAACCGCAGCCGTCCGAACCTGACGGTGCGAACGGGCGCTCAGGTCCGCCGCATCGTTGTGGACAAGGGCAGGGCGCGCGGGGTCGAGATGCTGAGTGGTGAGAGGATCAGCGCATCGAAAGAGGTTGTGCTTTCCTCCGGGGCCATCGGCTCTCCGCGCCTGTTGCAACTGTCCGGGATCGGCCCGGCGGAGCATCTGGAAAGCCTTGGGATCAAGACTGTCTACGATCAGCCGCAGGTCGGCGAAAACCTGCAAGACCATCTGGACCTCTATGCGATTTGCGAGGTGACCGGTCCGCACACCTATGACCGCTTTGCCAAGCTGCCATTCTCGGCCCTTGCCGGATTGCAGTACCTATTCACCCGCAAGGGTCCCGTGGCCTCCAGCCTATTTGAAACGGGCGGGTTCTGGTACGCGGACCCCGAGGCGCGCTCGCCGGACATTCAGATGCACTTGGGACTGGGCACCGGCATCGAGGCGGGGGTTCAGGCGATGCCGAATGGCGGCGTCACGCTGAACGCGTGCTTTCTGCGGCCCCGGTCGCGGGGCACCGTGCGGTTGCAAAGCGCCGATCCTGCGGCGATGCCGTTGATCGACCCTAACTATCTGGCCGACCCTTACGATCGCGAGATGTCCATTCGGGGTCTGAAATTGGTGCAGACCATTCTGGCGCAGGACGCCCTGAAGCCTTTTATCCTTGCCGAACGCCTGCCGGGCCGCGATGTGCGCACCGATCAGGAGTATTTTGATTTCATCTGCACCCACTCCAAGACCTCGCATCATTGCGCTGGCACCTGCCGGATGGGCGGTGATGCGCAGGCGGTGCTGGACCCCCGGTTGCGGTTCAACGGGATCGAGGGGCTGCGGGTTGCCGACGCGTCCGTCATGCCGAGGGTCAATTCCTCGAACACCAACGCGCCGTCGATAATGATCGGAGAGAAGGCCGCCGATATGATCAAGCAGGATCACGGGTTTACCTCGTAACCCGCCCTGTCACACCGCCGTCAATTTCTGCTCAACCATGGGTGGAATTATGCCGATTGCGCGGGTTTGGGGCAGTGACCGGCCCGGAAACCGTCGAAATGTGCTATGTAGGAGGCACTATTTTCCCATTTTTCAGCAGCGGGGGGCTCCACGTTGCAAGATCATTTTAAACATACCGCCCAACAAAAACCTGCAAAACGGACGTTCTGCAAACGCCGGAACCTGAACACGCCGAGGGACATTCTGTCGGCTGCCGGAGGCCTTGCTGCTTTGTCAGACGACGCAAAAACGCTGGTGGTGCCGACCCGGACGGGTATAGCCATACTGGACTTGAGCGCCGAGGCATCGGAATGCGACCCGGTTTGCATTGACCTACCATCGCGGGCGCGCGCTTTGTCCATCGCGCCGGATGGGGCGATCTTTGCCCTGTGTAAAACCCCGTGCGGGGATTGGTCCATTCACCGGGCGCGCGGGGACAAGGCGCAGTGCGTTCTCGAAATTTCCCTGCCGGTCCGCGATTTCGTGGCCACCCGGCACAGGCTGGTCCTTGCGACCGCCGCCTCGGGGCTGGAGCCGCCGGGACTTGCCGTATTTGGCCGTGACAGTGGGCGGATTGTCTCTCGCGAGGCTGTCCGGCGTCCGCCCCGCCTTTTGCGCGGGAAACGGGATGAGGTTCTGGTGATGGAGCCCGGTTCCGGTGCCCTGCGCCGGGTCGATGTGAACCGCAGGGAGTCCGCCTGCGACCCTTCCGATGATCCTACGCGGCATGACCGTGATCCGACCCCGGACCCAGATCACCGTCCGCCAAAAAAGCCCTGCGGCTGCACGCCCGATGACCGGGAGCCGCCGAAAGACGACGGCGGGGGCCGCGTGCCGCCGCGACGTCCCGATGAACCGCCTGAGACATGTATACCGGGCGATGATGGTGACTCGGACGGGTGCTTTGTCTATGTGCAGGCCGGGTCGTCGATCATCGTGCAGAATATCTGCGATCCGGGGCAGGGGCCGTGCGCTCAGGATCTGGGCTTTGGCATTGCCGCCGTGCGCAAGGCGGGGCGGTCCGTGGCCGCGCTGTCGGATGATGGCCGCCAGCTGACCCTGCTTGCGGCGGAAACCCTGAAGCCGCTGTCCACGCTCAACCTGTCACGCGGCACGACGCCGCTTTTTGCACGCGAAAGCGACACCATTCTGCTGCTGGCCCCCGATGGCGGGCTAGAGGAGGTGGACCCGACGCCCGTGCTACCCAGCCTTGACCTCGAACTGCAAAGCAATTCGGGCGGGCGTGTCTATATGGGGCAGGAATCGCCGGTGATCTGGTCGCGCGGCGGCGTTCAGACCGGGCCTGTTCGCGTGCTGATCATCCCGGTTCTGGAGCCCGGTCAGGGCGATTTCCGGGGCACGATCACCGAGTATTTCGATCATCCCGATTTCGACGAGGCGTTGGAGCTTGTCCGCTCATATTACGCCGAAGTGTCCTATTCCGACGACCGAGAGGCGAATGACGTCGATGTCAGTTTCCGGGTCTTTGGCCGGGACACGCCGACGGCCTATTCCGGCCCACCGGTTGTGCTGGACCGCCCGTTCAGGGACTTCTGGAACACAGGCTACATTCCGGGCGGGATCATCGCCGAAGCGACTTTGCCCGCGAACAGAATGTTGCGCTTTGACGGCGATGAACGCCTGACACTGGAAACCTTCACGGCAATCCCGACCGTGAACACGCAGTTCGATATCGAATTCCCGGCGGCCTGCATCAAGGTCCAGATACCCGAAAGCACCACCGGCTATTCCCTTGAATTCAGCGGTGGAAGCGCTCCAGGTCGAAGCTTTTCGCTATCCGGTACCGACCGGACGGGAAGCGCGTTCAATACCAACGCAAACAACTCGGCACTCAGCGGATCGCAAACCGTCGTGATCCCCAATGTCGAGGCGATCCCCGGCGTGCTCGACCAGATTGCCGATATTCTGGAAGAGATGCTGAGCGCTGCCACAAACCAGCCTTTTGAGCGGCCAGAGGTGGTCTGGCACGATGACGGCGAAGGCTGGGGTAGCCTTAGTGTGACGTTCTTTTTTGCCGGCAGCGGCGGGTCGCCTCAGGTCGATCTGGTGGATTTTGCGAACCTGTTCGTCATGGGCGAATTGGGCACCCTCGTCGCGCTTGACGGGGAATTCGATATGTCCGTCACGGGCGATGTCACGGATTTTGCCAGCTATATCTCCATCGCGCTGGCCCATTCGATGGCGTCGCAAGGGGGCATCTACAACTCATCGACCGGTCAGTTCGACCTTGGCCGCTTTCAAGCCCCGCAAGTCAGTGTTGCGGGAAGCCAGTTGACCGTCGATATCCGCCTGTCGCAGGACTATGCCTATTCTCGGAACAAGGAAAGCAACAACGATACCGACCAGTCGCGGATCGAGGTCGCTTCGCAACAGGGCCTGTCGAAGATCGGAATGGACAGCGCCACGCCTTTCATCGGCGAGGAAACCAAGCGAAGCAGTTCGGGCGGGCCGACACTGGATAAGGCCCATATTCTGTTTGATCTGACCTACACGCGGATGATTGACGCCATCATCCGCGATGGTGGCGGCAACCTGCAAACCCGGATCGACAGGGCCAACACGCTGTTCAACTGTGACGGGCTCAGCGCCATCGAATGCAACCTGTTCGAGTTGATAAATGTGTATATGATCATGCCGGTCTACAGGCGCTATGGCGGTCTTGTCGGCCCGGCATTTGATCCCGACATTGACGACGACGGTGCTGATAAACGCCGTTTGCGGGCCTCGGCCCCGATTCTTGCCATGGATGACATGCCCGCAGAATACAGCGATAAGGACCCGACCCGTACGCTGAAGGCGATGCAGATCCCGAACTCGCGCGGGATGATGGTGACGCGATTGAGGTTCAGCGATCTGTCGAACCCCGACCGGCACCTGTCGGACGCGGCGACGCTGGCGCATGAAATCGGGCATTCGCTTCTGGCCTTTTCCGATCAGTATCAACAAAGCCAGGACCGCGATGATCTGGACTATGCAGGGGCCTATGACCCAATGGCGTCGTCCAGCCTCGCGCTGCCGCATTTCTCAAGCTATCACAAGCTGATCGCGGGGTGGCTGGGCGTTGGCTCGATCATAGATTTCACCCGACCCCGCGATGGCGACGAGATCGACGAAGACATCGTGCTGGTCAATATCGAAGGCTGGGACCCGCTGGAAAGGGACAATCTGGCACAGATGGCGCGGGATTTTCTGGACGTCCCGGACGAGTTCCGCATGGGACCCGCAGCGCTGTTACGGCTGGGTGAGGACAGCACGCAATTCAACCTGCTTGAACTGCGCGGACCGGGTGATCAGTTCTCGCAAGAGCTTTCGCCGCCAAGGGTGGTCATGCTCAACGCCATCGACCCGCGCGACAGCACCCGTTACGGGGTTGGCGTGGACGACCCGGACACGCCGGAGGATGAGGGCGAGACCGGCCACAGCGTGCTGACCCGCTATCGCCGTCAGTTGCACCTGATCGACGACAGCGTGCGAAATCCACAGATCACTGGCGGGTCCGGGCCGGGAACGACCTATGATGTGGGCACGCATGATGCGCTCGCCGAAGTGGGGCTGCAATACACGCTTGTCCACCTGGTTCAGGTGGGCCTCGCCGCCCGCACCATCTGGATGGCCAAGGTCCGGGTCGAGTGGGAGCGTGGGCCAGCGGTTGATGTGGGGTTCGACAGTCAGGTGCCCGAGTGGCAGAGTCCCGATATCGCGGTCCTGTTGCCGGGCGATTTCACCTCGGGCGAGATCGGCGATTTCCCCGATCAGCAGGACCCGCAGGGGATCGAGTATTTCCGTATTCCCGGCGCGGGAGATGACCCGCTGGAACATCAGGTTCTGGTCCGGGTACACAATTTCGGCGATGCCGAGGCCCGCAACGTCGAAGTTCATCTGCGCGCCCGCATCCCCTATGGCAATGGCGACTGGACCAGCGACCCGTTCGACAATGACATGCCCTTCGCTCCGCAGGTGATCGACAGCATCGGGCCGGACGTCGAGGTCGTGATCGCGTTTCCCATGTTCGTCGAAAATGTCGAGGACGCGCATATGTGCCTAAGGGCCGAGATTGCGGATCTCGATCCCGTATCGGGGGCCTCGAATGACGGAAACTCGGACAATGACTGGACGCAGCAGAACGTCTTTCGCGAAGAGGTCGTGCAAAACAGCCCGCTGCCGCCGCTGGATCGTCTGATCTCGGTCACCAATGACGGGCCTTATGCCGAAGATGTCTTCATCGCCCCCCGCAACATGGTACCCGGTGCGCGGCTGACGATCCGCCCGACCCAGATGCGCATCCCGGGCAAGTCGCGCGGGGTGTTCAGCGTGCGGGCAGAGCTTGACGATGCCATGCTGGATGCCAAATGCGGCGGCGATTTCCCGGTGATCATCGACGCGTGGATGCAACGGGACCACTATTGGGATCGCTGGGGGGCGACCAAGATCGTGTACCAGCCGAAACGGGGCACCAAGATCGACCTGTCCATCAACCTCGCCCCCGGTATGGGCATTCGGCTGTTCGGCGCGGTGACGCCCGACATAGGTGGTGAGGATCTGGACTTCCACGTTGTCCTGCCCGGCGCAGACCCGATCTGGATTCGCCGCTCTCTGGGGCCCGGATCGACGTTTGAGCACGTGATTGAAGGGGTGGTCGGTCCGAACGAGACCGCCTTTGCAACGGCCTATTTCGACGGCAATGATGAGTTCGCGTCGTCGGTGTCACAGACGGTGTCGGTCACGAATGTCATCGCGGGGTGATCCGTTTGTCAGGCCGGGGGACAGACGACCTCGATCAGCGAGGGGCCGTCGCTGGAAAGCCCGGCGGATAAGGCCTTGACGAAGCTGTCCATGTCTTCCGCCCGCGCCCCCGGAACGCCGTGGCCTTTGGCGAGGGCAACCCAGTCCAACACCGGATTCTCCACGTCGAACATCGCCTGCGCGTTGCGGCCATAGCTTTCGACCCCGACATTCGCAAGTTCGTCGCGCAGGATCTGATAACCCCGGTTCGCGAACACAATCACGGTGACATCAAGGTTTTCCCGCGCCATCGTCCACAAGGATTGCAGCGTGTACATCGCCGACCCGTCACCGGTCAGCGCAAACACCTTTCTGTCGGGGCAGGCGATCGCCGCTCCGGTCGCGCAGGGCAAGCATAACCCGATCGCGCCGCCGGTGCCGGAAAGCACTTCATGCGGGCGGGCCGTGGCGGTTGGCGGCATGACATGAAACCCCGACGTGACGGATTCATTGCAGATAACCGCGTTTTCGGGGATCAGAGCGGCCAGCGCCTGACCGACTTTTGCCAGCGTCAGGTCTCCGGTCGGAAGGTCGGGCAGGTTCAGCGCATAGGTTTCCGGCTGGGTTTTGTCCGACACGCCAACTGCATCCGCTAAGGCCTGTATCGTCCACTCGATGTCGTCCGTTGGGCTGCACAGGCTGGTTATCGAAGAACCGGCGGGCTCGGGCGTACTGGGCTTTTCTGGATAGGCAAAGAAGGCAACGGGCCTGTCGGTTCCCAGCAGGGTTATCGACTCGGTCTGCTCCAGTTGCGCGATCTTGGGCGTGATCGGATACACAAGCTGGTCCAGACGGGCCGTTCCTGCCCCCTTCGATATGCGCGGGATCAGCGTATCGGCCAGCAGGCGGCACCCGGTCGCGGCGGAAATTTGACCCGCCAGCGCGCGCAGAGGTCCAAACAGCGCGGGCCCACCGATCATCAACACAGCACCCGGTGTCGTTAGGCGCGCGGCGGTGGCCTCAACCTCTTCAATGGATGGGCAATGTAGCTGCGGCAGGGCACTGGCCGTCGCCGGGCCGGTGGCAGGGTCCCAGGCAGTGTCGGCGGGCAGGATCAGCGTGGCAATTTGCCCATTTCGAGACCGTGCTGCGCGGATTGCGGCGGCTCCGTCCTCAGCAACACTTGTGGCGTGATCCGACACGCGGGTCCAATGGCTGATTGACTGGCTGATACCAACGATATCGCCTTTCAAGGGGCTTTCGTGGCGCAAGTGACGCGTCGCGTGATCCCCCACCACATTCACAATGCCTGAACTCGCCTTGCGGGCATTGTGCAAGTTGGCAAAGGCATTGCCAAAGCCAGGCGCCAGATGCAGCAGCGTGCCTGCAACGTCGCGCTTCATGCGATAATACCCATCGGCGGCCCCGGTCGTGCCGCCTTCGAACAGGCACAGTACGCAGTTCATCTGGGGGTGATCGTCCAGCGCGGCGACAAAATGCATCTCGGACGTGCCGGGATTAGCGAAAACCGTATCCAAGCCGCTTTGCAGAAAAGTTTTGACCAGAGTTTCCGCGCCGTTCATGTGACCCCCGTTTGCTCAGCCATCCCAGGACATTAGGGGACGAACGATCCGGGTGTCACTTAAAACTTTGGAGGTATGACTAGTTCTGAACCATGCACCGCAGCGTATCCGCGCCCTGAGGGTTACCCGACTTGGACCAGATATCCGCGAACAGGGCCTGGACATCCTGAAGTGCTTTCTTGTCGACCAGCACGATAATCCGATCCGCCGGAACGCGCTGGGCCAGTGCCATGATTTCGAACTGAATGCCTGTGTTGGACTGCTCGAACCCGCGCATGTCGATCAGTACGCGCTGCGCGTGGCTCATCAGAGTCAGGACGGTAGGCCGCCAACTGTTGTCCCGGCAATAGAAATCCCGCATCGGAAACAACCCATCGCTGAGCCGGGCGTTGCCTTCGGCCTCGGCCTGTTTCAGGTCTTCGGGTGTCTCGATAAAGATGTCCCGCAGGCGACGCCGCAGAAACGCCGAAAGCTCGGGTGCGTCCAGCGTTTCAGTAGCGAGATCGGCGGACCCGACCAACAGTACCGGGCCCGTTCTACGCCAATCCAGAAGCAGCCCACGGGCGAGCGAGGTTTGCAGCCGCCGTTGTCCGAAAACACGGAGGAGCAAGTTTACATCTGTTGCACCGGAGGTTGGGCGTAGAAGGCGTAGCGTTACCCGGTAGGCCACGAAGGCGAGGAAATACAAAAGGACGATTGCGCCGCTTTCTCCCAAAGCCATGCCAATCAACCAGAGTACCTGAAACGACCAAAGTAGGTCGTGCTGCATGGTCAATTCGCTGGATCCATCCAGCGCCCAGGCAAAAATTCGCACGATGTTCAGCGCGAGTGCGATACCTATTGCGAGGGAAACAGCCAAACCGGTCAGAACATAGAAAGCCGAAACTAACGTTACTGGAAAGATCAACAACAGAAAATCGAAAACACCGGCGACCATGAGCAAGTACATAAAATCAAGCGAGAATATGAGCGGTACGACAAGCGAGACAGCGACAAGAAACAGCGGAATCGACGTAGTCCTAAGAGATGGATTGCCGACGAGCAGAGACAGGATAAGAGCAGGACCGACGAGCGTGCCAACGACCGCTGCGCTCAGTTCGTCGATAAGGCTGAGTAGAAACATCCAGAATACGGCGAACAGCAGAATCAAGTACCAGCGCAGACCGGCCACATAGAACGCCATGATCATCGCGGGCAGCGCGAAATATGCGACCATCAGGGCAAAGGCCAGTGGAGCGAATTCTGTTCCGTCGATGATTAGAATGTCCAAAGCTATCACGATGGCAAACACCACGCCGGACGCGAGATACCGGAACGCAAGCCCAAACCTCAATGGCAGGCGCTGCTCCGCAGGGGAGACGTCGAACTCAAGCGTCGATCTGTTCGGGCGTATCGCTTGTGGCACTTCAAACGCCGATTCCGGCGCGCCTGATCGGGCCATCATCTCTCGTTTAATCGCCTTTCTGTAACGCGCTTTGACAATCACCCCCAGAATTGCAGCCACCGGAACCGCAAGCAAAAACACGAAAGCCAGAAATCCGCTGAAGTTGTATGCGTTAACCATGTCAGCTCCGGTCACGTCCGTTGGCTGCGTCGCATGGGGACACGTGCTGCCCCCTCCCGCATAGAGACGTCGGGGCAGGCTCAAAGGCCGCGCGCCACCCAAATACGTGATGCAATTCTACGCCATATGACCAATCCGGCAAAGCGCCGCTTGGATTGGGCCCTCGGACCTAAAGCGCGCGCTGAAACCCAACCGTGGCCTCACCACGGGTTTCTGGCTGCACAGTGTCACAGGTGGCTTTTCCGCCGGGTGCGGGGACGCAGGAGATTTGGCGCTGGTGAATATAGCCGTCGTCCTGACACGGCAGATTTCCCGGCTCCAGCAGGTCAAGCCGACCCTCGGAAAACTGCGCCTGCACGGGCCCTTCGCAGGTGATCCCATCGTCGGACCGCATGATCTGCTTGCCGTTGCCTTCTGTATCGAAACACATTTGCCAGTCGCGATAGGTGCGGATGTCTCCGGTGTCGACATCGCGGGTGCGATAGGTCGTATCCAGAGCCCAGCAGCCGTAGAGCATCGTGAGATCAGCGTTGTCCCAGCCTTCGTCATTCAACGGCCCGGTCGCATCCGGCGGGGCCTTGACGCATTGCAGGGCGGCCAGTTCGCGTTCCAACTGAAATATCCGGCGGTGCAGTTCCTCGTTATACGCGCCCGAGGTGGCAAGGCGTTCGACCGTCGCCAATTCCTCGGGCTTGGGGCACTGGGACAGGTGCCGTAGCAGCGGAATGTCCAACGCGCAGGCCTGCAGGATAAGGGCCGTTCCCACACCGGCCAGCCCGATCAGACCGGCACTGGCCAGAGCGACGGAAATTACGGATTTAAAAGACATAAACGCTCACAATAACCGCCAGATACCTGCAATACATGCTGTCAGAGTTGCGGATTATCAGGCGCTGGTCAATCCGTTCGGGGTGATAGTTTTCGTCACTTTGCGGGGCCTTCAATTGCGCTATAGTGACCGGATATTGAGTGTGGAGTACGTTCGTGTCGCGGTTCAGCCATTCCTTCAGGTCCCTGTTTGCCGTCCTTCTGTTTTTTGCCTTGGGAGCGGCGGCCGTTGCCCAGCACCAGAGCCCGAACCAGACCACCCGTGTGCTGTGGTTCAGCGGAATGCCGGATATTGGCCGGGATTTCACCTCGCGGCACCGTCAGAAAATGGCTGATTATCTGGGGCAGTACGGGGACGGCAAGGTCTTCGCTGTCACCTATACAAGGAATCTTTCAGGGGGCGGTCTGGCAGCCGCCATGCGCGGCGGGCAGTATGATATTGTGATCCTCGACGTGGCGAACCGGCGCAAACGCATGAATTCGGCTGATCTGCAGGCCCTGCAACAATTCTATCAGGCCGGAAATCGCACCCTGATGCTGGACGGCTCATTCGCAATTCGCAGTTTCAGCCACAATCCCACGACCAATTTTCCGGGCCGCAATGGGTCGAGCGCGGCGATCCTTGTCAACCAATTAACGGCCATGGCGCAGCGGGGTGGAGGCATCCTGATCGGGACGGATCATGACATCTGGCAGGTTAACGCAAATGCCGCCCTCTCCGCGCTGCTGCCTGGTGCGCAGTTCCGTGGGACGACGAACCCCTCAACCGACGGCGATTTCATCGGGGTGACCCTGATCGGCGGTCGGGAATCCATTAAGGCGATTGATCTGCTGAGGCACTGGGAGTCGGTTCCAAATCAAGGCGAAGCGCCGGTCGGGACGTTTCAGGACTTCACTGGCCAGCAGGTGGTGCTGTATTCGCTGGTCGAAACTGCGGACAAACCGGGCGGCGGGCGCAAGCGGCCTTATATTTCGGCCAGCTATTTTCCGGGTGACAACCGCATTCCGATCGACAGCGAAGAAGAGATATTCGACAACCTTCCCACCCATAAAAGCGGGGGCTGATTCAGGTCGCGCCTTCGCGCAGAACCTCAGCCGGGTCAACCCGGGCGGCGCTGCGGGCGGCGAAAAAGGCGGATGTGCCGACAAACAGCAAGGTCAGCCCGATGATCGCGACGGTCTGCGCGAAGCTGAGAACGACAAGACCGCTGTCCCCGGTCAATCCATTGTCAAACAGCGTTTCCGCAACGGCCCCAGCGATCCGATACAAGGCAAAGCTGACAACAAGTCCCAGCAGGCCGCTGACTAGCGCCTGAATGACAGGGAAGAGCCAAAGGCGGCGCGGGCTGATGCCCAGCAGCGCCAGCGCCGCAAGAGTTTGACGCTTGCGCGCGACTTCACCCCAGAAGCCGAACACCAGTGCTGCCGCAAGGCCAAGGCTGGCCACAACGGCAATCAGGATCAGCGCCAGATTCAGGTTGCGCCCAAGGCTGAGGACGCCGCTGACCTCAGCCGTGCGCGCCTCGGTCTGGACGCCGAAGCGTTGTTCGATTTTCGATTGCAGCTCAGCCAGTTCGGTGATGTCGCGGGCAAAGACGCGCATGCCTTCGAATTCCGGGACACGCAGGCTCAGATCGCGCCCTTCGGTGATGCCGTGATCGGGCAGGGCGTATTCATCATAAAACGCCTCGACCAGATCGAGCACGGCGATGTCGGCCAGAACCGTGCGGCCAGACAGGGCTGAATCCGGCAGAATGGCGATCAGGTTCAAGGGCAGCATCAATTGCCGTTTCCGCTCGCTGGCTTGCGTGAAAATTTGCACCGTGTCGCCCACCGCGAAATCCAACTGGCGTGCCAGACTGGCGCTGAGGACGGCCTGATCAGCCGACAGTTCCATGCCCTTCGGCAGGGTCGGATCGCCGGTTCCCGACGGAACAAGCACCGCGTCGCGCTTGGCGATCTCTCCTTGCTTCCGGACGTTGACGAAATCGAAAACCGACCGTGTTTTGGCGGTGGCAAAGGCGGTTTGGTCCCAGCCCGCGACCTCGGCCACGTCGCTGTCGACGAACGCGCTGTTACCGGTGGTTTCGATACGCAGAGTCGCAGGGTCGTTCAGAAGCCGACCTATCAGGGCATCGTAAATCCCGTTCTTGGCCCCGAAAATCACCATCAGCGGCACCAGTACACCCGCCAGAATGGCGACATTGCAGATCAGATGCGTGCGCTGGCGCAGCAGGTCGCGCAGGGCCAGGTCGAACATCAGCTTCATGACGCGTCTCGTTTTTGCAGGGCTTGGGTCTCGCCCTGCAACTGGCTGACAACGGCAGAGGCTCCGGGCTCGCTGATCAGATTCAATGTCACGCGCCGCAGGTCGAACTGGTCCAGCAAGCCAAGATCATGGGACGAGATGATCACGCCAGCCCCGTCCGACGCGGCCATATCAATAAGCAGCCCCATAGCGGTCGCAGCGGCATCCGGGTCCAGCGCCGCAGTGGGTTCATCCGCGATCACGAAAGAGGGGCGATGCGCCAACGCCCGACAGATCGCGACGCGCTGGCGTTGTCCGATGGACAGCGCACCGGGGTAGAGCCCGGATATGTCGCCGATGCCAAGACGATCCAGCAGGGTTCCACACCATTCCAGGTCGGGTTTTCCAGCAATTTTCTGGGACAGAGCGACATTTTCAGTCACGGTCAGGAAGGGCAGCAGCCCGCCACTTTGCGGCACAAATCCAAACTGCGTTCCGCGAACAAGGGCAGGGGGCATCTGCGCCGAGGCCCAGACCCCGGCCAGATCAATCGTGCCGTCCTGCGACGCGATCTGAAACCGCTCCACGGCCTGCGGTCTGCGCAGCAGCCCAAGTGTTTCCAGTAGCAGAGTCTTCCCAGTGCCGCTTGGACCGGTCAGCCCGACCGCCTCGCCCGAGGTCAGATCAAAAGCAGGCACACTCAGCGTAAAACGGCGGTCCTGATCGGCCAGACTAACCGAAACGTCCCTCAGAAACAGCGTCTCAGCCATCAGCTAGGGCAGCACATCGAAGGGCATGGCAAAGACATGCTCACCATCCGGCGCGCCGTCATAGAGCGGTGTCCAGACCGAACTGTCGAACAGCCATTTGCGGTACTGCGCCAGTTTCTGGCGCATGCCGTCGATAACGCTGCGGCGGAACATGGCGCTTTCGGCCCAGCGTTGCTCGCTCATGCCCAGAACCTGACTTTGGTAGGGTAGCCGGTCGAGGAATTCCATTGCGCCGCCCAGCGTATCGGCATCAGCGTTGACCAGCAGATCGGGGTTTTGCGCCATATCCGCGATCAGTCCGCGCACCTGCGAGAAGAAATCAAGCGATTGCTCCGAGCTTTGCGCGGTCTCGCCAAAGCGCACAAGGTTATCCAGAAACTCTGCCATGCTAGCCATCTCGTTCTTGGTCACCAGCAGGCGGGGTTCGATGGCCAGCCGGTCCGGGGCCTCGACAGCGCGGTTCGACAGCCAGCCTTTGATCACGCTGGGGGCTTGCGTTCCCTTCTGCTCACCCAGCCAGGCCAGTTGCATGGCGCGGCCAAGTTCGACCAGACCTTCTCCGGCCTCTTCGGGGTTCAGAACGGTTTTCTCGCCGCGCACCAGTCGCACATGGTCGGTCAGGGCGGTGACAACGCGGCTGACCACGCCTTCGAAGGCTTCTTCGGAACCGCCCTCAATCGGGAAATAATATTCCCGTCCGGCAAAGCGCGACAACTCGCGGTACTTTCCGGCGGCATAGGCGTGGTTGCCCGAGCCGTTCGGGGTTTTCAGGTGCAGCGTCATGATGACGATGTTCCGGCCCTCGGCGTCTTTTTGCAGCTCGACTGTGCCGATTTCCGACCGCGCGTTCGGATCGCGCGGGTCTTTCGGACCGGCATCGGTGACAAGGATCACGTAGCGCGCGTCAATCTTGTCGCCATCCGCCTTGGTCAGGTCCCAGTCGATCTTGTCGATGGCGTCCTCTACCCCCGCAAGACTATCCTCGTTAAAACCCGGAGAGTTGGCCCGCGCCACATTGGTCGCCTGACCGATTGCCGCCAGAATCGGCGTTTGATCACTGCGGCGGTCGACATCCATCAGGGTTTTGGTGCGGTATTCCAGTTCCGGTACCGCTTCGGTGTTGTCGCGAAAGCCGATCACGCCGAAATTTACCAACTCGCCGATTTCCGTACCTTCGATCTGGCGCACGGTGTTTTGCAGCACCCGCTGCGTCGCGGCGATGTAGGGTTCCATCGACTGCGTGGTGTCCAGAACAAAAACGATCCCCACGTCAAAGGCCGAGGTTTCGTCCTGCAGTTCCTGCGCGCCCGAGGTATCTTTCTGTTTCGGGACCGACGCGACCTGCATCATCAGGATTTCGTCATAGGTCAGCGGGTGCAGCGCCTCGGTGAAATCGAGGATCGGCATCAGGTACAGCTCATCTTTGATGTTGACGAATTCCTGCGGTTCGACCGAAACCACACCGTTTTCCCCGTTGATGACCCCGGCCGAGGCTTCGGCGACCAGACGTTCCTGAATGTCCCGCAGTGCCTCGTGATTCATCAGCCAGTCCAGATCGCCCTGCGTATCAAACAGCAACTGGCGGCTGCGCCCGGCCGAGTTAGTAAACGCCCCGACGATGTTCTGTTTCCACGGGACGGTCCCGTTTTCCTGTACCCAGCCTTCCGGGGCTGCGTTGGGACTTGGTCCGACCTCCAGCCAATCACCTTCGCGCGCAAACACATAGAGCGGCTGGAACGCGGGGTAGGTGACCTGCACGGGCCCGTTTGCCGCCGTATGCCCGGTGGTTCCGGGGCGGGTCAGGACGCGTTGATAGATGGTCTGAGTGCCCTCCAGCAGCAGCGGTTTACGCTGCTGCGCCACTGCATCCGCCGGAACAAAGGCCCAGAGAAGCACCGTCAGACAGGCAAGCCGGAATGTCAAAGCGAGTTGCATGATATTTGGGCTCCTCAGGTTCACTGGCAATAATCCTCAAGCGCGCTTTGGGAAAGGGTGTCGGATTTCAGCCGAAGCCGATTGCAGACCGCATTCAGGTTTGTCGCCGCCTGTTCCGAGCCTGCGCTGGCGGCTCGGCTATAATACTCCGCCGCGCGCGAGGGTTCATCGGGGAAGGTCAGGCCGATCTGCCCCTCGATCACGTCGTCGGTCACGGTGGCGTCGTAGAGCGTTCCGAACAGCGCAAGCGCATCCGCATCGCCGGAATTGGCGGCTTTTTCGACAAAGCCAAGTGCGTTGTCAGGGGATATTGCGCTGCCGCACTCGCGGATTTTGCCCGCCAGTGCGTTGAAGCCCTGCGACGACAGTTCCGCCAACTGCGATTGTTCGCACGGGTTATTTGTGGGGGCGTTCTGTTCAGGCTCAACGACGGCGGTCTCGGGCTCTGCGTTGTCTGATGCGCTCAGGAAGAAATATGCGCCGCCGACGAGCAGCAAAACCAGCGCCGCAAGGCCCGCCAAAAGGCCGAATGAGCGGGATTTACCTTCATCAGTGCCTTCCTCGGTCGCGCTTTCTTCTTCCGCCTCGGCTTTCTGATCCTCGTCAAGCGTCTCCGTTGCTGAAAGCTCGGACTCCGAACTCTCCGCCTCGGGCGTGGCGACCATCACCGTGGGCGCTTTGGCCTCCGGGGTTGCGCCAGTGCCACCAATGCCGCCAATGATGGCCTCATCCGGTCCGGCGTTGATGTCATCCGGCCAATACGTATCCCAACTGCCCGCGCCGACCTCGACCTTTATGGGCGTGTCCTCTTCGATCTGATTGACGATCTCGGGGCCGACAATCAGCCGCAGCACATCGCCGTCTTGCGTGGCAGACCGGGCGGGAATGACGGCCTTGTTCGCCTGCCACCCCTCGGGGCTGAGCCACTTTTGCTGGTAGCTGTTGAACACCGCAACCGTCACCGGGTCACTCTCGGCTACAGCGCCAGAGATGGTGAGTTCGGCAAAGCCGCCATGCGGATGCTTGGGATCTGGCCTGATCTCGATCACGAGGGCTGCTCCGTTCCTGATGACAGCTCGGTCAGGACGCCGCCAAGTTTGATGTTCTGTTCGATATTCACCGTGCCCGCGTCGCTGTCTTTGGCATTCTCAACGAACAGCGAGTCCAGCGCAAAGACCCAGTCGGTCCAGGTGTCGGTTGCTGCCGCGCGAGGCGTCTCGGGCAGGCTTTCCGCACTGCCGGCCCCGATGCGCGGCGCAAAGGCCTTTCGGCTGTTTCCATCGCCCAGATCAATATCCAGCCCCTTGCCATCCTGCACATCCCGCGCGCCAAGCGTCGTGACAAAACTGTTGATACGTTCCGAGCAGACGATCGCCGCCGAGGGTGCCTGCTTGTCCACCGTCAACCCATAGGAAATCGCGCGCAGCATCCCCATGATGTCGTCCTGAACATTGGTGCGCGACAGCCCATGGATCATTTCGTTGACCAGATCGCCCGCTTTTTCCTGATTCAACTGGTAGACGGCAAGGCGTTCTTCGTCTTCCTTGAACCTGTTAAGCTCTTCAATCCAAACGGAAACCGCCGTCGACGCCTGAAAGGACTCCGGTGTCATGGTCCGGATCGTGTTTGCCTTTGGCTTGGCGACTTCTTCCTCGGCGGGGGCCTGTTGTGCCGCCGGTGCCTCTGCCGCAGGCGCAGCCGGACGGGCTGGCGCGCCGGGGCGCAGCGGTGCACCGGGGCGGGTAGGGCGCGCGGTGGTGGCGGCCGGGGCCGCTGCAGCAGCCGGTTTCGGGGCTTCGTTCGCCACCGCGTTGGTGATACGGATCGAGGATGGCACTCGCGAAATCCGATCCTGCACCGCGTCCTGATCCACCGAAAGCGCCTTGAGGAAGGCCCCGAACCGGTGGTTCGATAGGGTCAGTTCCAGGCTGTCGATGATCCCCGCAGCCGCCACCCGTTTTTCTTCAATTCGCTGTTCGACGTCGTCCGAGACGTAGAACTGGGCCAGTTCCTGATGCAACGATGCAGCGACCGCCTCCACCTGAGTGCTGATCTGGCGTAGTTTGCTTTCCGGTTTGCAGACCTTGGTCAATTCATCAATCAGATAGCTCACGCCGCCATCGTTCAGGCCAAGGGCGGCCTCCCACGCGCGGTCGGGGTCTTTGAAGTGTTTCTGCACAGGCTCTGCCTGCAGACATCCGGCCTTGAGTTGCGAGACCCGTTCCACCTTTTCGGGGATGATTTCGACCTCGCGATCATCCTCGTACCGGATCAGCGCCTCGATCGGATAATACGGGTTGCGCAGCCAGTAGCAGTTCGTGAACGGCTCTGACCCCGCCCATTTATGCACCCAAGACGTCGGCACCTTACCAAACCCCTTGAGCAGCGAGGCATCCATGCGCCGTTCGAACCGCTCATAATCTTCCGCGCCCGAGGCGCTGTCGATCAGGTGTTTGTCGAACTTGGTCATCACGAAGAACAGGATACAGTCGTTCTTGGCCCGCTCATCTGGGGTCGCGCCATGGGTCAGTTCGATCCACTGTTCCACCAGCCCCGGCAGGCTGAGCGTTTCCATGTTGCTGTCCGGCACACAAAGCAGCATCGAGGTGATTTCCTGGTTCGACACATATCGGTCGAACAGATAGGCCACCTTGCCGCGCAGAAGCATGTTGGTAACCGCTTCCTCGGGGTTGCGAAGGGTCACCGACAATGGCGCTTCGAACCGGTTACGGGCACCGGGGAAGTCCAGCAGATCGGTCTCGGCAAACAGGGGCGAGGGCTGTTCGTCCATCGGAAACACCAGTTCAGCCGCCAGCGCCGTGGTCACGGCGCGGTTCAACTGACCGTTTTGTCCAGCAGCGGTCTGGATCGACAGCATGTCCTCGTTTTCAGGGCCGAACAGGCCCGACAGGGTGTTCACGTCGATAATCGACGTCTCGCGCGGTTGCAGCGAGTCGAGCGAGGCGTAGATCACCTCGGCATGGTTGATGCTCGCCAGTGCCTTTGACAGCTTGATGTAGAGGTTCGTCAGGGGTTCATAGCCACCCCAAAGGATCGCAAGAAACTGACCGCGGTCTTCGGGTGAAAGCCGGGGGGCGAGTTCCGCCGCCTCGTCCCAGAACCCGCCGAGATTAAAGGCATAAGACGACTTGCTGACCCATTTCTGCACGTAATCAGCGATCTCATAGACTTCTTCATAGTCCAGCCCACCGGTGGGCGCGCCCTGCGCCTTGCCGGAATGCGCCTTGAAATGCGCCTCGAGCGCTTCGGGCGTCGGGGGTTCTTCGCTCAGGTCGCCGTCTTCGTAGAAACTGTTGATCAGGGTTCGGGCAATGTCCGCCTCGGTCAGCAGGTTCAGCTGGATCGGAAAGCCGTCCGGGGTCGGGGCCTTGGTCATGGTAAAGCGGGTCACGAGACCGGTGGATTCGCCGTCGCCTGCCGGGTTGACCTGACTGATGTAGTCCAGCTTTCCGCCCGGCCCGTTGAAATCGGCCACCAGTCGCCCTTCGTTCGGGCGAGCCAGAACCGAGACCAGAAAGGACTTACCGGCTTGCGATGGGCCAAAAACACTGACGCTCATCTTGGTTTGCGCCGCGCGGCTCAGCCGTTCCGCGCGCCGGGCGCTTTTGCGCAGAACTTTGGGCAGATGGGCGACCCGGCCTTCGACGGTTTTTTCGTTTTCGGGATCGTTGATCCATTCCAGCGCGGCGCGCGAAGGGCGCGCGACGTCGGTGCAGCGGGAGGACAGGGCGTCTTGTTGGCTCATATCATCGTCTCATCTGTTCATGCTGGTCAGACCTGGAACACGCCAGTGTCGATCCAGTATTCATCTTCAAAACCAAGGGTGTGCAGGCGCAAGATAACCTCGCTGGATTTCATCGCGCCGCCTTCGCCATCCTCGACCTGATCAATCTCAAACGCTTCGCGCATGGATTCGCGCCGCAGCTTGTCTTCGCTGGTTTCGCCATCGCTGTCGTCGAAATCTGTCTTGCGCAGCTCGACCTTGATTGGCAGGGGGCGCGTCTGGTTGCCGGTATCCGCAAAATCCAGCCGGAACAGCGGCGTTGTGGTCCAGCGATCCAGCGGGAGTTGGCGTGAGCCGATATAGACCGGGGAATACAGGTTCACCGTCGCCGTGTCGTTGCTGGACCCATCGGAATCCAGATCGACATCGCTGAACAGAATGCGCGCATCGGGGATTTGACCGTTGATATCCATTTCCCCGACATAGCGCGCGGTAGACTGCATCTGGAACGCGCCGGTCGTGACCTTGAAGTTAGGGATGCGGTTTTCCGACAAAGCGATCAGCATGCCCCCGACAGCCACCGTCGATTTCGGGTCGCCGATCTTCTGCGAAACCGGGTCGCGGAACGGGTACCAGCGACCGGTCTTGTATTGATGCATCGAGATCAGGCGATGCGGAGGAACCACCAGCATTTCCTCGACGATCGAGCGGATGGCGGGCAGGCGCGAGGGCCGCCCGGTCAGCAGAACCACATCGACACCCAAATGGTCGATCACCTCGCACATATTGCCTAAGACACGCTGGAACACCTCGCGGCTGATCGCATCCACATCCTCGCGCGAGGACGTAAGGATCAGGTCCGCCAGTTTCCAATCCCGCGCGCCCAAGGCGGCGGCGGCGTCCTCGACATAGGACAGGATTTCCGAGCCCACCTCGCCGCTGCTGTCGACTTCCGGCGCGGTGTCGGGGGTGGTTTCTTCCTCATCCGTCTGCTCGTCAGGCTCGACCGGTTCCGGCATGCCCAGAATGCGGGCGACCGGCAGGTCGAAACGTTCGAACTCTTCCGAGGTTTCGCAATGGGCCAGCGTGGCTTCGGCCAATGGGACCAGCACCCGCAGCGAGAATTGCCGTCGTCGCTGAACAGCCTGCTGGTCCTGCCCGCCGATATCGCCGCCGAACAATTCGCGCAGTTTCTCGGCGACATACACGCCACCTGCCGCTTCGATGGATTCCTGAATGCGCGGAATGACGATGGCACTGACCACCCGGTGGACCAAATCATCGCCTGCAACCCGGAACCCCTCGCGGAAAGTCTGTTCGGGGTGCAGAACGCGGTTGGCCTCATTCCGGTAGGTGGTGATCATCAGGTCGGTCGTGCCGCCGCCCACATCAATGCTGGCCAGCCGCAGCGAGGGTTCCTCGGCCCCCGACGGGGCCATTCTTGGCTTGCCTTTGAGGTCGATGAACGTGTCCAGTCGTCCGTCGAACTTTTGCGTCAACTCGCTGTAAAGGTAGACCAGTTGCGTGCACGAGGCCTCGTCCCAATCCACCTTGACCTCGGGCTTGGTCGAATAGGGTTTCTGCGCGTTGTCCAGACCCAATTGGTGCCAGATCAGGCTCAGCGCGCCTTGGGTGCGCGATCGGATGATCGCTTGTTCCTTGATCGGCGTCGCGGTCGGGAGGCTGAGAATGATGCGGTTCAGGCGTCGGGGCAGGTCCGATTGCGCCCGGCGAGACCGGCCCGCAGGATCGTTTATCTGGATCAGAGCATGCGCGATGATCTCGCCCATCATAAAGCCAAACAGCGAGCTGCGCGAGAAACGCGGGCGGATCGCGGGTGTCGTCGGCGTCTCCCCGCGACGACGCAGGCGCTGTTCTTCCTCATACCGGACCTGCTTCATCACATCGCCCGCCTCGTTCAGGTGGCGCATGGCAGATCGCACCGCCTTGGGCAGGTTGTTGGGGTCCATATGGTTGTGAAAGCGCCAGTCCTGCTGAACTGCGGCGCTGTCCCAGAGATAGCGTTTGGGCGAGGACAAGCCCGACAGCGTTTCCGTGCCTTCTTCGCCCTGGACCAACCTCACGGCCTCGGGGCCGATGCGGACGAAGCTGGGCCACAGAAATGCGTTGCGCCGACCCGACCGGCTGGCATAGCGATCATCGCCGAACCGAACGTCCGAAAACTCGACCCGGCTTGGGAACAGGCCGCTATAGTGGAACTCGGGGCGGCTCAGATCGCGGATTTCCAGCGGGAAGGACCGGGCCAGATCGACCCGCGTTTCGCCGGGAAACTGTTCGATCAGAATACCGCAGGTGCGGCTGTTGCCCACGTCTAGCACCAGATCGACATTGACCGGCGTCACCGCATCGCGCGGGCTGACAGTATTGGCAAAGCGCACTGTGGGCGGTTTCGCGGCCTTTTGCACCACATGCAGATAGGCCAGATAACGCGCCCAGTGCTCGAACCGGTGGGGCAGGTCTTCCTCGGCGAACCGGCGACCGGGGCGTTCGGCGCGTTTGAAATCCAGAAACAGCTCTTTCAGCCAGTCCGAGACCCAGCGCTGATGATCCAGCATGTTGCCGTTTTCGTCCGTCTCGGGGCGGCGCAGGAACCAGCGCATGTCGATGGGTTCAGAGACCAGCCGGAAATCGCGGGCCTTTTCGGCGTCCGATTTTTCGGGCGCGACATAGTTCACATCCTGCTGCAGATCGACCAAAGCGGTGTCCAGCGCAATCTGAATCCGGTGAGTATGCCCGGTTTCCGGGTCGGGTTCAGCCAGTTCAACCGTGCGCATACGCGCCCAGCTTGTCGGGCCGGGATCAAATTGCAACTCACCCGCATGGCCGCGCTGGCTTTTCTGCCGCAGGAAGGGAATGGGCACCCACTTGTCCAGAAACGGATCAAGCGCAGCGGTGACGCGGACCGAGTATTCATCATCATCGTCCTGCCGCGCATCCAGTACCTCGGCATCGCGGGTATCGTCGCCGGACAGAGGGAACAGGGTCAGGATCTTCTCACCATCCTGCTCGCCCGTCACGCGTTCGATATACCGCAGCGGGCGCATTTCCAGCTTGGCAATGTCAAAGCCGAAATCCAGCATCTGCGTGCCCGAGAATGGGATCAGAGTGATTTCATCGCGCAAATTCGCGAGTTTACGAATTTGTGGCTTGCGATCTCTGAGCATCAGTTACCCTTTCCGACTTCGTATATCGCGGTCCAGGCCGGTTGGTTCTGCGAAACCGAGCCTGTGAACGTCTTGATCTTGCTGCCCTCTTTGACCCGCAGGCGAAACGGTTGCGTCGTGCTTTGGCCATGTGGGTTGTAAAGAGAGATTGATATGAAATAGGTCCCGTCCGCCGGGGCGTCGAAATACATGCTTTCGATTGCGTTGGGCAGGGCCGTGGTAATATCGTGGTTGCCGCCGATATCGAGCGTTCCGCCGCAGGCAGACCGGTTGTCGTAATTGATGATCTGGCTGTTTGGGCATCGCACGTCCATGTGCAGATCGGCAATCGAGTCCCATAGCAGCGAAATCGTCAGCTTCCCCTCGCGCGCGCCGCGTTCGGTCAGCCTGTTGCTATCGACATCGGGGGCGGCCTCGGTCCGGTCTTTCGGGTCCGGGATCGGGGCCAATACCTTTTCAGGCTGGCAGGCCCGGTCGGCAATGCCGATTTGCCGTTCCAGACTTGCGATCCGGTCGCGCAGCCAAAGGGTTCGGCGCTCCTCTTCCGAAGCTTCGGCGGCCGGAGGCGGGCAATAGTTTTCAACACCCGGAAGGCGCAGGGCGCAGGTTTCAACCATCAGATACCATATCGCGGCGATCATCAGCAGCAACAGCAACCAGCCAAACCACATCAGCCACCAAAGGTTGACGGGACCTCGGTCTGCGGTAGCAACGGCTGCAGGTGCTGTGTCCTGACCGGTTGGCTGGGCGGCTGAGGCCGCCGTCGCCGCAGCTTGCGCCGCCGCTTTCTTCTGGGCTCGCGCGGCCCCTTCGGCCCCGCTCAGATCTCCGGTCACGGCGGCCTGATTGTCGGACACCCAGGCCCAGTTCAGCATGACCGGCTGTTTGGCGTCGCCGTCCTCTAACACATAAACGCAGTCAGGTCCGGGATGCTGCACGGCGTTGCACAAAGCCTCACCCAGACGCTGCTGGTCGGGGTCCTTGCTGTCCAGCAGAGACTGGCCGTAGTCGGTGATATCGGACAGGAGTGATTGAAAATCGGCTTCAATCTCGGCGCGCGTATCTTCGTCGAAACTGTCCAACTGACGCGGCGCGCCAGCGGTGGTCGCGTACCAGTCGAACCGGTCGCCATATTGTGTCGCCACCGGTTCGGCGAACAGGGCAGCGTGCCGCTCACCCAGCTTGTCGCGCACGGTGCCGGTGATCAGCTCGAACGACCGTTGCGGTGCGGTTCCAAGCGGGGACAGGCCCTGCGTCGATGTGTTTGCGAGGAAAGCTTCAAACATTACGCCAACTCACTCGCTTTGCGGCGTCAGCGCTGGAAGTTTTGGCAGAGGCTCGGCGGTGCCTTCCGGCGTTCCCGAAGCCTGCGCGCTGTCCGGCGGCAGCGGGCGCTGAATCTGCGGCGCACAGTTCTGGGTCACAACTGTCGGCAGCGCGCCGGTATCGGTCAGAAATCGCATCAGGTCGGGGGTGGACAGCGCGAAATTCAGGCTGCGCATCGGTCCGACTTTGACAAACGTATTCACACCGACAAGACGACCGCACATGTCGACAAGCGGCCCGCCCGAGTTGCCCCGCGAGATCGGCGCAGAGTGAACCACGACCTTGTACTGCGGGTTGATTTGCTGCTCGGTCGAAACCGTTCCATCCGTGACGGCCAGTTCCGGAACCGCTGTCCGGTCGCCCGCCCGCAATTGCTGAAACCGCGCGTCGCTTTGCAGCAGATCACCGGGATACCCGGCTGCGATGACAGACTGCAGGCGTAGGGATTCGTTTGAATCCAGTACGTTGAAGGATGGCTGCTGTGCCCCTTCGACCCGTAACAGGGCAAAGTCCCCTCCGGTCGCTTCCAACGGGCCCAGTGTTTTCAGAACCTGCGCCTCGCGCAGAGAGCCAAGCGCGTTGTTTGTCACATAGATCGTCGAGCCGGGGGCCGCGATGACATGGTAATTCGTGACCAGCAGATCGGGGCCCACAAAGAACCCAGAGCCGCTGCCCAGACCCGCCGGGGACGGGGCCAGCACAATTGCGGTGCGTTCCTCGATATAGGCCAGCAGCGATTTGGTGTCTTTCGGGCCGTCCGAGTCCGGAACCTGCACGCGTTCGGGATCGGGGGGCAAAATGGCTGTCCGCTCGGCGGGCCGGACCGCGCCGGGGATGTCAGTGCGATCATTGGGGTTCGGCGGCAGCAGCCCCTCGATTGTGCGCCCGTTGGGCATCACCAGCGTGCCGTCCGCCTCGCATACCGCGCCGTCGATGGCGGTTTGCAACGTGGCCAACCGTTCTTCCAGCGACTTGTTGGCGCTTGCCACTGCGGCCAGCGCGGCCTCATCGGTGATGGCCTTGTCGCCTGCCTGTTCGGGAAAGATGCGGTTGCCGGGGATCAGCAGCCAGATCAACACGACACCCGCAATCAGAACCAACAGCAACAGCGGCAGCCAGGCCCACAAAGGCACCCTCTGCGGCGCTGCGGCCACGGGCTGCGGTGCCTGGGGCGGGGGCGGAGGGGCAGCGCTTCCTGTTGCGCCAACCGGTGGTGCGGTCGAGGCCGGGCCGGGGGCCTGCGAAGGTTGAGGCGACGCGGTCACCTCAGGCGGTTCACTCGCCGACGCAGCCACGGGGGCCGCCAGCGGCAGAAAACGCCCGAGGGTCTGGGCATAATGCGCCTTCCGTGTCTCCGCATCGTGCTTGGACCCCGCGGGCATCATGCCCCAGTTGATAATGACCGGTGTGCCATCCACGGACCACACATCGTTCAGATCGGAAATATGCAACGCACTGCCCAGCAGGCCGCTGTTTTCATCTCCCAAAGCGGACCGAAGCGGTTCCAGTCTGCGCGTCAGTTCTGCCGAAAGTGCCTTTTGCGAGGCATCATCCAGCCGCCCGAATGGCGTCGCGTTGCCCTGAACGTTTGTGTACCACGAAACAGACGGCGCAACCTGATCGTTGCCGCGGCTCAGCAAAGGCTCGGCAAAAAGCTGGGCGGCCTCATCCCCGCCGTTAGCTTTCAGGGCGTCCTGCAGGGCCGGGAATGCCTCAATCGCCAGTTCGCCATCAACCTCGAGGCATTGTTTCAGTTCAATCTGTGTTTTGGTCAAAAAATGTTCGGCCATCAGTTGCCTCTTGTGGATCGGCGGAATTCTACGGTTGCGGAACTTCCGACCTCGGGTTGTGTCACGACACAGTTTGCCGTGCCGGCCTCGTTCAACTCGCAACTGCTGCGCAGGCGGTAGATATAGCCGCCATCGCTGCAGGCCAGATCGCCGGGTTCTTCAATGATCAGCGCACCGCTGCCGTCAAACGCGCCCGTGACAGGGCCCTCGCAGCTATTGCCGTTGGCGGCGCGCATCTCTTCACGGCCAACACCGTTTGCGTCGAAACACATGATCCATTGGTTATATGTCGTTTCAACGCCTGTGGTGCGGTTGGTTGTCACGAAACTCGAATCCAGTTCCCAACACCCTTCAAGCAAGCCGATGCGCCGACCTTCCCAATCCCCACGGTCGATCTTTTCGGGCAGCGGGGCGGGTTCCGGCAGGGCCGCCTGTTGGGGCTCCTCGGGCTGGCATTGTATCAGGGCAAGCTCACGTTCGCGCTGCAGAATACGATCAAGCAAAATCTTGTTTTGACCTTCAAGAACCGCCAAGCGCGCTTCGGTCTGTTCGGCCTTGTTTACGGGGCACCAGTCGAACCATGTGGCTGCAACGCGATCCCCGGCACCACATGCCGGTACCAGCGCGGCGGCGGACCAGGCGACAATTGCGACTAGCAATGCAGTACCAAAAAAGACCGATACAATTCGGAGCAAAACGAAAACACCCCCTACAAATCGAAAGTCAGTAAACGTGACTCATCCCTATTGGTCAACGCAATTCTGCGACTGCGATCAGTTACAAAAAATGTCATGCCCACCCGATTACAAAAGCTGTCATTTCAAACGGCTAACCGTAACCGCTACGAAATTATCAATTGGTAAACTCGTAAGGGATTTGGGTCATGTTCGACTTTGAAACAGCAGAAAGAAACGAAACTCAAAAGACGCTTTTGTCGGTTTCCGGAGGCGGCCTGCTTGGGGTAATCCCAGCCGCCATGCTGATGCGTTTCGAGGCGCTTGGAAAAGACGCCTACGGCCCTGCCTACCGGCTGTGCGACAGCTTCGATTCCGTCGCAGGCACATCGACCGGGGCGGTCATTGCCGCCGGGGTCGCCCTTGGCCTGTCTGCCCAGGATATCGCCGACTTTTATCTGCGCGACGTGCCCCGTGGGTTCAAGCGGCGCAAGCGTGCCGTTCCCCTGTTGCACGACGTTTTTGACAGCGAATTGCTGCACAGTTTCTTTGAACAACGCACCCAGGGACGTCTGTTGGACCGCAGCCAGTTGGAATGCGATCTAACAGTACTGACCAAAGACCTTCAACGCGGAAAAGCCGTTGCTTTTACGACAGTTGACAGCGATACCGATACGATCTTGTCCGCAGAAATTCGCCGTGAAAAGCAGCCCCTGTCTGACCTGTTGCGCGCCAGCACTGCTGCGCCGGGGCTGTTTTCTCCGATCACGCTGGACCTGCGGGGCTTGGGTAAGACCCGGCTGGTGGATGGCGGTTTCAGCCTGTTCAACGACCCGTCCTATCTGCTGACCCGACTGACCCGCGAAGCGGGCGCGCGCCGGGCGGCTCTGATCTCGCTCGGGACCGGCAGTTCGCGGCCGACCTATTCGGGTAAAGACCTGGTGGACCGGGTCTCGGTCCTGCGTGCCTTTCGTGGTCTGTTCGGCCTGATCAAGGATGCCGAGGCCTTGTCGCAGGAACTGATGCGCGACATGGCGCAGATGTTCGGCCCGTCCTTGCAGCACGATCACTACGACATGAGCCTGACCCGCAACACTTTCGAGGCGCTGTCCTTTCCCCTGAAACCCGGTGAGTTAAGCGATATGCGGAAATTCGCGGATTTCGCGGGTAAAGAGCGGCTATTCGAAGCCGCTGGCCTTTTGGCTGAACAGCTAATTTCAGAGCCACTGCCGCTGACCGGTGACGTATTAGCCCCTGAAACGGTTGACAGATAATTCCATTTCCGCACCATTTGGGCAGTTGGGAATTTTAGCATGAACACAATTGATGTCTCATATCTGGGCGGCATTCCTGAAAAGAAATCCGCGCGTGTCGAAATACTGAGCGCACAGAAGCTGTCTGTCGTCAATGAGGGCGAAGGGACTGTGACTGTTCTGGATGCGGAAACGCTATCGGATCAAGAGGTGGATGCCCGGCTTACCGAGGTCTCTCAAACCGCCTCCCGGATACTGGTGTTGTTCTCCCTGTCGCACGGGGTCAGCTTCCGCAACCGGCGCGACGCGCTGCTTGCCCTTGGCGCAAGCGACGTCATGTCAGCGGATGGAACGGATGAAGAGTTTCTGACCCGTGTTCAGGCGCTCAAACTGCAGGCTCAGTCTCCGCGCATTCTGATCGTTGAGGACGAAGAGGAAATCGGCGACTGGGCCATCGACGTGCTGCGCGACGCCGGAATGGACGCAACCCGCGTCCGCACCCTGAAAGAGGCGCAGGATCGGTTCGAGGCCGGGCCGGTCGATGCCCTGATCGTTGATCGCGGCTTGCCCGACGGCGATGGTCTGACCTTCATCAGCCGGTTGCGCGACCTCGGGATCCGCATTCCGGCGCTGTTGTTCACTGCGCTGGATTCCATCGAGGACAGAATTCGCGGTCTCGAAACGGCCCGTGCAGACGACTACATCTGCAAACCGGTGCACGAGGGCGAATTGCGCGCCCGTGTTCAGGTTTTGCTGCGCCCTTTGATCTCTGAGGAAACGATGGTCTTCGGCCCGCTCGAGATCAATCGTAAGGACAGAATAGTGCGCTGGCGTGGCACACGGGTCGAGCTTCGGCCAAAAGAATGCGAAATGCTGATCTATCTGGCCGAACGCGAAGGCCTGCCGATCCCCAAGCGGATGATCTATCTGGATGTCTGGCAGAAGACGTTCATGGATGTGGGCTCGAACCCGGTGACAGCCGCGCGGCACAGGCTGGTGCGCGATTTCAAGTCAGCGCTTGGTGAGCGCGGCGAAGAGTACCCAGAGTTTCTGGCAACCGATGGCGACGCCTATGTGTTTCTGTCTGAAGAACTGTTGCGCATTCCTCCGACCATAGGATCGGGACCGTGAACAAACGGGCCGCAGCTTTTCCGCAGCCCTTGCGCATGGTGACAGGGCAGGGGCTGTTTTACGCCGCGCTTGGTGTGTACCTGATGCTGGCTGCGGTCTTCTGCGTTTCGGTGTTTACGGCCGCCGACAGGGCGGATCAGAGGGCTCTGCAAAGCGTCGAGGCGCAGATGTTGCGTATCCTCGAAGACACCGGGGTCAGCGGGCTGGCCACCGCATTTGACCGGTCGCGCAACATCGTTCTCCCGGGAACGGACCGGTTGGAACTGGCGCTCTGGCAAATCGGTGGCGGCAAGCGGCGCGTGTTGCTGGAAACCACGCCCGGGGCAGCGGCGGAGCTTGATCAAGAAGCGACGCAGGCCACCGTTGACGGGATCAATCTGGACCTGCGCTCGGTCGATGTGGCTGCGGCGTCCAGTGACTGGGCCTTGCCTATGGGTGACGTGGCGCTTGTATTCGGTATCGAAGCCCCCAGTGCCGAGGCCAAACGCGCCCGGCGGCTTGCCTTGGCCACCGGCTTTATCTCGCTGTTTGTCTGCGGGCTGATGGTTTTGCTGCAGGTCGCGCACTGGCAACGCTATCGCCGCAACCTGCAGCGCATCAACACTTTGCTCGACCGCTATTCCTCGGGCGAGACCCGCATTCGGTTCGAAGATGAAAACCCCGCACCCGAGCTGCGCGAACTGGCGCGGCAATTGAACACGGCGCTGCCCAAGATCGATGAGCTTTTTGCCGATCTGCGCGCCTTGTCGGCGCATCTGGCGCATGAAATGCGAACCCCGTTGCAGAATATCCGCAGTGGCCTCCGCAAGATCGTGCGTGCGGAGACGGATGAGGAAAGGCGCGCACAGGCCCAACGCATCGACATGGGCATCGACGCCGCCGACGCACGCCTGCAGTCGATCATGCAACTGTTTCGCTTGCAGGCGGATGCGGATATCCAGTTCGAGCCAGAGGTCGCCTTGGGTGATATCCTCGAAGACCTTGTTTATGACTTCGAGGAAGATCTGACCGCGCAGGGCCGCGAATTGACTGTGCGGATCGACAAATCGGTGCGCGTTGCGGGCAATACACATTTGCTGGAGTTGCTGCTGGCCAACCTCCTGTCCAATGCGGTGAAATACGCGCCCGCCAATTCGGGTATCTCGGTGCATCTGCAACGGCGGGCCGGGCAATTTGAGTTGAGGATATCCAATGACGGGTCGTTACCGGAGGGGTTCACCGAAAACGCATTCGACCGCTACGCCCAAAGCGCCGAGAATCCGGGCTATGGTCTGGGCCTTGGGCTGGTCAAGGCTATTGCGCAAAAGCATGGGTTTAAGGCAGAATTGGGTGCAGGCGAAGACGGAACCCGCGTCACCGCATATGTGCACGGCGCGGCGCTGCCCCAACCTGCGGAGGACGGTGATGACTAGCAAGCACATCGTTTCGACCGTCCTTGGCTTCTTCCTCTGCACCGCAGCTTTCGCGCAATCCGATCATCCTGTCGCCCGCGTCGCGGCGGGTCTGGTTCTGGCGGAAACTGCGGTAGAGGATGAAAACGCTCCTCTGCTGATGTCGGCGTTGGAAATGATCTCGGCCTATGCTCCGCAAGGCGGGGCTGCGGCGGGATTGCTGGAGCAGTATCGGGCCGAGGCCCGGTTTCTCGCCCGTGGCGATCCGGCTCTGATCGCCCGATTCGATAAGATAGCTGGCGAAAGATCGGCTCCGTCGCAACAGGGCATGATATGGATTTTGGATGGCAGCACATTCGAGGTGCCTGACGCGCAAGGGATTGCCGCTTTCGCCTCGCAGTCTGGCGGGTCACTGGATCAGGGGCTTGGGGTCGCCTGCCGCCGAGATGGGTTTGTGTGGCTGTGTGATCCGTCGCTCTTGCAGGGACAGGTGACGATCCCCTCAGAAACATGGGTTGTGATCCAGACCCACCCAGCAGCGCAATGAGGCGGCTGGCGCTTTTTTTCACCGCGTTGGCTTGCGTTTTTGCGCAGGCTGTCCATGCAGAGCATAAGGCGTTGATGATCGGCGTCATGAACTATTCCGGCGATCAGACGCGGGATTTTGGCACGCTGGGTGGACCGGGACCGGACGTGGCCCTGATGACGCAGGTTTTTGTCGATATGGGGGTGGAGGCGGAACAGATCACCGTTCTGACCGACGCGCCCGAGTTCCTTACCACCGATGGGATCACGCCAGGTCTTCCGGATCGCGCCAACATACTTGCCGCGCTGAACCGGCTTGCTGAAGGCGCGAAGCCCGGTGATCGGATTACCGTCTATCTGGCAGGGCACGGGGCGCAGATACCCGCAGGCGCGGCGTCTGGTGAAATCGATGGCTTTGACGAGGTGTTCCTGCCTGCGGATTTCAGCCTTGGCGCGGATGGTGTGCCAGTGAACGTTATTCTGGATGATGAAATCGGGGGCAAGATCGACCAGATGATCGCGGCCGGGGCGCATGTCTGGCTGATTGCCGATACCTGCCATTCGGGCAGTTTTCGCCGCGACGCCGGGACTGATCTGGTGGCAAGGTTCGTCAACCTGACGCCGGACACGACGCCCGTGGCCAGGGCGGAGACGCTGGTCGACATTTCGCCACACGGCGCGCAGAGCACGGGGCAATTCATAGGGTTCTATGGAGCGGCTGCGGGGGCGCTGGCCTATGAGGCTAAGATCGCAGGGTCCGAAACGCCCCACGGTCTGCTGACATGGGCGCTGGCCCGTGCAATCCGAGAGGGGCGGGCCGCCACCTTCTCGGACCTTGCGCGGCATATGACGTCGACCATCTGGACGATTGGAAATGGGTGGGCCGATCCGCAATTCGAAGGGGCTATGGGCGCTGCGCATGCATTTGCGGAACGGGCTGAGGGTACGGCCCGTTTTGCTGTTTCCATTGACCAAATAATCACCGTCGCGGCTGGCCGGATTGATGGCGTAGCCCCTGGCACAGTGTTTTCCATACTGGGTCAGACGGAAATGCCCCTGTTCGAGGTGACAGTCAACGATGTGTCCCTGACGCACAGCACCGGTTCGGTTCCCGCCGGGGCGCTGCCGGAACTGGACGACAAACTGTCATCCGAAGGGTTGGATCCGACCCGTTTTCGCCTGCGCTGGTTGCAAGACCGCGCGCCTGTACTTGCGGCTGAAGTAAAGTCGCGGCCAGCGGATTTTTCTTTCTCAGTCGTGCTGTCCTTGTCCGGCGTCGATGCCGAGATGTCAGAGGACATCGCGCAGATGATCGCGGATTTGGCCCCCCGCCTGCGTCTTGAGCAAGAGCGTGGAGACCTGCGTATTGTCGCCAAAGATGATCTACTTGCCCTGCACCCAGCTGCTCCCGGAGCGCGGCAGGCGCTGACAGTTCCGGTTGATCCGATGCAATTGCCTCGGTTGCAGAACATGCTGCAGCACTATGCGAAATCGCGATCATTGGTTTCGGTCGCGCAGTCTCTGCAGACAACGGAGCTTGCCCAAAACCTGATTGTCAGCCTGCATCTGCGCGCCGGGCAGGCGGGTGAGGGCGGGGGATGCACGACCACACCCACCGCTTCGCAGGCCCCGACCCAAGGTATCCCGCATATTTTTCATTGCGACTCGGTTTCCGTCACCGTTCAAAACCGCAACCCATGGCCGGTCGATCTGACACCGCTTTATGTTGCGCCCGACAACCAGGTGTATTTCCTGTCCGGATATCGCGATGCCGCGAAGGGCGGCTGGCGTATCGAGGCCGGTGAAACAGATACCCTCGGCTATGTCGAGGCGACGCAAACGCCCGATGGTTCACCGCTTGCTACGGGGCCGATGCGTCTTGTTATACTGGCCGAGCGCGGCGTTGCGGGTGCTGTTCCGGTCGATTTCCGGTATCTTCAATCCCCTGCTGCGCCGCCCGCCACCAGATCGGCAGACCCCGCGTCCTTGACCGCGCTGCTGACCGAGGCCGGGTTTGGAAAATCCGCGCGCCGCTCGATCGGGGATACGGTCCTGCGCCAAAGCGGGGCCGTGATCATGCCGTTGAAAACGGTAGGGGAAGAAGGGATGGATCGCGTTGCTGAGTAGGTACAAAACAGTCGTCCTATGCCTGATTTGCCTGACCTCGATGGTCTGGGCCGTTGCGGCAATTGCACTGGACAGCAGGCAGAGCGCACAGATCGCAGCGGATTGGGCGGTCGAAACACGCAACCCGCATGCACTAGCCGACAGCTTGTCGGTTTTGCTTGAGGTAGGCAGCACGCTGGATCGCGAAGACCCGTTTTCCGTCTCTCACTTCGCCGATGAACTGGCGGCCATGCCCGGCGGGGCGGACCTGCTCGAGGCCATTGTTGCCTCAAAATCCCGTGGTCAGTTGGGCGGGGCGGCCCGGTTGGATCTGGAGCTTGGGCCCGGCGAGGCGCATGAGGTGGAGGTCGTGCTGGTGGGCCGTGAACTGACCTGGGTCGAGGCCCGTCTGTGGCGCGGGTCAGAGGGTGCTAACATAGACGTCGTCCTGACCGGGACCGATGGCACGGGGCTGGCCGCTGATACGCAGCCGCAGACAGGGGTTGAAGGGGTTGCCGCCTTGCTGGATGTCTGGGTCGAATCTTGCACGCGCGCCAGATTGCGGATCACCAATGCCGGGACGGGCGCTGGCCGGGTCGCGCTGTTTGTCCCACAGACAACCCGCCCGAATTGCGAGGCACCGGGATGAGGGCACGTGTCGGGCTGATAGGATGTGTCTGCGCCCTGCTGCTGTTAAGTCAGCCCCTGACGGCACAGACCCGGGTGGAGACGTTGCGCGAGCAAGCCGTTCAGGCGCTTGTCGCACAGGACTTCGCGACCGCCCGGAAACTGGCCGTTCAACTTGAGCAGATGATTGATCAGGGCCAGCGCCCAGAAGGGGCGAGCGGCGTGTCGCAATATGGTCTTGTGGCCGAGATGCTGTTCCACATGGGCGACACCGAAGGCGCGGAACGCGCTTATAAGAAAGCTGTTGGCGCGGCGAGCTCCGAAGGTCTTTGGACCAGCCAGCAGGGTCTTTACGTTCGCTACGAATACGGAAGCCTGCTGTTGGTACTGGGCCGAACTCCGGCGGCGCTGAAGGTGGGGCAGGAGTTACTGGATGATCTCGACCGTATGGGGCAACTGGCCGGCCCTGCAGGTCTGGACACCGCCATTCTGGTCGGCATGGCGCAGCAGACCACGGGCGACCCCGAGCAGGCGAGCCGAACGTTCCAAGCGGCAGTTGACGCTGCGCAGGAAGGCGGCGACAACGGCCAGAAACTCAGACTGGCGCTTGTGGGTCTGACAAGTGCGCTGACGGAACTGGGTGCATTCGAAGCGGCGCTGGGCCCGGCCCGGCGGGTTGTTGACATGGACCAGAGGCAGGGCGCGTCGGACACCGAACAGGGGCTGTACGCCCGTCTGCGCTATGGCATGGCCCTGGAAGGCGCGGGGGAGTTGACCGAGGGCCGGTCCGTCACGCAGGCCGTTTTGGACGACGCGCTGCGTAGCCTGGCTTCGGGCCATGACGTGACGCAATTCGCCCGCCGAACGCTTGAAAAGATCGAGCGTGCTGAAGGCCGTAAGTTCGCCGCGCGCGCGTTGAACCGCCAGATCACGGATGCGGCTCTCACCAGCGAGAACCCCTCCGTTCGACTGGATGCGCTGCTGAATCTGGCCGCTCACAACCTGGCCAATGGCGAGTTGGACAATTACGAAAAGGCGCTTCTGGAAGCGCTGGAATTGACAACCGAGCATCCTCAAGCCGCGCCGCCGACACGCCGGGCCGAGATTTTGTTCTCGCTGGCGGATTTCTTGGTCAGTTACCGCCTGATGTTTGCCGAAGCCAAACCGCTTTACGAGCTTTCGATCGCTATCATGACGCAGGAACTGGGGCCATATCACCGGGAAACTCTGCGTGTCAAAGCCCGCAGAATTCAGGCGAAAGACAAGGAAATTCAGGTTGCCGCGTTGCCCACTTCCGGCAGTCACGCGGTGTTTTGGGACGGAACCGACGAAGGCAAAAGACCGACGCCGGATGATCTGGAGGTATTGCGTCGCCTCGCTGATGAAGAAAGCAGGCACGGCACGCGGTTCGAAGCCTATGCCTCGCACCTCAGCTATGCGTTTTATCTGTCGGAAGCGGGGCAGTTTGACCGCGCGCTGTCTGTGATCGATGCACAAATCAACAAGCGCCGGGCAGAGCGCCCCGTGACCGACCCGGAAATCGACTACAAGCTGGCCGATGCCAAAGGTTCGGCTTTGCTGAAAAGCGGGCGCTACGCCTCTGCGGCGCAGGTATTTGGTGAGGGCGCCGATGCGCTTTTGCTGTATCTGCGCGGTCTCCAATGGCTGGAAGGACAGCTCAGCGCGACGGCGCTGAACCTGCAGGGGCAAGTTTATGGAGAGCTTTACGCCTCGGCGGTGTTGCGCGCGGCTGAAGGCGGTACATCTGCCGAAAAAGAGCGGTTGACCCAAATGGCTTTCGAGGCGATGCAACTGGCCGGATACGGCCCGGCGTCGGTGGCGGTTGCACGCGCAGCGATCCGCGAGGCTGCTGAAGACCCGGAACTCGTCAAGCTGGCGGCGGAGTGGCAGCAGGCGGTTCTGAACGCGCCCGCAGAAGGGCAGAATACGGACCTCGACCGTTTGCGATCCCGAATGTCCGCCAATTTCGCCCAGTATTTCGAATGGCAGATTCCGGCCCCGGCGGACCTGATCGACGTGCAGAAGAACCTTCTGAACCCAGATGAGGCCCTGATCACGCTTCTGACCGCAACGACCCAAAGTGCCAGTGAAGACGCGGTCAAAGGTTTGGTGCTGGCAGTTACTCAGGAAAAAGCGGTGTTGGCCGAGATACCGTTGGATTGGTCGCAGGTTGTTCAGGACATAAGCGCCCTACACCAATCGCTCGACCCGAAGGGGTCTGACCGGATGGCAGCGCTCAGGGCTCCGCTGGCGAGTGTTCAGGAGACCTCAGAAGCGGAACCAAGGCTTTCAGCGCCTTTCGCTTTTGATGCCGCGCAGCGTCTGCATGAAGCCTTCTTCGGTGAACCTGAGATCGCGGCCCTGATCGATTCCAAGCCGGTCTGGACGTTGGTGCCCTATGGCGAGACGATGGGCATCCCTTTTGCGGCCCTGATTGCAAGCGATGATCGCGCCAACGCCCCGGTGCTGCGTCGTACTGCGGAAGAACTGCGCCGGATACGGTGGCTGGGGCATGAGCGAGCCTTGCAGGTCGTTCCCTCAGTACACGCGCTAAAAGCGCTGCGCGCGGGGCGGACACAGCCACCCCAAGCCGGACGATTGGCCTATGTCGGGATCGGCGCGCCAGAGTTTTCCGGTGCGCAATATGCGGCCTTGCCCAGCACGGATACGGTCATGCTGCGGTCTGCTTCCGAGCGGATGAAAGCGGTCAGTGCTTTACCGGCCTTGCCCGGAACCCGGCGTGAAATAGAAACCTTGGCCGACGTGTTCGGCATTGGCCGCAGCGAGGTCCGGCTGGGTGCAGCAGCGAACGAGGTTCAGATCAAGGCGCTCAATGACGCAGGCGTATTGGCGCAGGCGGATATTTTGCACTTCGCAACGCATGGCCTGCTGTCCGGCGCGTTCGAGGGGTTGTCGGAACCGGCCTTGGCGCTGACCCCCGATTTGACTGCGAGAGACGATCTGACCGGTGATCGCGATGGTCTTTTGACGGCGTCCGAGGCCGCCCGGCTGAACCTGGATGCCGACTGGGTCATCCTTTCGGCCTGTGACACCGCAGGCGAGGACACGCTTGGTGGTGAAGGGCTGGGCGGGCTGGTTCAGGGGTTTTTCGCGGCGGGTGCGCGCAACGTGTTGGCCTCACATTGGCGGGTGGATGATCAGGCGGCTGAGCGGCTAATTACCCGCACGGTCGGCCTGTCGCAGACCGGGACAGGCAAGGCCGAGGCGTTGCGCCGTGCTATGCTGGAACTCTCAGAAGATCAGACGCGCGATCAGTCTTTGCTGACCAATGCGCACCCGTCTGTATGGGCCCCGTTTCTGATGATTGGCGGCGGTTGACCGTGCCCCAAAGGAAAATGGCCAGCCCGAAGGCTGACCATTATGCAACGTCTGTCGATACCGCTTAGTTCTTCGGCGTCAGGGCCGGCAGCGTGTTCGAAACCGGTACAACTTTCGGCAACGTATGGTTGCCACCATTTGCGCGCTGGCTCTGGACCTGCAACGCGGTGCGGATGACCTGAATGCGCTCGGGCGTCGTGCTGGGCACGAAGACCGGTGTTGCGCCGCGCTCAAGCGAATCCATCGCGTTCACGTACCAAGGTGTTGCCGCTGTGGCAGAGGTCTGTACGCCAAAACCTTCACGCAGATGGTGCCCGACCAGTTCGCCGTAAGGCTCGTTCCCGGCTGCCATCATCGTCAGCGCACCCGCCAGAGCCATTTCCGCGTTGTCGAGGCGATAGCCGATGCCGATACAAATCTGCCCGTAGACGCCCATCGTCGCAGGATCGCTCAGGCCCAATTGCTGTGCTGTGGACTGAACGCTCGGAATGATCTGTGCCGGAGCGGCGTTTCCAAGACCTGAAATCGTGTCGCCAAACCCTGTGGCAATCTGTTCGCACAGCGCGGTCATTTCATTTTCAGAAACCGCATATTGCGACGCTACTGTGCCGCCCTGCGTGATCGCAAATCCGCGCGCTTCGCAGAACTTCTCGCTCAGCGCCTGGTTGGGGTCTGTCATGTTGGTTGCCTGAACGACGCCGCCCTGAATGCGCGTGGTCTGATCCACCAACTCGCAGCGGGCCGCCGCCGAGGCCGCAACCTGACCCAGAGGCTGCAACGGTTTAAGCTTGGGCACCGCGCCACCGGCATTCCCGATCACCTGACCGCCCTGAGGCTGCGGCGCTACGGGCTGGACCTGAGGCACCTGCGTCTGAGGCTGAATGGCCGCGTTCTGAGTCCCATTGTCGCCCCAGCGGTTGATCGTACCTTCGTTGTTGGCACCGTAATTTGTGCCCACCAGATCCCCATACCGCGCCGCATAGTTCGGATCACGGCCAATATTCAGCAGTCCACGCGGACCTTCAGCGGCCATGGTGCGCGGATAGGCACCACCGGCACCGGCCTGATATTTCTGCCAGCCGTCGATCAGGTTCTGGCGTTCCCAATCCGACAGTTGCCCGGTCTGCGGGTAGCCCATGTATCCCTGATAATCCCGGATCGCCGCACGGCTTCGGTTCCCCATCACGCCGTCAACGGTACCTGCATTCCAGCCAAACCCGTTCAGCGCGGTTTGAATCTGACGGTTCTGCTGACGTGCCGCAGAATTAACGGTCGCGCGGGGCTGAGTACGGGTTGTCCGCTGTCTTTGCTGCTTGCCCTTACAATTCAGGGCACCCGAGGCACATCCGATAATGGCCGCCGCACCCGCGCCGATGATAACATCCGCAAGATCAGCCTGAGCGCGACTTACTCCGGTGGTGATGAACATGGAGGCCAGAAGCGCGCCACCGATTGATTTACTAACAAACTGAAACCGCATTTCAGTTACCTCCATACCAAATACGTTGCACCGTAATATTTACGTAAACATGTGATTCAATGCATGTTACAAAAAATGTCACCGCATTGCATCCAACCATTTCTAGCGGGTTGTTTGGCCCAGGCAAGGTTCCTGGGCCGATTCCGTCATTTAAGCCTTTGTTAAGAAATTGAAAAAACACGCTCTCGATGTGTGTTTCCCTGGTGTGCTCACGCGTCCGTGATTCTTGTTAGAGTTGGTTTTGAGGGCGCGACATTCGTTAAAAGGGAGTCGGCGGCAATCTGAACTGAGGTCTCAAAATGATTCGCATCGGCGCAGGGCATTGCGAAAAACCAACCACTTACGTGGCTTGACCTGCGCTATTGTATCGCGATCTGCAGTAGTTGGTCTTTTTCCATGTCCGGAGACTCCAGATACACGCCCATGTCGTCCCAGAACCGGTTGAGCATGTCCAGAAGCTGAAGCTGCTCAGCCTCGGCCAGGTCCTGCGCCAGCACCGAATAGGCGGTCTCACGCATCTCGGTCTCAACATCTGATCCCAGCGTTTCTAGTGCGGCCCGGTAAGACAGCAGATACGTGTCGCGACTGGCCCGCAGCGCGTCCAACCGGTCGAGGTTCAAGTTCAACGTCTGCATCAACTGCGCCCGTTGATCGCCCACCGTGACCTGCACAGTGTCCAGCAGCCTGCGGCTGTCACGCTCCAGTTGCCGGATTTCCCGGCTGCCCTCGATCAACGTTTCGACAAAAGCCGCGCCGCTGAGCAATGTGGACTTGGCCGCCTGGGACAGGGACTCAGCCGCCTCTTCCCGCGCGATGCGGAATTCCAGTTGCAAGTCCCCCAGTGCCGAGCGACGGCGGGGGTCTACTTCCTCTTCCAGCAGCGCTTTGAGCGTGGACAGCGGATCAGCCTCGGACTCTGTTGACCTGTCAGCCTCCTCAGTCCAGCCGGTGCGGATGGCGTCATACCGGTCTTCCGAAACAACGGTTGCGCTGATCACCAGCCGGACGCCGAAATACTCTCCGGCCAGCGCTTTGCCGGTCAGGTTGCTGAACATCGGGTATTCATTCCGCCGCGCCGTATAAATCTGGGCGTCCTCCTGATCGACCGAGCCGCCCCGTGTCACAACCCCGCCGGGCTGGCCGTGGGTGCGACCGATGGCGTTCAGGCGGAAGGGCTCAAGCATCAGTTCCTCGGCATTTCCATAGATGTCCAACAGACCAAGCGGGTTCGGGGCGCGGCGCGCGCCGATGATCGACAGTTTCTTGCTGCCGGTACCCGGCGCAAGATAGACCGCATAGTCCGTCAAAGACCCTTCGGAAAAGAAGCGCCGCGCCGCAAAGACCGAGGCATCCGCCTTGGCCCCGCCACGGGCGGCGAATTCCCATTCCGGCTCGGTCGGTAGGCGCAGAAACCCAATCCTGTCCCCTTGTTTCGGCAGGCTGTCGCGCGCGTTCTGCATCAGCCATTCGGAATAGGCGCGCGAGACATCCACCGCCTGAAACCAAGTCAGCCCGCCTTTGGCACGGGCGTCAACGGGTTTGAAACCGCCCTCACAGTCGCCGTTGATGGCGCGGTATTGCCCTTCGTTCAGTTCATAGCGCGCGATGTAAAAATAGCTGACCTGAGTTTCCGGGTCGTCGAAAGCACCCCGCAAATATGTGGGCTTCAGATAATCCGAGAATGCGGTATCGGCATCAGACTGCCCCATGCGGAACGGCCTGTCGGACAGCGGGCTTGCAACATCCACAGGTACGTTCACGCGTTGAAACGCCATCCCGCCGCCGCAGGGCATGGGCAGGATCAGGTCCGCCGGGCCGTGGAACTTGCTGGAGGGGTCCGTCAGAAGCTCGGGCCATTGCCCGTCATTTGCCAACGCTGGCGCGCACCAGGTCAGGAATAACCCGAGGCAGAAACGAATGGAAACGGGCAACTCGGGGCCTCCTTCAACCAGCAGTCCGCATGAACCGCGCTGGTCAGTTTTGCACAAATCGGTTGAACTTCAACCGACAAGATCGGGGCATTTCGGTTGACTGCGCGGGCTCGCAGGCCGGTCGCACTCTGCTTTTGCGTGCATTCGAACCGAGACTGTTTCGCGAAACGTTAATTTTTGTTATCGTGAGCAATTATTGTTCAAATTTTTTGGAGCACATTATGCGAGTTTACGAAGCAGTTGTCGCTGCTTTAGAAACAATTGGCGTTGATGCAGCGTATGGCGGCGCGGGGGAGAACGCGGCCGGGATGATGCTGGCGCTGGATGCTTCTGACAAAATCCGACCCGTTATTGCAAAGAACGAACAAGGCGCGTCCTTCATGGCCTGCGGTCACGCGATGTTCACCGACAAGCTGGGTTTCTGTTTCGCAACCGCCGGGCCGGGGGCGTTCAATTTGCTTTCGGGCATGTGCGTGGCGCTGACCGACAGTTACCCATTGCTGGCCGTCAGCGGATATTCGACGGTCGCCTGGCAGGGGCGGGGCGGGCTGAACGAAACCTCGGGGCTGGCGCGCACACCGGATTCGCGGATGATGTTCCGTGCCGCAACCAAGAAAGACCCGGCCACGGGCGAGCCCGCTGATTTTCTGGTCACGGATCCGGACGATCTGATGGACACGCTGCAGAAAGCCATCGACATCGCGTTTGAAGGGCGGCCCGGCCCGGTGCATGTGGCAATCGCCGAAGACATCACTGACCCCAAGGTCGAAGTTACCAATTTCCGGCCACTGCGCCTGCCGCAGATAGGTGTCACCCCTGAACCCGCCGCGCTGGACAAGGCAGCAGAGGTTCTGGAACACGCGATCAAGACCGAAAAGACCGTGGTGCTGCTGGCTGGATTTGGCGCAATCCGGGCCGGGGCGAATGAGATCACCGAAACATTCATCGAACGGTTTCAGATCCCGCTGCTGACCACGATGGACGGCAAAGGCATCGTGGATGAGGAGAACCCTCTGGCCATCGGCCTTTATTGCGATTCCGGCCACAAGGCGGCGTGGGAACTGTTCTCGGATGCGGATGTGGTGCTGGCGGTTGGCAACTCGTTTGCCCAGCACGCCACCTTTGACTTTCACGACGGACTTTTCGACGGCAAGACGCTGATCCACGTCAACATCGACGCCGGAGAGTTCGACAAGTTCTACAATCCCGATCACGTGGTTCTGGGTGATGCCAAGCAGGTGATGCAGGGGCTGTATGACCGCATGGATGCGGATATCGGCCCGGTGCCCAAGCGCGACTATCGGCCCAAGGATTATGATGAGCGGTTCATCATCTCTCCGCAGAAACAGCTGCATCCGGGGGAGATGGTGCAGAAGATTTCGCAGATGCTGCCTCCGGGCGGGATCGTTCTGGCCGACGCTGGCGCGCATGCGGCCTGGGCCGGGTACTATCTGGAACTGAAAGAGGGACAGAACTTCCGCAAGCCGGGCACCTATGGGCCGATGGGGATCGGCGTCTGCGGGGCCATCGGCGCGAAGTTTGCTGAGATGCACCGTCCCGTGGTGGCCGCCGTCGGCGACGGCTCGTATCTGATGAGCGGGTTCGAGTTGATGACCGCCGTGCAGTACAACATCCCGGTGATCTGGGTCATCTTCAATGACCGCGAATTCAAACTGATTAAGCTGTATCAATTATCGGCCTTCCGGAAGACGGGATTGGTCGAATTCGACAATCCCGATTACGCCGCCTACGCCCGCGCCTGCGGGGCCGAAGGCTATGCGGTGGACCGATTGGAAGAGTTCGAAGACGCGTTCCGCACCGCGCTGGCCAGCGGAAAACCCTGCCTGATCGACGCGCGGATCACGCGTCTGGCATTACCCAATTACTCACCGCATCCCGAGGGCGTGCTGGCCGCGATCTGGTCAGGTGTGCGCGAACGGTTTGGATTGTAAGCAGGAGGTTCCGATGGACGGCAGCCCGAAAACACAGCCGAAATGGCGCGAGGTTTATGTGGGCGGATCGCCCGAGGCCGAGTTGAAGGAAACCAAAGAGCTTGCCCAGATGATGATGGCCGCGCAGCTCAAATCCATGGCCGCGGCCAAGGCGCGGGGCGTGGATCGGGCCTTTCACAAGAAGCCTATTGCGGCGTTCAAGGGGGCCGAGTTGCGCTTTGTCGAGGACCTGCCCGACGACCTGCAGGTCGGTTTCGCCCAACCCGGTGCGTGCTATACGGCGATGGTGCGGTTCTCCAACGCCTCGTCGCAGACACAATCCGATGAGGACAAAGACTTGCGCGGTCTGGCCGTCCGCGTGACTGAGTCCGAAGGGGTGGATCACGACCTATTGGCCACCAACTTCGCGGTCCCCCATGCCCGCAATGCGCGGCAGTTCGTGGTCTTCGCCCACGCGCTGGCCGGCGGACGGCTGTCGAAACTGGTGGGGTTGGTGCGGCTGTGCTTCGTGCTGGGCCTGTCGGAAACGCGCCGGATGCTGGGCAATGTCCGCACCGCGTTACGGGAATGCGAAAGCGTTGCGTTGGAAAGCTATTGGAGCCGGGGCGCGATTGCCTGGGGGTCCGACGCCGTGCGCTACACGTTCAAGCCGGCGCCCGGGACCTCGGGGTTTCAGGGCGCGTTCACCGGGGCAGGGCGGCTATCGGCGGAATACGCTGCGCGGCAGGCCAGCGGAGATATCACCTTCGATCTGTTTGTGCAGCGCTTCTACGCGGAAGATCAGACACCCATCGAAGACGCTGCCCATGAATGGAGCGAGATGGTATCTCCCCCGGTCAAAGTGGCCGAGTTGGTCCTGCCGCAGCGCGATCTGTCAACGCCCGACGCTCTGGCCGAAGCGCTTGAGATCGAGCGAATGGGCTTCAACCCGTGGAACACAACCGATGAGTTCCGCCCGCTAGGCAATCTGAACCGGGCGCGGAGGGCGGCGTATGATGCCTCGGCCGCGCATCGGCAGGGCAAACGCTTCAAGGCCCCGCCGCCGCCGTTGCAGAACCGGATTTTCGGCACTGCTGCGCGGTCGATCCTGCGGGTGGTGAACCGGCGGGTGCCGTGGCACCGGATTCCCAGCGTGTTGTTGCAGATGCTGAACCTCGACGCGCTGCGCCATGACTTGCGGCAGAAAAGCCTAATCGACACCGACCCGGAAGAGCCTGTGCCAAGTACCCGCGCGGTGCCGCCGGAACCCAAAGCAGAACACCGGGTCTACCGCACCCATGACGGCAGCTATAACGACCTGTCCGATCCGCAGATGGGCGCGGCGGGAGCCACGTTTGGCCGCAATATGCCGCCGCAAGTGCAACCCGACGGCAGCCCCAATCCGTATGAGGTGGCGCGCAAGTTGATGGACCGACAGGCCTTTATCCCGGCCAAGATCCTGAACATTCTGGCCGCCTCGTGGATTCAGTTTCAGGTTCACGATTGGGTGGCCCATGAACGGCGGAAACTGGGCGAGGACGACGATGTGGTGCCTGTGCCGGACGGTTATCCCGACTGGACGAACTCCGTCGATGGCAAGCCTGAGCGCGAGATGCGCATCGGCGGCAATGTCCCGAAAGAGGGGGCGGATGATCCGTTCCTCTTCGCCAATCAGAACTCGCATTGGTGGGATGGCTCGCAGGTTTACGGCATCAGCACCGAGGCCGCGATGGAACTGCGGGACGGGCCCAAAATCAGGCTGGATCAATTTAAGGACGGTGAGTACCTGCCTGAGAACGTTCACGGATTTTCCCTGACTGGCTTCAACGAAAGCTGGTGGCTTGGCCTGTCAACGCTACACACGCTTTTTGCCCGCGAACACAATGTGTTGTGCGATGAATTGAAGGCGGCATACCCGACGATGGATGATGAGCGCGTCTATCAAACCGCGCGGTTGATCGTGTCGGCGCTGATCGCCAAGATACATACGGTGGAATGGACACCTGCGGTTCTCGGGACCGAGGCGCTGGATATCGGCATGAAGACCAACTGGTATGGCCCGCCGAAATCCTGGCTCACCCGCCTTGGTATCTGGCTGACCGACACCCATGCGTTGAAAGGCATCCCCGAGACCGAGCCGGATCATCACACTGCGCGCTATTCTCTGACCGAGGAATTCGCCACAGTCTACCGGATGCACCCCCTGATCCCGGACGACTACATCTTTTACAATTTCGAAACCGGCAAGGAAAAGGCGCGTCGCAGTTTTCTGGACATTCAGGGAGAGCAAACGGACGAACAACTGCGCGATTTGGGTCTGCGCGATTGTCTTTATTCGCAGGGCATCGCACATCCGGGTGCAATCACCCTGCACAATTTCCCGAAAACCCTGCAAAACATGGAGCGTGAGGGTGAGATCATTGACCTCTCGGTGGTCGATATCGTCCGAACCCGCGCCCGCCGGGTGCCTCGGTACAACGAATTCCGCAAAGGGCTGCACATGCCGCCGGTGACCGAGTGGGACGACCTGACCGCGAGCCCGGAAACCAACCGTATCTTGAAAGAGCTGTATGGCGATATCGACAAGGTCGATACGGTGATCGGCCTGCTGGGCGAAACGCCCCCGGACGGATTTGGCTTCTCGGACACCGCGTTTCGGGTGTTCATCCTGATGGCCTCGCGCCGGTTGCAGTCGGATCGGTTCCTGACCACCGATTTCCGGCCCGAGATCTACACGCCGCTGGGTATGGATTGGATTGCGCAGAACGGGATGAAATCGGTGCTGTTGCGGCACTTCCCGGAATTCGCGCCGGTGCTGCCAAAGAACGCCACGGCCTTTGCACCGTGGTCCGTCGTGCAGGAGGGGTGAGGTATGGCCAAAAACTCAATTTCCAAGGGGCTTGAATCCTTTGTGTTCGCCAAGACCGCCGAAACCCTGTGGAACCGGCGCACCAAGCGGGTCAGCCGGGGCTCTAACGTGGTGGCAGGCTCGCTGAGTTGGGAGTCAAAGAATGACCGCTCGCCCCTATCACCCTTGCAAGAGGCGATCCTGATCGCCGCCACCGGGGCCTCGGGCATGACCATGCCGGACCGGCCGTTTTTCGACGATGAAAGCGGTGATCCGATCATGTCGAAACCCAATCTGGTGATGGAGGGGCGAACGGCGGGCAGCCCCGACAACGCCCAAGGCACGCATTTCTTCATGATCAACGACAGCGGCACATATTTCCTGCGCCGTCTTGATCCGCTGGAAGGCGGGACCAACACCTGGACGCCCGAGGTGCTGATCGACCGGGCCGAGCAGGCCAAGGTCCAGATCCTCGACCGTCGTATCGACGTCCCGGGCGATATGCGCGATTTCCCGGCCTATCTGGATTCGAACCGCTTCCTGTCGAACACACCGGGCTCGACCATCTTCTTTCCGGTGGTGGACCTGTCACACCAATACATCAACGCGCTGATGTACCTGCTGACGCAGCCGGAAAACGCGCGGCCTGTTATCGTGGATGACCGCAACTTCTATCAGCCAGCCGGTGTGAAAAAGTGGATCGAGAAAGGGTTCCTGAACCCCGACATCAAAATTCCGCTGGGCGTTCTGGGCCAGATGCGCACGCAGATCGAGGCGGATTTGCTAATCCAGAACCTGTTTCTGGTGACCGAGGCGTTGGGGTTGGGTGGATGGATTCACGCGGCGATCTCTCCACCGGTACTGATGGGCGATCCGAAATTCAGTGACCGATACGGCAAGATGTTGGGTTTTGATTATGTGACTCCGAAATGGCGTGTGATGGACCTGTTGCGCTGGCACACCTTGCCGATTGCGGCGATGAAACACGTTCGGGCGCATGCCGTGGGGTTGCGGCATCACGGGGAACATCTGATCAAGGGCAAATGCCCGCCGTACTATCCGACCATGTCCGACGCGGTTGACGCGGTGATTGCAGGCAAGTTCGGGCCCGACGGTATCTATAAGAACGAGGCGCTGTTCGAACGCATCTACAAAGGCGAATTCGGCGACAAGTATCTGGAAGAGGCAGGCGAGTACGAACAAGACGTCATCGACTGCGCCCGTGACATCTGCACCTATATTCACAAAACGCACGGTCGCTTCCCCGCCCATTGCGAGGCGATCCATGCGCCGGGCATCTGGTTGCAGACCCACCGCGTGGAAAACGAATACTACGACACCTATTTCGACAACGGCCTGACTGCAGCGCAGCGCGCGCATGACGACAACTGGGAAGCGTGACCTCAGAAACCGGCCATCTTGAGGCTTTCAAGGAAGTGCTGCGTGTCGGTTTCCAGCCGGTCGGGCTGAATGTCGGCCCAGCGGGACAGTGAGAAATTCGGATGCACGGCGCGGTGTTTGTCGGCAACCTGCCGCGCCATTTCTAGCTCACCCAGTTGCGCATAGCTGGCGGCGAGCATGCGCTGACCCTCGGTCGGGTTGTGCATTTTGTTCACGGTTTCAATAACATCCCCGTAGCGCTTCAAGTTGAAATACGCACCACCCAGATGCCACAAATACTGGTCGGGGAAATAGGGGTTCAGCCGCATCGCTTGCTTGAGATGTGAGATCGCGCCCTCGTTATCGCCGGAATGCGCCAGCGCGTCGGCAAAGTCCGAATGTAGGTCTGCATCGTTCGGGTTCAGCGCCAAAGCCCGCTTGTAGGACTGGATCGCCGAGTCATGTTCCTTGCGGTAAAGCTGAACAAAGCCCAGTTCACCAAACCCGCGTGCATCAGTCGGGTCCAGATCAATGGCCCGCTGGGCATAGGATAGCGCCTGATCCAGCGCGCCGTCCGCGCCGTTGTCCCATGAATACCGCCAGTTGATGTTCAACGTCCGCGACAGCGCTGCCGAGGCGCGGGCATAGCCATCGTCGCGTTCAAGGGCGAACTCATAGCAGCTCTGCGCCCTTTGATTGTCGTTGCGAGTGTATTTAAAGATGTAATGCTGGCCCTTCAGAACCGCCCCATAGGCCTCGAGGTCTGCGGGCGTGGCCTGCGCCATCCGCTGTTTTTCCTGCGACTCGATCATCACGGCGGCGGCGGCGACGATGCATTCTGTCACCTCGTCCAGAATGTCGAAAACGTCATCGATCTTGCGGTCAAAGCGCTCGGCCCAGATGGTGCGTTCTGAATTCACGTCAATCAGTTCCGCGGTGATCCGGATGCGGCTTTGTGACCGGCGAATTTTACCCCGGGCGATATAGCGGACGTTCAGTCTGCGGGCGGCCTCTTTCGGGGGCATCGTCTCGGCCTTGAAGAAGAAGGACGAGTTGCGGGCGATGACGAACAGGTTCCGGAACTTCGACAAGTTCATGATGATGTCGTCGGTCAGCCCCTCGGCAATCCAGCTGTCCTCTGGGTCGCCACTGGCGCTGGAAAACGGCAGCACCGCGACCGAGGGCATGTCGGGCCGCTGCATATTGCCCTCATGCAATTCAGGACGCAGAGTTGCCGCCATCGTCGCGCCCTCGACCTCACTGCGGACGCAATAGGTGGCCACCGGGGCCAGGATGTTTTTGAGGTGCTTGGGGCCAAGGAATTCATAGCCATAGCGCAGGCGGTTGCGGATTTGCTCATAGACAGCGGCGCTGATGAATACTCGTTCCGGCTCGGCAATCTCTTGCAGGCGCGCGGCGATGTTTACGTTGTCGCCGTGAACGCCGCGCTCGTCGAGCAGAACCTCGCCCATATGGACACCGGCCCGGAACTTGATCCGGTGGTCCTTGTCGCGCTTCTGATTGTGCTCCGCCGCTATGCGGTGCAGTTCGACGCTGAACTCGACCGCGCTAGTTGCGGTATCGAACAGGGCCAGAATGCCGTCGCCGCGGACCTCGACAATGGTGCCCTGATACTGAGTGCAGGTGTCTTCAAGCCGGGACAGCAGGGACTTCAGCGCGCTGTAGGTATCAAGCTCGTTCTCGTTCATCAGACGCGAATACCCGACAACATCCGCAAACAGCACTGCGCCGAGCTTTTGCGTGATCTGGGTTTCTGGTCTGCTGTGCGTCACTAACGGTACTCGGTCGTGATTTTATTCAGAGTTCAGGTCGTATAGGGCCCTGTTATCATTCTGGGCGGTCAGTGGAAGCCCCTGTGTAAACTTCCCAGCCCGTCTGATATGGCGCAGGAAAGTACGAGAAAACCGGGACCGACCACAGTCTCCTGCCATCGATCCGTCCATTCCGGTTGAAGGAATCCCCACATGAGCATGTCACGAAACGGATCGCCTGCAAACCACACTTTTTGCAACTTGTCCGGGATTCCATTTGGTATCGGACGAAAGACACAGAAAGCTGTTTCCGTGACAGATCGGGCCTGTGCTGCTAAGATTTAGTATACAATGCAACGATAAGACTGCTCATATTCCTGGGCAAGGTCACAGCTTTACAAGGATTCTTAGGTTTAAGTTCTTTCGCCATTAAAGATTTCGACAGGAGTTTGCGATGGACCAGATTGCAGAAAACAACCCGGCCAAACTGATTGATGCTCGGCCAGAACTGCGGGTGTCCCAAAGCTCGGCCTGGCTTCGGGCCTATGAACAGCGGCAACGCTTTGTCGCCGCCATCGAAGCGGAACTGGCACGGCACAACGTCAAGGCGCTGGTGACAAGGTCGGTCAACGGGGTTTATCCGCCCTGGCTCAAGGTCGAGGCCTGGCTGCCGGACAACGCAGCCCGGCCCGAGGGCAGCGACCCCCGCGTGCGCTGCGAGATGCAGATCATCATCGACACCCGCCCGTATCACGAACATGATGTTGTCACCACCGCACGGGCCGACGATGGGCGGAAGAAGATCGCCGTTTTCAACCGCTTGTATTTCGGGGAACAGCAAGCGGCGGAATGGGTTGCCTACACCATCCAGAAGGGGCCTAAGCCAAGCGGCTACACCCCGTGGCAGGACAGGCTTGAATCCTTTTTTCTGGCCTTCATTCCTTTTGCCAGAACCCGGCATTCCAATCGCATACGCGATATCTATCGCAATAAACTGCGGTTCTCGGGGCCCGGATTTCTGTTGATTGCCGGGGCTGTGATTGCCTTTGTCGGGTCATCCAGCGGCATTGTCCTTGTTCTCGGGCTGCTGGTGATCGCCGCTGCTTTGGTGATCCTGGCGCGGCGGCAAAAAAAGGTCTCGGTCATCAACACACCCGATACCTCGCCCCGGGCGCTATTGTCCGTAGATTCGTGGCAAACGGTTGTGCCGCAATTGGGCGAACGTCTGGCGGATATGAAGGCGCGTATCCTCAAAGCGCTGGGGGATCATGCTGAAAACGGGCTTATGGTCGAAGAAGAAACCTATGGTTTCAGGACGCCCCGCGGCTTTGAAGAGCGTGACCGCATCGTCGTCACCAAGGGGCAAGGCGTGGCGCAGATCCACATTTATCAGTTCGGCAAAGATATCTATGTCGGTTGGGAGAGCTTTGTGAACTGGGCGAAATGGGGCGAGACCAGAGCGATTTCGGCGCTGTCCGACATGACCTCGATCGTCGAGTTCCGGGCGGTGAAGGAAGAGTTGTACATCCCGAACCAGTTCGATCTGATCGACCTGAACAGTCTGTCCGAGGTCGTGCACCGGGACACGTCGGACGTCGTCAAAGCGATGATGAAAGAGTTCGAAATTGATCAGGAGATCGACTTTCAGATCATTCGGGGTGATCGCGACAGCGCGTTGGACAAAGACCGCTTTGACAAGAGGAAGAACAGCGAACGCAGCACCAGCACCCGGCGCTGGTCGATCCGTTAAGCTGTTGGGTGCGCTATGCATATTCTGACGATTGACCGGCAAGATGACACCGTTATTCAGGGCGCCTTGCGGGTCGAATTTGCCAAGAAAACAGATCGCTCGGTGCGTATCTGGGGCCATATGCGGGTCGCGTTGCGCGGTTTTGCAGGCTTGCCTGCCTTGTCGCGGTTTTTGTCTGTCCAATCGCACCCGGATGGCCCGGTCTGCCTGACGCTTGGCGCCGTTTGTGAAACCCAGCACGAAGATGCGCTCCGGCACAGTCTGGCGGGGTTCTTTCGGCTGGACGGACATGGGGATGTCAAGGTCAGTTCACCCGGTTCGGCTGAGGATTTCGGCGAGGCCTTTCTGGACCCGGAAGCCGAAAGGTGGAGTATCCACACCGATGTAACCACCGGCGACGGTAGCGCCCGGCTGCTTTTACCGATCAACCTGTTCACGCTTCTGGGGCAGAATCTGGCCCGCGCAGATCAGTTGGGGGCCGCGTTTCGCTACGAATGCGCCCTGGCCCCCGGACGCCCCGATCCCGAAGTGATGCGCAAAGCGCGTTACGCCGCCACCGCGCTTAAGGCGCAAGGTGCCCCCGATGCGATTGCCGAAGACCAGGTCGCCAGAAGCGAGGCGCTGGCCAATGCGACGGCCCATGTGGTCGAGGCTCTGGTCGCACCGCCAAACCTTTTGCGTGTGGTCGAAGAAGAGGCGCAACGCGCCGTATCCGGGCACCCTCTGGGCGCATCAGGCTATGTGCCCAAGCTGGAACCGGCAGATGATCTGGAAGCGGAAGCGCTGGGTTATCTGACCCATCCCGGCATTCTCGAACCCGGTGCTGATATGGATGCGAACGGTTTTCTGGATGAACCTGCACGGCTGGCTCGGGTGCTGTTAGACCCGTTGGCGCAGCATCTGGGTGTTCCCGATCCTGACGCAGCCGAGGCGTTTGGCCCCATCGCCTCTCCCCCCAAAACCCAAGCGCCGGATATGCAGGGCGAGCCGTTTCTGTTTCTGTCCTATGCCCGTGACGACTGGGATCGGGTCGAACCGCTGGTTCTGACCCTGCGGGAAAAAGGCATCCGCATCTGGACCGATGCCCAGATACAGCCCGCACAGGAATGGGACACTGCGCTTGAGGAAAAAGTGCGTGTCGCGGCGGGGATATTCTGCGTAGTCACGGATTCGTTTGTGCAATCCAAGTATTGCCGCCGCGAGATCAAATTCGCCGACGCACTGGACAAGCCCATTCTGGCAGCGCTTGAAGAAAGCGCGACCTTGTCGGATGGGCTGGCGATGATATTTGCCTCGTGCCAATACGTGCCGATGGATCATGATTTGGTGGTCGACAAACTGTACGGCGCAGCCAAGGTCATGATGCAGGAGGGGGCGCATGAATGAACCCTCGATTCTTGCTTCATTCATTCCGCTACTTCTTTTGGCGGTGCTGTACTGGTTGTTCAGAAGATGGCGAAACCGGCGTGTCGAGCTGAGCTTTGACGAACCAACCCGCGAGTTGTTTCAGGACAATGCCGACCGGACCGAACGCCTGATACGTGCAGGCAAACGGGCCGGGGCGGGCGCTGCACTTAGCGTTGCTTTCCTGCTGCTTGCCGCTGTCGTAGCCAGCGCCGTGGTGAGCCGCTATGTCTTCAAAACCGCGCTTCTTCTTCCATTTGATCTTATCTTTCTTGTTGCAAACGCGCTTGTAATCGCGGTCGCGATTGGCAGTGACCGGTTTGCCTTGATTGGCAAAGCCGCCCGCCGCAATGGAACGGTTTTGTGGCTCAACCGTTTAGGAGCCGTCGGGTTTGCAGTGATCCTTGTTTATCTGCAGTATCAGATCGCTCTGGGCACCTATCTGCGCCGATGGCGGCACGATGTTTTCGACGTTGAGCTTTTCCCGACATACTTTGCCGCAGTCGTCATCTTCTGTGTCGCGGCCATTGTTGCGCTCATACGCCTGTTGCGTGGTCAGGAGGGGCCATGACGGCCGATCTGATCCCTCTGATTGCCGTTGTTTTAGGGATCGGCCTGCCCATCCTCTTCGGTATTTGGCCGCCTATTGTATTTGCCATCGGCGGGGCAGTGCTCTTTGTCGTGTCCGGCCTGCCACCGCGCATGTTTTTAGGGTTTAGCCAGCAAGTCATTCTGTCCGTGCTAGGCGGCTACACGATCATGGTCCTGTTCTTTGCCATCTTCGCAGCGCGACTTTTTGCAACGCTTTACATGCCACCCAAGGGAGAAGGCCCCCTGCCAAAAAGCTGGGCCGCAGTCGTGGGCGGCGGTGCGGGGGCGCTGGCGGCTGATGAAGCACCTACAAGCGCCGAGTTTTCGACGGCGGCACCGCTAGCCCAGTATCTGTCGACCATCGCGCAGTTTGCCCCATTGGCTGTTGGGCCGATTGTGGTGGCGCTTGTTTCTGAAACCAGCATCGCTCGGAACATCGTCCCGCCACTTATCCTTGCGGGGAGTTTTGTTTTCCTCACAATGTACCTGGGACCACGGGAACACCCGCTGGAGTTAAAGGGGCACTCTCGCACCGACTGGTCTGGTTATCTGGCCATACCATCATTCGCGGCGGCTGTTCTTCTGGGCGTTCTCACATCGTCCGAGGCGTTGGCGTTTTCGGTTTTGTGGCTGGCTTACGTCCTGTACCAGCGCGCCGGTTTTGCGATTTTGTCCGATACGCTGAAAACAGGGGCGATTGATGCCGGTTCGCTGATCGCCACCTTTCTGACGGCTTCGTTCTTCGCTGGATTCGCCGTCATGGGCCTTCCGATCCGAAACATGGATTTCGATCTGGTGCAAATGATGCCGTATATCTCGTTGCTCTTTGCGGCGTTCATGGGGTTCTGCGGCGGCCCAATCGTCGCGGTTCTGACCGTTGTTCCTATAGCCATGCCTGTCGCTGTGAGCACCGGCATGACAGACCCTTACCGGTTTGCGATGGCTGTCTTGGTTGCAGGCGAAGCCGGTCGCTTTGCCTCGACCCGCATCGGATATCTCTCGGGCAACAAAGGGATCGATGGCGGCTCGGCAGTTTGGATCACGCTTTTGGCGCTTGCGTCGGTGTTGGTTCTTATCTTCGATTTGGTGTCTTTAGTTGAGGAGCTATTGTCTGGTTGACAGAACAACCCGCTGCGGGTCCAACTTACAGTGAATTGACGCAGCTAAAGTCTCGGACCGCCTGACTGTTGAACGGGTTCAGCACTGACGATGTTTGTATGCGCAAGATCACCAACCGGCCATCGAGGTCTACAGTGGCGCGATATATGTCCAAAGATTTTTCGCGGTGAATGTCCATTTTGTCGAATAAACGGAACAGGGCCCAATCGCCTGTTTCGTAAACGCCATATACGACCTCTTGCGCGTCCGACAGCAATTCCATGGACAGCATCCCGCCGGTCTGGGGCCAGTTGAACATGTAATCGCGGCCGGGGAATGAGTGCCGATAGATAAACAAGCTACTACCCTGAAAATCTATCGCGACGGCCGAGGCCTTGGGGTCGAGCGCCTCGACGGAAAGGGAAAACGCCACGTTGGCCGAGCCGCTTGCGCTAAAGAAAACGTCGCGAATTTCGGCTGCGTTTTCGAACATTCTCAGCGCCGCGTCGGACATTTGCAAATCTGCCGCCGCAGGACGCCAGCGCCAGGGCTTCCGGCTGCGATCGACCATAGAATTCATGTTCGCGTTAAAAAACGAGTCGATGACTCCGCCGGGAGAAAACAGAGTATTAAAGTCCTGCAGGTTGGTGTCGACGGAGGACTCCGGAGCAAACGGGTAACGCTCCTGCGTGGTCACCTCGCAAAGGGCAGACACCTGCGCTTGGAAATCAGAATTCAACCGCGACCGCACGGGCGCGCGAAACGCATCGGTCGCCAGGGTCGCAAACTGAACCGACCAGCGGTTCAGTGGGGCGGACAGGTTTTGGCCGATGCTGCGCAGGTTGTCCGCAGCCGTCAGTTCACTGGGGATTGGCTGAGAGCCAGCGGAGGTGCCCAGAACACTAAGTTCGCGGTATAGCGATCCGAGTTCGACCTGGACAAAATCGGTAAGTTCGGATGGTGTGCCCGCGTTGCCATCGACCATCTGATGCAGCCAGCCGAAATAGTCGTCAACGAACTGCCCTGGCAGCGCGGTCGGAAGTTGTGCCTGTTGCTGCTGCTGTTGCAGCAGTGTCGTGACCCGGGTTAACGCCCGCGTCTGGGGAACGTTGAGGTTTTTTGTGATCTGCTGGTCTGCCTTGGCTATACCGATCCCCGCTGTGGGTTCCTCGAATTCCGCCAGTTTGGTTTCAGCGGAAATCGCATTCATCAGCCGCAGGATCGGCGAGTTCGGGCGTGCGGCAAGTCTTGTGATCTGGACCACCTGTCCCAGCGAGTCGGCGTGAACGATGTCGATATCAGCCAGCAATTCGGACCAGAGGCGGATGTAGTCGTCATAGTATGACGACAAGACATCCTGCGCGATTTCGGCTTTTTGGACCTCGGTCAGGTCGGGCTGTCCGTATTCCCCCAAAACCCAATTGTGCTGCTGCATCTCGTCAATTGCACCGGCCAGACCGGTCAGCAGGACCTCGTGAAATCCGCGGCGCGTGAATAACCCTTCCACCCCGGCAGTCAGGGGCTGACCCGAGGCGCGTGTGAACACCCGTGCGGTGTCGGGGCCGCCTTGTTCGCTGATCTCCCACTGCGGCAGTCTTTTGGCTTCGGGGCCGTCGATGATTTCCCAATATGCGCGCGATGCCAGCGGTTCGCGCGCAAGTACGGCCCGCACGTTCTCAATCAACGGAAGGTTCAGCGGATAGCGGCTGCGCCGGGCGTTGCTGAGCATGACGTTCAGGTGATTTTGCAGGACTTCTTGATCGGTAAATTGACCCGGAAGGGACGTGGCCCAGTCGGAATGCATCCAGACGCGGATGGTTTCGTCATTGGTTGGGCCTGCCTGACCCAACATCAGATACACGCGCAGCGCCTGATTTAGATATCGCGGGTTGTTAAGGTTCTGCGTCATTTGCTGTTCCAGCCGATACATAAGGCTGGTGCGGAAATGGCTGCCGATTAATTCGTGATAGTGATTGCGAAGCCTGCCAGCCTCGGAAACCGGGTTCAGACGGGGCAGAGACAGGAACTTCTCGTCGACCCGCTGCATATTCTGGGCTCGGTTCAAAATCAGGCCTGTCTGCTCAAGCCGACGGTCCGGTCCAAGCTGGTTGGCGCTTATGGACAGGCCGTCCAGGTCTTGCTGCAGCGTAACCATGGTGTTGATGCTGTGGCGGTAGGATCGTTCGATGATCCAGAAACAGGCAATGGCGATCAGAATGGTCGGGGCCAGTTGAAGCGCGACGTAGAACCGGGTGCGCCGCATCTGGCGGGCCGCTTCAGATTTCTCATCCTTGGGTTTGTGCTTCTTGCCGCGACGGAAATAGACAAATGCCCCCACGACCAAAAGAAAGGCCAGGATCAAAACGGCGGCCACCGTCCCATCCGTCACCAGCATCAGATAAAGGAACATCGCCACAAGCGCGATCAATCCGGTCAGGACGAGAGCCATCAGAACGCGGAAAAGAAAGCGGAGCATCGTCAGGACCCCTTTCTTACGATGATTTCGATGCGACGGTTGCGGGCGCGCCCTTCCGGCGTGTCGTTTTGCGCTATGGCTTCCAAATCTCCCCGACCTTCGGCGAATAACCGGCTGTTGTCCTGAAAACTGTCCTTCATCGCGTCTAGAACCGATTGCGCGCGATCCAACGACAGTTGCGTATTGCCCCCCCGGATACCGCGCAGGGGCACGCTGTTTGTATGGCCGACAATTCCGATCGGGCCGGGCAGGGTGTTCAGCACGCCCGCCAGCTTTTCAATGACCGGAATGTAATTTGCGTTCATTTCGGTTGCTCCGGAACTAAACAAATCTTCCGCGCCAAGCGTGATGACCACGAATGGGCCTTGCGACTGCACGTTAACGCTGCCCGCCTCGATTTCGGGATGCAGCGCGCGGGTCAGGGCGGTCCAAGGATCCGACCGGTACGCCACTGCAGTTTCCCCGAGCCCGGCTGAAAAGTTCTCTCTTTGCAGGTCCACGACCGCCTGGATTTGTGTGCTGAGGGCGTGGGCCTGAAGCTTATCCAACTGAATAGCCAGGTCATCGCGGGCACCGTTCAATAATGCGACGCGGGTTCCGTAGAAGGCCCCCAGCAGCACCAGCCCCGCACAGGCAAGCAGCAAGTTGAAACGTGTCGCGGCCCGCATGATGCTCTGATGCCGCTCAGCCGCTGCTTTGGCGGCAACCAGATCGGCCGTTTTGGCTTGGTGGATCATGTCGCGTTGCCATTCCAGGATCGCGCTGCCCAGAACGTCGTGGTAAATCTCGAACCGGTTGCCCATGGTGTCGTCGGCGGCGACGACCTCGCGCAGGATGCGGGATTCCCGCTGGCACAGGCGCTTTAGAACCTCCTCGATTTCGGCAGTTTCGCAATCCGTGTAGTTCGCAAGATCCTCGGCAGAGTGGGCGATTTTCGCCCCGGAGGGGGTTACAAGGTAGTAAAACACCTTGCGCGCAATATCTTGATCGCTTGTCCTCAGACGGTTCAGCACGCGACCCAGATGGGTGCGCAGAATCTCTTGCGCGCCGCCAAGGTCCTTGAGGGTATGCAGCCGCAGGGCGTTGGACCCGGCCTCGCGCTCTTCGCTCCAGATCCGTTGCATGACCAGCTGCAGATAGGGAGTTTCGATTTCCTCGCGGCTCCGCCCGTCGTCCTGCGCAACGCCGCGGCCGCGATGGCCAAATCCCTGCTGCCCAAGCTGAACCTGACGCAGGACCTCTTCCCGCAACTCGGGCTCGACCGATACGCTGGGATCCTTGTCAACCTCGCGGTTTTCGTTCCAGCGTTCCACCGGGCCGTCGATGGCCAACCGCCCGGCTTCGAAATCCAGACGGTCGATGCGCAAGTAGTTGGAAAACAGCTTGGGGATGCGGCCCTTGAAGCGGTCCATCTGGCTGAGCGCATCGTCGCGCAGCGAGACCAGCAGGTTGACGGGCAGGTCTTTGGCCGACGCGATCCGGGCGAGCGTATCTGCGAAATCGCCGGGGATGTCGGTCGGATGATACAGGAAATACTCTTCGAACTGGTCGAGGATCAGGAAAAGCTCGCCGTTTAGGCGTTCGCACCACTGTTCCAGCCGGTCAATCGTCGATTCTCCGTGCACAGGCCCGCCATCCCCACCCATCGCGTCCGCAACGGCGTCCCGGACGGCCCGTTCCAGTCGGATGCTCGGGTCGCCGCGCCATTCGCTCAGCCAGGCGACAGCAAACTCCGGCAGCCCCAGCCGGTCGAGATTGGCGCGTGCTTCGGTGCGCATATCGCGCAGAACCCCGGCGCGTAGGACTGAGGTTTTGCCGACGCCCGAGGGGCCATAAAGCAGCGTGAATCTGGAGGCCGACAGGTTCGACGCAATCACCTTGCGCTCGCGGTCGCGGCCAAAGAAATAAGCGGCGTCTTCTTCCTGATAAGGCATCAGGCCGCGATAGGGATCGGACCTCATGACCTTTTCCACGAAGAGCTTTCACCGATCCAATTTACCAAACCATTGGCAAATTCGGGCAGCGAGGCCTGGATCAGTTCGGCGTTGCGATAGGTCCAGAAATCGCGATCCTGTTCGTCGCTTGTCTGGTCCACAACCCAACTGCGTGCGGGCAGGCGGCCATGCCCGAACACCCGGCTGAGGATAGATCGCAATGTCCAATGCGACAGGGAATGGCCGAGAAACAGATAGTGGCACCGAAACAGCCGCGTCTTCAGCGCTGGCGGCAGCAACTGCTTAATGTCGCGATCGACTACATAGGAAAAATGATCGTCTTCGGTGACCACGAAATGCTCGATCCCGGATTCGGCCCGGTCGACCGTTCCGGCGAGTTTCAGCAGCAGTGGGCGTTCATGCTCGCCCAGCGAGAATTCCGAATTCTCATTGGGGCGCTTGAGCAACTTGGTCTCGTTATCCGGTGAGATATGGCTGAATATGCCGCGATTGTTCTGATCCACGGAGTAAGCCAACACATCCAGCGGCTCGCCAATTTCGGCAAAAGCACGCTCGGTCAGATCGTCATAGTTCACCGTGATAAAGATCGGATTGGGATCAGTCCGCCCCGAGGCCCGTAACGCACCCGGCAACTGCGCCATGGCGCGGTGGATGTCGTTTATCGCGTAGTCGAAGTTCAGCAGATCGTGCAGATCTGAATAAATCGGCGCGATGCCGTCCCGCACCGCAACCCGCTGCGCGACCTCGGCGAGGCAGGCGTCAGCATCAATGGGCAGAGAGTTGTTTTCGGCGATGAACTGGGCGATCTCACCATTCAGCGGCGGGATATCTGGGTTTCCGTGCTGCCATCCGGAATACACGCTCGGGTCGGGGCGGTTCACGCCTTCGCCCAGAAACACCGCGACACGCCCCAGATCCAGCGCGCGGAGTATTGTATTGTACTTATCCGCAAAGGGCGACGTGGGCTCGGTCTTGACCGGCGCGGGCTGCACGGGCGTGGCCGCAACTCGTTGCACTGGGGCCGCCGGGGTTGATTTCATGTCCTGAACCACTGCGGCAAAGGCATCGCCAACATCCGTCCAGGCCTGATCCCGCGCGCCGTTTTCGGTCGAGAACGAAACCACTGGCAAGCCGTCTTTCGGCAACACCTGCAAATCCGCAATTTCGCTGGCCTTCCAGCGGCAGGGGCGCAGAATGATCGGGAACATCTGGACGTTACCCGCTTTCCAGCGTTTTAGCAGGCGGCCCCATTCTTCGGAAAAGATAAACTCTGAATCGAGGAAGTTGGACGACACCAGCAGGACCGCAATATCGCAGGACTCGACGCGTTCGCGGATTTGCTGCAGCCAGGCGTCACCGGGGCTGAGTTGACGGTCATCCCACAGATCAATTTCACCACCACGGGTCAAATCGATCAATTGCTGGCGGAAGGTTTCCTTATGCTCCTCATCATCATGCGAGTAGCTGACAAATACCTTGAGTGATGAAATTCCACTATCCAAAGCAGCGTCCGTTCAACCTGTTTGGTTCACAACGTAAATCCAAATTACATCAAAATGTGACTTGTCGCCAATAGCTTCGGTCGGCGAGGTGAATTTCCAGATCAATTCAGGCCTTTTGCTAGGGTTTTGCAACCGACGGTGTTCTGAAACTGAACGCTAAATTTGTCCCGATTTCTCTTTCCGCGCCAAATCGTGTAAACTGCTAACTAATTTAATTGGATTGCTTTTTTATTTTGAAAGTAGTGCCCAAAGCCGGGCCTCGGAAAGGTAAATTTTTCAAGTCGTTAACGCGTTTTGTGGGGGCAAAGGAATTCAGAAATTGATACGCAAGAAATTGATATATGCGTCTTCTGTCTTCGAAGCTTTGATGCCGCCCGTACGCACAAATGCCGGAACGTGCCCGGTGCTGATGCTCAACATGTCCCCTTATCAGAGTAAGGGCCTGTTCCGCCCGACTGGCCGAACAGGGATTCAGGAGGAAGCAAATGCGAAATATCACGGAAATCATTGTTCATTGCAGCGCGACGCGCCCGAACTGGATGGAAGGCAAGAAAACCACTGAAAAGGTTGAGGAAATTCGCCGCTGGCATACCGACCCGAAACCAAAGGGGCGGGGTTGGGCCGATATTGGCTACCATCACGTGATTGACCGGGACGGCACGATTGCAGCGGGTCGTCCGATTGACAAGGCCGGCGCCCATGCGAAAGGACACAACGCCAATTCCATCGGGGTTTGCCTGCTGGGCGGGCACGGGTCTTCGGAGAATGACAACTTTCAAGATAATTTTACGCCCGAGCAGGACGCGGCGCTGAGGGAATATATCCGAACCCAGAAAGAACGCTTCCCCACAATCGCGAAAATCAGCGGGCACAACGAATACGCGGCCAAGGCCTGTCCGGGGTTCAATGTGTCGGATTGGTTCAAAAGTGGCTTGCCGGTCTCTCTGCTTGCTCTGGCAGAGGCTGGTCCGAAACCCGCATCCCCGGTTGGCGGTGCCCCGGACGTCCGATTTGAAAAGCTGCATGGGTTTGTTCGACAATGGGCGAGCCGGTCCTCCGGGCATCTGGGTATTGAAATCGAAACCCTGGCCGAGTGGCGGAAGTCCGAGGTGTCGATGGACGATCTGAATGCATTAACGCAGGCCGAGGCGGATGAGATATTCCGCGCCCTCTATTACACCGCGTGCCGTTGCAGCGAAATGCCCGAAAGAATGGCACTGGTTGTCTACGACACAGCGACGCAGTCGGGGGTCAAACCGGCGATCGAACTGGCCCAGACCGCATTCAACACGCTGGGGCTGACCGTCGACGGAGAGCCGCTGGACGTTGATGGCATCAACGGACGTCTGACCATAGCGGCTATCAAAAAGACCGATCCAAGCGTTTTGGCCGAGGCGTTCATGGATGCACAAGAAACGCGCCTGCGGGCTGCCAACGATACGGACGGTCTGACCCGGCTGGCGGCCCTTCGTGAGTTTGTGAACACCTTGCCTGAGGGAGCGGGCGTGCGCCCGAACAAGAAAATGGACGTTACCGACAGAGATATTGATCTGAAAGACATTCTGGAAATCGCCGGTGCAGCCAAAAGCGGGGATACCGCAGGTTCTCTGGCCAAGGTCGCCAGCCTGCTGCTGCGGGACGATTCCGATGACAGTGACTCCAGAACGCGCAACAAAGCGCTGGCGCGGATGATCCTTGGCATCAACGATGGCGCGCCCATTCCGGCTGATGTGGCGGGTACGGTTACCAAGGGACCTGACGGTAAACCTCCGCTGACGCCAATTAACGCGGCATTGGGGCAGACCATTGGCAATGCCTTGAACGGAAAGAAATCCGTTTCGGGTATTGTTGGGCTGTTGCTGACGGTGCTTTTGCCGAAGCTGGGTCTTTCGGGCGACATCGTCGATTTTCTTTCGAACAATGCGGAAGCTTTGATCAGTGTTTTCGCTCTGATCACCGGGTGGGGCATGTTTGGTAAACTCGACAAGGCAATTCGCCTGATGGGAATGATCAGTAGCCGGAAGTAAGCGGCGGTCCTACGGTCTGGCCTAAGACTTTGACTCGTTCCCGGTGACAACTATCGGAGCATGCCATGACGCATTTGAACGTTTGGAGCGAAAAATACTCCAGTGAGCGCCCACGACGCCTTCTAGCGCTGGATGGTGGGGGTATTTTGGGGATTATCACTCTGGAAATCCTCAAGGAAATTGAAAGCCAACTGGCCAATGAGACAGGTCAGGGCGCGTCTTTTCGGCTGGGGGACTATTTTGACTACATCGCCGGAACCTCGACCGGGGCGATTATTTCGACCGGTCTGGCGGTTGGCATGTCCGTGGATGAGTTGACCGAGTTTTATGTAAACTCCGGAAGCCGGATGTTCACAAAGCAATGGCTGCTCAAACGGGCGAGAGCGCTTTATGAGGCCGACCCTCTGCGCGAAGAACTGCAGAAAGTGCTTGTGAATGATCAAGACATGGACAGAACCCTCGGGTCCGAGGATTTGCGCTGTCTGCTGCTGGTTGTGACACGAAACGCAACGACGGATTCCGCGTGGCCGGTGTCGAACAATCCTTTTGCCAAGTATAATGACAGATCGGGTTACGCCGACCGGAACAACCTGGATATTCGCCTGTGGGAGCTTGTGCGCGCCTCAACAGCGGCCCCGGTTTACTTCCCGCCCGAGTCGCTTGAGATGGACAAGGACATGTCCTTCACCTTCGTCGATGGCGGCGTGACCCCGTACAACAACCCGGCCTTCCTGTTGTACCGAATGGCCACTTTGCCCCACTACCGGTTGAACTGGCCCAAAGGGGAAGACAAGCTGATGCTGGTGTCGGTAGGGACGGGATCGGCTGCGAAGGTCGAGCTTGATCTGGATGATCGCGGAGAACTGCTTCCCAAGAACGCAGCCGCCATGCCCGGCGTTCTGATGGGCGGTTCTGCCGTGGATCAGGATATCAACTGCCGCGCGTTTGGCCGGTGCCTGTTTGGCGACGTGATAGACCGGGAGCTTGGCGATATGAAACCGCGTGAGGGCGATCCAGTGACCGGCGCCGAGGTTCCGCGCGAAACGCCAACCGGCAGGGATTTCCTGTATGGGCGGTACAACCCGAATGTCAGCCGCGCCGGTCTGGATGCGCTTGGTCTGCCCGATATCCCGGAACGCAACGTGCAGGCGATGGACAAGGTGGAATTCCTTGAGGACATGCGCAAAGTTGGCAGGGCCTACGCGCAGAAATACGTGGACATGTCCATTTTCAGCCATTTCTGTAGCGACTAAGGAGGCCTTGGAATGCGCGCCTTCATCATCCGGCCCTTTGGGACGAAAACCGCCAAAAGCGGGCGGGAAATCGATTTCGACCTGATCGAAGACACCCTGATCGGCCCGGCGTTGACGGCCTCCGAGATTGAGGGGCGGACAACCGGCGACATCATCTCGCAAGGCAATATACGGCGCGACATGTTCCAGCGCTTGCTGACGGCGGATGTGGTTGTTGCCGATATCACCGTCGACAACGCAAACGCGTATTACGAACTTGGCATCCGCCACGCGATGCGCGACCGGGTCACGATACTCTTGCGCGGAACGGCGGCTGAGGGCACGCCGGAACCCGACCCGGTGCCTTTCGATCTGAAAACCGACCGTTACCTCTCTTATGATTTGGACGATCCGGCGGCATCCGTGGACGATTTGACCCATGTGATCAAGTCAAGCCACCGAAACCACGAATCCGACAGTCCGGTGTTCCAGATACTGCCCGGCGTGCAACCGCAGGAGAAGCTAAAGTTCCAGTCCGTGCCACGGGATTTCAACGAAGCCCATGCAGTATACTTGCATGATCGACGGCGGTCTGAGTTGTCTTTGTTGTCCGAAGAAATCGCGCGCTTCAAACCGGAATGGGGGTTGTTGGGGCAGTTCATGATCGCCAAGTCTCTGTTCGAACTGGGCGCATATGGGCGCGCGGCCAAGGCGTGGGAACACGTGTTGCTGCTTGAGCCCGACAATGTCCACGCGAACCTAAAACTGGGCACCTGCTATCAGAAACTCGGCGCGCCGGGTCGATCGAACGTGGCGCTCGCTCGGGTCGAGGCGGACCGGCAGACAGCCCATGACAATGCGGAACGCCTGTCCCTTATGGCCAGCAACAAGAAAAGCCAGTGGATTGACGATTGGCAGGACAAACCAGCCGATGACCGCGCCGACGCCGCGCTGGCCTCGGGCCATTTGGAAGAGTCGCGGAAGCTCTATTCTGCTGCCTTCAAGCGCGATCTGAACCACTATTATTCGGGCTTTAACGCACTGGCTTTGACGGTCATCGAACTGGAACTCGCAAACGCAAATGTCGAAGCCTGGCGCGCCGCCTTCCTGTCCGAGGAGGAGGCCGACGCACGCCATGCAAAACTTGTACGTGAACGCGACGAGTTGGCGGTTGCGGTGCAAGTGTCCTTGGACGCGGCCACACAACCGGACGAACAGGATGAATGGCTGCTTCTGACCCGCATTGATCTGGCGTTGCTAACCATCGACAGGCCCGATGCGGTTGCCCGCCAGTACCAGCGCGCCTTGGGGGGGCTCAGCGCTCAGCAACGGGATACGGTTCTGCGGCAGTTACAGGTTTACACCGGACTTGGCGTTCGCGCAGAGGTCGCCGCGAAAGCCGCCGAAACAGTCGAGAATATGGGGACCGAACGGGCCCAGTCCGTGGACAATCCAATTCCGCTGATCTTCACCGGTCACCGCGTTGATGCGCCGGACAGGGAAACGCCGCGTTTCCCGAACACGCCCGCAGCAATCGGGACTGCAACGCAGATGATACGCGACGCAATCGCAAAAAACACCGGCGGGCTCGACAATGTCATGGGCTTTGCGGGCGGCGCGAGCGGCGGGGACTTGATCTTTCACGAGCAATGCGCCGAGTTGGGTATCGAAACCACGTTGTTGCTGGCGCTGCCACGGGAAGACTACATGAAAGCTTCAGTAAACGATGGCGGGGCTGAGTGGATAGACCGGTTTAACAAGGTCTATGCAGCGCTTTCTGACCAGAACCGCGTTCTGGTTCTGCAAGAAGAACCGGACCTACCAGCTTGGCTATCCGAGGTCGAAAATTACAGCGTCTGGCAACGCAACAACATCTGGACTCTCGGGTTCGGCCTGCTCGCGCCACCGGGTCAGGCGCGTTTGATTGCTTTGTGGAACCAGGCGCCGGGCGACAGCCCCGGTGGCACTCAAGAGATGGTTGACCTGGCGCGCGACTACGGCATGGGCATCGAACTGTTGCCTGCGGCAGAGCTTGCCGCTGCGGCCAACTAGGTGCCCGGCCCAGTAATTCCTAGATTTTTTGCCTGTTTTCCGGCAGAATTCACAATGCTGCCGACCTACGGGTAATTTAACGGTTCGATTCAGTCAAAGGGGCAAAGATGACCTGCCTCGTCACCACAACGGATGTGTTCCGGATTTTTGACCGGTAACATGACCACAGGCTGCTATCGGGCCAACCACGAATGTTTTGATTTTTACTTTTGACGAGTTGGGGGAATATGGAAGGCACCAGGGCGCAAACCGCGTTATCCTCGGGCACGGTCTCCGGGTCCGAAGCGCTCGGGCCGATTTATTGGAGCAAAGCCCACAAGCTGGCCATTGATCGTCTGCGTTTTGCGGTCACCAGCCAGGCACCGCTGACGATATTTATCGGACAGATCGGAACCGGGCGAACCCGCTTGATCCGTGAACTGACCAAGCGCAAGTTTTCGGATGTGGCGATCGGAACGCAGTACAATCCTGACGCATTTTCGGGCGAAGTATACGCCGACGTGCTGTCGGTCTTTGACCCCAAGCACAAACCCAGCGGCGACATCGAAACTGAGCGTCAGAAGCTGTCGACCCTTTTGGACAAGTTTCACGGCAAGAAGCGGTTCCCGGTTCTGATCGTCGATGATGCCGATATGTTGCCCAACCAATACCTGGGGGCCTTGTGCGCTTTGTGCGACCAAAGCGCCGGAATGCGCCCCATGCTTAAACTCGTTCTGGTCGGGCAGCCCGGATTGACGGACGTGCTGGCTTATGAACGGCCCGACCTGACTGGCCCGGCCTTTACGCTCAGCGGGATGAGCGAAGAGGATGTCGCGGGATACCTCAAGGCGCGGTGTTCCAATCTGGGTGCAGACAGCAGCGTTTTTACCGAGGATGCTGTTGCCGAGGTTGCAGCCCAAACCGACGGCATTCCGTCGCGCATCAATGCTTTGTGCGATCGGGTACGGCAGTTTGCAGCCAAAGAGGGGTTGATCGCCCTCAACCGCGAACATATTCGCCGCGTCGTCGCGCTGACCCGGATTTTCGGCACGGGCCGGTTCACACCCACCGCATCACCTCCTCAGAACGAAGACGAGCATGGCTCGGAGGTCGAAACGGCTTTGGGGGTTGAGCAGGCGGAAACGCCCATGCCGGATACATCGGACAGCCCGCAAGCGGCACCCGATGAGGATGAGGTCAAAGCCGAGGACGCGCCAGCGCCCGCAAAACGCTCAGGGCGGCGGAAAACAGTTCTTGCTGGTGCGGTTGTTCTGGCGGGTGTGGCGGCGGTTGCGCTGTTGCCCGAGACCGGGACACGTGTGGGCGACCGCCTGCTGCCTTTGCGCGATGACGCCGTTGCAGCCTCGCAACGGCTTAGGGCGGGTCTCTCTGGCGGCGGCGAAGTCGTTGCCAGTTTTGATCCCGACCAGATTGCCGCAGCACAGGCTCGCGTGACCCGGATTTCAGATGCGTTGACCGGAACCGAATTGACTGCCAGCGGACAGTACCGGGCCGCGCTGGACCTTGCCGACTCCACCGCCGATGCGGCGGTTGTAGGTTTTGCCCGCGCCGCGCTGTCGGGTCATGACAGGTCGGCCTATTACCTCGGCCAGATTTTTGAGACCGGTGAAGGCGTGCCGGTGGATTTGGAACTGGCAAGAGCATGGTACCAAGCCGCCGGGCCAGAAGTGAGCGGGGCGGCCAGCCGCCTTAGCGACTTGCAGCCGCCAGTCGAGGGTGGCGTGCCGTCCTCACCGATCCCACTGTTCTCGAACGAAATGCCGGGCGGTACGGTTGAACTTGTCTGGACCAGCGGAGAGGGGCCAGACCCGTCTTACTATCGCATCGAACTCGCAACCGCTGACGGGGACATCACGCTGAGCGTGCAGCCCGTTGCGATCTCGGCGATCCGGCTGACAGCGCCCGAGGATGCGCAGCAATGGCGTGTTGTGGCGGTGGACGAAAACAGCGGGACGCAGGTCGCCTCGCCGTGGGTTGCAATCGGCCCGGGTTAGGCCGACCACAGCAAGGCGCAAGGTCTCAGCAACCAATCACAGCGCAAATTCTGCTGCGGTAGGCGGCATTGGCCTCGCTTTCGATGCTGTCCTGTGTTGGTACTGCGGCAACGGGTTCGCAGGCCAGATTGTAGTCCGCACTCAGCCCGGCATTCACACATTCCGAGATGTTCCAACCCGGCGGTATATCGTTCAGGTCCACATCGTTCCACTTCGGATGGCCAGACTGCTGCAGGGTCTGGAACTGCTTCACAATCAGATGCGCGGTGTCCGAGACCGCCCGGCAGCTTTGCCGGTGATAGGCATTTCGCCTTGGGTCGTATTCATAGGTCATCAGCACGGCCTTCACGGCGACCACATCGATGGTGTCCTGCTGGAACGGGTAGGTGCCGGCATCAATCTTTGAAGGCGTATACACCGCCGCAAGTGTCGGGTCGGTAATAGGCAGCAGGTGTAGTTTTTCCGGGTCGATCTGATCTGTCTGGAAAATCTTCGTTGGGGCCCCGGCGACGTAGAAAAACGCGTCGATATCCCCGGCAAGCAGCATCTGCAGCGAGGTGTCGGCGTTGATGGTCAGACGCTCGGCCGGGGTCACACCTGCCAGATCAAGAACCAGCGAGGCGGTCAGAAACGTGCCGCTATCCTCGACACCCACCGCAACGCGGCGACCGTTCAGGTCGGACAGCGAATTCACGTCGCGCTTGGCCAGAATGTGAACCTCTTCGTTGTACAGCGGAAAGGCGATGCGAACGCCGAAAATGGCCCGCGCGATCTCGGGGTCTTCGCTGGAATAGGTCTTGAGGTATTCCAACACGTCGCTCTGCACGATGCCCAATTGCGTGTGGCGACGCTTTCGGACACCCAGAAAGTTTTCAAGCGACCCCGCGCTTTCCTGCACGATCAGGTCGATGCCACAGGCCGAGGCCAGATCGCTCATATCGCGCCCGATCTGAATGTACGTGCCCGTCGGCCCGCCGGTCAGGATGTTTCGTTCAAACGCCGAAGCAGGGACCGGCAGTGTCAGCCCAAAGACTGCGACTGCCGAAACCTTGGCTAAAATGCTCTTTAGTTTAAAAAATTTCATTTCACCCTCCCAAAATAACCTTGAAAACTAGCAAATTTCTCCGGACCTGATCAAATGAAGCAGGGTCTGGCGGTTGATCTCGCCAGTCGCGGATCTTAGCGCCTCGGTGGCGCAACTGCCGCTGGCCAGTTCTGCAATCAGGTCCTCGATAGTGTCTTGAGACAACTCGCTCAGCCCCGGCGCGCCGATCAGCAGGGAACGGACACGTTCCACAGGTCGGGCGACCTTGGCGGCAGGCGGGGTTGTCACCGATGCGGGCTGTTGGGGTTCCGCCTCGGGCGCGTTCTGAGGCTGAGCATTGAGCGACGAGAACCGCGAATCCGCCTCATCTGCGAAGCGTTCCAACTCTTCAAGATTTGCAGACAATCTTGACAGTTCATCGCGGTATGCCGCCGCTTGCATACGCAGGGAATCCAGCTCGGCCTTGGCGGTCGCGACGTTGGATTCGGATTCCGAAAGATCGGCCTGATTGTCCGACTGCTGCTGCCGGGCCGCCTCGGCGTCCGATGCTGCCTGAGCCTTTTGGGCCTCCAGTTCCGCAACCTGCACGGCGGCACGTTCGCGCTGCGCTTCCGCCTCGGAAATCTCGGCGGTCACGCGGTCCAATTCCTCGCGGGCCAAGGTGATTTCCTCTTGCGTCCCAAGTAGCTGGGCCTCGGCATTGGTGATCTGCGCGTTTACGTCCTCCAGCGATTGCGACGCCGCAGCAGTTTCGGTGGCGCGGTTGCTTGCCAGTTCCACCTCGGCGGTCAACTGAACCAGTTCCGCGCGGCGCGCATCCACGTCGCTGCGCAGTTGGGTCAGTTCTTCCTCTGCCGCGACCGCAGCCTCGGATGTCTGCTGCAGCGAGGCGACCATCCGGTCCCGCTCTTCATTCGCGGCAGTGGTTGTGGCCGTAAGGTCGTCCCGCCGGGCCTCAAGCTCTGACAACTCGGCCTGCGCGGCATCGCGCTGGCTGGCGGCGTCGGCGATTTCGGCGGCAACGTTGTCGCGTTCAAGACGCATTTCTTCCAGTGCGGCCTGCAGGTCAGATCTGGCCTGCGTTTCGCCGTCAATCGCCGATTGAAGGTCCGTTTGCTGCGCCTGCAGTTCATCCCGCTTGGCATTGAGTTCGACCAGCGTTGCATTGGCTTCCGTGATCGAACGCTGCGATCCTTCCAATTCTTCGTTCGAAGCAGCGAGTTCCGCCGTCAATTGGTCCTGCTCTTGGCGCAAACCTTCAATCGAGGCCGTCAAATCCTGCAGCGCTTGCTGGTCGTCTTGCAGAGCGCTCACCGCGTTTTCTGCTGCGGACTTTTCCTCGGCGGCCGATTGGACGGCATTTTCAAGTTCCGTGCGCTGTGCCGCCAGCGTTTCCAACTCGGCGGATACCGCGTCGCGCCGGTCGGACAGGCTTGTGAGTTCGGTCCGGGATTGATCAACTTCGGCGCGGGCGGTCTGTAGTTCTTGCCGGAGAACCGCTAGATCATCTTCCACGGTCTGACGTTCCAGTTCCAGTTCCGCCAAATTCAACGAGGCTGCCTCGGACTCTGCTCCGGCGGCCCGCGCTTCTTCGATGGATGTGGCGAGGGCTTGAAACTCTTCCCGGCGCTGGGCGATTTCATCTTCCAGTGTGGCCATCTCGGATCGGGTGTCGGACAGGGCCGTTTTTGCCTGTTCCAATTCGGTGGCGGCGTTCGAAGCCTGCGAGGCTGATGCCGCCAATGCCTGCTGCGCTTTTTCCGTTTCGGCACGCAGTGACGCAAGTGTATCTGATCCCTGCGCCAATTCGTCCTCTGCCGCAAGCTTTTCATTCTGCAGAGCTTGCAGCGTGTCCTTGGCGGTTGCGATTTCCGTCTGCAACGCTTCGAATTCCTCGGTGGCACGCTGCAGATCAAGGCCCGCCGTTTCCTTCCGCTTCTCCATCGCTTGAAGCGACGGTTCCGCATTGGCAACGACGGCTGCGAACTCTTCGGCCTCAGTTGCCAGTTGGTCCCGTTCCGAGGCCAGCGCTTGCACCTGTTCTCGCAGGTCGGCCTCTTGCTGCTGCAATTCGCCTAGGGCTGCGGACACGTCTTGTTCCTGATCCTGAGCGGTTCCGATCGCGGCCTCCAGCGCATCTTTTTCCTGTCGGCGCTGCTGGGCTGCGGTCTGCAAACGCGTCAGGTCCGTTGTTGCGCTGACGATTTCCTCGTGCAGGTTCGACAGGTCGGACTGTGAACTCTCAAGTTCGGATCGGGATTGCCCTAGCGCCGTGCTCAAAGTCTCAAGCTCGGTTTGCTTGGCAGAAAGGTCTGATGTGACGGATTCCAGATCAATACGCGAGGTGACTAGGGCTTCGTCCAAGGCCGTCATCTCGGCGTTTGCTTGGGCCTGAATGTCCTGCAACGCATCGACTTCGGTCTGCAATTCATCGGCAAGCGTGCGGTCTGCTGCAATCTGGCTTTCAAGCTCTTGCATTTCGAGTTTCAACTGCTCAAGGGTGCTGACCTCGCCCCTTGATGTCTCGATCTGTATTTGAAGCTCAGCAAGCTCGGCGCTGGCTGTCTGGTTTTTGGCCTCGACCTCTTCGAGTTCGGCATTGGTTTCGGCGAGCAACGCGCCCTTAACGTCAACTTCGCCTTCCAATTGGGTCCGGGCTTCTTCCAGTTCGGCAATACGCGCAGCGTGGTCCAACCTTTGGGCATCTGCAGATGTGATCTGAGCTTGCAGGGCAGACAGTTCACCTTCTGCTTGTTCAACCTCTTGGATCAGATTGTCTTTGGCGGATTGCGCTTGGGCGATTTCGTCTTCCAACAGCGAAAATATCTTTCGCAAAGACGCGGCTGTTTGCGGTGAGTCATCAGAAACCGCCGATGGCTCAACGGGGTCCTCAGCCAATGCGGCAGGGGCCCAGGCACTAAAACAAACACTAAAAATTACACAACAAACCAGAGGAAGCCGTGCCATCCCCCACTCTCCAAACAAAAAACGGCTTAGCAAGTCTCTCACAGGTTCGTGAAAAAGTCGAATCACGCATGCAGTCAGAAAGCCGGTTCCCATGGATCAATGACGTTGAACCGACAGCGCCAGGCTGCGGGATTCGAGTTTACTCAGCCGCCAGGTCTTTCTGTCTGCAATAGCACGAGGCCTTGATCTTTACGTCCGCACGGGCGAGGGCCTTGTCCAGTTGCAACTTGATATGCGCCGCTTCGATTGTTTCACCCCGACGGGTCAGGCATTCGTGCAACCCGTGCAGGCTCCAGACGTTACCCGGATGCTGGCAGGCGCGGCTAAGCGTTGCGTCCAGTCCAAGGTCGGCGCGATAAACCGCTTCGGCTTCTGCGACCTGCCCTTGTTCCAGAAGAAGCGCCCCCAGCGCGTGCCGGGTGGGCTGCATCCAGCCCCAAGGTTCGTCATAGGGCAGGGCGTCATCAATCTTCACCGATTTTCGCAGATGGTCAAAGGCGGCTTCGTGCTCGCCCTTATGATAGGCCAGTTCGCCCAGCATCATTTGCTCGGCGACCTGCAGGATATCGCGGCAGGTGTTGTTAAACAGCATCCGGCTGTCCGGCACACGTTCAAGGGCCTCATAGAACAGCGCTTTTTCAGCCTCGGCCTCATCAACCCGATGGGTGTTGGCTAAAGCAACCGTGCGTGCATAGCGCATCATGGCAGTGGTGACGCTGTAGAGGTCCTGATCCTCGGGCAGCGCCTGATCCAGAATCTGGTGCCAGCGACCAAAGCGGATCAGCACGTGCTGCTTCATCGGAATGAAAGCCTCGAACCAATCCGCCATCGGGCGCAGCGTGTCTGTCGGCAGGGTGTCGATCAATTCTTCGGCAGCTTCCAGCGCCGCGTTGGGTTGGCCCAGAAACATCGCGCCGTAGATTTTGAAGTGGTAGTTGTGACACCGGTAGACCGAATAAAAGTTGTCGGCCCCGGCACGCGCCAGAAACTTCCTGTCCGCCACAATCGCCGCTTCGTTGCGTAGAACCACGTTCATGTAGTCCCCACACAGCACGTCCACATGGGATGGCATGTGCAACAGATGCCCCGCATCCGGCACCAGAGTGCTGAGCGCATCGCCATGCCGCAGGGCGCGTTCTGGGTGCGGCGACATCTCCATCAGGTGGATATACATGTGTAGCAGACCGGCATGTTGCCATGCACCAGGCAGCGTGTCGAAAGCTTTGTCGAGCACGGCAATGGCCCCAAGCGTATCCGCGCCTTCGGCTGGCTGGCCGCTTGGCAGATCCCAAAGCTGCCACGGCGTGCGGTTCATGATCGCTTCGGCAAAAACCGCGCAAATATCCAGATCATCGGGGTGTTTTTCATAGGCCTTGCGCATTGCGTCGGCGAAAGCATCATTCCATGGGCTGAAATCTTCGATATCCGAGGTTGCAGGATACCGCGCGGGCAGTGCTTCGATAAACGCGCGCTCGACTGGGGTTAGTTTGTCCCGCATCCTATGCGCCGCTTCGATGGCGCTTTGGGCAGCTTCGATGCAATCGGGTTTTTCGTCGTCCTCGAAGGTCTCCCAGGGTTTGTTGTAGTTGGGGCCGATGCAGTAGGCGATACCCCAACTCGCCATCGCACAGTCGGGATCAGCGGCCAGCGCTTTGCGAAAGCACTCGATCGCTTCTTCATGGTTATAGGCGTAGGTCCAGGCCAATCCCCGGTCGAACCACAATTGAGCTTCCGTGGACGACGTCGAAACCGGTCGAGAGTAAGTGCCAAGATCATAGTAATCCATCATAGCGGCCTCCTTCCCCTGTATCCGGTCAGGGTACACCATCCGCCTAGGTCCACAAAATGGCACAGGATTGCGGTGGTTGCCTTATAGTGTGAGTACTATGCGCCCTGAGCTTAGCGGGCTGCTGCACGGTCAAAAAGGAAAGACGCGCGTGTATCTGGGTCTGGATTTGGGAACGTCAGGTCTTCGGGCCATTCTGGTCGATGAAGCCGGGCAGGTTGAAGCCGAGGCTGAAGCGGCCATTGAAACCTCGACTCCGCATCCCGGTTGGTCCGAGCAGTCTCCGAATGATTGGATTGAGACTTGCAAACATGTTGTCGCGGTCCTGCGGGATACCAGCCCAGCAGCGTTTTCCGCCCTGCGCGGTATCGGGCTGAGCGGTCATATGCACGGGGCGACCTTGCTCGATGCTGCCGGGGCGGTCGTGCGGCCCTGCATTCTGTGGAACGACACGAGGTCAGCGCAGGAAGCCGTCGCGCTTGATCGGAGTCCTGAGATGCGCGCGGTGACCGGCAATATCGTCTTCCCCGGCTTCACAGCGCCCAAGCTGGAATGGGTGCGTGCGCACGAACCTGTTATCTTCGCGAAGGTCTCTAAGGTTTTGCTCCCAAAGGACTATCTGAGGTTCTGGCTGACCGGTGACTACATCAGCGACTTATCCGACAGCGCCGGCACCGCCTGGCTGGATGTCGGGCAGCGGAAATGGTCGGATACTGCGCTTGGGCTGAGCCACATGACCACAGATCAGATGCCGCGTCTGGTCGAAGGCAGCGCACCGGGCGGAGAGCTGAGGCCCGAACTTTTGCAGGAATGGGGTCTGCCCGGACCGGTCGTTGTTGCAGGCGGGGCCGGGGACAATGCAGCGGCAGCCTGCGGAATCGGAAGTGTCAATGAGGGCACCGGGTTTCTGTCCCTGGGCACCTCGGGCGTTCTGCTGGTTTCGAAAGACCGCTACGCGCCCGCGCTGGAGACCGCCGTGCACTGCTTTTGCCACGCAGTACCCGAGCGCTGGATACAGATGGGCGTTATTCTGTCGGCGACAAACAGCATGAACTGGCTGTCGCGCAACCTTGGGGAGCCGGTAGGCACGCTGGCCGCGGCTCTGCCGGACAAGGTTGACGGGCCGTCTGCGATCACCTTTCTGCCCTATTTGTCGGGCGAGCGGACTCCGCACAACGACAGCGACATCCGGGGCGCGTTTCTGGGGCTGGATGTCTCATCCGAGCCCGCCGATCTGACCCGCGCGGTGATGGAGGGCGTTGCGTTCGCCATGCGCGATTGCCTCGACGCGTTGAAAAGCACCGGAACCGCGCCGGGCAGTCTTCTGGCAGTGGGCGGCGGGGCGCGATCCCGGTTTTGGCTGGAAACCTTGGCGACCGTGTTGAATACACCGCTGGCCCTGCCCAAAGGCAGCGAATTCGGAGCGGCCATCGGAGCCGCCAGACTCGCCGCCTGCGCCGCGAGCGGGGCGGATGTGGACGACATCATGACACCGCCCGATATTGCCGAACTCATTGAGCCGCGTGACGATCTGGCTACCGCATATGAAGCCGAGTATCAGCGTTACCGGCAGTTTTACGCCGCGCTATCGCCTCTGGCGGCGCGATGACGATGGGGCAGGGCGCGGAGATCAAAAGGGTTGTGCTGGAAGACGGTGACATGTCCGTGGCCCTTCTGAACTGCGGCGCGATCACCCAAGGGTGGTGGCTGGGGGAGACGCCGCTGATCCTAGGCTATGAGACCCCCGAAGACTATCTGACAGACCCGTACTATATGGGCGCGATTGTGGGCAGGGTCGCCAACCGGATCAGCAGCGCACGGTTCGAGTTGGAGGGTGCCCAGTATGACCTGACAGCGAATGAGGGCGAGAACACGCTGCATGGCGGGACGGTTGGCCTTTCGCATCGGCACTGGACCCTTGAACAAGCCTCGCTGACTGAGGCTGTGTTGAACCTTACCTCACCCGACGGAGAGAACGGCTTCCCCGGCGAGGTCCGGTTTAACCTGCGCGTTCAACTGAAACATCCACGTCTGACCTATTCGATCACCGCGCAGCCGGACCGTCCGACGCCAATCAGTATTGCGCAGCACAATTACTATACGTTGGGTCGCGGGCGCACCGTGTCAGAGTTCAGGCTTAAACTGGCCTCGGACCGTTTCCTAGAGGTTGACGATCAAGGGATACCGTCGGGCGCGCTGCGAGAGGTGAAGGGAGGAGCGCTGGATTTCACTCACTCGAAACCTGTCGGCGAGGCGGCAACGGATCTGGACCATTACTTTGTCTTCGCCCCCGACCGAGATCATCGCGATCCGGTCGCAGACGTCCACGCTCCGTCCGGCCTTAGCATGGCTGTCTATTCCGACCAACCGGGCGCGCAGGTATATTCCGCGGCGCATCTGTCGGTTCCGTTCCACAGTGGAGCAGGCCTGTGTGTCGAGCCCTCGGGCTACATCAACGCGCCGAACATCCCCGCGTTTCCGTCGATTATCTATTCTCCGGATCACCCTTATCGCCAGACGCTCACGCTGGAGATTTCCGGGAAAAGCTAAGGAGGAAAGGGCAGGCCAGTGTGACGCGCCCTAACCGCTCGGGGCGGGCAGGTTCGAGATGTGCATCGAGACCGCGACAAAAAACAGAACGCTGCCGATCAGGACAAAGACGTGCCAGATGGTGTTGTGAAACGGCATCCGGTCCATCAGGTAAAAGACCACGCCGGTCGTGTACATTCCACCTCCGGCCAGCATGAAGCCCACAACCGTCAGGGGCAGTTCGGTCAGGATCGAGCTGCCCGCCCAAACGGCGGCCCAGCCCATCGCAAGATAGAGAAACAGCGCGAACCACTGAAAGCGGCCGGGGTCCACCATTTTAAGCGCGGTGCCGATGATGGCCGAGCCCCAGAGCCCCGCCAGAAAGCCAGGCGCGGGAACGCTGGACAGCATGATGAACGGCGTATAGGTGCCCGCGATCTTGACGTAGATTGCCGAGTGATCCAGCCGCCGCAGAAGTCCGCTCCACCGGTCGTTTTCGACCATGTTGTAAAGGGCGGAAAAGACCAGCATCAACAGGAGTGAGACGCCATAGATATTGGCGCTGAGGATGGCGGTTGTTTCGGATCGGTAAGCAACAGTCAGCGCAATCAACGCCGGGACGGCGACCAAGGCAAGGCCTATGCCCAAAACATGGACGACACCGTCACTCAGGCGCTCGGCCCGGCTGTATGCCGGTCGGATGTGCGCAACTGACCACATATGTATAAGGTAAGACGGAAGACCTAACGCTTCAATAACAATAACGAAATCGTGCCGCAGGGATCAGGTCGGATCGTCGCCCGGTTTGGGGTCTTTGTACCGGTTGAGGTCCAGAATCCCTGCCTGAATGGTGTCGTGCTGTAAGAAACTTGCGTTTATCTGATCACTTACGGCCCAGAAATCGGGGCTGGTCCGGCGCACGCCGTATTCGGTGACCACATCTATCCAGTCTTTTGGCGTGCGCATCGACGTAAGGGCCTCTGCGAACGGTTCCAGTTGATTGTCCTGAATTTTGAAAAAGAAGTTCGGATAGCTGCCGATTATCCCCGGAAGGATGGTCAGAGTGTCTTCGTCGGGCGTCCGGCGGGCCTGTTCGTTGAACAGAAAGGCCACATTGTCATGCGCCTTGTCATGGATGAGCGTGAATATCTCGTTGGCGTTGTCGGTTTCCACAATAAGAACAGAGAGGTCCGGCAGGAACTTCACCCAATCTCCGGGTTGGTTGGCCAGTGTGCTTAGAACGCGACCGGTCTGGTCAGGCCGACAGTTGCCGTCTGGGCATCGGTTGATTGGGTCCTCGATCGCCCACAGCCCGTTGCCGCGTTCAAGGAGTGCCAACAGAAACTCTTGTTTCGGGGTCTCAGTCGCGAACTCGATCCCGGTGGCAAAACTGTCATCGACGCGGCGTTGGTGCCAGTAGGTGTGAATCTCGGCCAAAAGGCCTTTGTACCAGCTTGCGTGCAGTGCGGGCCGGACCTCGCGCGGCAGGAAGGTCAGGAACAAATCCTCGCTCTCCATGCGCAGCTCGTCCATGTAAAGCCGAGTGGCAAGCTGGTGTTCCACGCGTCCGAACACGTCATATCCGGCGACAAGATCGTAGTAAATCCGCTCGAAAATCGGGTAGTCGATGACCCAGGCAGTTTCTGGGATGCCGCCATGAAACCCGGTCATGGCCGAGGCGTTGTCAAAGTGGCGAAACACGGTGATCAACGCGTTTGGGTTTGTTCCGTTGCCGTCCCAGATGGCATCATATTCGAAGCCCGCGTCGTGCAGCGGAGTGTCCCGATACCGCAGATCCCGGAATTCGAGATACCGGATCTGGTTTTTGTGAGAGACCCCCTGAAGGTTGCCCAATAGCCCACGCTCGACCTGTGCAACAGGCAGTTCAAGATGCACTGCCCCGTCATCCAAATAGTCTGGGTCCGTAATCGACAGATCGAAATCCGGATCAAGGAAGCTGACCCAGAACCGGTCCTCGATCACGTCAACGGCGGTTTCGCCGTGGCAGACCGGTCCCCGGATGAAGCTGCGAACAAAGAACAGGGCGTCGTCCAGCATGAACTGATAGCGGCTGTGAGGCGGTATCGGCGCGAAGGTGCTGAACGGGTTGCCGCCTTCGGCGTCGCCGTAGGGCGGCAGGTCCGTCAATGTCCAGTCGGGGGTCAGGAACAAGTCCTGAAAGCGCGCCATCCGGTCCGGGCCGAGGCTGTAGACCAGATGTTCTTTATGCACGATGGTCTCGTCCACGAGCTGCAGGCGATAGTAGAACGGGGCATTGCCCGGGGCGTCAAAGGGCCGGCGCGTGGCGATCACTTCGATCGCTTCGCCTTGCGGGGTCGCTGAGCGGACGAGTTGGAAGAACCGGCGCGGGTCGTCGCCCGGAAAGTGAAGCCGGGCGAGGAATAGATGCTCGTACAGGTACCGGCTCATCAACTGGTTGCGGGGGGCGGGCGTGTTCAGAAATCCCTCCCACGCGGCGATCTGTTCGGTGATGTCGTTGGGAAGATCGGCTGCGGCAGCGGGCAGCGATGCCCCGTCGCGCAGCCAGGTGATCAGGGTCTCAAATTCGCTGTCAGACAGCGGTGCGGTGGCATAAGGCATCCCGGCAAGTGGGTGGCTGTCTCGAAACACCTCGAACTCCTGCGGTGTGGGGCAGGCGAGGTGGCGGTCGAGGACAAGAGCAAGATCGTCGGGAACCGGGGCGTTGGGTTCCAAGGGCTTGTTGCGACCTAGATTGAGATAGCGCTCAAGCAGGTTCGCAACTCCCGTCGATGCTCCGGGTCCCGGCAAAACAGTGTGGAAATCAAAATCGCGCCATTCCGTCACCGATTGAGCATCAATCCCCAGCCGCGTCGGCTGTGCGTCATTCAGGCGTTGCGTGTGATAGACCGCCTCTTTTGAGCCGCCACGCAGCAGCCCTGCGGGGGATGTCAGCTTCAACTGGCATGGCGCATCATAGCAACTGTGGCAGACCACGCAGCGCTGATCCAACACCCCTTTGACTTTGGCCCAATCCGTGTCGGGCAAAGGGGCGGGTGTGATGAAACCTTCGGATTCAGAATTGCTGCCATCCGACTGCGACCAAACAGGCGTGCAGCACAGAAGAAAGAACGCAGCGGCAAAGCCTTTTGGAATTGCCCGGATGATCAACGGTCGCGTTTTCAATATCCGTTTCCTCCAAACCTGCTGGAGCGCTGCCATTGGGGCGGCCAACGCGTGCCAGCCGCCCCGACTTTTGGTTACTCGAAGTTGTAGGGCACGCCAGCCTGATTGATCACGCTGTTGTATTCGCGGAAGATGCCCACGATTTTCTCGTGCACTTCTCCTTCCTGCGCGATCTCGTTCCAGAACTCCTTGGCCGCGTTTTCGACCTCGGCCCATTCGGCGGGCGGCACTGACCGTAGTTCAAGCTTATCGCCATTTGCACGCAGGGCCGCTTCGCCGCCCCAATACCACTGGTTGCGATAGGTGTGACCTGCCTCGATCCCCGCCATCACGATGGATTTGAGGTGATCCGGCAGTTCATTCCAGCGTTCCTGATTGGCAAACCACGATCCGATCCACGCGCCCGAGATGTTGTTGGTCAGGAAGTAATCCGTCACATCGGCCCAGCCGACGGTGTAATCCTCGGTGATGCCCGACCAGGCCATACCGTCAAGCTCGCCGGTCTGTACGGCAACCTCGGCGTCTTCGTAGGGGATATTCACCGGCACCACGCCGAACTTGGCGAGGAAACGACCAGCGGTGGGGAAGGTGTAAAGCTTCAGGCCATCAAGATCGGCGACCGAGGTGATCTCTTTCTTGGTGTTGAAGTTGCACGGGTCCTGCCCCGCCGCCGACAGCCACTGAACCCCGACCTTGGCGTATTCATCTCGCCAGATATCGGCCAGCCCGTATTGGTTGAACAGCACCGGGACGTCCAGAATATGCTTGGTTGCAAAGGGGAAATAGCCGCCAAATACGCGCAGCGGCGTGGGTGAGGCCATCGAGTCATCATCCGAGTGCACCCCGTCGATTGTTCCGCGCTGCAGCGCCTGAAACAGCTCTCCGGTCGGCACGATCTGGTCGGCGAAAAATAGTTCGATTTCCAATTCGCCATTGGCGTTGGCGTTGATATAGTCGATGGCCGGTTTGGTCACATGTTCGCCCAACGCGCCGCCAGCATAGGTCTGGAACCGCCATTTGATCGGCGCCTGCGCTTTGACGATGGCGGGCGCGGCGAGCGTTGCGGGGGCCGCTATGGCAGCGGTCCGCAGGAAACTGCGTCTTGTTGTGGTCATTGTCTTCCTCTCCTGTGCTTTTCGTTGAACTTCGATCCGGTTGCTCCGGTTTCTCGTTCTTGTTTGCTCAGTTTCCGTAGACGACGCCCGGAAGCCACAATGCGATCTCGGGGAAGGTCATAACCAGCCCCAAAGCCAAAGCCATCACACATACGAAAGGTATGATGGAACGATAAATATCTCCAATAGTTACTTCCGGCGGGGCCATCGCCCGCATCAGGAACAGATTATATCCGAACGGAGGGGTCATATAGGCGATCTGGCAGGTGATCGTGTAAAGGACGCCGTACCAGATCAGGTCAAAGCCAAGCGCACCGACCAGCGGCACGTAAAGCGGGGCGACGATCACCAGCATTGCGGTGTCGTCCAGAAACGTGCCCATGAGAAGAAAGCTGAGTTGCATCAGGATCAGGATGATCCACGGGTTCAGGCCAAGCTGAACCGTAAACAGGTTCTCAATCGCCTTCACCGCGCCCAGACCATCGAAGACAGCGCCAAAGGCAAGCGCGGCGAGGATGATCCACATGAACATGCAGGTGATCCCAAGCGTCTGCTTTACCGAGGTCTCGAACACCTGCCATGTCATCCGGCGTTTCAGAACAGCGGCCAGAAAGGCAGCGATGGCCCCCAGCGCCGAACTTTCCACGAGCGAGGTCCAGCCGTTGACAAAAGGCACCATCATCACCGCGAAGATACCCAGCGGCAGCAGCCCAGCGCCCAGCAACCGCATCTTTTCGCCGGGGGTGACCTGCGCGCGCTCGTCTTCGCTCATCGCGGGGCCGAGCGAGGGATTCAGACGGCAGCGGATGGCGATGTAGATGATGAACAGGGTCGCCATCATCAGACCCGGCACAACCCCAGCCAGCCACAATTGCCCGACCGGCTGGCGCGCGATCATGGCATAAAGAACCAGAACAACAGACGGAGGCACGAGAATCCCGAGCGAGGATCCGGCCTGTATCACCCCAGTCACCATGATCTTGTCGTAGTTCCGCCGCAGCAGCTCGGGTAGGGCGATTGTCGCGCCAATCGCCATCCCGGCAACCGAAAGCCCATTCATGGCCGAGATCAGGACCATCAGCCCAATGGTGCCGATAGCCAGCCCCCCGGACAGCCCGCCCATCCAGACGTGGAACATGCGGTAGAGATCATCTGCGATCCGGGATTCAGACAGGATGTAGCCCATGAAGATGAACATCGGCAGTGTCAGCAGGGGATACCAGCGCATCACCTTGATCGCTGCGGCAAAGCCCAGATCATACCCGCCCCGGTCCCCCCACAGGAAAAACGCGGCGATAACGGCAACGAAACCGATGGCCCCAAAGACGCGCTGCCCGGTCAGGAGCATCAGCATCATGGTCGAGAACATGAGCGCGGCGATCACTTCGTAACTCACCCGCGATGCCCTCCTTCAAGGTCCTCGGGGGCCATGTGCACCGGTTCATCATCTTTCGGGCTCATGTCGTGGCCGCGCAGGCGCAGGATGTCCTTGAACAGTTCCGAGAGCGTCTGCAGCAGCATCAGGAAAATGCCGATCACCATGATCGTCTTGATCGGCCAGATATAGGGACGCCACGCGGAAGACGACCGTTCGCCCCCGTATTGGAACGAATACATCAGGCTGTCCCAGCCGCCCCATAGCAGAAAGCCCAGATAGACCATCAGGAACAGCACAGTGATCGCATCCACCTGACTTTTCCGCCGGTCGGTCCACTCCCCATACAGCAGATCCATCCGCACATTCGCGCCCATCTGCATCGCATAGGGCCCGCCAAGGATGTAATAGGCAACCATCGCGAACTGCGCCATTTCCAGCGTCCATAGCGACGGGACAAAAAACGTCTTGGAAACAGAGGAGTAGAGCAGGATCGCCATCATCACGAAGATGCCGTACATGATGATCCGCCCCAGCATGCGGTTCGAGCGGTCAACGAACCGGATATAGGCCTTCATCGCAGCGATCACGAGACGGCAACCTTTGCAGGATACGCGCTTGGGAACACGGCCTCGACCTTCGGATCACGGATTGGAATCTTGTAGCTCACCCCGGCATCAGAACGGCAGGTTTTGCGTCTGTCAAGAACGACGAGGTCTTGGAACATCTTGAGAGGTCACGGAATTCTTGCGAATGCCTCAAAAAGCGTATTTCGGGCAATCGCGCAGGGTCAGCCTGAAATCCCGGTTGACGGCTGATGGATTGACGTGCTGGCTAGCAGTTGGGCCAAGCGGGCCACGGAAAGAGCGGGCAGGGCAATGGCCAATCAGTCACCGGAAAAGGCGGTTTTCCTCAGCGGCAGCCTGATGGGCCATGTGACGCGCATGTCCCTGACGACCAGCGTTGGGCTGATGGCGATCTTTGCCGTCGACTTCATCGACATGGTTTTCATCTCGATGCTGGGTAATGACGCGCTGGCCGCAGCTGTCGGGTATTCCGCGACGCTGCTGTTCTTTACCAACGCCATCAACATCGGCCTGTCTATCGCCGCCGGGGCGCTGGTGGCTCGCGAACTTGGGGGAGGACGGGCAGATCAAGCGCGACACTTCGCGTCCAGCGTCGCTGTTCTGGGCGTAATCGTCGGGCTTGTCACGCCGGTTCTGGTGCTGCTCAACCTGAGCGCCCTGCTGTCCCTACTCGGGGCCGAGGGTGAGGTTTTGCGGCTCGCGACCCGATATGCCTCAATCATCGTGCCGACGATGTGGGTCATGTCGCTCGCCATGGTCGCGATGGCCGTCCTGCGCGCGCATGGGGATGCGCGGCGGTCGATGATGGCGACGATCTACGGCGGCGTGGTGAATGCGGTGCTGGACCCAATCCTGATCTTTGCGGTGGGGCTGGGGTTGGATGGGGCCGCGATTGCCTCGGTTCTGGCGCGCATCTGCATGCTGGCCGCCGCGCTGTGGCCGGCTTTGCGGGTCCACAAAGGGTTCACGCGTCCGTCTTTGCGGCAGGTGCGGCAAGACCTCAGGCCTGTTCGCGCGATTGCCATTCCCGCTGTGCTGACCAATGTCGCCACGCCCATCGGCAACGCTATCGTGGTGCGCGAGATTGCCCAATACGGCACAGATGCGGTCGCGGGCATGGCCGTGATCGGGCGGCTGATGCCCGTGGCGTTCTCGGTCATCTTTGCGCTTTCCGGCGCGATTGGTCCGATCATCGGTCAGAACTACGGGGCCGAGCAATTCAGCCGCGTCCGGGCGGCCTTTCTGGCGGGCATCAAATTCACCGCCATTTACGTGCTGGGTATGGCCGCCGTCCTGTTCCTGCTGCGCGCGCCGGTTGCCGATCTGTTTCAGGCACAAGGTGAGACGCGGGTGCTGATCTACCTGTTCTGCGGACCACTGGCGTTGGCCTCGTTTTTCAACGGGGTCATCTTCGTGTCAAACGCCAGTTTCAACAACCTTGGCCACCCGGTGTATTCCACATGGGTCAACTGGGGCCGCCACACCGTCGGGACCTGGGTGTTTGCAGTGATCGGCTCGAACCTGGCCGGGGCCTCGGGCGTGTTGTTGGGGCAGGCCTTCGGTGGCGTGGTTTTTGCGGGGATCAGCTGGGTGCTGGTCAGGCGCGTTGTGTCCCGGATGGAGCGTGCCCAGGCGGTTGATCCGTTCGAGGATCAGAACCGGCTTCATTCGCTGTTCGGGCGTCGAGGGTGGTAGACCGCAGCCGGGGTGGATCGTGCATCCAAAAGGCCAATCATCGGGCGGTCCGGCGGCCTCCGACCATCTTCATTTGCCAATTCATGAATTCGTTGTAAGCTGCACGTAAGATTGCAAAAATCGCTGCTGATTTGCGCAGTGTCATTCAGAAAATCACTTAGGCGCATGAGGATAGATAATGTCCCGGAGTCTTTTGAAATTCACCCGTATTCTGGAAATCGTCGGGGACACGATAAAGGTTCGCGTGCCGTTTGACGGTGCAGAAGATGCGGCGGTCCGGTTCAACGATCTGGCGGTGATTGAGGCGATAGATGGCCGCAAAACACTGGCGCAGGTGATCTTTATCGACCGGGATGTGGTCACGCTGCAGGTGTTTTCCGGCACCAAGGGCATTTCGACCGAGGCGACTGCGACCTTCCTTGGCCATCCGATGCAGACACCCTATTCGGCGAATATTCTGGGCCGCGTTTTCGACGGGGCCGGTGAGGCAATTGACGGTGGCCCGGACCTGTCGTCCGAGCCCCGCATCGACATTGGCGGCCCGACAGTGAACCCCGCCGAACGAGCGGTGCCCAACAAGATGATCCGCACCGATGTTCCCATGATCGACGTGTTCAACACGCTGGTCGAAAGCCAGAAAATCCCGATCTTTTCGGTCTCGGGCGAGCCGTTTAACGCCTTCCTAAGCCGCATCGGAATTCAGGCGGATGCCGATATCGTGGTGTTCGGCGGGCTAGGTCTGATTTTTGACGATTATCACACGTTCCGCACGTCTTTCGAGGATGCAGGCGTGTTCGCGCGCACGGTGATGTTTGTCAATCAGGCGATGGACCCTCTGGTGGAACGCCTGCTGGTCCCCGACATGGCGCTGGCCGTGGCTGAGAAATTCGCGGTCGAGGAGGGCAAGCGCGTGCTGGTCTTGCTTACCGACATGACAGCCTATGCCGACGCGATGAAAGAGGTGGGGATCAGTCAGGAACGCGTGCCATCGCAGCGGGGCTATATGGGGGATCTCTATTCGCAACTGGCGCGCCGGTATGAGAAAGCGTGCGACTATGCCAAGGGCGGCTCGGTCACGGTGCTGACTGTGACCACGATGCCCGGCAATGACGTGACCCATCCGGTGCCGGATAACACCGGCTATATCACCGAAGGCCAGTTCTACCTGCATTCCGGCGTGATCGATCCGTTTGGCAGCCTCTCGCGCCTAAAACAGAACGTGATCGGCAAGACCACGCGCGAAGATCACGGGCAGATCATGAATACGATGATCCGGTTCTACTCCGAAAGCCGTGATGCCGCGCAGAAACAGGCGATGGCGTTTGATCTGTCGGACTACGACCATCAATTGCTCAAGTTCGGCGGGCTGTTCCGCACGCGGTTCATGGATATCAATGTCTCGATCCCGTTGGAGGAGGCGCTGGATCTGAGCTGGAAAACCCTGGCCGAGTGTTTCGCGCCCGAACAACTGCTGATGAAGCAAACCCTGATCGACAAGTATTTCCCCAAGGATGCCAATGGCGCGGTTGCAGCTGAATAAATCGTCGCTCGCGCGCGAGCAGACGCAGCTGAAAAGCTATGAGCGGTTCTTGCCGTCGCTGGACCTCAAGCGTCAGCAGTTGATGGCCGAGCGGGTCAAGGCGCGCAAGGATGTGCAGCGTCTGCAAGATGAGGTGCATGCGCTGGCCCAGCAGGTTGGGGAAAAGCTGCCCATGCTGGCGCAGCAGGGGATTGATCTGGACGGTCTGGTCGAACTCAAGGACTACAAGGTCAAAGAGGTCAACGTAGTGGGCGTCAAAATGCCCGATCTCGACCGGATCGAGGTTGCGGTGCGCCCCTATTCGGTGCTGGCCAAACCGCATTGGGTCGATGCCGCCGCAAGCCTTCTGCACGACATGATCGAAGCCCGCCTGCGCGTCAAAGTGGCCGAGGAACGGGTGCGGATTTTCGACAAGGCGGTGGCCACGATCACGCAACGGGTCAACCTGTTCGAAAAGGTTCTGATTCCGCGCGCCAAGGCCAACATCAAGAAAATCCGCATCTATCTGAGCGATGAGCAGATGCAGGCGGTGGTGCGCTCGAAAATCTCGAAACGCAAACATGCGCAGGAGGCAGTGACATGACCGTCGCGCGGCTCAAGAAGATGTCTCTGGTCGGGCCCGCTGCGCATAAGGGGGATACGCTGACGGCGTTGCAGGATTTGGGTTGCATGCACGTTCTGCCTTTGGTGCCGCCGCCGGACGAGCCGGAAAAGATCAGCGACCGCACGGCAAGAGAGGCCTATAAGGCCTTGCGTTTCCTTGCGGAAGTCTCCGATCCCCGGCGTCAGATACAGCGCGACCCCGATTTTGACATGGACCGCTTCGTGCCAAAAGTGATCGACCTGATGCAACGCACCCGCGACACCATGGACCGCCGGGATTTTCTGGCGCATCGCATAGAACAGGTGCGCCCCTGGGGCGATTTGGATTTCCCGCCGACGGACGCGTTGGCCAGCAACCGGCTGTGGTTCTACCAACTGCCCGTGAAACATCGCGCTTCGCTGTCCGAATTGACGCTGCCCTGGGCGATTCTGGAAGAGGATCACCGTTATCTCTACGCCGTTCTGATCGCACCGGACGAACCCGATGATGACGTTCTGCCAGTTCCGCGCACCCATACCGGGTCGCTTCCCATTCACGAGTTGGAAGCGCAGTTGGAAGAGGCAGAAATCGAACTGGAAGCTTTGGAGGCCGAACGGGTCGCCCAGACGCGCTACCTGACCCTGATGCGGCGCAACCTGTCGGTTGCCGAAAGCGCTGCGGAACTGGCCCATGCGACGCAAAAGGTACGAGACGCCGAGAATGTGTTCGCCGTTCAAGGCTGGGTGCCCGAAGATCGCATCGATGCGGTTCTGGAGATGGCGGACGCGAAGGGCGCAGCCGCGTTGATCGAGGAACCGGGGCCGGACGACGCCCCGCCCACCTTGTTGGAACAGCCTGAAAACCGTCGCGCCGCGGTCGATCTGGCACTGTTCTATCAGGTGCCCGGCTATCGGGACTGGGACCCGAGCGTCATCGTCGCGGCCTCGTTCGCGATCTTCTTTGCGATGATCATCGCGGATGCGGGGTACGGAGCTGTCATTCTGCTTGGCTTGCTGATCTTTTGGAAGAAACTTGGCGGCTCGGCGGATCAAAGATCATGGCGGCGCTACGGCCTGATCATCTCGGGCGCGACGATCCTGTATGGCGTTCTGGTCGGCAGCTATTTCGGCGTCGCGCCGCCGGACGGGTCGGTCTGGGCGAAGGTCAAAGTGCTGGATATCAACAATTTCAACGCGATGATGATGTTGTCCATCGTGGTGGGTGTACTGCATCTGATCCTCGCAAACGCTCTGGCGGCGTGGGCGGCGTGGGCGGCGTGGGGGCGGCGCAAAGCCATTGCCAATCTGGGCTGGATCGCGGCGCTGGCGGGCGGGTTCGTTCTGTGGCTCGGCTATATGAACGACAAATCACCGGCGCCGGGAGCGGCGATTATCGGCGCAGGCGTTCTGGCCATCGTGCTGTTTTCCAGTGAACGGGTGATCACGAAATCAACCGACTGGCTGTGGCGGTTTGTCGACGGGCTGCAAAGCCTCGCCGGGGCGATGGGCGCGTTCGGCGACGTGCTCAGCTATATGCGCCTGTTTGCGCTGGGTCTGGCCTCGGCCTCGCTGGCGATTACGTTCAACGATCTGGCGGTACAAGTGATGCATGCGCTGAAAGGGCCGGGCATCCTGTTCGGGCTACTGATCCTGATCGTCGGTCACGTTCTGAACTTCGCCCTCGCGATCATGAGCGGCGTCGTTCACGGGTTACGCCTCAATTACATCGAATTCTTTAAATGGGGTCTGCCGGACGAAGGCACAGTCTTTCGCCCGTTCGCCCGCAAGGAGGTTCAGGAATGAATGATCTTGTTCTTACATTGGGCTGGCTGGGCATCTATGCGCCGATGGCGCTTGGCGCGGCGGCCAGCGCCATTGGCTGCTCGATCGCCGGATTGGCCAGTATCGGCGCGATGACCGAGACCGAAGGCGGCTATGGCCGTTTCGTGGGCGTCTCGGCCTTTCCGTCGACGATGGTGATTTACGGCATTGTCATCATGTTCACCCTGAACCGCGAGGTGACGCCCGAGAATGCAGGCGGCCTGTTTGGCATCGGCATCCTGTCGGGTATCGCGCTGATGTATTGCGGCATCTGGCAGGGCCGGGCCTGCGCGGCGGCGATCAATGCGACCAAGGAAAAGCCCGAGATTTTCGGCCTCGCGCTGGCCCCTGCAGCTATTATTGAGGGCTTCGGGGTCTTTGCCTTCGTCTTTGCCCTGGTGATCAGCGCGGGGATTAGCTGATGGCACAGGACAGCACGATTTCCCATGGCGTCGACGCCCTGATCGACAAGCTGCGCAAAGACGGGGTCGCGGCGGGTCAGGCCGAGGCCGAAAAACTGCGGGCTGAGGCCAAGGCCGACGCCGCGCGCATTCTGGCTGACGCCAAGCGCGAAGCGGAGGCGTTTCAGAAAAAGGCTCGCACAGACACCGACAATTACCGCGCGGCGGGGGAAGAGGCGCTGAACACCGCCATGCGGGATGCGGTGCTGACGATGAAAGCTGGGCTGACGGATCGGTTCAAACAGGATGTCGAACGGCTTGTGACCAAGGAAATGGCCGATCCCGATCTGTTGAAACAGTTGATCCTCGAAGTCGTTGGGCGCGCGGCGGAAGGGGCCAGTCTGGATGGCAAGGTGCAGGTCATCCTGCCTGCCAAGGTCGCCACGCAGGAAGATATCAAGCAAAACGCCGATGACATTCAGTCAGGCAAGCTGACGAAATATGTTCTGGGGCTGACAGCGAAAATGCTGCGGGAGAATGTGGAACTGCACAGCTCGGACGACATTCAGGGCGGCATCCGTGTTCGCGCCGAAGATCAGGGCGTGGTGCTGGACCTGACGGACAAGGCCGTCGCCTCATTGCTGATGGAGCATCTGCAACCCCGGTTCCGCGCCGTTCTCGAAGGGGTGATCCGATAGGATGCCGGAGCCCGACGCCTATATCGCGCTGATCTGCAGCCTGCCCGGGTCCGAGCGGTTGTTCGTCGCCAAGCAACCGCCCCTGTCGCGTATCCGGCTGGATCGCCGCCTGACGGCTCTGACCCCCGAGGATGCGCAGGTGTTGCGCGTTCTGGAACACACCCTGAGTTGGAGCGCGTATGACATGGACGTCACTAATGTGCAGGCGGTTCAGCGCTGCAAACAGGCGCTTCGGGACATCCCTCAATCAACGTTGAAGAAACTGTTTCTGGAGCGGATGGAACTGCGCTCGGTCATTGCCGCCCTGCGTCTGCGCAAACGCGGCGAAGGCGCGCCGCCCGGTCCAATCGGCGTCGGGCGCTGGAGCCGCCACATTCCAGCCCACTGGGGCGATCCGGGGTTCGGTCTGGAAACGGCGCTGCCATGGGTGAAAGAGGCGCAACAGCTTCTGGACAGCGATGATCCGCTGGGTCTGGAACGGCTGCTGTTGTCGGTCAGTCACATACAACTCAAACGCCACGCCGCGCGCCATATGTTCGATTTCGAAGCGGTGGCGATTTACGTGCTGATTTGGAACATTTTCGACCGCTGGGCGCAAAGCAGCGCACAAGCGGCGGCCACGCGGTTCGAGGCCCTGGCGCAGCAGGCCATGTCCGGCACCGCCGATATCGATTTTGAGGGAGCAATCGCATGACAGCCCCAACCTCATCCGCCCAAACAGCTACGGCCCAAGTCGTCTCGGTGCAGGAGGGGCTGGTGCAAATTCAGGCCAACCCCGACGCCGCGGGTCACCCCGGCCAACTGGTCAAGAATGAGGTTGTTTACATCCTGCCATCCCGCCCCGGCCCGCGCGGGCGTCAGGAACGGCTCAAGGCTGAGGTTCTGCGCGTGCGCGGCGACACGGCGGATGTGCAAGTCTATGAAAGCACGGATGGCGTCGCCGTCGGCGATCCGGTCGAGCAATCCGGCCAGTTGCTGTCGGTCGAGTTGGGGCCGGGCCTGTTGGGTCAGGTCTTTGACGGGTTGCAATCGCCGCTGCCGAAAGTGGCGGCCGAGTTCGGCACCTTCCTGCCTCGCGGTGCGGATGTCGCGCCATTGGATGATCAAGCCAAGTGGTCCTTTTCGCCAACCGTGAAAGTGGGCGATTCAGTCACCGCAGGCGACAGTATCGGCACCGTGCCAGAGGGGCATTTCAGCCACAAGATCATGCTACCGTTCAATTGGGTCGGCGATTACAAAGTGGTCTGGGTTCAAAAGGGCGCGGCTACGATCCACGATATCGTCGCACGGCTGGAGGATGAGCAGGGCGGCGAACATACTCTGACCCTGTCGCAGAAATGGCCGGTGCGCAGACCGCTGCCCGAAAGCATCCTGAAACGCGCCCTGTCGGAACGGCTGTACCCGACAGAACCGGTGCTGACCTCGCAGCGCCTGATCGACACGTTCTTTCCAATCGCTCGGGGCGGTACCGCCTGTATTCCGGGGCCGTTCGGGGCGGGCAAGACCGTGTTGCAGAACCTGATTGCCCGGAATGCCAAGGTCGACATCGTGATCGTGGTCGCCTGCGGCGAACGCGCCGGTGAGGTGGTCGAGACCATCGCCGAGTTCCCCAAGATGACCGACCCTTCCACGGGCAGCAGCCTGATGGACCGGACCATCATCATCTGCAATACATCCTCGATGCCGGTCGCCGCGCGCGAGGCGTCGATCTTCACCGGCATTACCTTGGGCGAGTATTACCGCCAAATGGGCTACGACGTTCTGTTGATTGCCGACAGCACCAGCCGTTGGGCACAAGCGATGCGAGAAACCTCTGGCAAGTTGGAAGAAATCCCGGGTGAAGAGGGCTTTCCGGCTTACCTCGAAAGCTCAATCAAGGGGCTTTACGAACGGGCAGGGGCGGTCAAAACCAACGACGGAGACTTGGGCAGCCTGACCCTGATCGGCACGGTCTCACCCGCAGGCGGGAACTTTGACGAACCGGTCACGCAGTCGACCCTTTCTACGGTGAAATGCTTCCTCGGCCTGTCGTCGGAACGCGCATATAAACGCTTCTACCCTGCGGTCGATCCAATGCTCAGCTGGTCGCGCTATCTGGATCAGCTATCGGCCTGGTACGACAAAAACGCCGAACCGGGCTGGACCGGGAAAGTCCGCGATCTGCTGGCGTTGATCGAAAAGGGCGAACAGGTCGATCAGATGATGCAGGTCACAGGCGAAGAGGGCGTGACCATCGAAGACTTCGTGACCCAACAAAAAGCACTGTTCGTCGATATGGTCTACTTGCAACAGGACGCCTTTGACAAAGTGGATGCAACCGTTCCGCTAGAGCGGCAAAAGATGACCTTCAAGCTGGTCTATGATGTCACGCAATCCACTGCGCAATTCGCGGATAAGGCCGAGGTTCGGCAGGTCTTTACGCAACTGACTGGGCTGATGAAGAACTTCCACTATGCAGCGGAAAACACGCCGGAATACAAGTCAATCTGGGGTCAGATCGAAGGCCTGTGCCACGAAAAGTTCGGTGTGTAAGAGAAAAATGGTAGCCCGTAGGGGAATCGAACCCCTCTTTCCAGGTTGAAAACCTGGCGTCCTAACCGATAGACGAACGGGCCATTTAGGCCGGACAAGCGCAAGTGGTAGCCCGTAGGGGAATCGAACCCCTCTTTCCAGGTTGAAAACCTGGCGTCCTAACCGATAGACGAACGGGCCACGCTGGCTTGTGGGGGGCCTTTTACGGTTTACCTCAGACCCCCGCAAGCCGAAAAATGCAGGGATGTGAAAGTTTTTTGGCAGGGGTAAAACTGGCTCTAGCCCACCTCGGCGGCGTCTTCCAGCCTCAGTTGTACGCTCTGCCGACCGCCCCAGGTATTGACCTCGAGCCGCCCCGCAAAATGGAACCGCGCACCGCCGTGATTGGCCAGTTTGTCGCCCATCGGGCCGTCGAACGCGCCAAAGGCGATGGCGTCCAGCCCGCCGCCGACCCCATCGGAGAGCGAGAGTTTCAGGTGGGTCTCTCCGACCCTTTTGGCAAAGCGCACCTGCAGATCAAGCAGGGCATAGCGCGGGGCAGGGGCGCTGGCCCCGAACGGCCCGGCCTTTTCGATCTGTTCGATCAGATCGACGGTGGCCGCGCCGGGCATCAGCGTGCCATCAAGTTTCAGGTCGGCAGGCCCGCCTTCGCCTGCGCCCTGTTTGGCCAGCAATTCGCTGAGCCGCGCCATCGCCGGTTCCAACTGATCGCGCATCACCGTCAGCCCGGCGGCCATCTTGTGCCCGCCGCCTTTGACCAAAAGCCCCTCGGACGCAAGCCGTTGGATCGACGCGCCCAGATCAACGCCGGATACTGACCGGCCCGAACCTTTACCCTCATCCCCATCGAAACCGATCACGATTGCGGGGCGGTTCGCGGTCTCCTTCAGGCGAGACGCCACGATCCCGACGACCCCCGGATGCCAGCCGTCGCCCGCAGCCCAGACCAGAGGCGCATCCAGCCCCCGTTCTTCGGCCTGTTCCAACGCCGCTGCGCGGACTGTGTTTTCGATATCCCGGCGTTCGGTGTTCAATTCGTCCAGCCGTTGCGACAGCGCCTCGGCGTCATGCTGCGAGTCCGTGCTGAGCAACCGCGCGCCAAGATCGGCCTGACCGATCCGCCCGCCCGCATTCACACGTGGGCCAAGAAGAAACCCGAGATGATAGCTGTTGGGTGCCGAATCCATCCGCGCCACATCCGACAGTGCCACCAGACCGGGCCGCTGCCTTTGCGCCATGACCTTCAAGCCCTGCCGCACCAGCGCCCGATTGGCCCCGACCAAGGGGGCCACATCTGCAACAGTCGCCAGCGCGACCAGATCCAGAAGCGAGATCAGGTCCGGGCTTTTGACCCCGGCCTCACGCAATTGCCGACCCGCTTCAACCAGCATCAGGAACACCACGCCAGCGGCACAAAGATAGCCCAGATCGCCGCTTTCATCCTGCCGGTTCGGGTTCACGACGGCCACGCAATCTGGCAGCGTTTCGCCGCCCAAATGGTGGTCCAGTACGATCACATCCGCGCCCTTCGCCGCCGCAATCGGCTCATGGCTTAGGGTGCCGCAATCTACGCAGATGATTAGGTCATGACTCGCCGCAAGTTCCTGCATCGCGGGTACGTTCGGGCCATAGCCCTCGTCAATCCGGTCCGGCACATAAAGCGTCGCCTGCAATCCCATCTGGCGCAGCCAAACCAACAGTAGGGCAGCCGAACTGCCACCATCCACATCGTAGTCCGCAAACACAGCAATACGCTGCCGCTCGCGCACAGCATTCAGAAATCGGCTTGCCGCGACCTCCATATCCTTGAGGCTGCGCGGATCGGGCAAAAGCTCCTTCAGCTTGGGCTCCAGAAAGCTTTGCGCCTCCATCGGCGGTACACCGCGCCGGGCCAGAACCTGACACACAGCGCGTGGCAGATCGGCCTGTTGCGCCAACATATCCGCAGCGCGCTCGACCTCGGGCGTGGGGCCGACCCACCGCCGCCCTGTCAGAGACTGTTCAACACCCAGAAACGCCACATCTCACCTCATGCACCAAGGCCGGGCCCTATCGGACCCGGCCCTTCTTCTTGTCAAAAATACGGTCGCCGAAGGCAGCGGCGCAAGCCGCTAAGCTTCGTTATGCGGCCACATCGGCGTGCGGTATGACATCCGCCGGACCGAGCCCGTCTTGGACCGCATCAGCAGCGTCGTCGTCTCGACCCAGCCCGGTTCCCGTTTGATGCGCGGCAGCAGAGAGCCGCCGGTAACGCCAGTGGCAGCAAAGATCACATCCGCGGTCACCATCTCATCCCGCGCATAGACGCGGTCCAGATCGGTGATGCCTGCTTTGGCAGCACGACCCCGCTCGTCATCGTTACGAAACAACAGGCGACCAAAGATCTGACCGCCCATGCATTTCAGCGCGGCCGCCGCAAGAACACCCTCAGGCGCGCCGCCCTGGCCCATATACATGTCGATGCCGGTCACTTCGCTTTCGGCGCAATGCATGACACCGGCCACGTCGCCATCGGTGATCAGACGGATCGAGGCTCCGGTCTCGCGCACCTCGGCGATCATGGCCTCGTGACGTGGACGTTCCAGAATACAGACGGTGATGTCGGCGGGTTCGCAGCCTTTGGCCTTGGCCAGAGCCTCAACGCGTTCGCGCGGGCTCATGTCCAGATTGACGACGTTTTCAGGGTAACCTGGACCAACCGCCAGCTTGTCCATATACACGTCCGGCGCGTGCAGCATGGATCCGCGCGGGCCCATGGCGATCACGGTCAGCGCGTTGGGCATATCCTTGGCGGTCAGGGTGGTGCCTTCCAGCGGGTCCAGCGCGATATCCACGCCGGGGCCGTTACCAGTGCCCACCTCTTCGCCGATATACAGCATCGGGGCCTCGTCGCGCTCACCTTCACCAATGACCACAACGCCCGCGATGTCCAGCAGGTTCAACTGCTCGCGCATGGCGTTTACCGCAGCCTGATCGGCGGCTTTTTCATCGCCGCGCCCTACTAGCGAGGCCGAGGCCAGCGCGGCCTGTTCCGCAACCCTTGCCAGCCCCAGGGACAGCAGGCGGTCGTTAAAATCGATCTTGGCAGCACTCATCTTCAGTATCCTTAGGTCAATCAAGCCGTTTCTTCCGGCATAGCTTGCGTTTCATGCAGGCCGCAAGCTCAAACCTCTTCAATCCGCAGCGCAACCGGTTCGCCGGCGATCACATCCGTCTCGCGCAGGCCTTCCAATGCGACGTCCAGCGTGGCGCGGGTGGTCTTGTGGGTGACGATCAGAACCGGCGCGGTGCTTTCGGCGTGGGCATACTGGCGCATCCGGTCGATCGAGACACCGGCATCGCCCAAAATGGCGGCAACCTTGGCGAGGGCACCGGGTTTGTCCAGCAGGGCCAGTCGCAGATAGTACGGCGCAGGCAGGCCGGTGACGGCAGGCCGCGCATCTTGCAACGACGTGGCAGGGCGCCCGAAGGTCGGGATGTGCAACCCACGCGCCAGATCGCAGACATCGCCCATCACGGCACTGGCGGTGGGGCCTTCGCCCGCACCGGGGCCACGCAGAACGATCTGCTCGACGGCGTCGCCATCCAGCACGACCATATTGGTGCCACCCTCCAACTGGCCCAGAGGTGAGTCACTTGGCACCAGACAGGGCTGCATCCGTTGCTCCAGCCCCCGCGCGGTGCGTTGCGCCACGCCCAACAGTTTGATCCGATAGCCCATGTCATCGGCCTGATGAATGTCGTCCAGACTGATCTGCTGAATACCTTCAATTTCGATCCCGTCGAAATTCGGCTTGGTGCCAAAGGCGATCGAGGACAGCAGCGCCAGTTTATGCGCCGCGTCGATACCGCCGACATCAAGGTTCGGGTCAGCCTCAAGATAGCCAAGCTGGGCGCATTCTTCGAACAGCGCGTTATAGCCCAACTGCTGCGATTGCATCCGGGTCAGGATGTAGTTGCAGGTGCCGTTCATCACGCCCATGACGCGGGTGATGTCATTTCCGGCCAGCCCTTCGGTCAGCGATTTGATAACCGGGATGCCGCCTGCCACGGCGGCCTCGAACCGGATTACGCGACCGGCGGCCTCGGCTTTTTCCGCAAGCTCCTGCCCGTGGATCGCCAGCAGCGCCTTGTTGGCCGTGACCACATCCTTGCCGCTGGCGAGCGCCGCTTCTACCGAGGCTTTGGCCGGGCCGTTTTCGCCCCCCATCAGTTCGACAAAAACGTCGATATCATCGCGTTTGGCCAGAGCAACCGGGTCGGTCTCCCACGCGTAGTCTGACAGGTTGATCCCGCGGTCTTTGCTGGCATCGCGCGCCGAGACCGCTACGATTTCCACCGGGCGACCGGTCCTTGCCTGCAGCAGTTCCGCATGGCGGCGGACGATCCTGACGACACCCACGCCGACCGTTCCCAAGCCCGCAATTCCTAGCCGCAGCGCCTGTGTCATTCCGTGGGTTCCTTTCCGCTCGAAATATTCTGATTTCGGACCCGTCGTCCGTTCAGCGCTGCCTTAGCGGGTTCAGGCCGAGGGTGCAATCCGTCAGAGGGCCTTGGGCCTACGCGATCAGTTGATCTGGGCGTTTTGCAGGGCTTCGGCTTTTTTCGACAGCGCCTCGCTGCGCGCGGTCAGGTCTTCTTCGACCTCGGCGGCCTCGCTGACCGGATCGACCGGAGGCCCAAGCGTGTCCTGCAGCGGGATAAGGCGCGGGTAGCGGGCCGATTTCACCGAGGCCGGCTCGCTGCCGTCCAGTTCGGGAAAGTCAGCGCATCCGGCGCAGAATATGAACAATGCCAGCAGGGGCAGAGGCTTCACGGCGAACCCTTTCGATTGCGGTCTCATCCCCTGATGCACGGTTTGACCGAGCGGTTCAAGCGGGGTTCTATTTGAACGATTGTTCAGATACGGTGCGACTATGGCACGAACACAAGGCTCACATTCCGACATTACCGGCCCGCGCATCCAGAAAGCGGCGCTGGGGCTGTTCGCACGCCACGGCTACGCGGCGGTGTCGATGCGCCAGATTGCAGGCGAGGTCGGCGTGCAGGCCGGGGCGCTTTATAACTACACGCCAGACAAGCAAAGCCTGCTGTACCGGCTGATGCGCGAGCACATGCAGGAACTTCTGGCGGCTTATGAAGCGTTGGACAAAGGCGGCACAGCGAAGGACGCCTTGCGCTGCTTCGTCGGGTTCCACATCCGCTTCCACCTGCAGCGCCCTGACGAGGTGTTCATCGCCTATATGGAGCTGCGCAACCTGACGCCCGAGAACTTTGCCGAGATCGAGGACCTGCGCAGGCAGTATGAAAACGCGCTGGAAAGTATTCTGCATGACGGACAGCAGGCGGGTTTGTTCTCCATCTCGGACACTAAGATCACCGCCTTGGCGGTAATCGCGATGCTGAACGGTGTCATGACCTGGTATCGGGCAGGGGGGCGATTGTCGCTGGACGAGGTCGAGCAGATCTACTGGGACATGGTGCGCCGTGCGGTAACGGCCTGACCCCAAGGCTTTCGGTCAATGGGCCGGGCGAATGAAGGTCCCGTTGCGCAACTCCTGAAACGCCTGCTCAAGTTCGGCGCGGGTGTTCATGACAATCGGTCCGTGCCACGCCACAGGCTCATCAATCGGCGCGCCCGAGATCAGCAGGAACCGCACGCCTTCGGGCCCGGCCTGAACGGTGATCTCATCCCCCGTACCAAAGCGCACAAGCGTCCGGTCGCCCGACATGTCGCGGATGTTAACCTCTTGCCCTGCGACTTCTTTCTCCAGCAGAACGCCCGTAGGCTGCGAGGCATCGGCAAAGGCCGCTTGTCCTTGAAACACATAGGCAAAGGCGCGCCGGTAAGTGTCGATGCGAAAGGTCTTTTTCACGCCCGCCGGGATCTGGATATCCAGATATTGCGGGTCGGCTGCGTTGCCATCCACCGGGCCGGTTTTGCCCCAGAACTCACCCACAATAACGCGCACGGTCGTTCCATCGTCATCCGTGATCTCGGGGATGTCCCCGCTTTGCACATCCTGATAGCGCGGGGCTGTCATCTTCTGATCCGAGGGAAGATTGCCCCACAGTTGAAACCCGTGCATCTGGCCCGCGGTGTTCCCGTGCGGCATCTCCTGATGCAGGATACCCGACCCGGCGGTCATCCACTGCACATCGCCCGCCCCCAGCGTGCCGCTGTTGCCCAGCGAATCCGAATGTTCGACCGTGCCAGCCAGCACATAGGTGATGGTTTCGATCCCCCGATGCGGGTGCCACGGGAACCCGGCCTGATAATCGCGCGGGTGTTCGTTCCGGAAATCGTCAAACAGCAGAAACGGGTCGAGTTCTGAAGGGTCCTGAAACCCGAACGCACGGTGCAGTTTGACGCCTGCGCCCTCCATCGTCGGGACGGATTTCCGGGTTTCCAATGTGGGTCTAAGGGACATGGTCGGCTCCTCTTCGTTCGAGCAGCATGTAACCTTTGCATGCGTGTGGTCAATTTGCAGCCAAACACCGGCTCTGTGCGGAAATGTTTAAGGTGTTCCGGCCCTGTTGTCCTACCCGAAAACCCGCTACATCAAGGAAGAGCAGACAGGAGGCATTCATGCAGGACGAAGTTCTTGCAACAATTCAGGCGTCATCCGCCAGACGGTGGACCGGGGTCGGGTTGTTGATCCTTGTTGGGACCTCGGTCATCTATGTGGCGTTTGCGTCGCCACCTGAGCCGTTTTGGCAGGCGTTCCTGCTTGCTTTCGGCGGCTCGGCCTTCTGGTTGGCGCACCGCATGTGGCAAGCCACGGTCGACCGCATCGAGCTGACGCGTTCGGAGTTGCGGACAGGGCAGGGGGTTCTGATCGCAGCGCTTCAGGATATCGACGCAGTTGATCGAGGCGTCTTTGCCTTCAAACCCTCAAACGGGTTTGTCATCCTGACCCATAGCAAGCAGGCAAACAGCTGGGCCCCGGGTCTGTGGTGGCGCGTGGGCCGCCGTATCGGCATCGGCGGCATGACGGCCGCCGCCGAAACCAAAGTCATGGCCGATTTACTGTCAGTGCAATTGGCCCAAGGCTAGGCGTCTTTGCACGCCGGATCATCGTTGTTGATATTGTTGTAGCCGCGCGGATGGGTGAAGATGAAGTTCTCCATCGGGAATGAATGATCCCCAAAGCCAATTCTGAACGGGCGGCTGTACCAATTGCGGGTCTCGACGAGGATCATGGTGCTGTCATCTGCCATCGCGGGAATACGATCTTCAATTTGTCCGAACGAGTCATTGCTCCACCTTGTGAAAAATGCCCCCCGAACGCAGGACCACTTGACCTCGTGTTTGTCGTCTTCAGCGTCCCAGCGAATGAATGAAATGCGCATGGAAACGTTTGCGTGGTCCGTATTATCTTCATCCGACCTGTCCCCAAGAAGGGCCTTTAGTAGGTCGTACATCGTATCAATGTACTGAATGTTCACGGTTCGGCTTTCGCGCGAAACGATATCAGCAAGCGCATAGGTCGCTTTAAGATTCCGAGAGCTTTGCTTGTACCCGTCAAAATACGAATACGTGGTCCACATGCCCCAAAACAGCAGGGGCAGCATGAGGATCGCCTCAATCGAAACGGTGCCGTCTTCTTTCCGCCAAAGGCGGTTCAAAAGCCGAGACAGTGTTTTGCGGGGGCGGGGGTTAGCTTGGCTCATGGACAAATACCGACATTGCATGCAATTGGTAGCGACCATTGCTTTTGTGTTTCCGAACTTGCTGGGACAAGGTCGAGCCGACAAACCGAGGTTTGATTTCAGCGCAGGCCCTGATGATCATTAGTTCGTTCGAAGCACCCACTTCAAAAATCCTGTCGTCCGGCTCGTTAATTTCTTCGGGAGTGTCCAGACACAACGGGTCCCTGTTGAACAGCGCTTCCTTGCCTGCTGCCGCGGGATCTTCCATCGGATCAATGCTTTGCATCTCAATCGAGAGATAGGACAAACAATCGCGAATTGACGATGCCTTGTGGCAGATTTCCCTTTTCAGCAGTGCGTGTGTCCAGCGTGCATCGGGCGTCTGATCGTATTTTTCAATGTTGTTCATACGAACATCCTGAATGATCTCATCCAGGGCACGTTCCAGATTGGCGTGATGATACGCGACCATTCCATATTCGATACCGGAATAGGTGCTCATCAGGAAAATCGGGAACCACATCACGAATTCGATGGTCGAGGTGCCTTCTTCATCCCGGCGAAAGCGTTTTGCCTTGGAGAACAGTCGTTTGATCATTGTGTGAGCCTCAGGCTGCGGATGCTGGACCCGATCGAGGCAAAAACGTCCACGATCTGATCGCCTGTTGCTTCGTAGTACGCGCCATCGTCACTTTTGCAGTCCTGCAGCAGCGCTTTACCTGCGTCAGGGGCTTCGAAGGCGATGGTGAATACAACGATGTTCCTGGCGGCCGCCTGAGCGCAGAGCGCACGAGCGCGAGCGTCTTTGGTGGTCCGTCCGATTTCTTCAACGGCCTGGTTGTACCAGTTGTTACCGGCGGTCGTACCCAGAGATTCTCTGAACAGGTCACGAATTGCGCGGCGCGTCGTGCGTTTCCAGACATCCGGCCATTCAAGAATGTTCGAGTTTATCTCATTTCCGGCACTGTCGGTCACGTTGATCTGCCGGGTGAAGTTGTAGTCAAAAGAGGTGCACTCATAAGCTCCGCTGGAATTCTGGCGCCAGCCTATGCAACGGGCTTCGGTATAAGCGTTGGGGCATCCAGAGCTGGTTCTGACATGATAGGGGTCTTCACCTTGGTACCCACCATAGGGGCACTGCTGCCAGACTTCGCGGGCCCAATAGAAACCTCGGCTTGAATCCCACTGATAGTTGGGGACGTCATGCCAGTAGTATCTTTCCCGGACGGTGTCGTAAGTGGAATAGTTACCTTCCGCGCGGTTCCACCACAGGTTCGACGCACCTTCCCGATAAGGTTCGCGGACCTTGTACTGGGTGGTGTTTGCGCCGTCCGTCATCAGAACGACAACCTTCATCGAGTCGTTGCTGGCGTAGGTGTTCGGTCTGACCGCAAACTCAGAGGGAACTTCGTTGTTCGCCGCAAGATCGGCCGAGACGGGCTGGAAGCTTTGGTCCAGAAGGGTCAGACCCCATTTCAGGCCGAGGTCGATCGAGGTGTTACCTGACGCCTCCAGATTATTGATGAACGTATTCAGCGTGCTGGGGTCCTTTTGCAAGGTCGCAACTTCGCGGTTGGACCGACGGTCGCAAACTTCGCTTGAAACGATGCCGTTGGTATGGCGGCGGTCATAAGTGGACCAAGGCGTAAAGTGCAGCGTACGGGGCCTGATCATATCCAGATCGAAAGAGATGGTATCAAACTCATCGCTCGTGAAGTTCAGGCAGTTCGCGTATTCGTTCACGCCGGTGAACGCCGATCCTGGCGTTGGTGCGCCCGGCATGAAATTCGCCTGAATGCTGTTCATCAGACTGTCCGACACGGCAACCTGAGTTGCGTAAGGAATGACCGAGATTGACAGTTTGCCATCTTCGGTCTTGTCCGACATCTCTTGCACAAATTCGGTTGCCGCCTTTTTCAGGTTTGTCAGGCGGCCATAGCTGTTCATCGAACCGGAAACGTCCAGAACAAGCGAGATTTCAACGTCGTCGATGGATTCCTCAGCAACGCTGTGTACCTGAGCCAGAATGGTAGGGTTTTTCAGGCCGTCGGTCTGCCAAATTCCTGTCATGCCCATGAAGTGAGTAGGCACATCCATTCGAACAATGGCTTCGACCCGGCGATAGCCATCAATCGTCACAGCGGTCGAACCACAGACATTCGGCCGCACGTCGACATAGGCAAGGAACTGGTCCAGACCCTCTTTGCTCAAGTAGTCGCGAATAACGTCCTCGGGGCATAGGTCCTGATCCAGGTCAGCAGCGGCCAGAACCGCCCGGTCCAAAGCATATTGCAATCTTGCACGCTCGCGGTCGAACCGCATTACGTCAACGGCAAAACCCGTGACGGTAATAATGATCATCAAAAAGCCCAGCGTCATCGGAGTCATGGCGCCGCCTTCGGGTTTTAGAAAAGAATTACGAAGCCATCGGCGAGCGCCTGATTGCTTCCGTTTTACCAATCCCGACTTCCAAACAAACTTCTTCATAACGTGTCCCTCTGCTGGCCAGACACACTGAACCCAGTTCTTTGCAACTTTAATTTTTTATCGGTCGAACGTGGCGAGAATTGGGCGTGAGTGCCACTATGATGCTATTTTTGAATGAAAATCGGCTGCAGTCGCGGTTTGCACGCGGTCTTTGTTTCGACCCGTGGAACAATGGGGCAGGTGCCGAATCCCCGCGACTCGCCCCAAAGCGCTAGGAAACAGATTATGCGGACCTGGATGAAAAACGCGCCGTCAAAGCCCGCTAGGACGGTAAGTTCGCCTTTGGAATTCCACTTCCAGGGGGGGCTCGGAGTGATCGAGAAAGGCGGGGCAGCCCATGCCTTGCGGCCCGTCAATTCGGCCTTGAGGAATGAATTGAGAGATGGCGGCCCCCCAAAAGCGCGGTTAATCTGCCGGTGTTTGAACGATTCCCGGAGATCCCAATGTTGCGTATCGCACTTGCCGCCGCTTTATTCGCCACCCCCTTGGCCGCTGCCGAGACCAAAGAGCAAAGCTGTGGCTATCAGGCGGACGTCGTAGCCGCGATCCAGAAGGCGCGGCTGGACCGGGTCAAGGAACGCGACGTGGCGCAGGCAATCGCCGATACCGGCCCGTCCTGGCCCGAGAACTACAATGCGGCCATCCCGCTGATCACCCCGTGGGTCTATGAGCAAAAGATGCGCGATGTGCGTAAAAAGGACCTTGGTGCTGCGTGGCTGGAACTGTGCCTGCAGCAATAATCCACAGACACGCGAATTCGCTGTGGACAACCGCGCGCCATCCCCTTGGCGCGCGTTTCGGTTTCTGGCAGGTTTGACCCCATGTCACTGCCCCCCGGATTTCTTGATGAGTTGCGCACAAGGCTGAGCCTGTCTCAGGTCGTCGGGCGCAAGGTCATGTGGGATCAGCGCAAGTCCAATCAGGGCAAGGGTGATATGTGGGCGCCGTGCCCGTTCCACCACGAAAAGACGGCCTCGTTCCACGTCGATGACCAAAAGGGATTCTATTACTGTTTCGGCTGCCACGCCAAAGGCGACGCGATCAGTTTTGTGAAAGAGACCGAGAATGTCTCATTCATCGAAGCGGTTGAGATTCTGGCGCGAGAGGCCGGGATGCCGATGCCCGCCCGCGATCCCAGGGCGCAGCAGAAACAGGACCGTCGCGCGCAACTGGCCGAGGTGATGGAGCAGGCGGTGCAGTTCTTCCGTCTGCAGCTCAAGACCGGGGCAGGGGCAGCGGCGCGCGAATACCTGACCCGCCGGGGCTTGGACGCGCAGGCGTTGGACCGATGGGAGATCGGCTTTGCTCCAGACGGCTGGCAAGCGTTGTGGGATCATCTGACCGGTAAGAACGTGGCCGAAGATCTGATCCTCGGGGCCGGGCTGGCCAAACCATCGAACAAGGGCAAGAAGCCTTATGACACCTTCCGCAACCGGATCATGTACCCGATCCGCGACCCGCGCGGGCGTTGTATTGCGTTTGGCGGTCGGGCGATGGACCCGAATGACAACGCCAAATATCTGAACTCACCCGAGACCGATCTGTTCGACAAAGGCCGAAGCCTCTATAACCACGGCCCCGCGCGGCAGGCGGCGGGGAATGGGCAGCCGTTGATCGTGGCCGAGGGGTATATGGACGTGATTGCTTTGGCCGAGGCCGGGTTCGGCGCGTCAGTTGCGCCCTTGGGAACTGCGATCACCGAACATCAGTTGCAATTGCTCTGGCGGATTTCCGATGAGCCGATCATCGCGTTGGATGGTGACACGGCGGGCCTGCGCGCAGCAATGCGGGCCGTTGATTTGGCGCTGCCGCTGCTGGAGGCCGGGAAATCCCTGCGTTTTGCGCTGATGCCAGAAGGCAAGGACCCTGACGACCTGCTACGTGCCGAAGGGCCGGGGGCGGTGCAGTCGATACTGGAAGGCGCGATTCCGATGGTCAAACTGCTGTGGCAGCGAGAGACCGACGGCAAGGTGTTTGACAGTCCCGAACGCAAGGCGGCGCTGGACAAAACCCTGCGCGAGAAGATCAAGCTGATCCGCGATCCCTCGATCCGGTCGCATTACGGGCAGGAAATCAAGGACCTGCGCTGGCAATTGTTTCGCCCGCAGCGACAACCGCAAAATCGCCCGTGGCAGCCGCGTGGAAAATGGCAGTCGCAGCCTCAGCCTGCGACACCGGGCGCGCGGGCCTCGTTTCTGGCCTCGACCGAGAATGCGGATATCCAACTGCGTGAAGCCGCCATTCTGGCAATTGCCATTCTGAACCCGCAGGTCGTGGTGCAATTCGAGCATCAACTCGAAGAAATGGACTGCCACGATCCCGATCATGCGGCGCTGCGCGGGGCGATCCTGCGGCATGCGATTGACGACCCCGACAATCTGCAAGACCACATCATGCAAACTTTGGGCCCCGAACCCCTTGAAAACCTGCTGGCCCTTCGCCATGTCGCTGTGATCCCCTGCGTGTACAAACCGGGCGACGTTGAAAAGGCTCAGATGACGCTGGCCGAGGAACTCGCAAAGATCAAAGCGCTCCGGGGGTTGGATGCTGAGATTGCCGAAGCTGCAGAGGAGTTGTCTGATCTGGCCGATGAGGCGCTGACATACCGGCTGGCGCAAGCCGCCGAAGAGCGCAACCGCACAAGCCGTAGCCAGAATGAGGACAGGGCCGTTTTCGACATCGCAGACAATGGTGCGCGAATCAACCGCGACGAGAAAGACGCGTTCGAGGCAATTACATCCGGTATCAAATTCGAGCGGAAACGCCGCTAAACTGGTGTTTTCATAAGGCACTTGAAAAGAAAAACGGGTAAACGGGTGGCCGAATCACTTTCACGCGCTAATGATTCGGCTCTGACGAATCACCCATCCCTGCAGGAGCATTGAATGGCCGCCAAGGATACGAACGAAGACCGCAAATCCGACGAGCAGGAACAGGAAATCTCGCTGGATATGAGCCAGGCCCAGGTCAAGAAGATGATCGCCGAGGCCCGCGAGAAAGGCTACATCACATACGACCAGCTCAATCAGGTTCTGCCGCCTGATCAGGTCAGCTCGGAACAGATCGAAGACGTTATGTCGATGCTGTCCGAGATGGGCATCAACATCATCGAAGATGAAGAGGCCGAAGAGGAAGAGAACAAGGGCTCGACCGAACTGACCACCACCGAAAGCAACCGCGAGGTTGCGCTGTCCGGTGCTGCGACCGAGAAGCTGGACCGCACCGATGACCCCGTCCGCATGTACCTGCGCGAGATGGGCAGCGTCGAACTGCTGAGCCGCGAGGGCGAGATTGCAATCGCCAAACGGATCGAAGCTGGTCGCAACACGATGATCGCCGGGCTGTGCGAAAGCCCGCTGACCTTCCAGGCGATCACCATTTGGCACGACGAATTGCTGTCCGAGGACATTCTGCTGCGCGACGTCATTGATCTGGAAACCACCTTTGGTAACCAGATGGACGAAGATGGCGGTGTGCAAGAGCCTGTCGTCGATACCTCGGCAGTGCAGGCGGCAAAGCCCGCCAAAGAGGAAAGTCCCGAACTGGATGCGGACGGCAACCCGATTGTCAGTGACGATGACGACGATGATGACGATCAGGCCAATATGTCCCTGGCCGCGATGGAAGCGGCGCTGAAAGATCAGGTTCTGACCACGCTCGAGCGGATCTCGACCGACTTTGCCCAATTGTCCGAGATGCAGGACAGCCGGATTTCGGCCACGCTGAACGAAGATGGTTCGTTCAGCGAAAAGGACGAGGACACCTATCAGAAGCTGCGCGCCGAGATTGTCGAGCTGGTGAACGGCCTTCACCTGCACAACAACCGGATCGAGGCTCTGATCGACCAGCTGTATGGCATCAACCGCCGCGTGATGTCGCTGGACAGCGCGATGGTGAAGTTGGCCGACCAGGCCCGCATCAACCGTCGCGAGTTCATCGATGCCTATCGTGGCCGTGAACTTGATCCGAACTGGCTATCCGAGATGGCTGAAAAGCCGGGTCGGGGCTGGCAGATGTTCATCGAACGCTCGACCGACAAGGTTGAGGAGTTGCGCAACGACATGGCTCAGGTCGGGCAATATGTCGGTCTCGACATCCCTGAATTCCGCCGCATCGTTCAGCAGGTTCAGAAGGGTGAAAAAGAGGCGCGGCAGGCCAAGAAGGAAATGGTTGAAGCCAACCTGCGCCTGGTGATTTCGATTGCCAAAAAGTACACCAATCGTGGCCTGCAATTCCTTGATTTGATTCAGGAAGGTAACATCGGCCTGATGAAGGCGGTGGACAAATTCGAATACCGCCGCGGCTACAAGTTTTCGACCTACGCGACATGGTGGATCCGTCAGGCGATCACGCGCTCGATTGCGGATCAGGCGCGCACGATCCGTATTCCGGTCCACATGATCGAAACGATCAACAAGCTGGTCCGGACCGGTCGTCAGATGCTGCACGAGATCGGCCGCGAGCCGACCCCGGAAGAACTGGCCGAAAAGCTGCAGATGCCGCTTGAGAAAGTGCGCAAGGTGATGAAAATCGCCAAAGAGCCGATCAGCCTCGAGACGCCGATTGGCGACGAGGAAGACAGCCAGCTTGGCGATTTCATTGAGGACAAGAATGCCGTGCTGCCGCTGGACAGCGCCATTCAGGAAAACCTCAAGGAAACCACGACCCGCGTTCTGGCCTCGCTCACCCCGCGTGAAGAACGGGTTCTGCGGATGCGCTTTGGCATCGGCATGAACACAGACCATACGCTGGAAGAGGTTGGCCAGCAGTTCAGCGTGACCCGCGAACGTATCCGTCAGATCGAGGCGAAGGCGCTGCGTAAGCTGAAACATCCCAGCCGGTCGCGAAAACTGCGATCCTTCCTGGATCAGTAAAGATCAAGGCGCCTCGGACCGAGGCGCCTTTTTCATTGAAACCGATCACAATGGCCGGTTCGCCAATCAAATTGGCGGGAACTCACAAAGATCATGGGCCCGTCGTCGCTATATCCGCCTTGTCCACTCATGGGACGGGCCGGGGCGAGGTGGTAACGCTGATGACCCCCGGTTTTAGGCCTGTATCGGATGTTCTACCCGTGTTTTGAACCGGCCCGGCGTCTGGCCTGTCCACCGTTTGAAAGCGGTCGAGAACGCCGCCTGATCCGCGTAGCCCAGCGAATACGAAATCTCGGACAGCGCCATTCCGTTTGACACAAAAGTCTGCGCCAGATCGCATCGCAGGTCCGAGACGATCTCGCGGTAGCTGGTGCCTTCGTCCTTTAACCGCCGCGCAAAGGTTCTGGGGCTCATGCCAAGATTTGCGGCGGCCTCTTCGGCTTGAATAATCGTGCCGGGCAGGGACCGCGTGATCAACCCTTCGACCTGAGCGCGCAGTTTCTGGTTGGCCGCGTGTTTCTCGGCCAGAACCCGTTCGCCATATTCCAGAAGATGCGCGCGCAGCTTGGGATCGTAGGTGGGAACGGGCAGGTCCAGCGAGGACAGCGCCAGAATGATCTCCATCTTTTCGGCACCGAATACCACCGGAAACCCTGACAATTTGCGGAAACGGGCCGAATGCGCGCCGACTTCATGTTGAAACCGCATTTCAATGGGAAAGAAGTCCACCTGCGTTAGGTTGCGCATGCGCGCCAACGCGGCAAACAGCAGGAACTCGGTGCGCCGATGATAGCGAGCATAGCTGGCATCCTTCCACTCGGCCTCGAACGAGGCGAAGTTCCCGGCGTAGCGCAGGCTGAAAACAACAGCAGGATCAATGATGCCATGAAAGCGCGAGGTGTTCTCGATCACCTGTTTCAGATCCCGCGAGTACTTGCTGATATAGGCCGTCAGGCTTGAGGCCGAGGTGACCCCCAGACCGGTGCGCGCGCCGAAAGTGATGTCGTTCACCGCGTCACAGGCATAGCGCACAAACAAAGCCTCTTTCTGCGCACTGCAGACCGAGGCTGACTGTGCGATGTCATCAGGCGCAAGGCCAGTCTGCGCCAGAACGCGCCGCGACACGGCGGGGTCGCCAGTGTGATCGTCAAGCGATTGAATCAGGCGATGAATGCGCGCGATATCGACGTCCATAAGTCCCTTTCCGGTCAGGTTTCCGTACTATTTGTCAGAATATCACAAAAACTTGTCCAATGACAAAAAGCACTTGCGGGCAGAGGCTTTAGGTTTTCCGCGTCGGGTTGGCACCTTTATGGGGATGGGGTCAGAGCCTCGGAGAGCGTCCTGAGAACGCGCCCGAGGTTCCCCGACGCCTCAACCGGCCCTTCATGTCGCATTGGCGGCCGCAAACCCGCATGACACTATCGCGTTGAGGGCTGATCAAGGGCGCGGGCGGCATGCAAAGTGTTCAAAATCCAGAACTTTTCAATCTTCCCGATCTGATTGTCTTCGACGGAGAGTGCGTGCTGTGTTCGGGGTTTTTCCGGTTCATGCTGAAACACGACCGCGCCGGACGGTTTCAGTTCGCGACAGCGCAAACGCCCTTGGGGCAAAGCCTGTATCGCGACCTTGGGCTGCCGACCGATGATTTCGAAACCAATCTGGTTATTGTGGACGGGCAGGTTTACCAGAAGCTGGACGCCTTCGCCGCTGCGATGCGCCGTTTGCCGGGTGCTTGGCAGGCTCTCGCGGTCTGCCGTTATTTGCCGCGCATAGTGAAGGACCCTCTGTATCATCTGATCGCGCGGAACCGATACGCGATCTTCGGACGCAGCCCGACCTGCCTCGTGCCAACCCCGTCGCTGCGCGACCGTTTTGCACCGCAGGGGTTCTAGGGAATGGACCCATTTCTGCAGGCGCTTCCCTCGGCGCTAGGGCTGCCCACCACGGTGCGGCAATTGCATGAGGCAGCAGGCTCTATTCCGGTCGATGCCAAATCGAACGGGGCAAGGGATGGCTTGTTGCGTTGGCCTTACGAATGGGGCGATTTCCACCAAGCGGGGCGGATGTGCCGGTCACGGTCAGGACCAGCGAGACAAAACAGGGCTGGATTTGGGAGCGCGACTTTGACGGCCACAAAACCCGATCCAGTCTGACCTACGACCAGCGCACCGGATGCGTGCGTGAGGATTTCGGGCGAATGACCATCTGGCTGAAACCGGAATTCAGCGAAACAGGTCTGAAAATCGGCATCCTTGGTTTAACCATATTCGGCCTACCGGTTCCTGCATTTTTGTTGCCCTGCTCCTCCACAGTCGAGCGGCAGGATGAGCAGGGCCGTTTCAGGTTCGATGTCTCGGCAACTGCGCCGGGGCTTGGTTTGCTGATCCGATACCGGGGCTGGCTCACGCCCGTTCACGCGCAGGGCGGGTCTGGCTGAATTGATCGTGAAGCGGCTTTGTCTGAACTTTCGGTAAACTAAATCATGACGTGTCTCAGAACAGGAGAGAGTACGGTTATGAAACAGGTTTTGACTTACGCAATTCTTGCCGCAGCTACATTAAGCGCAACGGAGTCTTCAGCCACTTTTGCGCGGTTCAGTTATCAAACGGCGGCGGTGAACAATTCGGTCTTCGAAGTGATCCCGCGCGGACGCGATGATGTAGACGGGTACTGGTGTGCGGCATCGGATTACGCCCGCAGAACGCTGGGGGCCGGTTGGCAGCAGCCGATCTATGTGGTGCGCGGCTATGGGCCAAGCGAGGCGACAGGGCGCAAAACCGCCGTTCAGTTTTCGTTGCAGAAACCCAGCGGTGTTACGCCGCCGCAGCGCAGCTTCGTTACAAGCGGTTTCGTTCCTGGTACAAGTGTTTCGGTGCAGGGGGCCTATGCCAGATGCAACATCAACATTATCAATGACTGACACGCTGACGAACCGGGATGGATGCAGACTGAATTTACCATCCGGACGCAAGGGCCGGGACTTTATGAATTCACGTCCGAGGTGCACCGCTGGCTAAGGCAGGCAGCGGGGGACGGAGTGTTGACGCTGTTCGTGCGCCATACCTCGTGTTCCCTGCTGATACAGGAAAACGCGGACCCCGAGGTTCAGACTGACTTGCGCGCCTTTTTCGAACGGCTCGTTCCCTCGTCAGATCATCCCGATATGGCGTATTTGCGCCACACCTATGAAGGGCCCGACGATATGCCCGCGCATATCAAGGCGGCCCTTCTGCCTGTTTCCCTGACAATCCCCGTTTCACAAGGACGCGCGCTTTTGGGCACGTGGCAAGGGATTTACCTGTTCGAACACCGCGCGGCACCGCATCAGCGTCTGGTCGCCGCGCATCTGGGCTGACCCATTATTTAGCGGTTGAAAATTCCGACTACCCAAACTCTAGCGGCTGTCCTATAGTTGTGGATAAGTAAGCCAAAGCGCTTACAAAAAGAGGCCGAACAAGGGACGAGGAGACGGCGGATGCGCTGCCCGTTTTGCGGAAACATCGACACACAGGTCAAGGATTCACGCCCGGCAGAGGATCACGTTGCGATCCGCAGGCGCCGGTTTTGCCCCGCTTGCGGGGGACGGTTCACAACGTATGAACGGGTGCAACTGCGCGATCTGGTGGTTATCAAAACCAATGGTAAACGCGAGGATTTCGACCGGGACAAGCTGGAACGGTCCATTCGCATATCCATGCAGAAACGCCCCATTGATCCGGACCGGATTGATCAGATGATCTCGGGCATCGTGCGCCGTCTGGAAAGTATGGGCGATACGGATATTCCGTCCAACAAGATAGGTGAGATCGTCATGGAAGCTCTGGCGCGGATCGATACCGTCGCCTATGTTCGCTTTGCGAGCGTATACAAGAATTTCCAGGCGGCCGATGATTTCGAGGAGTTTGTCCACGAACTGCGCCCGCCGCAGCCTTCGACGGACGAGTGAGCGAAACAGATAAGCGATACATGGCGCTGGCCCTGTCGTTGGGGCGGCGCGGACAAGGCTTGTGCTGGCCCAATCCGTCTGTGGGTTGTGTCATCGTTCAAGGCGGGCGGATCGTGGGGCGTGGCTGGACCCAACCCGGTGGCCGCCCCCATGCCGAGGCTGTGGCTTTGGCGCAGGCCGGGCAGGGTGCACGCGGTGCGACAGCCTATGTCTCGCTGGAACCTTGCGCGCATCACGGCAAAACACCGCCATGCACCGAAGCTCTGATCGGTGCCGGCGTCGCGCGGGTTGTCACGGCTATAGAAGACAGCGATCCGCGGGTGGCGGGGCAGGGGTTTTCCAGGCTGCGCGAGGCGGGGATCGACGTTGAAACCGGAATTCTCGCGGATCAGGCCGCGCAGGATCACGCCGGGTTCTTTCTGAAAACCGAACAGGGGCGTCCTTTTGTGACGTTGAAACTGGCTAGCAGTTTCGATGGCCGGATCGCCACGTCCACCGGGCACAGCCAATGGATCACAGGCCCCGAGGCGCGGCGTTTCGTGCATGCGATGCGGGCGCGCCACGATGCGGTTATGGTGGGCGCAGGCACCGCGCGGGCGGATGACCCGTCGCTGACCGTGCGCGATCTGGGCATTGCGCAGCAGCCCGTGCGGGTCGTGGTGTCGCGCCATTTGGACATTCCTCTGCTGGGGCAGTTGGCACGCACGGCGTCTAAAACACCGGTCTGGCTGTGCCATGGGCCCCATCCCGATGTCGAGCGCGCACGTGCGTGGGAGGGGTTAGGCGCGCGCTTGCTGCCCTGCGCCCTTCGGGATCACCACATCGACGCGGCGGATTTGCTGCAACAGTTGGGGCAGGCCGGGCTGACGCGAGTTTTCTGCGAGGGCGGGGCCGCCTTGGCCGCCTCGCTGTTGGCGGACGATCTGGTGGATGAACTTGTGGGTTTCACCGCCGGGCTGGCCATCGGGGCCGAGGGGCTGTCGGCGATTGGGTCGCTGGGGATTGAGAAACTGGACGAAGCCCCGCGTTTTGAACTGGTTGAATCGAAGGTGCTCGGCGGCGATGTCATGCATCGCTGGAGACGCACGAGCTAGTACGTCAGCGCCAAAGATGGGCGTGCGTGGCAAATGCTCCTTGCAGCTTTGACAGCAGGCGGTTCAGCGGGCCGGACGGCGCAGGGTCGCCCGCCGCCAATCGATCCACCGCAACCTCGACCGGGCAGGGCAAGCCTGTGACAGGGTCCAAATAGCGCGGATAATCGATCAGAGCGGCATGGACCAGACCCATCAACGATGGCCGCGCGCCCCTGCGGGCGGGAACCGCGCCGTGGTCTTTGGTTAGCCCCCACCCGGCGTAGAAGGGCGCGCCCAGAGTGGTGACGCTGACGCTGCGCAACAGGGCCTCGAACCCCAACAGAGAGGTCATTGTCCAGACCTCGTTCACATGCGGCAACAGGGCCGCCGGGTCGCAGTTTGTGGCAATAACATCGGCAAGGCCGTCAACTTCGATCCTGCCCTCGCGCAGACCGGCTTCGACGTCGGGGTGGGGCTTGTAGATCACAATCGCGTCGGGGTTCGCTTCACGAACCATCCCGAGCAGTTCCAGATTGGTCCGCACGCCGCTTGTGCCCAGCAGGATCGAAGCGTCGTCTTCGACCTGCCCCGGAACGAGGATGTGGTGCCCATCTGGCAGGTCCGGAGGAGTGGTGCCGGTGTTGTACTTGCTCAACCCTTCGGCCAGCAGCTTTGCAACCAGCCGTTCTGCGCGCCGTTCCTGATCAGGGCGCAGGGTTTCGCGTTGGGCGATCAACTCTTCCAACTGGCTGGGGTGGGTCGGATCGTAGTAGATGCCCAGATCATCGGTCACGAGCGACAAAGGAGGCACCAGATTGGCCCCCAACCCCCGCGACCGCAGAAATCCATCCTCAACCCGGATGGCATCTTCGGCACCGCGCGACTGGCTGGCCCAAACCATGTGGGGGCGGTCCGGGGTGGACGATGCAGTGAACTGCATCTTCTTGTGCTGTCCAAACATCCTCTGCAAATGTTTGCGTTTCCACAGACGCATCCCTGATGCGGTCCATCCGTTTCGATCCTGCCGCCATGCCCGCGTCTGTGCCTCTAGCGTGTCGAGCACGGATTCCAATGGGCAAAGCTGATCGCGGTAGGGATCGTACCACGTGGGATAAAGGATCATGGCCGCAGCGAACAACTGCGCCCGAGTCAAGTTACGCTGGCGGCGAGGGATTGGGGATTCATCCTGCGTCAGACCCCAGCCTGCGTAAAATGGCTGTCCAAACACGCGAGGTTTATGTCCGGCCAGTATCGCCTCGAACCCCAACTGCGAGGACAGGGTATAAACCGCCACCGCGCCTTCCAGCAGCGGCCATGGGCTGATCGGGTCTTTCAGAAACGACACCCGGTCCGACAAGTCCTGATCGGAGAAATACCCGCCGCGGTGCCCGGCGAGCGTTTCCGGATGTGCCTTGATCAACGCCCGCGCGCCCGGATTTTCCTCTTGCGCGATCACCAGCATCTCGCGGAACCGTGCGGCATCGCCTCCGCTGGCGGTCATGGCGGCGTCGCCCTGCGTCTGATCGACGACCAGAACATAGCCCGGCTCGGGTGGTTCGATTGTCAAGTCGAAGGCCGAATACTTGCTGAGGTGCAGCTCCTGCAGCCGTTCGATAGCGCCACGTGCGCGGTCCAAAAGGGCGGTATTGTCCAGCGGATGCGTGGTCAGCAGGGTTTCCAAGTCCGACGGTGTGCTCGGGTCGAAATGAATCCCGGATCGGTCCAATAGCAGCCCCAGCGGGGCCTCGCCGCTGCGCCCCGGATGCAGGGATCGCAGGAATGCATCCTCGACCCGCAGCACTTTGGCTTCGCGCTTTTCGGCGATGTTCAAGCCGCGATGGGCGGTGGGGCTATTGCCCCACACACCCACAAGCTCATCCTGTTGGGGCAGGCCCAGTCGGATGTCGTATCCGGCCAGCGACAGGATGCGCCGGACGCGTCGGTTGGTCAGGAAACCGCCATTAAAGACGAACAGCCGGTTGCGCTCGGCCCCGGATACGCTGTCGTGATCCGGGTTCATGCATCAGTTTCCGGTCAGGGTGGCCACATTCGCAATCGGAGTCAGCCCGCCCGCGATGAGAGAGATCGACTTGCTCCACTGCGCATAGGGCGCCTCGGTCACATAGATCGTGTCGTCGTCGCGGATCACGAAATCGCGTGCAACGAACAGTCCGTTGGGGGCAGTCAGGTTCAGCAGGTAGATCATCCGCTGGTCGCCTTGCAGGTCGGCCCGACCCATGACGTTGCGCGCGATGTCCTGACGTTCTCTCCGCAGGACGAAAATGCCAGTTGGATCAGACGATAACGTGACCAAACCGCCAACCTGCGCCAGCGCCTCAAGCGCCGATAGATCTTGGCTTTCGAAGGCCACACGCGACTGCCCACCAGTTGCGCCAAGCGCGATGTAGGATCGGCTGTCTTCTTCCACCAGAATGCGGTCACCGCCACGCAGGGCGACATCCAGTCTGGGGTTGCGGAATAGGTCTTCGTACCAGACCGTGCCCTTCTGATCGCCACGGATCAGAGTCACCAGCGCGATGTCCGAGGCGACGGAAACCCCGCCCGACTGAGACAGCATTCCAAGCAAGGAACGGGTGGGGCGCTCGATCGGATAGATGCCCGGTGCCGCAACTGTGCCCGTGATCGAGACGGTCGATCCGTCCCCCGCAACACGGCGCACTTCAACCTGCGGATCGGGTGTCTGTTCCTGCAGCTTTTCCGTGATCAGAACGCGCAACTGTTCCGGTGTATTCCCAGCGGCGCGCATCCGACCGGCGTAAGGGACAAAGATAAAACCGTCGCTGTCGACCTGAACCTCGTCCAGTGCGGTTGCCGCACCGGTTTCGCCAGCCAGCAGGCCATCATCGACGTTTTCCCAGATCGTCAGGCCCAGAACGTCGCCGGGCCGAACCGTGTCAGCGGTCAACGTCTGGGCGCTGCTGAACGAGGATGAGAATCCGAATTGCGGAATGGCCGAGGTCGCGCGAGTGACACGATCATCCACCTCGACCACAAAGGCATTGCCGCCGTTTTCAACCGAACCGGCCAGGATTTCGCTTTTGTTGGGCCCCGATTTCGGAAGCTGGCACGCGGCCAGAAGGCCAATAGCGGCGACAAGGGAAAGCCCCCGCATCCATCGGATTGGAACGAATTGCACTGCCAGATATCCTCGGTCTTTTTTATTTTAGTTTTCTGTTTGCGGCAGGTTACTGGTTTTGGCCCGTAACTTCCAGCGATCGATGCGGCGCATCACCCAACGATTTTCAACTGTGGCGTCATAGCCGCGTTGTCATCTATGGCGGCCTGATAGGGATCGCTGCGCCGCAAGACCATATCGGTCACGTGCCGCAGCAATTGCCGCCGACCCCGATGAGAATAAAACCCACCGGAAATCTGGCTGGTTTCCAGCAGGAAACGGCGGTAGCAGTGATAGGCGTCGCTGTCCGGTGGTTTGGGGTTCGCAAAGAATGCCGCCATGGGCTGCTGCGAGACAAACTCAGGTTTGTCGTAGACCGATCTGCCGAAGATGCGCAGCGGAATCCCACGCCACAGAACCTGTTGTCCTGCGGTCGAGTTGATGGTCACGGCGGACCGCGCCTCGTTCAGCAGGCCGGCCAGCTTGCCGCCGGGCACATAATGGACCCGGTCCGCAATGCCGTGTTGGCGCGCGAAGGTGCGCACGAGGCGGCGCAGAGGTTCGCGGTGGTTTTCCAACGGGTGTTCCTTGATGACCAGCCGGTGATGCTGTGGGGCCCCTTCGGCAAACCCGGCGATGACCTGCTGCAGAAACTCGCTCATGCACGAATAGTCGGAATGGGACTGGACCGAACTGTCATGGCCCAGTTGCAAAAGCGCCAGATGGTAGGGAAAGCCCCCCCAGCGCACCCGCGCCGTGGCCCAGACCCGCGATATGCGGTGGAAGGGCATCAAAGCCAGTCGTTTGAAATACAGCCGGAATTCCCGCGAGACCGGCAGCTCGCGATGGGGGCGGAAGTTGCGATAGCGATGGTTCAGGAACAGAACAAACCAGTGATACAGCGCGCCGTAAAAGATGTGGTGCCGCATGTCCCCCCAGTGGGACGGTGGCAACGGCGTTTCCGCATCTGAATGCGAGAGCGCCTGCCTCATCTGGTCAACATCCGTCGACATGAGGCGCGAGTTGCCGTTCGATCCGCCCCGCTCGTACGTTACCCACCAGGGACGCAAGTATCCTTCTTCGAACACATGCACTGTTATGTTTCGAGCTTTGGCAATCTCAACCGCTCGCGCATGGATCGGGCGGGTATCGCCGTAAAGCACGATGTCCGTGATGCCCTTTTCTGCAATCAAAGCCTCAAGGGCGTCCGGCCACTCGTCCGGAGTATCCCTAAAAGCGATGTAGCTTTTACGATGAAACCAGAACGCCTGATCCCCGGCATTGAACCCAACGCGCCACACCTGCGCGCCCGAGGCGCGCAGCATCCGTCCAAGCGCGCTGAAAAACGGCCCATGTGGACCCTGAAGAAACAGGAAGACCCGTTTTTGCGTGCCTGTGTGCGTGTGGTGCATCTGTACTGCTTTATACGTTTTATTGTCGAAACTATGCCTGTTCTGATCCTATCCGGCAAGCAAGGGCTTGCCGGGACGGGCGCTTGCGCTTACCTCGGCGGTGAGGTTGAAGTTAGAAGCTAAGGGTTAACGGGATGTTTACAGGGATCGTCACCGACGTAGGCACTGTCACCGAGTTAGAGCAGCAGGGAGACCTGCGGGCTCGGATCAGGACAGCGTATAACACGGCCTCGATTGATATTGGCGCGTCCATCGCCAGTGACGGCGTGTGCCTGACCGTGATCGCGCTGGGCGACGATTGGTATGACGTTCAGATCAGCGCCGAAACCGTGTCCAAGACCAATCTGGATACGTGGACCGTAGGCAGCCGTGTCAATCTGGAACGCGCGTTGAAGGTTGGGGATGAACTGGGCGGTCACATCGTCTCGGGCCACGTCGATGGCGTGGCCGAGGTGGTTGCGGTCGAAGACGAAGGCGACAGTACCCGTGTGACCCTGCGTGCGCCCAAGGATCTGGCCCGGTTCATTGCGCCGAAAGGGTCGGTTGCCCTGAATGGCACCTCGCTGACTGTGAACGATGTTGAGGGGTGCGATTTCGGCATCAACTTCATCCCCCACACCAAAGAGGTCACCACATGGGGGAATGTGGCAAAGGGCGACCGCGTCAACCTCGAGATTGACACGTTGGCCCGTTACGTCGCGCGTCTGGCTGAGATGTCCTGACCCTCAGGTCGCGGGGCCAAATCGCGCGGTTAGCTTTTTGGCCAGCCACCAGATCGCAAGCGCCAGAATGATCGAGGCATAGCCGTCAACGGCGTAGTGCCAGGCGAGGTGGACCGAGCCGAAAACGATCACAACGGTGAAGGCGGTCAGGGCCCATCCCGCCCAGCGTGAGTATGTGAACCCGTACAGAGCCAGCAGGACGCTGGTTGCCACATGCATGCTGGGCATGGCCGAGATGCCCCGCACCGAGCCGCCGTTGAAATAACCGTCCAGAAGGACCTGATGCCATTTCAGCGCGCCAATCGGGCTGATCTCGTGCGATTGATGGAGCAAGTCCATTTGTTGAACGAAGGTGTCGCCGAATCCGAAGACTTCGTAATAGACCGGCCCTACGGATGCGAAGACGGTGGCCAGAAGGTTTCCGCCGATGGCCCAGCACAGGGCAAAGGCGACAAGGAACGTCGCGCTGCGGCTCGGGTCGCGACGGTCCAGACATGCCAGGCATACGGCCATGTAGATCAGCATGAACCACCCGTGATAGGCCCAGCTTATGGCGGTTGTGACATAGGGCGAGCCCAGAATGGGATGCAGAAGCACCCAGACGTCGTAGCCCCCGTGCATGCTTCGGTCCATTTGCGCAAAAAGCGGGTCCCAGGAATAGGGGTTTAGAAGGGGAATGGCCTCTTTGAGGTAGGTGAAGGTGATGATCAGCACGAGCATGCAGAAAAAACCGGTGACGGCATCAGAGACATGCGCGCGGTTTGACAGAATGGATCGAAGATCAGCGATCATCCACTGAATCGGCTTTCGCGGTTTCACCTTGAAAACGGCCACTCCAAGCCGCCAGAGCAGGACATTGGCAACCATGATCATCGACAGGGTTTTGAAGGTGACCAGGATCATCGGCGCAGTGGACGACCAGAAAGACGTGCCCAGATAAACGCTGACGCCTACTCCGCAAAGTAAATGAAGTGCGATAACGCACAGCAGTAGCCTGTTGCGTCTGAAAACGCCGGACGGGTAGAGGCTCGGGGTTGATACACCTGAAGAATATGCCATTCGTGCGAGTCTCTTGGGTGGGCAAAGCTTACTGTCCTGATTGGTTTCAATCTGGGGCTATCCGAGGGCTTGAATGCGGCGATTTGTGGACAAAGCGATTTAGCCGGGTCGGTATGTTTGGCAGCGGTGAACAATCGCGACGCAAAACCGGCGCGGTTCGGCCAACCCGCCATGCACATTCTTGCCGGTTGCGGGCTGGCGTTTGCACCCACAGTGGTTTATCCCGCTGTGAAAATATGCTCCTGCGAAAGGCTGCTCCATGAGCTTTGAAACCCCCGGTCCGGTCGAGGCCCAGCTGCGCAACGCGATCAGCCCGATTGAAGACATCATCGAAGACGCGCGCAAAGGCCGGATGTACATTCTGGTCGACCATGAGGATCGCGAAAACGAAGGCGATCTTGTGATCGCTGCCGAGTTTGCCGATGCCGAGGCGATCAACTTCATGGCCACCCACGGGCGCGGGCTGATCTGCCTGCCGATGACTGCCGAGCGGATCGACATGCTTGGCCTGCCGATGATGGCCGTGAACAACTCGTCCCGACACGAGACCGCATTCACCGTGTCCATTGAGGCGCGCGAGGGCGTCAGCACCGGGATCTCCGCCGCCGACCGGGCGCTGACCGTCGCGACTGCGATCAACGAACAGAACACGATGGCCCATATCGCCACTCCGGGGCACGTTTTCCCCCTACGCGCCAAACGGGGCGGGGTGCTGGTACGCGCCGGTCATACCGAGGCTGCTGTGGACATCTCGCGCCTTGCGGGGTTGAACCCGGCGGGGGTGATCTGCGAGATCATGAAGCCCGACGGTACGATGGCGCGTCTGCCCGATCTGGTGGAATTCGCCAAAACCCACGGCCTGAAGATCGGCACGATCAGTGACCTGATCGCCTATCGCTCGCGCAATGACAATCTGGTGGTTGAGACCTCGCGGGAAACCGTCACTTCGGAATATGGTGGCGACTGGGAGATGCGGATTTTCACCGATCAGACCCATGGCATTGAACACGTGGTCATGATCAAGGGCGACATCACCACGCCCGAGCCGGTTCTGACCCGCACCCACGCTCTGCACGAAGCGCCCGATATTCTGGGCCTTGGCCCCAAATCCTCACGCGAGTTACCCCGCGCGATGGAAAAGATTGCCGAAGAAGGGCGCGGCGTTGTTTGCCTGTTCCGCCAGCCGCGCAACTCGCTCTATGCGCTCGAGGAAGAAGGCCCGCGTACAATCAAGCAAACCGGCCTGGGCGCGCAGATCCTGTCCAAGATGGGCATTCAGGAACTGGTGCTGCTGACCGACTCGCCGGAAACCGTGTATCTGGGGCTCGACGCCTTTGGCCTGTCCATCGTCGGCACCCGTTCCATCCTCAAGGAAGACTGATCGTGGCTGAACAAGACAAACACGGCGTCCTGCCGACTCCGACATTCGACAAGCCGGTGAAATTGCTGCTGGTGGTGGCCCCGTTCTATCGGGCCATCGCCGATAATATGGTCGCCGGCGCCAAGGCCGAGATCGAGGCCGTGGGCGGTTCCTGCGATGTGGTCGAAGTGCCCGGTGCGCTGGAAATTCCGACCGCCATCGCTATGGCTGACCGGCAGTGCAATTACGACGGCTATGTCGCGCTGGGCTGTGTGATCCGTGGCGAGACCACGCATTATGAAACCGTCTGCAACGACTCCAGCCGTGCCATTCAGTTGATGGGCCTGCAGGGCCTGTTGATCGGTAATGGAATCTTGACCGTTGAGAATGACGATCAGGCCGAAGTCCGCGCCAATCCGAAAAAAATGAATAAAGGCGGCGGGGCAGCTGCTGCGGCCTTGCATCTGATCGCGCTCAGCCGTAAGTGGGGCTCTTCGCAAAAGGGCGTCGGCTTCAAGCCGCCGTCCGAGTCCATCCTTGTGGCGGGCGACAGCAACGGACCCACGACAGCATGACCCAGACAGACGCGCCGAAACCGGCCAACCAGAAACGCCTGATGAAATCCGCCGCCCGGCTTTATGCCGTGCAGGCGCTGTTCCAGATGGAGCAGTCAGGCCAGACGATTGAAGCCGTCGTGACCGAGTTTCTGGATCACCGGTTTGGTGCCGTCTATGAGGGTGAAGAGATGCTGGACGGCGACATCCGCTTGTTCCGCAAACTGGTCGAAGATGCCGTGAACTATCAGGCCCCCATCGACCAGATGACTGACCGCGCTCTGGTCGCCAAATGGCCCATCGCGCGCATCGACCCGACCCTGCGCGCCGCCTTCCGCGCGGCGGGGGCCGAACTGACCCAAAGCGACACCCCGCCCAAGGTCGTGATCACCGAATTCGTCGACGTGGCCCGCGCCTTTTTCCCCGAAGGCAAGGAGCCTAAGTTCGTCAACGCCGTGTTGGACCACATGGCGCGCGAAGCCCAGCCCGAGGCATTCTGACGCCTTTACCGCAGGGGAGCACGCGCTAGCATACATGAGCGCGCAAGGAGGTCCCCCATGCCCAAACTCGTCCGGCTATATATCACTCAGGTTATCTGGGGTTTTGTTATCTCGGCTGTGTTCGTGGGCGTGCTGCTGGCGCTGAACGTGGCCAATCTGCGCGGTTTGATTACGGGTTCGGATGTGGGGCTGATTGCGCTGGTGATGATCTGGTTCATGAACGGAATCGTCTTCGCCGGGGTCCAGTTTGCCTATAAAATCATGAGCATGGCCGAAAGGCCCGGCGGCCCGCGTCGCGGCTCGCCAGTGGTGCACAGCTTCAAGCCCGCATTTGCCAAGCAGGAAGCGCGCGCTGGTCGCTGAATTTTCAAGGGAAAATGTGGCGGGACCACCAGTCAACCGTGCGGTGTGATTCCCGAGGACCTGTATGTACAGGTGGGCGCCAGGTAATCAGGCCAGGACCTGAACAGAGCCAGCCCCCTCGGAATTGCTTAAGGCCACCAGAATGCTACCAATCACAAGAAGGGCAGAACCCGCCACCGGCCTAAGTAGGGTGTGCGGCGGGTTTGCACAAGGGGTTCATTGGGGGTCAAGCATCAACAGTTTCGTGTAGGGCGCTGCGCATCTTGCCAAAGTGCTCATCCCAACCGTTGTCCAGCGCCAGGATCAGGCCAAAGGCCTCGGCCCCTTGTGGCAGACCTTCGTGCTCCAGCGCCAATCGAGTACCGCCGGGGACCGCTTCCAGCGTCCATTTGACCGTGCTGACGGCGTTGCCCATCGGCTTTACGGTGAACGTGTACTCCAGATATTCCGGCGCGCGCGCCTCTAGCACCTCGCCCCAGATCAGAAGATCGCCGCTGGTGGTTCCGAACATCTCCAGCTTTTGGCCTTTGGCCAGCGGGCGCTCGGGCTTGTGGAACCACTCGGCCAGCCGATCCGGCTCGGTCAGATAAGCCCACACGGTCTCGGGCTCGGCTTGAAGGAAAATCGTCTTTTGCAAAACGGCATTGGTCATTTCTTATTCCTTTCAACAGCTTCTTTGAGGGAATTAAGGCGATCGTCCCAGAACTGGTCGAAGTATCGAAGCCAGTCCAACACCGGGGCCATCCCCTGTGGTTCAAGTCGGTTAATGCGTTCTCTGCCGCGTGCCTCAACCGTGATCAGGCCGCCATCGGACAGCACGGTCAGGTGCTTTTTTACAGCCGCGCGGGTCATGTCGAACCGGTCGGTAAGCTGCCCGATCGTCATGTCCTGCGCTGCGAGCAACTGCACAATGTCCCGGCGGGTGGGGTCGGCAAGGGCGCGAAACGCGTTTTGCGTTTGGTTCTGCATGTGTGACCTCAATCGAGATACCATTTGGTATTATATAAATGAATACCAAATGGTATCATGTCAAGCCGTATCGAATTGCTTTACATTTGTTCACGAATTGTTCACATTTCTCGTATGACACTGGATCTGCAACCGGGACAGAAACTTGCGCGTGGCGTCGCCCGTCACCTGAGCGCGCATGGCTTTGTGTCTGTTGAGGAATTTGTGCCCGCACGGGGTCTGCGGGTCGATGTCATGGGGCTGGGCCCAAAGGGAGAGCTATGGGTGATCGAATGCAAATCCAGCCGGGCCGATTACCAGTCGGATTCCAAGTGGCAGGGCTATCTGGAATGGTGTGACCGATTCTTCTGGGCCGTCGATACCGAGTTTCCGACCGACCTGTTGCCGGACGAAACCGGCCTGATCATCGCCGATGCTTACGATGCCGAGATCATCCGCATGGCCCCCGAAGACAAACTTGCCCCTGCGCGGCGCAAGAAGATGATCCAGAAGTTTGCAACGGATGCCGCGCGCAGGCTACAGGCGCTGCGCGACCCGAGGATTTGAGGCGGCTCAGCCTTTCACGGCCCTTGCTGCGTGCGCGGCGGCGCGAATCTCTTCTGCGATTTCCTCGGCTTCTTCAGGTTCGAAATCCATCGGAACCTCGACCCCATCAGCCTCGATGAACAGCCGCACCATGCCCTGATCGGTCGGACCGATCTGCAGGTTCGCTTGAATATCGCGTTCGGTGTTAATGCCCATATGCGCCTCCGGGACTGAGCGTTTGTGCTAGCGCGGCGACGGTTGAGAATCAAGCCGCCTTTGTGGACAGATAAGCTATGGAGAATGTTGTTCTCAGACCCTTTCACCCAGACGACGCCCCCTGGTTGGTCGAACAGCACGGCACGCTCTACGCGCGGGATGAGGGGTTCGACGACAGTTTCGCCCCGCTTGTGGCGCGTGTTCTGGACGATTTCATCGCGGGTCACGACCCCGCGCGGGAACGGGGCTGGATTGCCGAGCGGGCAGGGCAGCGGCTGGGTAGCATTTTTTGTGTCGCTTTGGACAACCAAACCGCGAAGTTGCGGTTGTTCCTGCTGGTGCCCGAGGCCCGCGGATTGGGGCTGGGCAAGCGGATGCTGGACATCCTAACCGCGTTTGCCCGTAGCGTAGGATATCGGGAAATCTCGCTCTGGACCCATGAAAGCCACAAGGCGGCTTGCGCTTTGTATCGGGCCAATGGTTGGCAGTTGGTGGACAGTAAACCTGTGCATTCCTTTGGGGTCGATCTCGTCGAACAAAGCTGGAAAATTCGGCTTTAATCCCCTTGCATTCCGTGGTCGCGTTCGGTACATCGCCCCCTACCGAGTGCCGCCTTAGCTCAGTTGGTTAGAGCGCTGGATTGTGGATCCAGAGGTCCCCTGTTCAAGCCAGGGAGGCGGTACCATCTCTCCCAAATCGACCCGCGAACAAGCGCAGTTTATTGTGTTCTGACCACGATCGCGACGCGCTGAAATTCAGCGCGCCAGGTTCAGTCGGAACTTCACTTTAGTCTGCTTGGCAACCGGCAAATGCCGGTTCAGGCGTTTGTTGACCGCACCAAAGGCCCAGACGATGACCAGCGTCAACATTATGAAGTAAAACGCCAGAATCGGGTAAGGGACGAACGGGTTGAACGTCTTGTCTGCAAAATAGCTGGCGTAATACAGCGCGTCACCCCGTTGCTGCCAAGCCGGGAAAGCCGAGAAGAAGACAAGCGTGGTGGATTGGAACACAAAGATCGCTTCGTTCGTGTAGGCAGGCCAGGCCAGCCGCAGCATGGTGGGCCAGATGATGCGCCGGAACCGGGACCAACCGGACATGCCATAGGCGTCCGCCGCCTCGATATCGCCCTTGGGGATCGAGCGCAGCGCGCCATAGAAGATCTCACCCGAATAGGCTGCGGTGTTCAGGAACAGCACGATTAGCGCGCCCAGCCAGGCCGAGGTCAGGGCGTCGAACATAGGATATGGTTTCTTCAGCGACAGGAAGAAGAAGTAGGCAAAGAAGAACTGGATGAACAGCGGCGAACCCCGGAACAGAAAGATGAACCACTCGGCCGGTTTGCGCAGCCATTTATTGGGGGATGCCTTTCCGACTGCAAGCGCGGTGGCCAGGAAGAACCCTGTCACCATTGCCATGAGCCCGAAATAGATGTTCCAGATCATGCCCGAGCCGATCAGGGTGAAATGCTCGCACAGGGTAAAGTCGGTTTTCGGCAGCAGACGCTCACCGATCCCAATAGATCTTAGGCCATAGTCCTGAATGGTCTGGAGGCAACTCATGCTCGCGCTCCTTTCAAAGGAGGTCGCCCGCGCGAAAGGGACTGCGCAACAATCGCCTGCGGCACCCGGTTGAGGTCTTGAAGACGCGTCATCATGCCGTGGTCTCCTTGCGCAGAAGCTCTCCGCCGGATGTGGCCTGGCCGTGGGACAGTTTGCGCATCAGGCGTTCAAGACCGATTTCCGAAACACGAGTCATGCCGAGGTAAAAGAGCAGCAGGAACAGGAAGTACCACATGCGCCAATCGCCATGCGGGTAGTCTGTAAAGCGGGACGTTTTGGTGCCGCCCAGTTCACGCGCCCAGTACACGATATCCTCGATCCCCAGCAGGAACAGCAGCGGCGTGGCCTTGATCAGCACCATCCACAGGTTTGATAGGCCGGGCAGCGCGTAGACCCACATTTGCGGCACAAGAACGCGCCAGAACGTTTGGCGGCGGGTCATGCCATAGGCCTCGGCCGTTTCTAGCTGCGCATGCGGAACGGCGCGCATGCCGCCGTATAGAACGTTCGCCGCGAAAGCCCCGAAAACAATAGAGAAAGTGACGATTGCCAGGAAGAACCCATAGGTCTCGTGCACCCATTCCGGTGCGCTGCCCAGCGGCAGTTTGGCGGCCTGGCAGACGATAAAGTCGTTCCCCTGACGAACCGGATCGGTCCATTCCGGGCACATGACCTGATGGCGGGTCCATTCAAAGGCCTGATCCAGCGCGATCACGAAGAACAGGAAGAAGGCGATGTCCGGCACGCCGCGCACGATGGCGATGTAACCCTTGCCGAGCCAGCTGAGTGGCGGGAAATGCGACCGGGCGGCCATTGCGCCCGCGAACCCGAAACTCAGCGCGACGGGGGCGGTGATGGCCAGCAGTCCCAGGACTTTGAGAAAGGACAGATAAAACGACCAGTGGACGCCGTTGGTCAGATAGCACGAAAACCATCGGAACGTTCCAAGCGTGTCAGGATCAGCGCAATAGGAAAACATGGGGCGTCTTTCGAACGTCGGTCCCAGCCAAGGGCCGGGAAGGGGCCGGCGCGCTTCCCGCGCCGACCCCTTGAGTGCGGATTAGTTGGTAACGACAGTACCGTCGGCTTCGTAGGTGGGAACACCTTCGCCGAACCATTTGACGATCATCTCGTTCAGGGTACCGTCTGCCTTCATCGAGGTGATGGCCTGGTCGAACTTGCCGCGCAGTTCCCCATCCGACTCGCGGATACCAAGACCGATGCCGCCACCCAGCGGGACATCGTCACCAACAAAAACCAGCTCACCGCCCGATTCCTCGACGATCGGGACCAGGAAGTCCTTGTCGGCGAATACGGCGTCTGCCTCACCATTGCGCACGGCGGCGATGGTTTCTTCCGGCGTTGCAAATTCTACCAGAGTTGCGCCGCTTTCAGCGACGTGGCCCGCCTGAATGGTCGCGGTCTGGGCGGCAACGATACCGCTGCTGACATCGACACCGTCAGATGCGCCGACATAGGCCGATGCGGCTGGCGGGAAGTAGTTCTGGGTAAAGTCGATGACCTCATCGCGCTCGTCGGTGATCGACATGCCGGCGATGATGGTGTCGTAGTTGCCCGAAACCAGGTTCGGAATGATCGAATCCCAGTCGTTCTTGACCCACTCACAGTCCAGATTGGCGCGCTTGCACAGCTCATCGCCGACTTCACGCTCGAAACCGTCGATCTCACCGGCATCGTTGATGAAGTTGTACGGAGGGTAGGCGCCCTCGGTGCCCATGCGCACGGTATCGGCCATGGCCATACCGGCGGTCAGTGCCAGTGCTGTTGTGGTCAGAATCAGGTTTTTCATTGGTTACTCCCCTTATTGGTTCTGTCCTGAAGTTATGCCGCCTGTGTGGCGGATAGAAAGCCCCTAAGTCGCTCGGATTCAGGGGATGTGAAGATATCTTCGGGTGTGCCTTCTTCCTCGATCAGGCCCTGATGCAGGAACACGACGTGGCTTGAGATATCAGCGGCCATTTTCATGTCGTGGGTCACGATGATCATGGTGCGACCTTCGGCAGCCAAATCCTTGATCACCTTGATCACTTCCTGTTCCAGTTCCGGATCCAGCGCCGAGGTCGGCTCGTCAAAGAGCAGCGCTTCGGGCTCCATGCACAGGCCGCGGGCAATCGCCGCGCGTTGCTGCTGGCCGCCGGACAATTGCGCCGGGTAAACATCGCATTTGTCGCCAATACCTACTTTTTCCAGATACTTACGGGCGCTGTCCTCAACCTCGGCCCTGTCGCGGCCAAGAACGGTGACGGGGGCCTCCATCACGTTTTGCAGGATTGTCATGTGGGCCCACAGATTGAATTGCTGGAACACCATCGACAGGTTTGTGCGAATGCGTAGAACCTGCTTTGCATCGCCGGGTCGACGGTTGTGACCCGAGCCCGCCCAATGCACCGGTTCGCCCTTGAACAGAATTTCGCCCTGCTGACTGTCTTCCAGAAGGTTGCAGCAGCGCAGTAGAGTGGATTTTCCAGACCCGGAGGAACCGATCAGTGACACAACGTCGCCCCGATGGGCAGTGATATCCACCCCTTTCAGCACTTCGAGCCGTCCGAAGCTTTTGTGAAGGTTCTTAATCTCGATAACGGGTGCGGTGTCTGTCACGGGCGGTCCGGTTCTTGGTGCTGTTGATGCGGTACTAGGGCTGAAATTTCAGCGCAATGCAATGCGCAAAAGGCAGAATCGCGTGATGAAAGGCCCAATTTGATCAGAGGCCGTCGTCAAATTGATCAGTGCTGCGCCTCGTGCGCGTGCGGTGGCGGTGGGGTTGGAACGGCCAGATATCGGTCAGTTGGGATGTCGATCAGACCCCGAATATGCAGGGTCGCGCGATCCGCATCGGACAGGTCCGCAATGGCGGTGCGGACAGCCTCGGCGATCTGAGCCGCATTCTGACCAAGGGCGGTGATGTAGGGCAAGGTGGGCGTTGGCTCGGTTCTGGCAACCTCGCGCAGCTTGGTTCCCAGATCGGTATGTTCTTTGAGCATCTCCCAGGTCAGCGCGTCCAAGGCAGCAAGATCAGCGCGCGTTTCGGCCACCGCCTGCGCTGACAAGGTGTGTCCACCGGTTTCAATGAGGGTCGCAGGCACCAGCCCGAGCTTCGCCAGATGCGTAACCGGTGCGGCCCACCCGGACTGGGACAGCGCTTCGTTATACGCGAACACGCCTCTTGCAAGCGCGGGCAGGTCCCGTTCGTCCCCGCGTCGCGCCACAAAGACCGAGCAATAGTGTCCCGGCGGGCAACCCTGCAGCCCGTAGTCCGGCGTGCCAACCAGTTGTACCTTGCCGTGCAGGCGGGTTCGGAAGGGCATGCCACAGGTTTGACCTAAGACAAGGTCGGGGCTCTGCCAAATGTCCCAGACGTCCCTATCTCGTGTCAGGTGCGCCGGACCAAAGCCCAGATGCGCGCGAATCGCTGCCCAGAACCGATCATTCGCGGGCTGTATGGCGGGCATGTCATACATGCCCAGCATCGCAATCACGATTTTGCGGCCTTTTGCCGGGCCATAGCCGAATCTACATCGCTGACACCCAGCAGACTGACAACCAGCCGCAGCAGCGAATCCTCTTCCCCGGTTCGGTGCCCGTCGGCCAAAGCCACCGACCACATCGCCTGAACGACGGCTAGACGGTCGTCATAGGCCACGGCTTCCTTGATGGCGCGGGTGAAGCGGACGGTGTCGGGTGCCTCGGCCTCAAGGTCTTCGGCTTTGGCGCGCAGGGCGGCGGCCTCGAACGGTGACAGGCCATAGCGTTCGGCGGATATCTTGTCGATCCGGGCCATCTCGGTATCGGCATAGTCGTTGTCAGAACGGGCGATGCGCACCAGAAGGGCCGTCAGGGCCAGTCGGGCGTCGTCATCGGCAAGCGGGTCGGGCTGAGGCTGCGTGAGCCGGGACAGGAAATCGCTGAACATGACTGAGATATAGACCCGGCTTAGCTGGCTTCCAAGCGGCTTTGCACCCGTTCGCGCGCGGCCTGACTGTCATTGTAGCTCAGCCCCATTGCAGCGCGGGCTTCTTCGACGATCTTGATCTCGCCCTCGTTCGAATGGCCATCGGCCAGCACGACCTCCCACAGCGCATCCAGCGCGGCCAGACGTTCTTTCAGGTCGGTGGTCTCGCGGATCAGTTTGCCGAACGTATCGGTCTCGGGCGCGGCGGCGTGCAGCTTTTCGCAGGTGGCACGTACCTTGGCGGCCTCGATGGCGTTGTGCTGATAGAGGCGGGCGAGGATGCGGTCTATCAGGCTGATCTCTTCCAACTGGTAATCCCGATCCGCCTGCGCCACGCGCACCATCAAAGCCCCCAAGGCCAGTTCGGCATCCGGGTCGGGCAGGTGATCATGTTGCGGCGGGCGAAACGCCTGAAGGAATTTTTTCAGCATGAGCCTAGGTTAGTCCTTATTTTCCAGAGCGCCAAGCAAGGCTACCCATCATAGCCCTTTATGATCACAAGATCGCCCATCGAGACAGGCGTGCGAATATCCTTGGCCCTTTGATAGCCGTCGCTTTCGTAACAGGCGAGAGCGTCTTCGTAGCTGGGAAACTCGATTACCACCGTGCGCGATCTGGATGTGCCTTCCTTGATCTGGTGCTCACCGCCGCGCACCAGGAACTTTGCACCGTAGGCGGCAAAGGGTTCGGCGTTGGCGGCGATGTAGTTCTTATACGCGTCCATATCGTCGACATCGACATGGGCAACCCAGTATCCTTTGGTCACGGGGTATTCTCCTGCTCGGTCACACGGGCAGGTTGATCAGATTTTCGTTGAATTGCAATCCCGTGTTCAGCCGGTCGGATTGATTGCCGCGCGGGCTTGTTCGGTCAGCCAATTAATCATTTGTTTGTAGGGAACCGGGCCATAGCTGACGCGGGCGACCCCGAGTTCGGCCAGACGCTGGGTGCTCGGGGTGCCGGGCAGGGCGATGATGTTCACGGGCAAGTCGGTCTCCGCACAGAGGCTTTCGATCATCGCCTCATCCTTAAGCCCGGGCGAAAAGAATCCGCTGGCTCCGGCATCCGCATAGGCTTTGGCGCGGGCGATTGCGTCATCCAGCATGGCGGAGTCATGGGTATCGGGTGCTGCTTTCAGGAAGATGTCGGTGCGGGCGTTGATGAAGGCCGGAATGCCCGCCGCATCGCACCCTTCGCGCATCGCGGCGACGCGGGCGGCTTGCGTTTCGATGTCATAGAGGTCCTTGGTGCCGACGATCTGGTCCTCGAAATTGAACCCGACGACACCGGTTTGCAGGGCCTGCTGAACGTTGCTGGCGATGCCCAGCACGTCTGCGGCGTAGCCGCCTTCGAAATCCAGCGTGACGGGCAAATTAACGGCATCCACAATCCGTTTCGCGTTGGCCAGCGCAAAGTCCATCGGAATGTTCTGACCATCTGTGAAGCCCTGCGCCATCGCGACGGGCGCGCTGCCGGTGGCAATCGCCTGCGCCCCGCCTTCGGCTACCGCTGCGGCGCTGCCTGCGTCCCAGATGTTGAACAGGACGACCGGATCGCCCTTTTTGTGCAGGGCTGCAAACTGTTCCGCCTGGGTTGCTTGATTGGTCATGGCCGGTCTCCTGTCGCTGCTATGGCGGCAGTTATCCGTGCAAACCCCCGATGCGTAAAGATGTTTCGCGCCGAGGGGTACAATACTGTGATAGGCCCGTGATCAGACCAGCCGCGAGGTGTCTTTCGCAGCGCGCACGAAATCGCGGAACAGGGGGTGCGGGTCGAAGGGTTTGGATTTCAGTTCCGGGTGGTACTGAACGCCGATAAACCACGGGTGATCTGACCATTCGACGATCTCGGGCAGGCGGCCATCGGGGGACATGCCCGAGAAGTTCAGGCCCGCCTTTTCCAGCTTGTCGCGGTATTTGATATCGACCTCGTACCGGTGACGGTGGCGTTCCTCGATGGCAGTTCCGCCATAAACCTCAGCCACTTTCGAGCCATCGGCCAGAACCGCATCATAAGCGCCCAATCGCATGGTGCCGCCCTTGTCGTCACCGACTTTGCGTTCAACCTTGTGGTTGCCCTGCACCCATTCCTTGAGGTGGTAAACCACAGGTTCAAAACGCTTTTTCCCAGCCTCGTGGTCGAATTCTTCCGACCCGGCCTCGGTGATGCCCGCCGCGTTGCGGGCGGCTTCGATCACCGCCATTTGCATTCCAAGGCAAATGCCCAGATAGGGCACTTTGTGTTCGCGTGCGTATTGGGCGGCCTTGATCTTGCCCTCGGTGCCGCGCTCGCCGAACCCGCCGGGGACGAGGATCGCGTGGAAGCCTTCCAGATAGGGGGCCACATCTTCATTATCGAAGACCTCGGCATCGACCCATTCGACCTTGACCTTGACCCGGTTGGCCATGCCGCCATGGGTCAGCGCCTCGGCAATCGATTTGTAGGCGTCTTCCAGCTGAGTGTATTTGCCGACGATGGCGACCTTGACCTCGCCTTCGGCGTTGTGGATGCGGTCGCTGACGTCTTCCCATTTCGCCAGATCGGGCTTGGGGGCAGGGCTGATCTGGAACGCGTCCAATACCGCCTGATCCAGACCTTCCTTGTGATAGGCCAGCGGGGCGTCGTAGATGGTGCTGAGGTCCTGCGCCGCGATCACGCTGTCGGGGCGCACATTGCAGAACAGGGCGAGCTTTTCACGCTCTTTCTTCGGAATCGGCCCTTCCGAGCGGCAGACCAGAATGTCGGGGGCCAGACCGATCGAGCGCAACTCCTTGACCGAGTGCTGGGTCGGCTTGGTTTTCAACTCTCCGCTGGCCTTGATGTAAGGCAACAGGGTCAGGTGCATGAACAGGCACTGGCCGCGCGGCTTGTCCTGACTGAACTGACGGATGGCTTCGAAAAAGGGCAGGCCCTCGATATCGCCGACGGTGCCGCCGATTTCGCAGAGCATGAAATCAACCTCATCCTCGCCAATGGCGATGAAATCCTTGATCTCATTGGTGACGTGGGGAATGACCTGAATGGTCTTGCCGAGGTAGTCGCCGCGGCGTTCTTTCTCCAGCACGTTGGAATAAATCCGTCCCGAACTGACCGAGTCGGTCTTGCGGGCCGCCACACCGGTGAAGCGTTCATAATGGCCGAGGTCCAGATCGGTTTCAGCCCCGTCATCGGTCACGAACACTTCGCCATGTTCAAAGGGCGACATGGTGCCGGGATCGACGTTCAGATAGGGGTCCAGCTTGCGCAGCCGGACCGAGTATCCCCGGGCCTGCAACAGCGCCCCCAAGGCCGCCGAGGCCAGCCCTTTGCCCAAGGACGAAACCACACCACCAGTGATGAATATAAAACGCGCCATGATTTTCGGCTGCTCCCGTGAGAGGTCATTATCTGCTGCCCGACGGCTTGAAAAAACCGCAGCATCACGGGACTTCACGTATAAAGGATTCGCGCCCAAAGCGCAAGAGAACCGCAAGATGCTGTTGCAGTTCTCCTCCGTAATTCTAGGTTTTGTGGCTCAGTCCGCTTGCGGGATCAGCGGGGCATTGTCGCCCTGCGCCGGCGGAAGCAGGTCATCCGCCGCCGGAACCGCGGGCGCGCTTTCCTCGGTCGCGGCCGGGGCGGGAACGCCCAGACGGTCGATGACCGAGCTGCCCGAGGATTTCTGCGCCGCCAGAATGGTCAGCGTGATCGAAGTGACGATAAAGCACCCGGCCAGAATCCACGTGACCTTGCCCAACGCCGTTGCCGCGGCACGGCCCGTCATGGCCCCGCCACCGCCGCCACCCATGCCAAGGCCCCCACCTTCGGACCGCTGCATCAGAACGACGGCGATCAGGCCAAGGGCCAGAAGAAGATGGATGATGAGAACGACGTTTTCCATGGGTGTCCCGTACAGCGTGGCGTGTATCGCGTGGTACTTATGCAAGTTTGGTTCCGGGGGCAAGGGACGAGTTGGCATCACGGATGGTGATGTTGCACATCACGGCAAAGGGACTGGACAGGGCGTTGATCTGTAACGCAGGCTGCGTGCCATGCCTCATGACGATCACGACCACCCGCACGCCCTTTTGCCACCTGAACCCGCGCTGCGCGTCAAAGCGCTGGAAACGATTCTGACCCAAAAGGGGCTGATCGATCCGGCGGCGCTGGATGAGATCATCGACACCTATCAGAACAAGATCGGTCCGCAGTACGGCGCGCGCGTCGTTTCCAAGGCGTGGAGCGATCCTGCGTTCAAGGCGGCCTTGCTAGAGGACGCGACCCCCGTGGTGGCCGATCTGGGCTATTTTGGGCGTCAGGGCGAGCATATGGTGGTGGTCGAGAACACGCCCGAGCAGCACAACATGGTCGTCTGTACCTTGTGCAGTTGCTACCCGTGGCCGCTGCTGGGTATCCCTCCGGGTTGGTACAAATCCGATGCCTACCGCGCCCGCGCGGTGCGCGAGCCGCGTAAGGTGCTGGCTGAATTCGGCGTGACGCTGCCTGACGAGACCTCGGTTCGTGTCTGGGATTCGACCGCCGAGATGCGCTATCTCGTGCTGCCGATGCGCCCGGAAGGCACCGCAGGTATGGACGAGGACGAACTGGCCGCCCTCGTCAGCCGCGACAGCATGATCGGCACCGGTCTGGCGCGGGTGCCCTCATGACTCGGGTTCACGATATGGGCGGACGGTTCGGCGATGGCCCGATCAATCCCGAAGCCGAGGACGCCCCGATCTTTGCCGAGAACTGGCACGCGCGGGCGCTGGCGGTGACGCTGGCCTCGGGCTTTCTGGGGCAATGGAATATCGACGTCTCGCGCCACGCGCGTGAATGCCTGTCGCCCAAGGACTACGCCCGGTTTTCCTATTACGAAAAGTGGATGGCCGGGCTGGCCGATCTGCTGGTGAAGCAGGGCGTGCTGACGCTGGATGACCTGCGCGGAGAAACCGCGGATGGCGATCACCCGCTGGCCTCGCGCAAGCTTAAGGCCGAGAACGTGGCGACCGCGCTGGCCAGAGGCGGCCCCGCCGATCGCCCGTCTAATGTCGCGGTGCAGTACGAGGCCGGGCAAACCGTTCGCACCGTGCGCCCCACCGCGAACCGGCTGGTCGAGGGCGGCCATACCCGCCTGCCGATCTATGCCGCAGGCGCAACGGGCCGCATCCTGCGCCTGCACGGCACCCACGTTCTGCCCGATTCCAACGCACACGGGCTGGGCGAAGCACCCGAGCCGCTTTACGCGGTGGCCTTCCCCGCGTCCGAGCTTTGGGCCGACCCGGAACACCCCCGCGATGAGGTCGTGCTGGACCTGTGGCAATCCTATCTGGAACCGGCATGAACGAATGTATCACCCATACCGCACCCGAGCCGGTCTTCGCCGAACCCTGGCACGCGCAGGTCTTCGCGGTCACCGTGGTGCTGAACGAAGCGGGCCGCTTTGACTGGCCCGACTGGGCCGTGCGCTTTTCGCAGACGCTGAAACGCAATGGGTTGAACAAAGAGCTGGATGGTGGGGACGACTACTTTCACGCCTGGCTTGAAACGCTCGAGACGCTTCTGACCGAGCAGGGCGATGCTGCCCCCGACGACATTGCTGCCCTGCGCAATGCTTGGGAAGAGGCGTATCTGACCACTCCGCATGGCAAACCTGTGCGCTTGTCGCAAGGTTAGAGGGGGCTCTGCCCCCGCCGCCCGTTGGGCGACTCCCCCGGGATGTTTTTAGCCAGATGAAGAAACGGATTCTTAACGATTTGGGGTGATGAAAAACGGGCGGTACAGGCGGGGACGCCGATGACCGCGCCAGGTGAAGCTCTCCGGCGGATTGGTCGGGGAGCGGATCCCTGCTTCACCTGGCTAAAAATATCCCCGCCGGAGGCATCGCGCGGTACGCGCGATTTTCCACTGCGGCGAAATATCGGTTTCCCTGCCGTCTGAGCCTCGCTATACGAGCCGGGTTTGAATACTCAGCGTAAAAAGGACCGGATATGGCCAACGTGGTTGTTGTCGGCGCCCAGTGGGGCGACGAGGGGAAAGGCAAGATCGTCGACTGGCTCAGCGAGCGGGCAGATGTGATCGCGCGTTTTCAAGGCGGGCACAATGCCGGGCATACGCTGGTCATTGATGGCGAGGTTTACAAGCTGCACGCGCTGCCTTCGGGTGTGGTGCGTGGCGGTAAGCTGAGTGTGATCGGCAATGGTGTTGTTCTGGACCCGTGGCATCTGATCAAAGAGATCGGCTCGATCCGCGCCCAAGGCGTTGATATCTCGCCCGAGACGCTGATGATCGCAGAAAACACGCCGCTGATTTTGCCGATCCACGGAGAGTTAGACCGTGCGCGGGAAGAAGCCGCCAGCAAGGGCACTAAGATAGGCACCACCGGGCGTGGTATCGGTCCGGCCTACGAGGATAAAGTCGGCCGCCGCTCGGTTCGCGTGGCGGACCTGGCGGATGAGGCGACGCTTGAGGCGCGCGTGGACCGTGCGTTGCAGCATCACGACCCCCTGCGCAAAGGGCTGGGGATCGCTCCGGTCGACCGAGACGCTTTGGTCGCACAGCTAAAGGATATCGCGGCGGAAATTCTGCCGTTTGCCGCGCCAGTCTGGAAAGTGCTGAACGAAAAGCGCAAGGCGGGTAAGCGCATCCTGTTCGAGGGCGCGCAAGGCGCGCTGCTGGATATTGATTTTGGCACTTATCCGTTCGTTACCTCGTCCAATGTGATCGCGGGACAGGCGGCGACCGGGGTTGGCATCGGGCCCGGCTCAATTGATTTCGTGCTGGGGATCGTCAAAGCTTATACCACCCGTGTGGGTGAGGGGCCGTTCCCGACTGAACTGGACGATGCCGATGGGCAGCGTCTGGGTGAGCGTGGGCACGAGTTTGGCACGACCACGGGCCGCAAGCGCCGCTGTGGTTGGTTCGATGCCTGTCTGGTGCGTCAGACCTGCGCGACCAGCGGTGTGAATGGCATTTCGCTGACCAAGCTGGATGTCCTGGACGGGTTTGAGACGCTGAAAATCTGCACTGGCTATGAGTTGGACGGCGAACGCCTGGACTATCTGCCAACAGCTGCCGACCAACAGGCACGTTGCACGCCGGTCTATGAAGAGATGCCGGGCTGGAGCGAATCCACTGAAGGCGCGCGCAGTTGGGCGGACCTCCCTGCAAACGCCATCAAATACGTGCGGCGCGTGGAAGAATTGATTGAGTGTCCGGTTGCGCTTTTATCCACCAGCCCGGAGCGGGATGACACCATTCTGGTGACTGACCCGTTTGCCGACTGATGGACAGCGATCAGAAACCGGGCCTCAGCTACAAGGCCCGCCGCCGCTGGTCGTTGGTGATCCTGCTGGTCGGGCTGCCGGTTTACATCGTGGCGGTCGTGACGGTCGTCAATTGGCTGGACCGCCCGCCGATTTGGCTGGAGCTGCTGGTCTATGTCGGCCTTGGCATTCTGTGGGCGCTTCCGTTCAAGTTCGTGTTCCGGGGGGTCGGCAAGGAAGATCCGGATCAGTCCTGAGACTCGGGTAGGGGCGCAAGAGAACGAAAACAAAAAAAGGCCGGGGATGACCCCGGCCCTTAATTTTGATCTCTTGGTTCTTACCCGACGGCGCGCTCGTCATCGGGGCGGAACCCGATCAGGCTTGAGGCGGCAAAACGCCCTCCGCCCGCTTTTTCGATTTTCCCGTCGCGCAGCAGCTGCCCAAATGTACGGAGGCTTTCTTCGCGATTGAATTCGTCCTGCTTGAGCGAGCGAACCTTGTTCATCAATTGCGGGCGCGAGAACTTTTCCTGGCCCTCGATGAACGACAAGTAAGCTGCGGCGGCCTCAAGCAGATCAGGCAGCGATTGCGCGCCTTGATCCTGCGCGAACTGTGCAAAGCCGCTTTCTTCCGAGGCGGCTTCGTCGTGCTCGGCGGTCACGCGGCGCGGGGTTACCGGGCCAGTCTGGGCGTTCTGATCGTCAATGCGCTGTTCCGCGACCAATTTCAGCGGGGCTGCATTGTCGGATTCGGGGCGCATGCTAGTCACCTGGATTTCCGGGCGGCGGGGGCTTACCACCGACGCTAGGTCGCCGCGATAATCCTGATCTGCAGATTTCGCATCCGCGACGGCATCGCCTTCGGCTTCGGTCGCGGCAACGGCGGTACGCAGGTGCGAATAGGTGTCGCGCGTGCCGCTGGTCGACGGATCATCCATCTGTGCGTCGGCCTCATCCATCAGGCGGGACACATCCAGATCAGAAGCGACTTCATCGGTTTTTGTGTCCGCAAGTTGACTGGCCAACTCGGTTTCAATGTCATCAATCTCGCTCAGAAGGCTGCTTTCGTCTTCCGCAGTCAGCACGGTTGCGGTGACTTCCTCGGTGAAATCATCCGAAGCGATCTCGATGGGTTGGTCGGTGACTGCTTCAGCTTCATCCTCGGTCAGGATGTTGGTGATTTCGTCTTCTTCCTCCACCTGCTCGGCGGTATCGTCCAGGTCCGAGAACAGCGCGTCGTCCGAGGTTGCCTCTTCCGGCGCGTTTTCCTGCATCTCGGGGGCGAAAACAGGGGCCGGATCTTCTGTAGGCTCGGCGACGGGCGCGATATCTCGCTCGGGTGCGGCTTCTTCGGGCGCTGCAGCTTCGACCTTCGGTGCGGGCTCGTCCTGCGGTTCAGGTTCAAAATCCTGAGCAGTAAGCGCTCCGGCCTCGAAGGCTAACGCAACGGCGTCGACCGGTTCGGGCGCGTCGCCCAGAAGGCCGCTTTCTTCTTCTTCGGAATAACCGCTCGCGCTGTCGGTCGAGTGGGACACGACGGCCCGGATGCGCTGCAGCTTGGCGGCGATGCTGTCGGCTGCCGGAGGGGGGGTATCTTCGACAGGTTCAGCGTCTACGTAAAGAGGGGGGGACATATCCGCCTGCGGCTCGGGGGTCTGGGCCGCAGGTTGTGCCGCATTTTCGGTTGCAGGGGTCTGAGGGGCTTCGGTTGCGCGCAGCAACAGGCCGGATTCGCTCTGGCGTGCTTCCACCTGTTGGTTCTGGTCGCGTCGGGCGATACGGGTCAGCATTTCGGCATCTGGTTGAGGCGGCTCGGAGCCGAAGTAACGATCTTCGGCAGCGAGATCGCGGAAGTATTCGGCAATGGCTTTCATCGTCTCAAAGGAATCGTCGAATCCTTCCAAAGTGCAGGAGAAGGTTCCATAGGAAACGGTCAATACCTTGTTATTCTGTACCATCAGACGCACGTCCTCTACAAACTACGAGAGCCAACTTGCCCGGGACAGGGCGCACGCATTGGCTCAGAACTTTCTGCATGAACCTATCATTTTGTGGTCTGAATGTGTCCAAATCCGGGAAAAATGATCAATCTTAGAAAAAATAAGCCAATTGTGCGGTCATCTGGCCCAATTGGGCTGTTTGGAGGGGGGCAAATCGGGTCTGGCGACGTGAATCTGGTGCTGAATCGCGTCAGTTCGGTGGTTGCCGCTGACGGAGGCGCGGCTGTTTTGGTCGATTCGGGGCGGATTCCGGACGCGGTGATCGGCGATTTCGATTCGCTGGACCGGGATGTGCGCGACAAGATCCCCGCTGACAGGCTGTTTCCGATCCATGAGCAGGACAGTACGGACTTTGACAAGGCGCTGCGCAGTGTTCAGGCCCCTTTGGTGTTGGGTGCCGGATTTCTGGGGCAGCGGCTGGATCACCAACTGGCGGTTCTGAACACGTTGGTCACGCGGTGCGAGCGTCCCTGCGTTCTGCTGGGCGCGCACGAAGTTGTCTTTCACGCGCCGCCATCGATTGCGATTGATCTGTCAGCCGGTGACGTGGTTTCGCTGTTCCCGCTCGCAAAGGTGACCGGAGGCAGCCGGGGTCTGGAATGGCCGATCAATGATCTGGTTCTGGAACCTGACGGGCGAGTGGGCACCTCGAACCGGGCATTGGGCGAGGTTGAGCTGCAGGTGGATGGGCCGGGCCTGCTGGTGATGGTGCCTCGGGATGCGTTGGACGCGGTTATGCGCGCTTTTCTGTCGGGGCAGACCGGGCAATGGCCCGCTCACGCAGAATGACGTAGAGCCCGGCGGCGACGGTGACCAGGATACCCAGCGCCGCCAGCCCATCGGGCAGGTCGTGGAAGATCAGCCATCCAAACACGGTGGCAACAGGGATTTCCAGATATTGCATCGGCGCCAGAGTGGCCGACGGCGCATATCGCAGCGACCACGTCATCAGCAAATGCGCGACAGTGCCCAGAATGCCGATTGTCAGCATCAGCCAATGCGCGTTGCCCTGCGGTACGATCAACGACAACTCCCAGACGTCGGCTTGCGTGCCGAACAAGATCACCGGCAGCAGCAGAATCGTTGCAAAGACGCCAGAAACGGCCTGCAGCGAAACGGGATCGGTCTCTTTCGCGATCTGGCGCGTGACCAGCATGAACAGGGCAAAGTCCACCGCGACGATCAGAGGCAGCAGCGCGGGCCATCCAACCTCGGCAAAGCTGGGCTGGATCACCAGAAGCGTGCCGATGAACCCCACGATACAGGCCAGCAATCGGCGGGTGCCGACCTCTTCACCCAGCACATAGCGGCCCAGCAGCAGCATGATGAAAGGCATTACAAAGGCGATGGCAATCGCGTCGGCCAGCGGTAGGAACTGCAGCGCGCTGAACATTGCGGTGATGCCGATGATGTGCAGAAGGGTGCGGATCACCGCCAGCCGCAGGATACGCCCGCGCATGCGCCAGGGGCGGCGCGTAAGCGCGACCAGCGGGATCAGTATCAGCGCCTGAACCGCAAAGCGCACCAGAACCAGCAGACCCAGCGGTGTGGTCTCGCCTAGCAGTTTGGCCATAGCGTCGCCCAGCGGTGCAAGCACGCAAAAGCCGAGCATCAGAACGATGCCAAAAACCGGGCGATCATGGGTCATGAGCGCGACGCTAACGACTTGGCGTCGCGCTGAAAAGGTCAGGTTTCGGGAAGCGGCTGTACCTTTGTGTAATCCGGGCCGATGCAGGTGGGCAGATCGTCATTAAGATGCAGCCAGTTCAGCTTTTCCTCATGGGCCACGTGCAGAGTCGGCTGCAGCGTTTCAGGGTTCTCCAGCACCGCCACATACAAATGCAAAACATCCGACATCTTGGTCGAGCGGAAGGACATCGGCGTACCGCAATTGGGGCAGAAGCTGCGCTCGACACCGGGGGAGGAGTTGAAGCGTTTCGGTTCCTCGCCGGTCCAGCGCAACTGGCCATCGCGCACGCCGAAATAGGTGGTCATCGGCGCGGCGCATTGGCGGCGACAACTGTCGCAATGGCAGGTGACGCAGGACAGGACCGGAGGGTTTATTTCGAACCGGACTTTCCCGCATAAACAATGTCCGCGCATATCATGCCCCTTTTTGCGACGTCAGCAGTTGGGAATGTTCACAGCCAAACCGCCCAGCGAGGTTTCCTTATACTTCTCGTGCATGTCGTGACCGGTCTGGCGCATGGTTTCGATCACCGCGTCTAGCGGCACAAAGTGCTGCCCATCGCCGCGCAACGCCAGAGACGCTGCTGAGACCGCCTTGATCGCGCCCAGCCCGTTGCGTTCGATACAGGGCACCTGTACCAGGCCGGCAACCGGGTCGCAGGTCATACCCAGGTGATGCTCCAACGCGATTTCGGCTGCGTTCTCGACCTGCTCGGGGGTGCCGCCCATCACGGCGCAGAGCCCGGCGGCGGCCATGGCCGAGGCGCTGCCGACCTCGGCCTGACAACCCGCTTCAGCCCCCGATATCGAAGCGTTGTACTTCACCAACCCGCCGATGGCGGCGGCGGTTAGCAGGAAATCCTCGATATGGCTTCCGGATGCGCCGGGGACGTGGTCGAGGTAATAGCGCAGCACCGCAGGCAGCACCCCCGCCGCGCCGTTGGTGGGCGCAGTGACGACCTGACCCCCGGCGGCGTTTTCCTCGTTCACCGCCATGGCGTAAACGCTCATCCAGTCGTTGATGGTGTGGGGGGCGGTCAGGTTCATGCCACGCTCGGCGATCAACGCATCGTGGATACTTTTGGCACGGCGGCGTACTTTCAGGCCGCCAGGCAAGATGCCGTCGGTGGTCAATCCCCGCTCGATACAGTCGTTCATCACCTGCCACAGGCGGGCCGAGCCCTTGGCAAAGCTCACCGGGCAGCCGCGCGCAATCTCATTTTCGCGCTTCATCGCCGCGATGCTTTTGCCGCTGGCTTGGGCCATCTCCAACATTTCGACGGCGGATTTGAAGGGGAAGGGGACGGGGTCGCCTTCTTCGGTGGCTTTGCCTTCGGCCAGTTCTTCTTCGGTCAGAACAAAGCCGCCACCGATGGAATAGAATACCTGCCGTAGGATGACATCGCCCTGCGCATCGGTGGCCATCAGGATCATCCCGTTGGCATGGCCGGACAGGTTGTGGTCGTAGTCGAAGATCAGATCGGTCTTGGGGTCGAATTTCAGGGTCGGCAGACCTTCGGGCGTTACCGTATGCGTTTGAGCGATTGCGGCCAGCGCAGCCTCGGCCTTGTCGTTGTCATAGGTGTCCGGCACGAAGCCCGCGAGCCCCAGAATGGTCGCCCGGTCGGTTGCGTGACCAATGCCGGTAAAGGCCAGTGACCCATGCAGCGACCCGCGCAGACCGGCAAATTCAAAGGGCGAGGCGCGCATCATGTCCAGAAACCGCGCGGCCGCGACCATGGGGCCCATGGTGTGCGACGAAGACGGGCCGATGCCCACTTTGAACATATCGAAGACAGAGAGGAACATATCAGGTAGCTGAGCCTTCCGAAGGGGTGGCGTAAGTTGGTGACGTAAACGGTGTAACACCCAGACCCTCGGCGGCGATAGCCGCACGGGTCGCGGGCCGGGTTTCGAGCTGTTGCAGAATGTTCTGCAGATAGGGCGTGTCGGCCAGTTGATACCACGACCGGTCCACCCGCGCCGGGTATAACGCCATCCAGCGCATCATACAGGCGATGTAATAGGTCAGGACCGAAGGTCGATCAGCGCGCAACCACTCGGGGGCCTGTTTCGCTTGGGTATCCAGCAGGTTCAGTTGGGTGCGCAGCCGGGGGCGGATGCCGTCCCGCAACGTGTCAGCCTGCGCCGCGTCGATGTATTTCTCGGCGTAAAACAGGATGCGCAAGTCTGCGTGCAGCGTGTTCGAGGCGAAGAACAGCCATTTCAGGAACGGCGCACGGTCCTGACTGTCTGGAGCGGGTGCAAGCTGCCCATGGGTATCGGCCAGCCACAAAAGGATCGCGGCTGTCTCAAAGATCGGGCCTTGTGGCGTTTCCAGAACCGGGATCAGACCGTTGGGGTTCAGCGCCCGGTACTCTGCCCCGTCCTGTGCCTGCCGCTTGCGGTCGACAAGGTCGGTTTCGTAGGGCAGCCCCATCTCCTCCAGCACCAACCGGATCACCAGCGAGGCGTTGTCGGGGGCATAGTGAAGGCGATAGGGCGCGGTCATGATGTGTATCTACATCGCGACCCGCGATAAGGAAGCACCGATTGCGACGTTTCCTATAAGAAACGCGCATTTCGACGACATGTTTTTGACGGGCATTTGTGCGGTTTGGGTCTCGCAGTCGATCCGCGCTTTTCGTATAACGCGGTCGGGATACCAAGGAATGCTGCCATGACCGGAGAACTCTCGCCCATTGATACGGCAAAATACGTTGCCGCGCGCCGCGCTGCCGAAATGGTTGAGGACGGAATGCGGGTCGGGCTGGGTACCGGCTCGACCGCTGCGTGGCTCGTGCGTCGTCTGGGCGAACGGGTCCAGGATGAAGGGTTGCGGATCAAGGGCGTTCCGACCTCGACTCGAACCGCCCAGCTGGCGCGTGAGGTGGGAATTGAGGTCGTCTCGCTGGACCAGGCCGGGTGGCTGGACATGACCATCGACGGCGCGGATGAATTTGACGGCGAGTTGAACCTGATCAAGGGCGGCGGCGGGGCGCATCTGCAGGAAAAGATCGTGGCCACGGCCAGCGATCAGATGGTAGTGATTGCCGACGCGGGCAAAGAGGTTGAAACGCTGGGCGCGTTTCCCTTGCCGGTTGAGGTGATTCCGTTTGGCTGGCAAACCACGCGAACCCTGATCGAAGAGGCTTTGGACACGATGGATGTCCTTGGAACATCGGCCGCCTTGCGCATGAACGGCGAGGCACCGTTTGTGACGGATGAGGGGAACCACATTCTGGACCTGCACCTGCAACGCATCGGCAACGCGCGGCATCTGGCGTTGGTGCTGAACCAGGTTCCGGGCGTAGTGGAAAACGGGCTGTTCATCGACATTTGCGACAAGGTGGTCATCGGCCACGGCGATGGCCGGGTCGAGTTGCGCGACATCAACGAAGGCACGATTGAGTTGGACCAGCTTGTCAGCGGAACCCGAGAGAACCTGTTTTCGGATATGGCGGATTGAGGTCTGTCTATATTTCTTGTGCAAAGCCCCAAGGAAAAACAGGATTTTCCGGGGTCAGGGGTTGGCACATGGTTTTTCGCGCCCAGATATCCAGAGAATTTTGCTGAATGAAGGAACCCGGCATGAGCTTTGATTATGATCTTTTCGTCATCGGTGGCGGCTCGGGCGGGGTCCGGGCGGCGCGCGTGGCGGCGGGTGAAACCGGGGCCAAAGTGGCGCTGGCGGAAGAGGATCGCTATGGCGGCACCTGCGTTATCCGCGGTTGTGTGCCGAAGAAGCTGATGGTCTTTGCCAGCGAGTTCTCGGGCATGGTAGGCGATGCGCAGGCCTATGGCTGGGACATCCAGCCTGGCGGGTTCAACTGGAACACGTTTCACGGCAAGCTGGTCGCCGAACTGGACCGGCTGGAGGGCATCTACCGCAACATCCTGAAGAACAACGGCGTCGAGAGCTTTGATCAGCGCGCCCGTCTGGTCGATCCGCATACGGTGGAACTGGCCGATGGTACGCAAAAAACGGCCAAGCATATCCTGATCGCCACCGGTGGTCGCCCGGTTGTGCCCGAATTTCCGGGGTCCGAACTGGCCATCACCTCGAACGAAATCTTCCACCTGGACAAGCTGCCCGACAGTATCCTGATCGTCGGTGGCGGCTACATCGCCAGCGAGTTTGCCGGGATCATGAACGGGTTGGGGATTAAGACCACTCAGTTCTATCGCGGCGCGCAAATCTTGCGTGGCTTCGACGAAGAAGCGCGCGGGTTGATCAGCGAAGAGATGTGCCAGAACGGCATCGACCTGCATCTGGGCACCAATGTACTTGAAATGAAAAAGCAGGGCGACAAGATCTGGGTCAAGGCCACCAACGGGTCCGAACAACTGTTCGACGTGGTGATGTACGCGACGGGTCGCGCGCCGAATGCCGATGATCTGGGGCTGGAAGGTTTGGGTGTCGAACGGGGTCGCAAGGGCGAGATTATCGTCGATGAATACAGCCAGACCGCCGTGCCCTCGATCTATGCCATCGGCGACGTGACGGACCGAGTGAACCTGACCCCGGTTGCGATCCGCGAAGGCATGGCCTTTGTCGAAACCGTGTTCAAAGGCAACCCGACGCCGGTGGATCACGACCTGATCCCGACCGCGATCTTCACCCAGCCCGAATTCGGCACTGTGGGGCTGAGCGAGGAAGAAGCCGCCGCGCAGGAACCGATCGAGGTCTACGCGACTTCGTTCAAACCGATGCAAAAGGCGTTTGCGGGCGGTACGCAGCGGGTGCTGATGAAGCTTCTCGTCAGTCAGGCCACCCGCAAGGTGCTGGGCTGCCACATCGTTGCTCCCGGCGCGGGCGAAATGATCCAGCTTGCGGGCATTGCGGTGAAGATGGGCGCGACGAAGGAAGATTTCGACCGCACGGTTGCGGTTCATCCGGTCATGGCCGAAGAACTGGTGACAATGCGGCAACCTGTTCGCACGGCTTGATTTGCAACCGCGCGCACACACGTTACAAGGGAACCCGTGATCACACGGTCCAACACAAGGGAAAAGACACATATGGCGGGCAACAGCGGTGGCCCCTGGGGGGGCGGAGGCTCCTCGGGTGGCGGAGGAAATCGGGGTAACAACGGGGACGGGCGCAAGCCCCCCGAAGGCGACGGCCCGCAGATCCCCGAGATCGACGAGCTGATGAAAAAGGGTCAAGAGCAGCTGCGCGTCCTGATGGGCGGTCGCGGCGGCGGTGGCCGTGGTACGAACGGCTCGGGCGGCGGCGGCGGTCCGGCGTTCACCAAGGGCACGGTTGCGATTGGTCTGGTGGCAGCAGCGGTGCTGTGGGGGCTGGCCAGCTTCTACACCGTCAAGCCCGAAGAGCAGTCGGTTGAGCTGTTCCTGGGTGAGTTCTCGGCCGTTGGTAATCCGGGTCTGAACTTTGCCCCGTGGCCGTTTGTGACGGCTGAGGTTATCCCGGTTACCCGCGAACAGAACGAAGATATGGGCGGCGCGCGTGGCAGCGACGATGGTCTGATGCTGACCGGTGACGAGAATGTGGTCGATATCGACTATCAGGTCGTCTGGAACATCAACGACCCGGCTAAATATCTGTTTAACCTGCGCGATCCGCGTCAAACGATCCGCGCTGTGTCGGAATCGGCGATGCGCGAAATTATTGCTCAAAGCGAGCTGGCCCCCATCCTGAACCGGGATCGCGGTATCATTGCCGAACGTTTGCAGGAGCTTATTCAGCTGACAATGGACAGCTATGATTCCGGTGTGAACATCGTTCGTGTGAACTTTGACAAGGCTGACCCGCCGCAGGACGTGATCGCCGCCTTCCGCGACGTTCAGGCCGCCGCGCAGGAGCGTGACCGTCTGCAGAACGTGGCCGACGCTTATGCAAACCGGGTTCTGGCCGAAGCGCGCGGTGAAGCCGCGCAGGTCCTGGAAGAGGCCGAAGCCTATCGCGCCCAGCAGATCAACAGCGCGCAGGGTGAAGCCAGCCGTTTCAGCGCGGTATTGGAAGAGTATTCCAAAGCGCCGGATGTGACCCGCAAGCGCCTGTATCTGGAGCGGATGGAGCAGGTTCTGGGCGACGTGGACAAGATCATTCTGGATGAAAACTCCACTGGCTCGGGGCAGGGCGTTGTGCCCTACCTGCCGTTGAACGAACTGCGCCGCAACCAGGCCGAGGAGAGCAACTGATGCGTAAGGCGACATTTATTCTGCCGATCATCGTGATTGCGGTTGTCGGTCTTCTGTCCTCGATCTTTATCGTGGACGAGCGTGAACGCGCGCTGGTGCTGCAGTTTGGCCGCGTCGTGGCGGTGAAGGAAGAGCCCGGTCTGGCGTTCAAGATCCCGCTGATTCAGGAAGTGGTGCGCTATGACGACCGTATCCTGTCGATCGACGTGCAGCCGCTGGAAGTCACCCCTCTGGATGATCGCCGTCTGGTGGTCGATGCCTTCGCACGTTATCGGATTTCCGATCTGGAGCAGTTCCGTCAGGCCGTTGGTGTCGGCGGAATTCCGGTGGCCGAGGATCGTCTGGACCGCATCCTGCGCGCCGAAACGCGTGAGGTTCTGGGTTCGGTCTCGTCCCGCGATATCCTGAGTTCTGACCGTGCGGCTCTGATGCTGCGCATCCGCAACAGCGCAATTGCCGAAGCGCGGGCACTGGGTGTCAACGTAATCGACGTGCGTCTGAAGGCGACCGATCTGCCGCAGGCGAACCTCGAAGCCACTTTCGACCGGATGAAGGCGGAACGGGAACGTGAGGCGACCGACGAACGCGCCCGCGGTAACGAGGCCGCGCAGCGCGTGCGCGCGCAGGCCGACCGGACCGTGGTAGAACTGGTATCGGACGCCAACCGCGAGGCCGAGATCATTCGCGGTGAGGCCGACGCCGAACGCAACGCGATCTTCGCCGAAGCTTTTGGCAAGGACCCCGAGTTCTTCGAGTTCTACCGCTCGCTGTCCGCATATGAACGGGCGCTGGGCGGCAGCAACAGTTCGATGGTCCTCAGCCCGGATTCAGAGTTCTTCAACTACCTGAAATCACCAACAGGGCAGGCATCCCAGTAATGGGCATGATCCTTCTGGCCTTCGGGCTGGTGCTGATTGTCGAGGGGCTGGCCTATGCGCTGGCCCCTTCGCTTATTGAACGCATGCTCGAGGCGCTGCGCGCGCTGCCGGAATCGGCTCGGCGGCTGATGGGAATGCTCTGTGTGGTCAGCGGGCTGGTCCTGCTTTGGGGCGCTTACCAGTTGGGATTTTAACACAAGGACCTCACTTGCCGGTGATTTCCCCGCGATCCCGAGTTGCCCATATGGTCAAACTGACTACATTGGATGTGAAGGAAGGCTGCCGGTCGGCAGCCCGGAAGGTTTGTCGACGAGGAGACCCCAAGTGCAGGCGAAAGCGCGCAGTGTGTCCGTCCGGTGGGACGAGTTAAGTGTTATGATGCGGCTGATGTGGCTGGCCTTTGCCGGGTCGCTGCTTGTGCTGGCCCAGACCATCGCGGCGCAGGCGCGGGGCGAAAGCCTGGCGCCACTGGCCGAACAGATCAGCCCGGCGGTGGTGAACATCACCACCAGCACGCTGATCGAGGGGCAGGGCGGGCCTCAGGGGATTGTGCCCGAAGGCTCTCCGTTCGAGGATTTTTTCCGCGAGTTTCAGGACCGCAACGGCGATGATGACAGCCGTCCCCGCCGCAGCAACGCGCTGGGGTCGGGGTTTGTGATCTCGGAAGACGGCTTCATCGTCACCAACAATCACGTCATCGCGGAAGCCGATGAAATTCTTATCGAATTCTTTCCCGGAGACGGTCAGCCCGCGAAGGAGCTTCCTGCAAAGGTTATTGGGACGGACGAGAAAACCGATATCGCGCTGCTCAAGGTCGAAGCATCCGGCCCGCTGCAATATGTCCAGTTCGGCGACAGCGACACTGCGCGCGTTGGCGACTGGGTGATTGCCATGGGCAACCCGCTGGGGCAGGGCTTTTCAGTCTCGGCCGGTATTGTCTCGGCCCGGAACCGGGCGCTGAGCGGGTCTTATGACGACTACATTCAGACCGATGCGGCGATCAACCGGGGCAACTCGGGCGGACCGCTGTTCAATATGGACGGGCAGGTGATTGGTGTGAACACCGCGATTCTGTCGCCCAATGGCGGCTCGATTGGCATCGGATTTTCGATGGCGTCGAACGTGGTGATCAAGGTTGTCGATCAGCTGCGCGAGTTTGGGGAAACCCGCCGAGGCTGGCTGGGTGTGCGCATTCAGGACGTAACCGAGGACATGGCTGAGGCGATGGGGCTGGACAAACCCGGCGGTGCTTTGATCAGCGATGTGCCGGACGGCCCCGCGAAAGAGGCTGGCCTGAAAGCGGGTGATGTGATCCTCAGCTTTGACGGGGTCGAGGTGGAAGACACCCGCGGCCTTGTGCGGCAGGTGGGCGAAACCACTGTTGGCAAATCGGTGCGCGTTGTCGTGCACCGTGATGGCGGCACGCAGACCGTACTGGTCACGTTGGGCCGTCGCGAAGATGCCGAGCGTGCCGAAACGGATGAAGAGGAAACGCCTGATGCCGAAACGGACGAAAACGCCGATATTCTGGGGCTAACGATCTCGCCGCTGACGGACACGTTGCGTGAAGAGATGGGGCTGGACGCTGATGCGGATGGTCTGGTTGTGTCCGAGGTTGACGAAGCGTCTGAGGCATTTGCCAAGGGCCTGCGCGCTGGGGATCTGATCACCGAAGCCGGTCAGCAAAAGGTTGAAACCATTGCCGATCTTGAGGCACGGATGGAGGAAGCCCGCGAGGCGGGTCGTAAATCCCTGCTGTTGCTGGTGCGTCGGGGCGGCGACCCGCGCTTTGTCGCGCTGAGCCTCGAAGAATAAGATAGGGAACGCATTCCCGAGAGAAAAGAAGGCCCCTGCGGGGGCCTTCTTTTGTTTGGAGAGCCGTCAACCTCCTATTCCGGCGCGTTCAGAATGCGCCGGAGCGTGCCCTCCGGGTCTTTCCGGAAACTGTCGGCAACCTTGCGAATACAGCCGTCATCGCCAGAGGGATCAGCTTTAGTCTTGTCCGATTGACCAGAGCCCGCCGCCTCGGTCCCGTCACCCAAGCTAAGCCGAACCATCACGGGACGATGATCCGACACGCGTGTTACGAAGTCGGGAAAGGCCCGATCTGCGGCGATGATCATGAAATCCTCGCTGTCGATATTCGCGCTCATATCCGAGGAGGCGAAGATCGAATCGATTAGCGAAAAGTAGGGGCGCTTGAGATAGGTAATGGCCCCGTCGCGTTCATCCGCCGCGCTCAGCGCCTGAAAATCGGCGTCCAGCAGGCCTTGAAACTGGCCGGTTCCAAGCTCGGCATTGATGTCGCCGCCGATCAGAACATCCGCCTCACCGAACTCGCTCATGGCCATGTTGATGACCTTGGCCAGCATGTTTGCCGCCATCTTGCGCCTTTTCGCACCCTCGGATTTGGCCTTGAGGTGCAGCGGCACCAGCAGAAAATCGAACGGGTCACTGGATGCGGAAGTGGTCGAGGTAAACCGGAACAGCCCCGGATACCGGTTGAAGATTTTGCCGTCCACGGCCTCGAACTCCCGCGCATCGGGGTCGCGGCTGTCGAGTTTCAGCAGCCGATGCGCTTCGGCCGGCCAATCCAGACGCTCGCCCGAGACGGTCAGAGTGTTCCAGATAACGGTCGTGGTCTGCCTGCCGCTGCTGGCCGAAGGCTCCGAGGCCAGATAGTCGAATTCCATCTGGAACTTGCTTTTAAGCTCCGCCACCAGCGCTTCGGTGGCTTGTGGCGAGACCTCCTCTAACGCCCAGATATCGAGGTTGAGGTCCGCGATCACTCGGGCGACGTCGCTTAGTTTGCGGTCGTAATCCCTGTTGAACCATTCGATGTTCCAGAAGGCGACATCAACGTCCTGATCCGCCCCGCGATAGGTATCCACCACGCGTTCAAAGGCGGTTTCGCCGCTTGGCTTCCGGCCCAGTGTGCCGAAATACCCGGTGCGCGAGTCGCTACCGCCCATGTGGCGCAGCACCTCGCGCGCGGATTGCGGGTCGGGCCCGGTACGGGCGCGGATGTCCAGATCGATGGCGATGGCGGAAATCTTGATGCCTTCGTTGATGCGGTCGCCTTCGTATCCTTCCTTTTTGAGCTTCAGTCGAAGATCGTCGCTGACATCCTCGAACGCGTGATGCAGGGCAAACAAACGCCAGTCGTCGCGCAGCACGGGGGCACCCGAACTGCCATACATCGTGTCCGCTGTGTAATGGACCAGCACCTCACGCGAACCGAGGCCGGTGAAAATGTCGTTCTTGCGCAGCGAGGCCCGTTTGGGCCTGCCATCCGGGTGGTGGATGATATGGGCGGGATAGCGGTCCTGCGCGATAAACGACCCGCGCCAAAGCTGGATGCTGTTGAAGTGCTGGCCGGGATTGCCCTCGACCCAGACAAAGCAATAGTCTAAATCTTCCGGCGGACTGGTGATGAAAAGCCTGCTGGGGTTAAGCCGGAACCGGGTAGAGGGCAAAAGCTGCCCGTCCGCGCCTTCTTCGTATCCAAACTCAACCTTGGCTTCCGAGGCGACCTCGGGGCTGTTGATCACATGGGAATTGGTCAGCAGGATGTTGGGGGCTATCAGAAAGCCGGTGCCCCGCCAACTGCCGTTTCGCCCATCCCAGGCCCGGCCACGGGTGCTGATCCGGGCGACGGCCTTGCCGACCTCGGCCCCTTTGGACAGAAAGCCGTAGGGCACGCTGTCATCCTCTTCGATGATCGCCTCGAACCGGGCGCTGGCGGTGAACCCTTCGGCAAACATTTCGAGGTTGGGGATGCCGAGCGTCTCACCAGCAACCTCGGGCACGCCGATGCGAGAGCGGGCCGCTTTGGGCATGGTCGAGATCTCACCCAGCTGGGTTGAGCCACCGCCGCCCCCGTAGACGGCAGCGGTTTCGAACCCGTCGCTGCGCGTTACCACCTGTTTCAGTACCTTATCGAACTTGGCGGCAACCCGGCCAAATCCGGGGCTTTTGGCGTGAATCTCGTCCGCCCAGTCTGTTCTGTGCGTCAGCGTGCCGCGCACGTCAATCAGATGCACATTCGGGTCCTCATCCGCAACCTCGGCGAGGGTATCGTAGAGAGCGTCGATCAGGATGCGGATGACGTCGCGCCGGGTTTTCGGGTTGTCGATCCCCTTGTCTTTAAAGGCGCTGCCCAACCATTTGTCGCGATTGGTAAAAACCCAGATCGGACGACGGTTGTCATTCTTGCTGTTTGGAAACGGGAAGGCGTAGTCGTAGCCGTGGATCAGGATGGGAAGGGTTCTGAACCGATCGTCCGACCGGACGTTGCGCACGACCTTGCGATAGCTTTCGCGCAGGCCATCCGTCACCCGTTTCAACTCGGCCCGGTTGATCAGTTTTTCGGGCCGATCCGACCGCGTGCCGTTGTGCAGCAACGACAATAGCACGGGTTTGCCATTCTTCGCGCCGATCACGTCGTTCCCGGCTGCCGACAGCAGAAACGCCTGAACATGGTGGGCCTGATCGCGCAGGCCCTGCATGTATTCTGCGGTATCATTGTCGATCATGTTCTCGACCGTGTCACCGGCGGCCCCGAGGCTCCAGATCAGGTAGTCCTCGCCCAGATGGTCGATCACGTCGTGCAGAAGCCTCGGGAACTGAAACCAGCTATCGCCTTCGCTGACAAGAACGGGCCGGGTATCGCCCGCCTTTATCGCATCATTGAAATCCCGTTGTCTGCGGCGTCGGCTGCGCGAATTCAGGCTGGACAGGCCGGCCTCGAACCGGGGGATATCGTAGACGGTTTCGGGATTTGGGCGGATGTTGAAGGAAAATGCGCTCTCGCCCGGTTCCATGATGATGTAGTTTTCCAGAACATGATCGGGGGTATCGAGGTTTTCCCACAGATCAATGAATCTGGCGTAAGAAATCTTCTGCATGGTCAATCCTCGGGAATAAAGAACTTAACGAATAAGTCTGACCTTATCACAGATTAACCTGCAAAGCACCTTGGGGCCGGTTTTGGGGGTCAAATGGGCAGCGGTGTGATGCCGCCCGCAAACGCCGCGAGGATCGGCGCGATCAGGGCGAACCCTGCGCGCAGCAGGTCGCTGGTGCCCTCGGACAAGCCATGAGAGGATCGCCATTCGCTGACGTCAAACTCGCTTTCGGCGTCGTCAATCCGGTTTGCTGCAAGGGCCAGCCGGTTGATCCGGCTGTCCAGAATGACCGCGACCGGAAGAAAAAAGCTTAGCATCAGCAGGCAGAAATAGGTGCCTGTGAACAAAGCTGACGACGTGACAAGCGACGTATACGCGGCCTTATGCGCATCCGAGATCATGGGCAGGGGCCAGTGCATCCAACTGGTGGCAAAGAACATGCCAAAGGTCAGGATCAGGCTGGAGATGTACAATTGCTGCCGCATCTGGCGCAGGTTTTTGGCCAATTCGGCTGCCGTTTCCTCGACATCATTGCGGTCGCTTGAGGTCAGGCACAGGATCATACCGACGATCAGCGACCCGACCGCAAGCCCGGCAAATGCGTTGACGATGTCCATCACGCGCCGGAACAGGGAAAAGACCGGCATGTCGCCGCACGCCCCCAGCAGCCATGATTCCTCGGGTGTCTGACAGCCGGGCAGGGTGCCGCGGGAAAGGGCGGTTTCAAACACGGCCTTTCCCACCTGATGGTAAATCTTGGGGGCCTGAGAGGTCGCATATTGCTGGATCGTTGGAACGATTGCCAGAACAAAGATCGCTAGCACCGTCAGGATCGCGGCGGTTTTGGTTTTGCGCTCGATCGGGCGCGACAGGGTGCGGGCCAGCAAGGCCACGGGCAGCAGTGCCAAGGCGACAAAAAACCACGAGGCCGCCAGGAACCGGAAGCGGCCAATGGATTCCAGCCAGAGACGATCGTCCTGCAGGATATCGACAGGCACATCCAAATCCGCCGCGATCATGTGCTTCTGGATAAGCTCATGTACCCCGAATACGATGATCGGCAGCAGCGCTATCGCAAAATACCGCAGTTTTACATGACGTTTCGCCACGCCGGACCTCATGCGTTTCTCATCCACGCAGGTACCAGTTTAGCATGGAATCGGCGCGTCAGCCGTTTCTTCGACGATTGCTGCAGTCCGCAAATAAAATGAGCCATACGCCCGAGGGGCATATGGCTCAGATACAGGGAGAGATCAGTGGACAGATATCGGGGATGATTCTCTGACCTCTTACAGTAACAGGAATCACTTTAGTCCACGGTTGCGTGCCCGTATGTGAAGCATGTCACAAGGGTCAGATCAGGTCGGATTCCGCAAGTTCCCGCAGAGCCTCGAAGTCCTGGATCAGCAGGCCTCCACGCGACGCTTCGACCACTTCGTCGCGTTTCCAGGTCGAGATCGTTTTGGACACCGCCTCGCGCGTGGCACCCACGAATTCGGCCAGTTCGCTTTGCGACAGGGTGATCCGGTCGTTCGGGTTGTCCTGAAGCTCGGACAGGTGCAACAGCCAGCGGGCCAGCCTGATTGGCATGGGCAGAAAGACCTGCTCGTTCAGTTGCGAGCCCATCCAGCGCATGCGCAGGCCTGCCAGACGGACCATATCGACGGCCAGGTCCGGGTGCTGGCGGATCTGGTTCATCACGTCCCGGCGGCGCACACGCAAAACCCTCGAAGGTTCTGCTGCGGCAATCGTGGCAGTGCGGGGGCCGCTGTCGAACAGCGCAATCTCGCCAAAAACCTCGCCGGGGCGCATCAGGGTCAGGGTCAGCTTGCGCCCGCTCATGGCGAGAAACGAAACCTCGAGCGTGCCCTCGAGAATGGCGTAAAGCGCGTCGCCCTCATCGCCCTGTTCGAACAGGGTTTCCCCTTTGGTCAATGAAATCTCGGATGCCTGTGCGGACAGCATTGCCCGCAGCCCTTCTGATGCGTCGGACAAAAAGCCGCTGTTTGGGAAGGCCGTCATACGTTACGGGTCTCCGGGTGTGATTTGTGAGTGGTGAGTTAACCTTTCACAGCTTGGGGGCTAAGCCAAGGATTTTGTCAGGTTTTCGCCGGTTGGGCCAATCCCTGCGACTGCGCTGCACTGGACCTATTGATGGTCGGGATCGTCCATATAGCTCTGCAGTAGGTTGAACTGCAGCATCAGGAATACCATCAGGGCGATCGGAAAGCCGAAGGTTTCGATCTTGACCCAAAGGTCAGTGGACAGCGTGCGCCAGACAAGTTCGTTGGCCACCGCCAGAACAGCGAAACAGCCGCACAAGCGGCGGGTCAGGATCATCCAGCCTTCGTGGCGCATGGGCAGCATCTCGTCCAGCACGTAAGCCAGATAGGATTTACCCTGCAGCAGACCGATACCAAGGATGGCCGAGAAGAAGCCGTAGACGAGCGTGGTTTTCATCTTGAAGAACCGTTCGTCATTGAACCATGCGGTCAGGCCGCCGAAGAAAATCACCATGATGGCCGTGAAAATCTGCATCCGGCTGAGCTTTCCCGTCAGGAACCAAAGCACGCCCATTGCGCCCAGCATCAGCGGCACGAAGATGATGGTGGCGACGATGAAGCCCGAATATTCGGTGCCGCCGATCAGGAAGCTGTCGTCGCGCAGGCGCAGATAGATGAGGAAAAAGGCCAGTGGCGGGCCCAGTTCCAATGCCTGTTTCAGAAACGGATTGATCTCTTTTTTGTCTGTCATCGCCTGCGTCCTGCTGCTTACCCGCCCATTTCAACTATTACGGCGCCGAGTGCAATCAATGCCATCAGGGCAATGCGCCTTGGGCCGACGGTTTCTTTCAGCACCAGCCAGCCAATGAGGGCGGCGAAGACCGTTGAGGTTTCGCGCAGCACGGCGGCTTCGCCAACTTTGTCGAGCCTTGTGGCCAGCATGATGGCCCCGAAAGACATCGGCGCGATGATCCCGCCCGCTAGTCCGCGCAGCATCAGCGGGCCAAGCGCCGGGCGGTGGATCATGGCGCGGTATCTGAGGGCGGCGTAGATCGGCATAGCCGCGCCGTCGATCATGAAGAACCACGCCAAAAAAGTGAACGGATCAGCGGTGGCGCGGATGCCGTAGGCGTCATAGGTGGTGTAGAGCGCGACGAACAGCCCCGTGGCCAGCGCCAGCGCAAGGGCAATGCCCAGCGTTTCGCGGTTCGTTTCGAGGAACCGCAGGTTATAGAGCGCCAATCCGAAGATGCCTGCCATCAATGTTGCCACGCCCAGCCATTGGATGGCTGAAAAGGTCTCATCGAACAGCAGATAGGCTCCGATCACGGTAAAGAGCGGACCGGTGCCGCGAACCACCGGGTAGACCACGGTGTAGGAGCCCTTGGTGTAGGCGGCGGCCTGTAGGACCTTATAGCCGATGTGGATCAGCCAGACGGTGGCAAAGATGGGCCACATATAGGGTTCGGGCCACGGGACCACGAAGAATGCGAAGGGGGCCGCCATCAGGCAATAGCAGGCGTCGATTGCCCCGCGCGACATCCACGGGTCGTGGCGGCCCTTTTGCAGCGCGCCGAAAACGGCGTGCAGGAAGGCGGCCATCAGTGCCAGGCCGAGGGCGAGGTGGTGGCCGGATTCAGTGCCTTCGAGGGAGATCAGCCAGTCGCTCACATTTGGGCTTTCGCTTGGATGGAAAGGGGGCAGGAGGCGGGGCGCCCACCCCCCAGCTCCCCC